>JAQYPV010000025.1 GCA_028726605.1 Peptoniphilaceae bacterium | reverse complement strand
CGATTTTCGAAAATCTTGACTTTCGATATTCGAATCTCTTGAATTTCGATTATCGAACTTCTGGAATTTTGTTTTTCGAACTTCTTGATTTTTTAATTCCATATTATTAAATATGCTCATAAAGTCTTTAACATAAATTCTGTTAGGCTTTCCCAATCCTTGCCTTTTCTTTTCAATCAGTCCTATCCCTGATTTAATATCAAGCTCAGCTATTAATTTATTTGCTTTTTCACTTGCACAATTAAATTGCTCTTTTATACTTTCAATTGTGTAATAAATAAAAACTTTTCCATCTTCATCGATCCAGCCATTTTTATATGAAAGACCCATTCGATTAAGCATATATGAATACAAAACTTTTGCTTCAATAGAAATGCTCTCAAAAATCTCATCTTCCATTAATACCATAGGTAACCTAATGAAGTTATACATCTCAGATTGCCTATTATAAAAATAATCAAAACTCATTCCTGCCTCCTTCCATTGAAATAAAAAAGACGACAGAATTATTACTTTCTATCGTCTGAGATTTGCATATTAAACTTTCATCACAAAATAAGACTCTTTAAAGAATCCTTAGTTTTATTGGTATGCTATTTACAATATCCATTAGTAAAATGGATACTCTAAGCAGCACACCAACTATTTATTTTTTGAGTTTTAAACCTTGGTAGAAGTCTTGAACTCCTTATATTTACATAATTATTTGCCTCTATCATTATTATGACACCTTCCCCGCATGCCGGATCACAGATCACGTCTTCCGGGATCGGCTCAACCAAGTTCACCATCATCTTGATAATATGCCTGGGCGTGCGAAACTGCCCATTGACTCCGGAATTGCTGAGTTTTGAGAGCAGGTATTCATACACATCGCCACGGGCATCCGTATCCTCAAGGCCTTCAATTTTTGCGTATGGATCGTCCATGGCATGGCGCTTTCTTGGGCATGGCGTCGATCCGTTTCGTCTAAATCGTGAATGAACATCAAATAAGTCATCTGTTCAATGACGTCCAGGGGATTCGTCAAGCCTCCTGTCCAGAAGATCTGCTACAGACTGTCGATGCGATTTTTTAATTCTCAAGTAATCATATCTTCCTCTCACTCACAAAAGACGACAGTTTCTCGATACATCTGCACCTCGAATCCCCTAAAACGGGTTCGCTCCACCGATGACCAAAATCCCCTTCATCCCAGAGACCACCTGTTGCACGGCGGCCGGCACATCGCTCGGACGGGTGAGGAGAAGTGGCAGTCCGGTCTGCTGCAGCAGCGGCCCGGCCACGAGGGCGTCGGAGAAGACGGCGCCGTTGGTGACGATGGCGCGTGTGGCGCTCGGGAAGTGCGCCGTGGCGACGTCCGCACTTAAGGCGTACCGGTCGGCGGCGGAGACGCGCTGGACGTCGCGCCCGGAGAGGTTTGCCACGCGCTGCGCCGTCGCCTGGGTCACGCTCTTTTCACCGCCGATCACGATCACCTCTCCCGTGAGGTCTTCTAGCGCAGGGCGGACAGCCTGTGGCACGTCCGTGGGCTTCACCAACACCAGATTGGCGCCGCGCGCGGTCGTCAGGGGCGATGCGATGAGCGCATCGGAGAAATTCATGCCGTTGGTGACGATGGCCGACGGCTGAGGATTTTGGGCGATGGTCTTGGCGTTCACCTCAAAGCGGTCGCGCCCATCCACCCGCTCCACCGATGCCACAGGCAGCGCCGCGCGGACCGCGCGTTCCACGCGGGCGGTGATGGACTTCGTTCCGCCGAGGAGGACGACGCGCTCATATCCCGCCGCTTGCAGGTGCTCTTTCACAGACGCCGGCAGCGCATTCTCACGCGTGTAGAGGATGGGCGCCTCGCCAAACGAGAGGTTCTCGGCAGAGAGGGCATCGGCAAACGCCAACTGATTCACGAGAATGGCCGTGCGCGCCTTCGGGAAGTAGCGCTCCGCCACGCGCAGCGCCACCTCGATGCGATCCTTTCCGGCCACTTTGACCGTCGTCCCGGTGAACGTGAATGCAGGCTGTGCCAGACGAATGCCCTCTTCATTGCGAGTCTCTGTCGCCGCCAAACGTTCCGCTTCCGCCGCGGCCGCGGCGGCCTTCTTTTCCGCCTCCTTGCGCGCCTGTTCTTCCGCCAGGCGACGCGCCTCTTCCTCAACCGCCTTCTTCTTCGCCTCCGCTTCTGCCTGTTCGCGTTCTTCTTGACACTCCAAAATCACCTGCGCCTCGATGTACGCGCCATCGGCCGCCTCCCAGTCGTACTCTTCCGCCACGCGCGCGTTGTTGGCCCGGCTCGACGCGTCGAAATCGCCGTAAAACGACGGCATGGCATTCGCCAACCGATAGTTGGTGGATTCCAAAATGACCAAGTATTTGATGTGAATGTCCGACGGATTCTCGTCGTACCACGTCGTCTGGAACGCGCTGTCCAAAATGCGCACGCGCCCCGTCGGATCGACGTAATCCACGGCCAAATAGTGGCCGCTCGTATGGGCATGCCACACCGACATCATGACGTAGTACCCCGCGTGGTAGAGCGCGCGGACGAGGTCCAGCTTCTCCTCCTCCGACAGAAAATCCACGTTCCAATGGTACGGCTCATTGGGATTCTTGGAGCGGCCCGCATCCGCAAAGGTGCCGCGTTCCGGCATGTCGAGGCCCAGGCCCAGCTCCCTGGTCCGGCCGAAGTTAAAGTGACCCCACCAGGTGGTAGTCATGCCACCGGCACGCGCCGCCTGCACGATGTCGACCGGCGTCACGTTCGGCGCGGTCCCCTCCTTGCGCGCGAGCGCCGCCAGCGAAAAGTACCCGCACCCGGCTTGCGCCAAAGACTGACCGCCCTCTTTCAACATGAGCGTCTTGCTCCCCGGCCACGTGTTCTGTCGCCACGTTTCGAGGTGATTCACATCGTTCGTGTCCGTCACCCAAGCGAAGACCGGCTGCGGAAACACCAGCAACAAGACCAAAAGCCACGACACCCACCGTCGTTTCATGACACCCTCCTTAAACGTCTAAACCCACTTGCACCTCGCGCTCCGGATGCCCATACCGGCGCGCCAACCGGTAACCCCACAGGGTCAACAGCGACCCCTTGAGGACGCTCGAAAAGCTCATCGCCGCCCACACGCCGTAGACCCCGATTTGCGACATCAAGAGATAGCCCAAGGGAATCCGCAGCAAGTTAAAGCCAATGGAGATGGCGGCCGGCGGCACGGTGCGACCGAACGCGTTGAAGCACGCGCCCGCCGCAGTCTCCATGGCCATGAACGGCTCGGAAATGCTGAATATGTAGAGGTACGCCGCGCCCAGGGCGATGCCGGCCGGATTGCCCGGTAAAAAGGCCGCAAACACGACGCGTCCGAAGAGCCAAAATGCCAGCATGACGACCACGCCAATACTCGTGATGGTCTTCATGCCGACGTTCATCAAGGACAAGACGCGCGGCACGCGCCGAGGATCGGCCTCGGCCGCGCCGATGTTCTGCGCCGTCATCGCCGTGAGCGCCCCGCCAAACCCTTCTGTCGACATCCAGTTGACACTCTCGATCTGCGAGCCCACGGTCATCACGGCCACGGCGAGCGCCCCAAACGTGGACACCATGCGGTTGAGCACGATGGAGATGAGGCAGAACGCCACGGAGAGCAGCGCCACGGGAAGCCCCAGGCGAAAGATCTCGCCGCAGAGCCCGAGCGATGCGGGCTTCGAGAAGCGCAGCTGGGCGATGAGATACGTGCCCGGTCGCTCGCCGTCCATCTCGACGGCATTTTGCCGCGCCGCCACGCGAAAGACGACGTAGACCACGACTTGGGCGAGCGACGTCGCCATGGCGGCCCCGGCGATGCCGAGCGCCGGCATCGGCCCCCAACCGAAGATGAAGAGCGGGTCGAGCACCATGTTGAGCAGCAGGCCGATGAGGTTGATGCGGAACGGCGTGTCGGCATCGCCAAAACTCTGAAATGCCTGTGCATACGAGAAGTGCAGCATTTTGAAGATCATACCCACGAGGACGATGCGCCCGTAGACGCGCGCCATGGCAGATATTTCCGGCCCCAGGGCAAAAAAGTCCACGAAGGCGCCGAGTCCGGCGAAAAAGCCCAGCGCGTAGACGAGCGCTGCCACGAGCGATACCTGGAATCCCGCGGACAGCGCCTCCACGATGGCGTGAGGCTTCTCATGGGCGCCGGCGCGATTGGCCACCACCACGCCCATGCCGGTCTTCATACCCACGGCGACAGCGTCCCCCATCCACGTGATGTAACCGATGAGACCCACAGCGGCCACGGCATCGCTCCCCAGGCGTCCGATCCAGAAGAGATCGGTCAGGGTGTACACGGTCGTCAAAAGGGACGTCAAAATAAGAGGGGCCGCAAACCGGACCAACGTGGGTCGGATGGGTCCCTCCAATAGATCGAGTGTTTTGCGATTCAGACTGCGCATCAGACCACGGCCACATCCACGCCCCGGACGTCCAGGCCCAACATGACCTTGACGTCCTGCTGTACGGCCTCTTGGACGGCTTTTACCACGTTGATGATGGCGTACCCCGGAACCACGGCCACGACCAGCGATGTCATGAGATTCGCGCCGTCGGTCTCGGTGACAATGCTCTTCTCGTAGTTGTGACGCAGTTCGCCGCTCTCCCGGTCGAAGCCGTGCAGTTCGGCCACTCCTTCCACCTGTGCTGCCGCCGTCGCGATGATCTGGTCGATGACCCGTGCGGCGACGAAGCACCGTCCTCCGTTAAATTTCTTCATAGTCTTCCTCCGCCTCTTCGTGTAACAAACCATATTCGTGTAACCACAGTTCTGCTGAAAAATCGGAAAATTGATAGACGAAGGCGTCGGCTTCCCGCGCCACCGCTTCTTCGTCCTGGCCATAGGCGTCGTCGTAGACGCCGACCGTAAAGCAGCCGGCCTCATGGGCGCCGCGCAGGGCAAAGAGTGCGTCGTCAAAAAAGAGGATCTCGTCCGGAGAAACGCCAAATTCCTGCGCGACCACCTCATAGAAATGCGGGTCGTTCTTGTTAATGCCGCTGTCGGAGGCGCTGACAATGAAGTCGAAGTAGTGCCGCAGACCCGTGGTCTCGAGCGCCGTTTCACACAGCGCGCCGGGTGTGGACGTGCCGATGGCCATGGGAATGCCCATCTCCTGGAAGTCCTGGAGCATCTGCTCCACGCCGTCCTTGGGGACGACATCGCGTCCGTAGTAATGCGCCATGGTCACGAGCGCACTGGCGCGCATGTCATGAGGGTCGACGTCGACGCCCAACTCGTCGTGCAAGTAGTCGATCAGCGCGTCAGCGCTACCGGTGACAATTTGATTGTAGTCCACTTCGTCCGGATCGACGCCGACGTCTTTCAAATAGCCCACATCAGCGGCATACCACGCGTGCATGGAATCCAAAAGCGTGCCGTCCATGTCAAATAAAATGGCTTTCATGTTTCCTCCGTTGGATAATCCTTTCATTATCCAGTATATCAAAAAGACGCCCGCGCTGCAGGAGCACGGGCGTCCGAGAAAACACGCTTACAGTTTGATTTCGCCGAAGAGTTCGTTGCCTTCGAAGAAGTCGATGATGTTCTTGGCGCAGATGGTGCAGACCGCTTCTTCGGTTTCGTTCGTCTTGATGGCGAAGTGCGGCGTGACGATGGTACGCGGATGTTTGAAGAGGTAGCTCTCCGGATCCAGCGGCTCCACTTCGGTGGCGTCGATGCCGGCGCCCCAGATCTCGTCGTTCTGGAGGGCGCGGACGAGCGCTTCCTCGTCCACGATCGGGCCGCGGGCGCAGTTGATGAGGATGGCCGTCTTCTTCATGATCTGGAACGCGTGGTCGTTGATCATGTGGCGGGTGTCATCCGTCAACGCCAGGTGCAGCGTCACGTAGTCGCCGGCCTTCAAAGCGTCGTCGACGTCGTCCACGTAAGTCACGCGCTCGTCATTGCGCGGCACGTACGGATCGTACACGACGACTTTCATACCGAAGCCGTTCATGGCCATATCGCCGATGATGCGGCCAATGCGCCCGTAACCGATGATGGAGAGGGTCTTGCCTTCCAAGCTGTAGCCCATCGGCGTGGTGGAGCGTGCCGCCCAACCTTCTTTGATGTAGTTGTCGGCCGACTGTTTGATCTGGAGCGTGACGGCCAGCATGAGGCCCATCACAAATTCAGCCACCGAGCGGCTGTTGGCGCCGGGCGCGGTGGTCAGGCGGATGCCCTTTTCTTTCAGAGCGTCGAGCGGATAGTTATCAATGCCCACGCCGTGGTTGGCAATGATCTTGAGGTTCTTGGCGCCTTCGATGGCTTCGCGCGGCACTTCGGCGATGCGAATGAGCGCGGCGTCCACATCCGCCATTTCACGCGTCAGCGTCTCGCCGTCGCGCAGGTCTTTGATCTGGCTCTTAATGACTTCATAACCCGCATCTTCCAGCATTTTCAAGCCGGCGGGATGCACCGTTTCCGTGACTAAAACCTTTTTCATAAATCCTCCTATGCCATTCATTACTGTCTTCAACCCGTTACCACCTTAACACTTTCCCGCGATTTCGTCAATGTTCAAGGGCTGGATGGCAGGGGTTTCGCCCAGTGACGAAACATAAAGGGAGCGCTGAGGAAATCGTTTGTTTTGTTCGTCTAAAAACGTGCGCTTGACGCTCCGGCACGCAATGCGCACCGCAGCCCCGCTCTACGGAGGAACGGTGGGAAGCCCGCCTCTCTCCCCATTAAAAAAGGCTGCCACGCATGAGATTGGTGGGGCGCGCCTCATCGTGATATGATGGCGATGGATATCTGTTTTTGGGAAAGGAGCGTCTCATGAGTCAAACGAACGTAGCCGCACTGGCAGGCACGTACTCGCAACAGTGTTTTTATTCCAAAAAATTGCAGCAGGACTGGTCTTTTGGCCTCTATCTCCCGCCGCAAGACAGTGCGTCCGATACGCGCCCGACGTCGATCCTCTACGTCCTCCACGGCGCGAAGGACGCATTTCCGGCGTACACATGCCATACGAATTTGCTCGACGAATTGGAGGTGCGCAGGGAAGAAGGGACGATGCCGCCGACATGCGTCGTTTTTGTGGACGGATTCAATTCGTACTACATCGATTCGCCGGAGCAGCCGGTGGAGTCGGCCTTTTTCGACGAACTCATGCCGTTGGTGGAGGAAGGTCTGGACGTCGACCGTCGACATCGCGCGCTGATCGGCAATTCCATGGGCGGCTATGCGTCCCTGCGCTATGTGCTGAAATACAACGATCTCTTTTCTTTTGCAATGCTGCTCTCCCCAGCCATTTGGCCCAGCGTCAACGACATGAACTACCCGTTTCACGCCTTTGATGCGCCGGAGGGCCGCGAAGCGCGATGGCTGGCCTTGCATCCGATGAAGCTGTTAGAGAATCTGGGCGAAGGCGGCTTGGCAAAAACGGGGCTCTTTGTCGCCTCGGGCAAAGCCGATCCGACGGTTCCCGTCGAGATGGTCTCCGACGCAGTCCAGATCTTAGAAAAGTACGTCCGCGTCGACTTTTCAACCGGCAGCTTCGGCCTGCATAATTGGGACTTCTGGTCGTCCTGCATCGGCGATGCCCTGGATGCTTGGTCGCGATGGCTCCGCTGACATTATCGATTTGTGGTCAGCGTTTTGATTGGTGTTATCGAATTGCGTCAATGGGCGTGAGTGAGCGAGAGGAAGACAGCCGCTGCAAACATTGAAAAATGCCCAGTCCGCTGAAGTTGACGGACTGGGCATTTTCGCAAGCGGAGAAGGTGGGATTCGAACCCACGTGTCCCGAAGGACAAACTGATTTCGAGTCAGCCCCGTTATGACCACTTCGATACTTCTCCACGTGGTACGATTCCAAGCGACGCTTGGCGACGGGAATACCCGTATATAATACACGAATTCCCGACAAATCACAAGAGCACGAGCGTAAAATTGTCCTCGGTCAGCGAACATGTCATCCCGAAGGGTGTCAGGAGGGTGGCGGCAAAAGGTCACTCCTTGCTGTGGGAAAAAGGTCACCCCCTGATGTAGGATAGGAGGGATGATGACATTGACGGCAAAGCAGTTAAAATAGACGCCTCACAAAAGCGACGATGATGAACCGCCGGGCGAACCGTTGTCGCATTGATCAGTTTTAACCCCACGAAGCGGCATTGATGGATCGCCGGCGAACCGCTGTCGCATTGATCAGTTTCAACCCCACGAAGCGACATTGATGAACCGCCGGCGAACCGCTGTCGCATTGATCGGTAGCACGTCTCAGCCACATCGCTACTGGGGACACCGCCTCAGAATTGGCTTTTTATTCGAATTTCTGAATGTATAAGCGCCATTTTGGGCCATTCTTCTGAAATCACAATTGGGGCTTCAGGGGAAAATGAATGATCGATGTTTTCCACTGACTTTTTTCGGACGATTTTGTGTCGCTCTTTTCATATACGATTTCTCAACCACATGTCACGCCCGGTCGAGGTGGTTGCGATGTCGAATCGCTGAACAGCCACCACATATTCGCCCTGTATAAGGATGAATGTGTCAGGGGAAAATCGCAAAATAAAGATCTCCCATGAATCTCACGCACCACCCAGCGTTGCCAAAATGCGAAATCGTGATTTCAACTCGCCGAACACATTCATCTAAGTCGGTATCTTTTTTATATGAAGGCCATGCCATATTCCTGTGAAATCGAAAAATTGCTCAATTCCAATACAAACAATTACCTTCTGTCGCCTTCTTCACGGGCAGCTCGCGAAATGTTTTCATCTCTCATGGGCGGGTAAATAATGATTTGGATAGGCGCATGGAGGCGTTGCGATTGCTGGACTCTAAAATCAGAGTTTTTTTATCGGGAATCCATTGCATATTCAATCATTTACAAGTAAACTGGGGATGTGAAGATCGCGCACGTTTCGATTTCGCGTTCGTCGCCCATGACGCGAGCGGCAATACGCCAGAGGGCTGAAAGGACACTGATCCTGACGATTCATCGCCCCACGCGATGCCGACCGCCAAAGCACCACGGCCGGTCGTATCGCGAGCGGGTCACTCGTTTCAGTCGACGGCAACGACAATGGAAACACGCGGGCAGCAAAAGAAATTGGGAGGATAACATGGCGTATCAACTCACGAAGGAGCACGAGGCACTCCGCAAGATCGTTCGTGAATTTGCGGAAAAAGAGTACAAACCCATTGCGTTCAAGAACGACCAGGAAGAGATCTTCCCGGAAGAAGTCGTCATGAAGATGGGGCAGATGGGATTGATGGGCATTCCGTTTGAAAAGGAATACGGTGGCCAGGGTCTGGACACGACCAGCTACGCCATCACGGTGGAAGAGCTCTCCCGCGTGGACGGCGGTCTGGGCGTCATCTGCTCGGCGCACACATCGCTCGGTTCATGGCCGATTTGGGCGTACGGCACCGAAGAACAGAAACAAAAATACTTAGTCCCGCTGGCCAAAGGTGAGAAAATCGGCGCCTTCGGTCTGACGGAAGAACACGCCGGTTCCGATGCCAGCGGCACGGAGACGACGGCCGTTCTGGAAGGCGATCACTACATTCTGAACGGACACAAGATCTTCATCACCAACGGTTGCCGCGCAGATACATACGTCATCTTCGCTGTGACCAGCCCGGAAAAAGGCAACCACGGCATTTCCGCCTTCATCGTCGAGAAAGGCTGGGAAGGTTTCACGTTCCCGACGCAGTACGACAAACTCGGCATCCGTTCCTCGATCACCTCGGAGCTGTCCTTCAAAAACGTGAAAGTTCCGAAAGAAAACCTGCTCGGCAAGGAAGGCGAAGGCTTCAAGATCGCCATGACGACGCTGGACGGCGGTCGTATCGGCATCGCCTCGCAGGCCCTCGGCATCGCGCAGGGCGCCTATGAAGCGACAGTCGCCTACGCACGCGAGCGCATCCAGTTCGGCGCGCCCATCGCTGCCAACCAAGGCGTCAGCTTCAAGATCGCCGACATGGCCACCCGCATCGAAGCGTCGCGCCACCTCATCTACAACGCCGCAGAACTCAAGACCAACCACGGCAAGTACACAAAAGAAGCTGCAATGGCGAAGCTCTTCGCGTCGGATACGGCCATGTGGGTCACCACCGAAGCCATTCAGCTGCACGGCGGCAACGGCTTCATCAAAGGCTTCGACGTCGAGCGCGCCTTCCGCGACGCCAAGATCACACAGATCTACGAAGGCACCAACGAAGTCATGCACGTGGTCATCAGCGGCCAGGTCATCGGCCGTATGAAGCGCAAAAAGTCAGCGGCGACGGTCGCCGAGACCGGCAAACAGGGTGCCGTGACGGGGCCACGCAAGAACATCATGATCGAAGGCACGCCAGAAGAACAAGTGAAGAAACTCGTCGAAGCACTGAAGGGCGACGGTTACGCGTTCGACACCACGGTCGATGTCTACGCACCGGTGGACGAGGTGGAACGCCTCGTCTCGGTCGGCCAGGGCATTGGCGAAAAAGAGAACCTGGATGTGGCCATCGAACTCGCCGAGGCCGCCGGAGCCGCCATCTCCAGCTCGCGTCCGGTCGCTGAAACGCTGGGCTACCTCCCCATCGAACGTTACGTCGGCATGTCCGGTCAGAAATTCAAGGGCAACCTCTACTTCGCCATGGGCATTTCCGGCGCCGGCCAGCACCTGCGCGGCATCAAAGAAGCGGCCACCATCGTGGCGGTCAACACGGATCCGGATGCGCCGATTTTTGCAAACGCCGACTACGGCATCGTGGGCGACGTCCTGGAGATCATGCCGCTTTTGACGGCCGAATTGGAACAGGGCCAGGAACGCCATCCGGCAGAGGCCTTTGAAAAGAAAAAACGCAACGTGCCGCAAGAGCCGCGCACGAAGACCGGCATCTACGTCTGCAATGGCTGTGGTCATGAATACGATCCGGCCCGTGGCGATGCCGAATCGGGTGTGGCGCCGGGAACGCCGTTCGAGCAGCTGCCGGACACCTACCTCTGCCCGAAGTGCGGCGATCCGAAGAGCGGATACATCCCCGTTGAATAATCGGGACGTTGGATAAGACTGAGAGAAATTCAAAGGAGATCAATATGCCGAATGTTCGTGAAGTCGTAAAAGATTTGTATTGGATTGGGGTCAACGACCATCGCACCTCCATTTTTGAACGTATCCATCCCATTCCGGAAGGCGTGAGCTACAACTCCTACGTCCTGTTGGACGAAAAGACGGTCCTCTTTGACACAGTGGATTTCGAATTTGCGCCGTACTTCTTGGAGAACCTGGCCTACGTGCTCGGGGATCGGCCGCTGGACTACATTATCATCAACCACTGGGAGCCGGATCACGCCTCCACCTTCGGAGAAGTCATCCTGCGCCACCCGGAAGCCACTGTCATCTCGACAGAAAAAGGCTTCTACTTCATGACGCAGTTCAACTACCACTGCGACAAGCGCATCACCGTCGCCACGGGAGACACCTTCTCCTCCGGCGCACACGAGTTCGCCTTCGTGGAGATGCCGATGGTGCACTGGCCGGAGCCGATGGCGACGTTGGACACTACCAACGGCGTCCTCTTCTCGGCCGACGCCTTCGGGTCGTTCAAAGCGCTCGACGGCAAGCTCTTCGATGACGAGGTGGACTGGGATCGCGACTGGCTCGAACCGGGACGCCGCTATCTCACCAACATCGTCGGCAAGTACGGCCCCTACGTGCAGGCCGTCCTCAAAGTGGCCGCGACGCTGCCCATCAAAGTCATCTGCCCGCTCCACGGCGTGATCTGGCGCAAAGACCTGGGCTACATCATCGGCAAGTACGACAAGTGGTCGCGCTATGAGCCGGAAGACAACGGCGTCATGATCGTCTATGGCTCCATGTACGGCAACACCGAGCAAGTGGCGCAGAAGCTGGCCTCGGAGATCGTGCAGCGCGGCGTGACCGACGTCACCGTCTGGGACGTCTCCGCCACCCACATGAGCTACCTCATCTCGGAAGCCTTCCGCGTGGGCCACATCATCCTCGCCTGCCCGACCTACAACCTGGGCGTGTTCCCGCCGATGAAGGACTTCTTAAACGACCTCGTCGCCCTGAACATGCAGAAGCGCACGGTCGGCATCATCGAAAACGGCTCCTGGGCCCCGTCCTCGGGCGCGGAGATGCGCAAGATTCTCGACCAGATGTTCGAGATCTACTACTTGGATTCGGACGTCTCGTTCATGTCCGCGCCGGACGCCAACACCGACAAAGACATCGCTGCGCTGGCCGACTCCGTCGTCGCCTCGCTGGAGAAACAGGCATAACAAACGCCGCACGGCCTTCGCGACACGCGAAGGCTTGCGGGCACAGAAAAAGGCCGCCGGGACTTTCCTCGGCGGCCTTTTTTGGTTCACAAAAAAGCCGACCGCCGGAATATCCCCAGCGGTCGGTGCAAAACCAGAGAATACGCGCCACGCTTGATGCGCTATGCTGTGCTATTTACGCGCTACCCGCGCTGCGTTCTGCGCTTACAGTGCACCTGTTGCGCTTATCGCGCTGCGTTTCTCGCTTACTGCGCCGCGTTCTGCGCGCGATCCTTCTTCACTTCTTCCGTCAGCTTCGGCACGATCTTGAACAGGTCGCCCACAATGCCCACATCCGCGACATTGAAGATCGGCGCACCGGCATCCTTGTTGATGGCGATGATGTAGTCCGACTCTTCCATGCCGGCCAAGTGCTGAATGGCGCCCGAGATCCCGCAGGCGATGTAGAGCGTCGGACGCACCGTCTTACCGGTCTGACCCACCTGAATGTCCTTCGGCGCCCAGCCCGCATCCACGGCCGCACGCGACGACGAGATCTCGCCGCCCAGCGCATCCGCCAGGTCTTGGAGGATCTTGAAGTTCTCCGGACCGCCCATGCCGCGGCCGCCCGAAACCAAGATCTTCGCATCCTGAATGTCCACCTTCTCTTTGGTGATCTTCACCACATCCTCGATGTCCACGAAGCAGGCGTTCTTCTCAATCGCCTTCTCGTACTTCTTGACGTCGCCCGTGCGGGATTCGTCGCGAATCTCCTTGACCATGACGCCCGGACGTACCGTCGCCATCTGTGGACGGAAATCCGAGCAGAGGATGGTCGCCATGAGGTTGCCACCGAACGCCGGACGGGTCATGCGCAGCTCCTTCGTCTCTGCATCGATCTCCAGCTTCGTGCAGTCCGCCGTGAGGCCCGTGTGAATGCGGCCCGCCAGACGCGGCCCCAGATCACGGCCGATGGACGTGGCGCCCACCAACATCACTTCCGGCTTCTCGTCGTGCACGATGTTCGCCAGCACCTGCGTGTACGGCTCCGTGCGGTAGTACTTGAGTTCCGGATCGTCCGCCACGATGACGTGGTCCGCACCATACTGGATGAGCGTCTGAGCCAGTTCGTCCATGTTCTCGCCCAGGAGGACCGCCGTGACATCCGTATCCAGATCCTTCGCCAGCTCACGGCCCTTGCCGATGAGTTCCAGCGAGACATTCGTCAACTTCCCTTCGACCTGCTCCGCGAAGGTCATTACGCCTTTGTATTCACTTAATTCCATCTCGGCCCCCTTAGAGTACGTATTTGTCATGCAGACGGTCCATGATGAACTGAACCGACTCGTCGACGTCCTTCTCGATCTTCATGCCCGGTGCTTTCACCGGCTTCGGGAACGACTTTGCCACGCGCGTCGGGGAACCCTTCAGACCGATGTTGCTGTCGTCAACCGGAACGTCTGGACGCGTCCAGCGCTGAATCTCATAGTTGTCAAACGAATCGAAGATCGCGCCCACTGACATGTAACGCGGCTTCTTTGCTTCCGAAAGCGCCGTCACCAGGCACGGCATCTTGGCGCGCACGACGTGGTAACCGTCGTCATATTGACGCTTCACCACGACGCTGTCGCCGTCCACGTCGAGGCTTGCCGCATACGAGATGTTGGGGATGCCCAGATGCTCCGCCATCTCCGGGCCGACCTGCGCCGTATCGCCGTCGATGGCCTGACGGCCGCAGATCACGAGATCGTAGTCCAACTTGCTGACCGCCGCCGCGATCGTCGACGACGTCGCCCACGTGTCTGCACCGCCGAACGCGCGATCCGTCACCAGATAGGCATCATCCGCACCCATGGCAAGCGCTTCATGCAAGATGACTTCCGCCTGCGGCGGTCCCATCGAAATGACGTCGACGTGCGCCTCCGGCGTTTTATCCTTGATCTCCAACGCAAATTCCAACGCGGCCTTGTCATCCGGATTCATGATGGAAGGCACGCCGTCACGAATCAGCGTTCCCTTCTCCGGATCAATGCGCACTTCGTTGGTATCCGGTACCTGTTTAATGCAAACTACAATATTCATGACGCCTCCTATTTCAACAGGTCTCCACCGACCACCATGAGCATGACTTCGGATGTTCCTTCGTAAATTTCCGTGATCTTCGCATCACGCATCATACGCTCGACATCGTAATCCACCATGTAACCGTAACCGCCGAGCATCTGCACCGCACGGCTGGTCACCCAGGACGCCACACGCGCCGCTTTGAGCTTGGCCATGGCCGCGTCCACCGTGTAACGCTCGCCAGAATCCTTCTTCATCGCCGCTTTGTACACCAGGAGGCGCGCCGCCTCGATCTCGATCTTCATCTCGGCCAGTTTGAACTGCGTGTTCTGGAACTTGCCGATGGGACGACCGAACTGCTTGCGCTCTTTGACGTAATCCTGCGCCACGTCGAGTGCGCCCTGCGCAATGCCCAGCGCCTGCGCGGCGATGCCGATGCGCCCGCCGTCCAGCGTGTTCATGGCGATGCCGAAGCCCTTGCCAACCTTGCCGACCAAGTTCTCCTTTGGAACGCGGACGTTGTTGAAGATCAGCTCGCGCGTGGACGAGGCGTGAATTCCCATCTTGTCTTCCGGCAGGCCGAAGTCGAAGCCATCCATGCCCTTTTCCAGGATGAAGCAGGAGATGCCGTGGTTGCCCTGGCTGCGGTCCGTCATGGCGAAGATGCAGTAAATGTCGGCGTAGCCGGCGTTCGTGATGAAGATCTTCGACCCGTTGATGATGTAGTCATCGCCATCTTCCACGGCCGTCGTCTGCTGACCCGCAGCATCGGTACCGGCGTTCGGTTCCGTCAGACCGAAGGCACCCAGCTTCTCGCCCTTAGCCAGCGGCACGAGGTACTTCTGCTTCTGCTCTTCCGTACCGTGTTTTTCGATGAGGCTCGCGCACAGCGACGTGTGCGCCGAGACGATGACGCCCGTGGACGCGCACACGCGCGAGAGTTCTTCCACGCACATCACATATGTAAGGGTATCCGCGCCCTGTCCGCCGTATTCCTTGGCAAACGGAATGCCCAAAAAGCCGTAACGAGCCATTTTCTCGACGGTCTCTTCGGGGAAGCGATGTTCCTTGTCAATTTCCTGCGCCAGCGGCTTCACTTCGTTTAACGCGAAGTCACGAAACAGCTGTTGCGCCATTTGGTGCTTTTCACTGAGTTGAAAATCCATCATTTCCTCCCAATTTCAATTCCAAGCGAAGCAAACCATAAAACGTTAACTTTTTATCATTTTATGGCTGAAGTGATGGGACACTGTTTCCAGTGTCCCCATTCTTCCTTTTATAAAAGGTTCAGGCCTTTTTGACCACGCACGCGCAGCCCATTCCACCGCCAATACACAACGTGGCAAGGCCCAGGTTGGCGTCTTCACGACGCTGCATCTCGTAGAGCAACGTGACCAAGATGCGCGCACCGGACGCGCCCACCGGATGGCCCAGCGCAATGGCGCCGCCGTTGACGTTGACCTTCTCTTCGTCGAGGCCCAGTTCCTTCACCACGGCCACCGACTGCGCCGCAAAGGCTTCGTTCGACTCGATGAGGTCGAAGTCCTGCGGATCGATGTCGAGGCGCTTGCAGATCTTCTTGGTGGCTACGATCGGACCCACGCCCATGATGGACGGTTCCACTCCGGCCAAGGTGCCGCCGAGCCACTCGGCCATCGGCTTCAGGCCCAACTCGTTCATCTTGTCCTCGCTCACCAGCACCAGCGCCGCCGCGCCGTTGTTGATGCCCGAGCTGTTGCCCGCCGTCACGATGCCATCCGGCTTAAAGGCCGGCTTGAGCTTCGCCAAAATCTCCGGCGTCTGGCCATCGCGAATGCCTTCGTCCGTGTCGAACGTGATGGTCTGCTTTTTCTGCTTCACCTCAATGGGGACGATCTCGTCCTTGAAGCGTCCGGCGTTGCGCGCGGCTTCGGCGCGGTTCTGGCTGCGCGCCGAGAAGGCGTCCAACTCTTCACGTGTGATGCCGTACTTCTCTGCCACGTTCTCCGCGGTGATGCCCATGTGGTAGCCCCCAAACGCATCGCTCAACGCATCGTGAACCATGGTGTCCACGATTATCCCGTCGTTCATCCGGTAGCCGAAGCGACCCTTCATGACCGCGTACGGCGCCATCGACATGCTCTCGGCGCCGCCGACCACCACGATATCCGCCTCGCCCAACTGGATGAGGCGCGCCCCTGTGTTCACGGTTTCCAAACCCGAGCCGCACACCACGTTCAGCGTCACGGCCGGCGTCTCCACCGGAATACCGGAGTTGACCGAGATCTGACGAGCGACGTTCTGTCCCAGGCCCGCTTGGATGACATTGCCCAAATAGACCATGTCGACCTGTTCCGGCTGGATGTTCGCGCGCTTGATGGCCTCGCGAACCGCGCATTCACCGAGCTTGACCGCCGGCGTATCTTTGAGGACGCCCTCCATCGTACCGACCGCCGTGCGCGCTGCACTGGCAATAAAAACTCTACGTGTCATGATTCCCCCTTCGCATCTGCCTCTGCTCTCCCCTTAACAGGACAGCTCTCTTCCATTGTACCGCATTCTCCCGTGTTGTCAATTTAGTAACAATTGAATGTGCAAAACCACGCTCAAATGTTTTCACTACTAGGATACCACAGTTCACGGCCCAACTTAAAAAGAAAATGAATCATAGAAAAAAAACCGCCGCTCCCGTGGGAGACGACGGTTTTGACGTGAGTTTTTACTTGACCTCGACTTCGGCGCCGGCTTCTTCGAGCTTGTTCTTGAGCTCTTCAGCCTCTTCCTTGGAGACCTTCTCTTTGACGGCCTTCGGGGCTTCGTCAACCAGAGCCTTGGCTTCCTTCAAGCCCAGACCCGCAGCGTCCTTGACGACCTTGATGACGTTGATCTTCGAGGAGCCTGCGCTCTTAAGGATGACGTCGAATTCCGTCTGCTCGGCTTCAGCAGCGCCAGCAGCAGCGCCACCGGCCACAGGAGCAGCCGCAGCCACCGGAGCGGCAGCCGAAACGCCAAATTCTTCTTCCAGGGTCGAAACGAGTTCCGAAAGTTCGAGAACGGTCAGAGCCTTGACTTCTTCAACTAATGCAGTAACTTTCTCAGATGCCATTTTGATTCCTCCTTATGCCGCACATGCGGTCTCATCGTGCCGCCATACGCGATCCGTCGCGCTTAGGCCGCGCCTTCTTCTTCCTTCTTCTCTTTGATTGCGTTGAACGCGTAAACGGTCTTGCGCAAGATGCCTTGCGACACGTTGGCAAAGCCGGCGATGGGGCCTTGCAAACCGCGCAACACCATGCTGAGCAATACTTCCTTGCCCGGCAACTTCGACAGCGCCACCACTTCGTCGGCGCTCATGGCCTTGCCGTCCATGTAACCGGCGAGGATCTTGAACTTCTCCTCGTTGTCCTTGGCAAACTCCGCCGAAATCTTCGGGCCGTCCACCATCTCGTTGTTCGAGAAGACGAACGCATTCGGTCCGTTGAGGACCTCGTCCAGATCCGTCGTGCCCAGTTCGTTGAACGCGCGGCGCACCATGGTGTTCTTGTAGACTTTGTAGACGACGTCGGCTTCGCGATACTTGTTGCGCAGTGCAGTGATCTGCTCGACGTTCACGCCGTTGTAGGCCACAATCGTCACGGATTTCGCCTGTTCGATGTGCTCTTTAATTTCGGCGACGACATTCTCTTTGGCCTGTAATGTCTGTTCCTTCACTTCATTCACCTCCTTCGGCTACAAATTAAAACTCCCGGGCACAAAAAGACCGGGAGTTGAATGCGAGATTCATACCTCGACAGGAAATTAAGCCCTTGTGGGCGCCTGTGGTCTTCGGTAGCCGATATTCAAAATACCACAGCTCGGCGTCTGGCGCAAGCGTTGGTGTTACTTTCCGAGCTCCATGAGCGAGGTGGTCTCGAGGGGAATCCCAGGGCCCATCGTCGTGGCGACGGTCACCGAGCGCAGATAGCGACCCTTGGCCGAGGCCGGTTTGGCCTTCACGATGGCGCCGATGAGCGCCTTCAAGTTCTGCTCGATTTTCTCGGTGTCGAACGAAGCCTTGCCCACCAGCACGTGCACGATGTTCTGCTTGTCCGTGCGGTACTCCACTTTACCGGCTTTGACGTCCTTGACCGCCTGGGCGACGTCCATGGTCACCGTGCCGGCCTTCGGGTTCGGCATCAAGCCGCGCGGACCGAGCACACGACCGATTTTACCGACCTGGCCCATCATGTCCGGCGTGGCGATGGCGACGTCGAAGTCCATCCAGTTCTCTTTTTGTACTTTGTCGACGAGATCTTCGCCGGCGAAGTCGGCGCCCGCAGCGAGCGCTTCATCGACTTTATTGCCCTTGGCAAAGACGGCCACGCGCACCGTCTTACCAGTACCGTTCGGCAGCGCCACCGTGCCGCGCACCTGCTGATCGGCGTGACGCGAGTCGACGCCCAGGCGGGCGTGCAGCTCGATGGTCTCATCAAATTTGGCGCTGGCGGTCTGCTTCAACAGCTCGGCCGCTTCTGCAATGGTATAGGTGCGGTTTTTGTCGACGAGCTTGGCCGCCTCCAAATACTTTTTTCCTCTTTTCGGCATGTCATCCTCCTCCGTGGTATTAGCGGAAATTCCTCCCACTGAACGTTATTCTTCGACGGTAATGCCCATGGAACGCGCCGTGCCGGCAATCATGCGGCAGGCGGCGTCCAACGTTACGGCGTTGATGTCCGGCTCTTTGATCTTGGCAATCTTTTCCACCTGTTCACGGGTGAGCTTGCCGACCTTCTTCTTATTCGGCTCGCCCGAGGCGTGATCCAGACCCAATTCCTTTTTGATCAGTACGGCCGCCGGCGGCGTTTTCGTGATGAATGTGAAGGAGCGATCCTGGTAGATCGTCATGACAACCGGAATGATCATACCTTGTTGATCCGCGGTCTGCGCGTTGAACGCCTTCACGAACTCCATGATGTTGACGCCGTGCGGGCCCAGCGCGGTACCCACCGGCGGGGCCGGCGTGGCCGCACCCGCAGGGATCTGCAATTTCACAATCGCACTTACTTTCTTAGCCATAGTATCCTCCCGGGATTTCTATCGTGGTCGAAGCAGGGGACGAGCCCCCTCCCACTACCGACTATTTCCGGCATGTCGTCCATGCCCTTTGAACTTCCGTTAGTCGCTTGTCTTTCACGCGTTCTGAATCACAGCACGCGTCGTCTCCGTTTTCGCGCAGCGCATTCTGCCGATTGAGCGTTTTGCGTTACAGCGTTTCGATGTCGTCGACGGATAACTCCACCGACGTCTCGCGACCAAACATGTTGATGAGCGCTTTCAGAGATTTATGATCCGACGCCACCTCTTCCACTTCCGCAGAGAATCCGGCGAAGGGGCCGAAGACGATCTCCACCGTATCTCCCGGCTCCACGTGAATCTCGTGCTGAACGACCTGCTCGCGCACGCCGAACTGCGCCACTTCACGCGCCGTCAGCGGAATGGGCTCCGATCCCGGTCCTACAAAACCCGTCACACCATTGGTGTTGCGGATTAAAAACCAGGATGTCGGTGTGATGATCATTTTGACGAGCACGTAGCCCGGCAGTATCTTGCGTTCCTTAACCACGCGCGCGTTGTTCTTGACTTCCGTGTACTTCTCCATCGGAACGCGCACGTCGTAGACATTAGGATCCTGCTGGTTTTCAATGATCATCTGAATTTTATCCCTCACCTTATTCTCGTATCCCGAATAGGTGTGGATGACGTACCATTTTGCCTCTAACGTCTCTTTATCCTGCTCTGCCATTGGGCACCCCTTTCCAGGTGATCTCCAGATGATCGCCAAATAATCAGATCACCAGGCCGACCAATGCATTAAACGCCAGATCCAGGACCCAACAAACAATCGCGACCGCAGCGGCAATGGCCACAACGATCAGCGTATACTGAACCGTCTGCTCTCTCGTCGGCCAAACGATTTTGCGCATCTCTGTGCGCATGGCGTCCATACGACTTTGTTTAGGTTTCTCAGCCATGTGGTCTCCTTACTTCGTTTCGCGATGCAGAGTGTGCTTTTTGCAGAACGGGCAGTATTTCTTGAGCTCAATGCGCTCACTGTTCGTCTTCTTGTTTTTGGTGGTATCGTAGTTGCGGTTCTTGCACTCCGTGCAAGCCAGTTTTACCTTATCAGCCATCTTTTCCCTCCTACTCCCAAAATCGCCCTGCCACCGCCTGCCTACGGTGTCCCACTTCCGGGTCAACGCATGATCTTTGCGCCTTGACGCTTGAGTACCTGATCTCGCGTGAGGTCGCGCCGCAATCGGCGTTTCCGCCGGCGCCGGAGTTCTCTCCGCCGATGTCTCTTCCGCCGTCGGCGACTTTTCGCTGACATCGGCGTTTCCGCCGACGCCGTCGCTTTGCCGCCACAGCGTCGCGAATCATTTTATTGCACTCAAAAAGAACATACCTTGGCAGGTACGTTCTTGAAGTGTATCACGTCCCGCGTTGCCACGCAAGGGCGGTTTGATTCTTTTGTCGTCGGTCGCAATAATGTCATCCCTAAGGCGTTGTCATCGTCCGTTGAGATCCTGATTCCGCATTTTCCCGCCATCGGATGGCGCATGAAATTCATGTGATATCTTCGATAACGGATTTTCAACTTACGTATTCGCCCTTATGCAAAGCGAATATGTGGTGGCTATTTCGCAAATCGACATCGCAACTGCCTCGAAAAGGCGAATCGTGTGGTTGTAAAGCCGATTTTGAAAAAAGCGGTTCAAAATCGCCCTGAACATGTCAGTGGAAAACATCGATTACTCATTTTCCACTGCACCCCAAATTGAGGCTTCCTGAGAACGGCCTAAAAAGACGTTTTTGCACTCATAATTTCTAATAATTATTCATTTTCAAGGCCGGCTCGCCCCCAAAAATGCCGTTGACGCGAGGCGACCCCGACAATGCCTCAGTTATTCCGCCACGGTGCCGCCTCAGTTATTCCGCCGCGGTGCCGCCTCAGTTATTCCACTGCAGCACCGCGTGCACGGCGTAGCCCTCGTCCTCCAATACTTTGCGGCCGCCGAGGCTCGTGAGTTCGGTCAAGAACAGTGTTCCCGCCACCGTGCCGCCGGCCTTTTCCACCAACGCACAGGCCGCCTTCGCCGTGCCGCCCGTCGCCAGCAGGTCGTCCATGATGAGCACCCGCGCGCCCTCCGGAATGGAATCGCGATCCACCTCTATGGCCGCCTCGCCGTATTCCAGCGTGTACGACTCCCGAATGAGATTGCCCGGCAATTTTCCCGGCTTGCGCGCCATGATAAATCCCTTGTGCAGACGATCCGCCACGGGCACGCCCACGATAAACCCGCGCGACTCCGTCCCCAGCACGTAGTCGAACGATATCTCGGATGCCGCCTCCGCCAGCGCGTCGATCATCGCCTGGAGCGCATCCGGATCCGCCAAAATCGTCGTGATGTCCTTATAGCTGATGCCCGGGCCCGGGAACCCCTCGATGACCCGCATCTTTTCCTTCAAATTGACCTGCTCACTCATCCGTGGTCTCCTCTCCTCCGTCTCGTCTCGCCTGAATCTTCCGCGATGCCGATTCGAAATCTCCGTTGACTTTCCGCAGAAAATTATACCCCCTCGCGCGCAGACTGCCAACCGCGGGCGTGAGATCGGGCCAGCGAGAGTGGCAATGCTGTGGGTTGGAGTTTCAGCTACGGTGGAACTGTGGCCGTTTTGGAATCGCGGCGACGCTATTGGCGGGATTGTGGCCGCGGCGGCGATGCGGCGTAAGCGTCAATCGAGTCGGCGGAACCGGACGGCACAGCCACGGGAATGTCGATCGTTTCCGCGACGACGAACTGCCGGCAATTTCGACGGCCGGCATCGCAGACGGTGCAGGGCCTGGAAGCGGACCCAACGCCGAGGCAAAATGTGCTGCGCGAAAGCCATTGTTGCGATGCCGGTGAGCGACGGAAACGGCATCGCACGACGCGCGAGCCGTGAAACGCGGCGATTGGCGCCCTCGAACCGCCGGAAAGGCCTTGACGAACGGCATCCCCCGCCGCGCGAGCCGTGAAACGCGGCGATTGGCACCCTCGAACCGCCGGGGCCTCGACGAACGGCATCCCCCGCCGCAATTTGCGGTGCTATTCTCATATTTGAATGAGCAAAGACATTTTGGGGCAGCCCCGGTGTCGCTCTTTTCGATATGGCGTTTAGCGCATACCGAAATCGCCGAAAAGATGGTGGCTAATTTCTATATAGGATAAGCACCAAAAAAAATCCGCGGCGTCGATGGTGGCTCTTCTCATTAACGCGAGAGCGACCACATTTTGGTCGGATTCGGTAGGTGCAAAAATCGAATATGAAAAGAGCGATAAACGAGTGTTGAAAAATGTGTTGGCTCAAGCCGATATCGAAAAGAACCATCAAGTCGACGCCACACCACTGCGCGCCGGTTCTGAAAAATGTGGTGGCCTAGGCCGATATTGAAAGCAGCCATCAAATGGAGGAGGATTTTGGGTCTCCCCCTGAAGCGCAGTTTTCATATACGGACTGTAAGCGGGGCGTCGGCCACGGCACGACCACGACGGAGAGTGCCCAAAGCGTTACGTCGTCAAGCCAAATCCATCTTCCTAAAAAAATTAGACAAAAGCCATTTGATGTGCTATTCTTTTATGGTCAACTTCGCAAGGAGTAACGGGGTGTAGCGCAGCTCGGTAGCGCGCCTGCTTCGGGAGCAGGAGGCCGGAGGTTCAAATCCTCTCACTCCGATATTGAGAAAGCCGCTTGAAATCAATGGTTTCAAGCGGCTTTCGTTTTGCTGTTTTTTGTCAATCTACTGATTTGTCCACACTTTTGTCCCTGGTTTAAAAAACTATTTCATCCATTGACTCCTTTGCCTTGGAAATCATCTCATCGGTGACGTCAAACTTTTTCAAGTGATTGCGTCCGCCTCGTTTTCAAATTGTCGTTTGTTTTAGCGCGAACCGCAGACCCCGAAGTTCCTGACCTACTCACGTGGCTTGATTCGTTTGATGAGTTTCCGATCGGTGAGATTTTTCCGGAGGTGTCGGACGTTATCGCCGGCGCATTTGAGACAACCGTCGAGACGAAAACCCCGGTAAAAAAAAAGGCACCCAAAGCATAGCGATTGAGACGCTCATGATTGGCGCAACGTCCCGCGGGCTTTCCATTGCCGCGTTTGATCATATGAACCCTGGTCAAATTCTGGACTTTTGCACGGCTTACAACAATCAAGTAGAAGGCGACGACGCGGTGCTCGAGCGTGAGGCGTCGCAGGAAGATTTTGACCGCTTCTAGTGTGTTGGGGTATAAGGTGGTAAAGGAAGGGAGGATGCAATGGGAAAGATTCGTAATGTGCTAAAAGCGATTCAGGCCTATTTTGTCTATTT
>JAQYPV010000024.1 GCA_028726605.1 Peptoniphilaceae bacterium | reverse complement strand
GGTATTCATTGTGTAACGCACGGGACATTCTGAGACGATGCAATACAGAGCGATATTAGAGAGCCATTAGAAAACTCGTACGAAAAGCCAAAAGCCGATATCGCTCAGGTGAGCAAGAATGTTTCACGTGAAACATTTCGTCTTCGCTCAGTTGGACTGTGAGAGCGTGTAGTTTCTAAATTAAGATTAAGTTATATCAAGTCATAGTTGTAATGTTTCACGTGAAACAATTCAGACCATTCACTGTTAATCATAAACGCGTGATCCTCCTAAATAAGAGCGAAGTAGAACCGAACCTAGATCGAATGTTTCACGTGAAACATTTCGTTTTCGCTCAGTCGGACTGTGAGAGCGCGTAGTTTCTAACTTAAGATTAAATTATATCAAGTCATAGTTGTAATGTTTCACGTGAAACAATTCAGACCATTCACTGTTAAGCATAAAAGCGTGAACCTCCTAAATAAGAGCGAAGTAGGACCGAATCAAGACCGATTGTTTCACGTGAAACATTGGAGGCTATGTCAAGTTCAGCTGTTCGGGCATTCAGTTCAAAAATGCAGGCCAAGTGGAATCGAGTCATCGCTCTATTGTTTCACGTGAAACAATGCTGAGATTGCGTAATTCCAGCATTGCAACACTAATAGATGTTCACAGAATAAGGCTTCTAACGCTTCCCGTCTGCGAGCAAAACAACACTGTCACTAGAAATGTTTCACGTGAAACATTCTCTTACCTATAACGGCCGTTTGCGCGCTTTATCGCCACGTCGCGGATAGCGCCCTGGCGTCGGTACCACCTTTCGAATGAGCAGGTTGGCACGTTCGAAATGACTTTCGTCTTTTTGGTAGCGGTCAATGGTCTCTAATTTTCCGCCCAGAATCGTAATCGCATTCTCGCCGGTGGCACATTCTTCGTCAGCGGCAGAGCCTTTCATGGCAATGAAGACGCCTCCGACACGAACTCCCGGTAACACGTATTCCAACAGAGTTGAAAGTGGAGCGACGGCACGCGATACGGCACCGTCGAAGGACTCACGCCACGGCTCACCCTCACGAAAGAGTTCGTCGCTTCGCGCATGTACCGCTTTGACATTGGGCAATTTGAGATCTTCGATGACCGCCTCGAGGAATCGAATTCGCTTGAGTAGACTGTCCACGAGGGTGATGTCTAACTCCGGGACGGCAATGGCAAGGGGAATGCCCGGAAAGCCAGCACCACTGCCGACATCCACCCATCGTCCCTCCAGATGGGGAATGAGGCGTAAGACGCTCAAGGAGTCGAGAAAGTGCTTATCCTCGATCTCCTCAGGATCCGTAATCGCCGTGAGATCCATGTGCTCATTCCAATCGATCAACATTCTCTGATATCGCTGAAATTGGGAAATCATCGCATCAGTGAGCGTCAGTCCATGCCGTTGTGCTTTTTCCTGAAGTCTCGTCATCGTTCCTCCGCTGCGCGTCGTGCCATTTCCAGATGGACGAGCAACACCTGGATGTCCGCCGGGGTCACGCCGCTGATGCGTGACGCCTGACCGACCGACTCAGGCTGCACGTCGTTGAGTTTCTCCGCCGCCTCGCGCTTCAATCCGGAGACCTTTGTGTAGTCCATGACGCCAAGTTTTTTCTCTTCCATGCGCCGGAACTGTGCGATCTGTGCGTTTTGTTTTTCAATATATCCTTCGTACTTGATCTCAGTCTCCACTTCCATGCGCAGGGCACGGGGCAGATCGGGTCTTTCGGAATCTAATTCTGAAAGCATCTCGTCCGTCAGCTCCGGTCGCCGCAAGAGTTCCGCCAAGGTCACGCCAGTCTTTAGCGGTGCTGATTGATGGGCCTCCAAAAATGCGTTGGCGGACTCTGTCGGCGTCACCGAGACCTCCTTCATGCGCTCCACTTCAGTGTGAATCGTAGCCCATTTCTGCTGCATCTGGGTATAACGCGCATCCGAAATGAGACCAATGGCGTGACCGATGGGCGTCAGGCGTTCGTCTGCATTGTTCTGTCTCAAGCTCAAGCGATACTCACAGCGCGAGGTCATCATTCGATAGGGTTCATTCGTGCCCTTGGTGACGAGGTCGTCGATCAACACACCGATGTAGGCCTGACTGCGGTCGAGCACGAGAGGCTCAAGGCCGTGGACGAGGTGAGCGGCGTTGATCCCCGCCATCAAGCCCTGCGCTGCGGCTTCTTCATAGCCGGAGGAACCGTTGATTTGCCCTGCACAGAAGAGTCCCGGACAGGCGCGTACTTCAAGCGATGACTTCAACTTCCGTGCGTCAATCACATCGTATTCAATCCCATACGCCGAGCGCATGAATTCCACGTGCTCCAACCCTTCGATTGTGCGATACAACGCGATCTGCACTTCCTCTGGTAAAGTGGAACTGGCGCCCTGAACGTAGATCTCATCAGTGTCTCGGCCTTCCGGCTCGAGGAAAATCTGATGTCTTTCGTGCGTGGGAAAGCGCACCATCTTATCTTCGATCGAAGGACAGTAGCGCGGTCCAACGCCGTGCGTCTCGGTGGAGTACATGGGGGAGCGATGCAAATTCTCCATGATGATATCTTTAGTATCGGCCGTCGTATAGGTCAAATAGCAGGGCATTTGTTTGGCCGCGTCCCAGTGCCTTCCTTCATTGGTAAAAGAGAAAGGGATGATCTCTTGATCGCCTTCCTGAATTGCCATCTTCGACGTGTCGATGGAGCGCCGATGCACACGCGCCGGCGTACCGGTCTTAAAGCGTCGTAACGAGAGACCCGCCTTTTCCAGAGACGGACTGAAGGCCTCGGAAGGACGAAGGCCATGCGGACCCGACGCATAGGAGACTTCGCCCATCAAGATGGTGCCGTTCAAAAAAGTGCCAGTACACACGATGACTGCCTTTGCCCGGATCTCAGCGCCTTGTAGCGTCAGGACGCCGGCGACGCGACCCTCATCAAAGAGAAGCCCCGTCGCCTCGGCTTCGATGACGCTGAGGTTCTCCTGTGCCTCAAGCCGCTTCTTCATCTCTTCGTGATAGCGTCGTTTGTCGGCCTGAACGCGCAACGAGTGAATGGCGGGACCTTTGGAGAGATTGAGCATGCGCGATTGCAAGAAGGTCTCGTCAATCACTTTCGCCATTTCTCCACCCAGAGCGTCAATCTCGCGTACGAGGTGTCCTTTCCCCGTCCCCCCGATGTTGGGATTGCAGGGCATGTCGCCGATTGAATCGAGACTCATCGTGAGCATGACGGTCTGACAACCGAGGCGAGCGCTCGCAAACGCCGCTTCACATCCGGCATGCCCCCCGCCGATGACGACGACGTCAGCCGTCTGCCGTAAATAATGTGCTTTTTGCATCCTTCTTCTTTCTACTATCCGATTTTTATCTCAGGATTTTTACTTTGTTTTTTCTTGTGGCTTTTCTTTTGTTTTTACTTTCGGTTGTTCTTTTGACTTTTCTTTCGGTCTCTAATATCGGTTTTCACTTTCCAACGATCGGTTTTTACTTCCCCACACAGAAATCCTGGAAAATTTTATCCAACACATCGTCGCCGATTTCCTCACCTAGGAGCGCCGCCAAATGCTGATAGGATTGGCGCAAATCCACCTCGCAGGCGTCAATGGCGACACCCGCCCGCATCCCGTAAACGGCTTGCAGCATCGACTGATGCGCCTTTTCCAATAAGTCAATCTGACGCAAGTTGGACAGTGCGACGTCATTTTCCGGCGCTTGGCCCAAAAGATATTCACGCATCATGGCGATGAGCGCCTCGATGCCTTCTCCCGTCAGCGCCGAAAGCGCAACCCCGCCGATGATCGGACGCTTCGGTATCTCCAAAGTGCGCAAAAAAGCCACGGCGGAGGACGATAACCCTCGATCGGATTTGTTTAAGATGACGATTGTCGGCTTGTCGCCCGTCTCCTCCAAAAGCAAATTCTCTCGATCGGTCCAATCACACGAACCGTCGAAGAGCGCGAGGATGAGATCCGCTTCTTTCATGCGACGTCGACTCATGTCCACGCCGATGGCTTCGACTTTGTCGTCGGTCTCTCGCAGCCCCGCCGTGTCGATGAGGCGCAGGGCAATTCCGTCCAACCGATATCCTTCTTCAATGGCATCGCGCGTCGTGCCGGGCACGTCCGTGACGATGGCGCGCTCTTCTCTCAATAACGCGTTCATGAGCGACGACTTACCCACGTTTGGTTCTCCGACGAGAACCGCACGAATCCCATCGCGAACCAGACGTCCGTGCTGTGAGTCCTTGATGAGCGATGCCATCGCTTGCTCCAGACGCTCCGCCTCTTGAAGCATGGGAAGAACGGGCAATTCCTCCTGTGCATCTTCCATGAAGTTGATGTCGTATTCGACCTTTGAAAGTAAACTTAAAATGGCATCTTTGAGATCTTTAATTTGGTGACTGAGTCCTCCTCCCAACTGATCGACCGCTTGTTGCTGCGCGGCCTCGCTTTGGGCGTCGATGATGTCGTGAATGGCCTCGACTTGCAGGAGATCGATGCGTCCGTTCAAAAAGGCGCGTCGCGTGAATTCGCCGCGCGTGGCCAACCGCACACCATGGGAAAGCACGAGTTTTAAGATGCGCTCGACCGACAGGCGACCGCCGTGGGCATTGATCTCCACGATGTCCTCTGCCGTATACGTATGCGGCGCTTGCATAAAGGAGACGAGCACCTCATCCAGAGTCGTCTCTCCATCGCGAATCCATCCATAGCGCAGTTTGCGGTGATCCGCCGGGGTGTACGCACGGCCATTTGCCGCGTGAAAGATGGTCTCGGCGACGGCAAAGGCGTCCGGACCACTGATGCGCACAATTCCGATGCCCGCCTCGCCGGTCGACGTAGAAATGGCGGCGATGGTGTCTTGAGCGTCGCCGATTCCCTCTTGATGGGTCCTGTTATCTGTCATGTCAAAAAAGCACTGCCACATGACTTGTGGCAGTGCCCCCTTTCTAGTCTTTGTACACGATGACGACGCGCCGATGTGGCTCACGGCCTTCCGAGATGGTCTCGATGTGCTCGTGACCTTGCAACGCGGTG
The DNA here is from genome assembly GCA_028726605.1 of Peptoniphilaceae bacterium. Lineage (GTDB taxonomy): Bacteria > Bacillota > Clostridia > Tissierellales > Peptoniphilaceae > Murdochiella. Next base: position 35,651 of record JAQYPV010000024.1, on the reverse strand, counting down.
TGTACAATGTGCCGCTCATAGGCGTTCATGGGTTCCAACTTCATCGCCTTCTGATAGCGAATGGCCTTTTCAGCATTGCGCTCGGCTAGCATCGTGATGTTTTGCTTGCGCCGACTGCGGTAGCCGCCGACATCGAGATACACGCGATAGTGGCGCTTACTCGAACGGTTGAGCGACACGCCACACAAGTACTGAATAGCGTTAAGTGTCTCGGCGCGGCGGCCGATGACGATGCCCATGTCAGTATCGGTGATGTTGACCAATTCCAAGTTGATGTTGTCGCCCTCGACGGAGGATTCGATATCCGCCTCGATGTGCATCATCTCGAGCGTCTGCGACAGCCAGTCGCGGCAGAATTGAACGGCTTCGTCATCCGTCGTGATGTTTTTGTGATCGTGCGCCGGTGCGCTCTCCGCTACCTGAACTTCCGATGCCTCAACTGCCGTCTGTACGCCTTCCGCGGCGACTTCCTGTGAGGTCGTTTCGCTCGCGTCTTCCGCATTTTCAGATGCTTCCACGCGCTCGACCGGTGCCTTTTCGGTCTCTGTCTTCGGAGACTCGCCGACCTGCTGGCGAATGAGATCGGACAAGTTGAGAGGTGATGCCGCATGTTGCGTCGTCGACTCATTTGCTTTACTCGCCGACTCTTGAACAACCGACTCTTGAGCAGCCTTCTTTTGAGCGACCGGCTCTTGAGGCGTTTGATGCACTGTCTGCTGCCGCGGAATGGGCGCATAGGCGACAGGCTCCACCTTAGCTTTCGCTTTTTCAACCTTCGGCTGAGCTTTTTTTACGTCAGACTTGCTCGCCGTGACGGCCTGAGGTTCTGTTCCTTGCGATTCCGATGCCTTGACTTCCGGCGTTTTCGCCGCCTCGACTTTCGGCTGTGATACCTCTTCGTCCGCCGCTACTTCCTTCTTAACGCCTTGAGTCTTTCCACTTTGATTCTCCTCAAATTTGCGTGTCGACTTTAACGCAGGCGAGACAGCAGCAAATGACTTTTGCGCCGGTGTGTTCGTTGGATCGTGGAGTGGCTCTGTGGTGACGGACGCGGCGACCTTTGGATCCTCTTGAGCTTCAGTCTTGTTAGCACTCTTGTGGGCGCTCTCAGCGACTCTCTCGACATCGCGCTTCTGCTGTCTCGCGACCGAAGACTCGTCTAAGTGAGCTGCGGCGGCTTTCGGCGCTTCCGACCGAGTCTCGCCTTTGGCATCGAAGAGACCTTCTTCGCGCAGCATCTCCTGGAAGTCCGTGGTCTCTTTGCGCGTCACGCGCACAATGGCTTCTTTTCCACCAAACATGCCCAGAAAACCCGCCTTGGGTTGTTCCAAGATTTCCACGGTGACGTCATCCATCTTGGCATTATCCAGCGCCTGGAGCGCCAGTTTAATGGCATCATCAACCGTCTTTCCCGTTTTTACGACGCTTCTCATTACGCCTCCTTCGGTACACGACGCATCGTGACCAATTTTACGATTCCTCGATAAATGAGGTCGAACACGCTACTGAACACCCAGTAGAGCAAAAGACCCGACGCCCAATTGATGGAGAAGAAGTAAAACAGGACCGGCATGATCATGAGGGTCATGCTCATGCCCTTGGCCATCTGTTCCTGCTGTTGGCGTTGCGGGCTGAAAAACATGACGGCGATCTGCAAGAGCATGTTGAGCAGCGGCAATCCCACCCAGCTCAGGGGATCCGGCCCCAGGAGGTTCTCAATCCAGAAGAAGTCCTTGCGAATCGACGCAAAGTTGGATACAGATTGACCCAAGTAGGCTTCCGGATTGCGCAACACCTCGAACAACGCGAAAATCAGGATGAACTGTAAGAGCGTCGGCAGACAGCTGGAACAGCCCATCATGGAGACGCCTTCTTCGCGGTAAAGCTCCTGGGTTTTCTGCTGCATGATCCGCTCGTCGTAGCCGTATTTTTTCTGCAATTCGGCCATCTTGGGCTGAAGTGCGGTCATTTTCTGTTGGGATTTTGTCGTTTGCGCCATCAGCGGAATGGTGAGCATTCGGCTGATGCAGGCCATCAGAATCATCGTGATGGCGAAATAGGAGATGTTTTGCGGTTCTGTGAATGTGCCGGAGATGAAGTTGTAGAAAAACGACATCAACCAGCCAAACAGATCCGAAAACGGTTTAAGTATTGCCCCCAAAAGCGACCTCTTTCTTTCTTGGCATCCATCGAGTTGGCACCCCTACGGCAACAGCGGATCGTAACCGCCCTTGCTGAAGGGATTACATCGGAGGATGCGCCACATACTGAGCATTGCCGCTGTCGAAAAACGATAGCGCTTAAAAGCGGAAAGCGCGTAAGTCGAACACGTCGGCGTATAGCGACACTTTCCACTGCCCAAAAGGGGAGAGAGAGATGTGCGATAGAATTGAATCAACAAGAGCGCCAGGCGATTCATGCTTTTCCTCTCTCGACGGTTTCTCTCTTTTTGTCCGTTCCGTTTTTGTGATGGGAATCATGCGTTTTCTTTTCCCCTTTTTGCCGAATGCGTTTATTCCACTGGGCAAGGCAATGGAGAAAAGAACGGGTGAGCGTCTGAAAATCGTGGGCTTTTGCGCTCTCACGCGGTAAGATGACAAAATCATAGCCGCCGGGAAAGGCGTCCTGATGCGTCCGCACAATTTCACGCAGACGGCGTTTCATCTTATTGCGCTCGTGCGCCTTGCCAAACTTTTTGGACAGGGAAAAGCCATAGCGATTGGCATGCGTTCCATTGCGATACCCGATGATCTTAAAATCCCGATTGTACGCAGGTACGCCGCGGCGGTAGACGCGTTTGAATTCTTCGTTTTTACGTAAACGCAATGCGCGTTCCATCGCACCTCCTCATAAAAAAAGCAGGCCCGTTTAACGGACCTACGCGGAGAGCTTTTTACGACCCTTAAGGCGTCTGGCTTTCAAGACGCGACGTCCGTTTTTCGTCGACATTCTGGCGCGGAAGCCGTGGTCCTTTTTTCTCTTATGCACATTCGGCTGATAGGTTCTCTTCATCTTCTTCCTCCTTTCCCTCTGTCTGCGTCGCTCGCAATCTAGAGTATCTATAATATTATAAAAATCGACTTTTTAACTGTCAAGGAAAGATGATTGACCCGGCGTTTTTTTCCTTCCCATTCACCGAGGAAGCACTTTTTTGCCCTGCTCGGCCCGTGCCGTTGACCGAAGCGTTGATTTTCAAGGCCGCCTCAAGGCCGCCGCGTTTGACCCTCTTCACTTATCCCATTCGTCTTGCCATGTGACGCAGTGAAGCGTTCGCCCCAGCCCTTGGCGTCACTGTAGCGAATTATCCACCGTTCCCACCGTTATGATATAATAATTCGGTGCTTCTGGGCCATTTTTTACACTTTTTTCCTCGATTATACACAATTGTGGAAAACTTGTGGAAAACTGGAGCGGAATAATTCTCAAAAATCGCGAATCGAGCCGTTTGCCCCGCATTTTTCCCGGTGAATAACCATTTTCGGATTGCGTATTGTGGATATGTGCACAAATGTGAGGAAAAATATGGAAAACAAGTGAGGACGTGCTCTGTCTCGAATGCCGCGCTCTGTCGGATTCGGGATAACACGGTGGATAACGGAGGGTGCATGAATGAATTAATGATGATTTGGAATGAGGTCATCAACATGCTGGAGCTGGAACTCAATCCCATTCAGCTCAAGAACTGGATTCAGCCTCTCATTCCCCTCGCCCTCGACCGAGACACGCTCTATCTGGACAGCACGAGCGGATTCATCCATTCGATGGTCGATAAAAAATACAAGGACGACATCGCGCGCTGTATCTCCTACATCTGCGATCGACCCATCTCAATCGTCCTCGTGGATCCCAGCATGGCCGAGTACGAGGCGACGCTGGAGCGCTTTCGCGACGGCGTGGCGCCTGTAGAACCTCGCGAAGGAGGAGACGACCCTGAAGCTGTGGCGCCTTTGTTCATGCCGGAAAAACGGGCGGTACATCCGGCACAGGATGAGGCCGTGCAAAAGCACTGGGAAGAAAAGAAGTTCATCGAACAGCAGCGACGCACCAACGGCTATGCCACGCTCAACCCGAAATACACCATCGACAGTTTCGTGCGCGGGGCAAGCAACGACTTCGCCTACGCCACGGCGCGAGCGGTCATCCGCGAGCCGGGTATGGTCTACAACCCGCTGTTCATCTACGGACTCTCCGGACTGGGAAAGACCCATCTCATGCAGGCCATCGCCCATGAGATCCTGAAGGACCCGACCAAGAAAGTGCTCTACATCACCAGTGAGAACTTCATGAACGAGATGATCGCCGTCATCGAGAACGGCACGAATGCCGAAAAGGAGAACTTTCGGCGCAAATACCGCTCCATCGACTGCCTCTTGATTGACGACATCCAATTCATCGCCGGCAAAAAGGCGACGATGGAAGAGGTCTTTCACACCTTCAACGATTTGAAGGAAGCGGGAAGACAGATCGTTCTCTCAGCAGATAAGCCGCCGAAGGAACTGAAAAATCTGGAAGACCGGCTGGTGACGCGCTTTGAGGGCGGTATGACCGTGGACATCCAACAGCCGGATTTCGAAACACGCGTCGCCATCCTGAATCACAAGATGAAGGGGGAGTCGCTCTCGCTTCCGCAATACGTGATCGAATTCATCGCGACGCATGTGACATCGAACATCCGCGAACTGGAGGGTGCGCTGCTCCGTGTGCTCGCCTATTTTCGCTTTAAAGAGGGCGACGGCACGACAATGGACCGCGATGAAGCGCTGCAGACGACGCGCGAGGCCCTCAAAATGGAAGAACACTCGGAAGCCGAACTGTCGACCGATGAGATCATCCGTCGCGTGGCCGACTTCTATAGTCTGAAGGCCGACGATTTGACCTCCAAATCACGGCAAGGGGCCATCGTCCTGCCGCGACAGGTGGCCATGTATCTCTGCCGAGAACTCACCAACGCGTCGCTGATGCATATCGGACGCGCCTTTGATCGGGATCACACGACGGTGATGCATGCCGTGGATAAGATCCGCGATCGAATGAGAGTCGATGAGACGATAAAGAGTGATATTGAAGCACTCACGGCACAGCTAACCCATGTATAGTGGAGAAGTGTGGAGAACGAGCGAGGAAAAGCGGTGAAAATCCACCATCTTATCCAACGGTGAAATGACGATTCCCTGAGAATCGATCAACTTATCCACCGATTCCACCGCCTCTACTACTTATACTGCTGGCTTATGAAGAGAATGAAGGGGGAGCACCATGAAATTTCAAGTGCAACCGCAGGAGCTCCTGCGTCGCATTACCCAATGTCAACGAGCCATTTCGACGCGAACGCCCATGCCCATTCTGGAATGCATTCGCTTTGACGCGCGCGACGGTTCGCTCACGCTAATGGCCACCGATCTCGAATTGTCCATCACGACGCGCCTCGCCTGCGACGTCATGGAAGAAGGCGTCGTGGTACTGCCGGCCACGATGATTGGCAATATCTTTCGCAAGTTGCCCGCGGCGCCGGCCACCGTCCAGGAGAAAAACGGGGTCGTGGAAATCACCTGTCGGGACAGCCGTTTTCGACTCCAAGTCCAGAATCCGGACGAATTCCCCATCCTCCAGAACGTAGAAACGGATGAGGTGAGCGAAGTGGCCAATGACGCCCTCATGCGCGCCATTCAAGAGACGGAGTTTGCCACCTCCATCGATGAATCCAAGATCGCGCTGACGGGGATTTATCTGGAACGCCGCCAACAGAGCCTGCGCTTCGTCGCCCTTGACGGGTACCGCCTAGCGCTTCACGACATCCTCCTCGGCGAGGGGGCGATGGACTACGAGAAGGACTGCATTGTCCCTAAGCGCGCGATGATCGAACTCTCGCGCATTTTGGATCCGGCGGAGACGGCGGCGCTTCGGGCCACGGAGACGCACATCGAAGTCGAGAGCGGCGACATCACCCTTTCGTCGCGCCTCATCGACAAAAACTACATCGACTACGAACAGATCATCTCGCTGGATCACGAGACCAAAGTGGTCGTGGATCGTCAGAGTCTTCGCGATGCCGTTGAGCGTGCGTCGCTGCTCACGCAGGCGGAACGCGCCCACCTCATCAAACTCAAAGTGAAATCTGACGGCCTCTACATCGAATCCAATGCGGAAATCGGCGAAGTGAACGAATACGTGCCTTTGGAAGAGATGGATGGGGAAGAACTCCTCATCGCCTTTAACGCCAAATACCTATTGGATGGCATTCGCGCCTTAGACAGTGAAAAGTTGGTCTTGACGCTCAACGGATCGCTCAATCCCATGATCGTGCGGCCGCTGGAAGATCCGGATCACGCCCTCTACTTGGTGCTTCCGGTGCGCATTGCCGGAGAATGAGATGGACGAAATTCAAATCAAAAGCCCCTTCATTCGACTGGATCAGGCGCTCAAACTCTCGAGCGTCGTCTCCTCCGGCGCGGAGGCCAAGATTCGCATTCAAGAGGGAGACGTGTGGGTGAATGAAGCGCCTTGCACACAGCGCGGCAAGAAGCTCGTCGTGGGCGATCGGATCCGCTTCGAAGACTGGGAAGGCATCGTGGTCGAGGAAAGGCGGTAAGCCGTGACCCTCAAAGCGCTCGCGCTGATCAACTTTCGCAATTACGCCTATCAGAAATTGGAGTTTTACCCCGGGTGTCACGTCTTTTACGGCGACAACGCTCAGGGCAAGACCAATTTACTGGAGAGCATCTACCTCTCGGCGCGTGGCCACTCGTTCAAAGCGCGGCGCGATCGGGAGATGATCCGCTTTGGCGAGCGCTCCCTCTATGTGCTCACGCGCATCGAAAATGCTTCGCGATCTCGTGAGATCGAGACGAAAATCTCCATGGTGGAGAAGAAGCGCGTGCGCATCAACCGGGTGGACATCGGTTCGTCGCGAGAGGTGAATGAACTCTTCGACGTCGTGCTCTTTGCGCCGGAACACTTGGAACTCGTGCAAGGCTCCCCCGGCGAGCGTCGGCGCTTCATGGATGACCTTCTGAATGCCACGCAGACGCGTTATCACGCGACGCTCTCCATCTACGAAAAGGTGCTCTACCAGCGCAATCAGTTGGTGAAGCGTAAGCCCAAATGGATGATGGCGCAGCTGGATGCGTTGGATCAGCAACTGGCGCACGCGATGATCGAGATCGTCCATCAACGGAGAAAACTACTGGAACGCCTGGAGACGGATGCCAACGCCATCCATCAGGAGCTCTCCCGTCACGAAGAGCGCCTTCGCTTCACCTATAAGACGGAGATCGGCGAGGACATGGATTACAATCTCCAAGTGCTCCGGCAATCGAGAGAGCGCGACCTTCGCGAACGCTACACGCACGTGGGGCCGCAGCGCGATGACTTTCTCATCACCATTAACGACACGCCGGCGCGTCTTTTCGCCTCGCAGGGGCAGAGTCGCAGCATCACGCTGTCGTGCAAATTGGCGGAACTCTTTGAGCGAAAGCGTGTGAGTGGGAAAGCGCCGCTCCTCCTTTTGGATGACGCGTTTTCGGAGTTGGATGATACGCGTGCGGCGAAGCTGTTGGAGGTGATTCGCCCGTTTCAGAGCGTCATCACCACCAATCAGGCGGGTTTTTTGAGACAACATGCGCCCGAGGCGCATTTCTATCATGTCGTGGACGGTCACGCGAGAGAAGAGCGCGGCGTCGAATGAATCATGAGACCGGAAAGGAAGACTATGGCTAAGCAAGAGGAAAAAGCGTACGGAGAAAGTAATATTCGGGTGCTCGAAGGCCTGGAAGCCGTTCGGGTGCGCCCGGGCATGTACATCGGATCGACGGATGCGCGGGGACTTCATCACCTCGTCTACGAAGTCGTCGATAATTCCGTGGATGAAGCGCTCGCCGGGCGCTGCGATCACATTCGCATCACCATTCAGGCGGACGGCGGGATCCGCGTCTGGGACAACGGCTCGGGCATTCCGGTGGAGACCCACCATCAGACCGGCCTCTCGACGCTGGAGACGGTCTTGACCATCCTGCACGCCGGCGGCAAGTTCGACTCCGATGCATATCAGTTTTCCGGCGGTCTGCACGGCGTGGGCGTGTCCGTCGTGAACGCTTTGTCGGAAAAGCTCGTGGTGGAAGTGCGCCGCGATGGCAAGCGCTATCACATGGAGTTTTCGCGCGGGAATAAAGTGAGCGACTTGGAGGTCGTGGGAAAGGCTGAGGACACGGGGACGGAAGTGCTCTTTTATCCGGATGACCAGATCTTCGAGACCACGACGTTTGAACACGACATCTTGGAGCGGCGGTTCCGCGAAATGGCCTTTTTGACGGCCGGCGTGACTTTCGAACTGATCGACGAAACCGCCGAAGACGCTGAGGACAAAGTCCAGGTGTTCCAGTATGAAGGCGGCATCTCGGAATTCGTGCGCTACTTAAACCGCAACAAGGCGCCCCTGTTTGAAGAAGTGCCACATTTCACCACGATGAAAGAGGGCGTCGGCGTGGACATCGCGCTTCAGTACACCGATGGCTACAGCGAGAACGTCATTTCCTTTGCCAACAACATCGTGACCGGCGAGGGCGGCACGCACCTCACCGGGTTTCGCTCGGCGCTCACGAAGACCTTGAACGACTACGCTCGCAATTACAACTTGCTGAAAGAGAAAGAGGACAACCTCTCCGGCGAAGATGTGCGCGAGGGGCTTACGGCCATCGTGTCGGTCAAAGTCTCTAATCCGCAATTCGAGGGTCAGACAAAGGCGAAACTCGGCAACTCCGAGGTGCGCGGCGTCGTGGATGCGGTGCTCTCTGCGGAACTTTCGACATATCTGGAAGAACATCCGAAGCTGGCGAAGACGATCATCGACAAGTCGATCGGCGCACAACGGGCGCGCGAGGCGGCCCGCAAGGCGCGCGATCTCTCGCGCAGTTCGCGTTCCATTTTGGATAATACGACGCTCCCGGGAAAACTCGCCGACTGTCAGGAAAAAGACATCGCCGTGAACGAGATCTTCCTCGTCGAGGGAGATTCCGCAGGCGGTTCGGCCAAGACGGGGCGCGATAACCGCTTCCAGGCCATTTTGCCGCTGCGCGGCAAGATCTTGAACGTGGAAAAGGCGAGCGCGCACCACATCTTCAACTACGAGGAGATCAAATCCATGGTGACGGCCTTTGGCACCGGAATTGGGGAGAATTTCGATCTCTCGAAGCTGCGCTACGGCAAGATCATCATCATGACAGATGCCGATGTCGACGGCGCGCACATTCGCACGCTCCTCTTGACTTTCTTCTACCGCCAGATGCGTCCTTTGATTGACGAAGGACACGTCTACATCGCCCAACCGCCGCTGTTCCGCGTGGTGGAGGGCAAGAAAGAGCGCTACGTCTACGACGAAAAGGAATTGGAAAAGGTGCTGAAGGATCTGAAGCCCGGTTCCTATAAGCTCAACCGTTACAAAGGTTTGGGTGAGATGAACGACGACCAGCTCTGGCACACGACGATGGATCCGGAGAACCGAGTGCTGCTGCAAGTGGCAATCGATGAAGAGTCCACGTCGGTGGATGACACGTTTACGTTGCTCATGGGCGACAAAGTCGAGCCGCGGCGCGAGTTCATCGTCAAGAACGCCAATAAAGCGGAAAACATCGATACGGTCGGCTGAGCGGAAGGAAGGGTGACATGGCGGAAGAGTTGAAAAACAGTAATATCTTGGAGACGGATCTCGAAGAGGAGATGAAGAGTTCGTATCTCGACTATTCGATGTCCGTCATCGTCGGGCGCGCGTTACCGGACGTTCGAGATGGCTTAAAACCCGTCCATCGCCGCATCCTCTACGGCATGGCGCAGTTGGGGCTCACGCCGGACAAGCCGTACCGTAAGTCGGCGCGTCTCGTGGGTGATGTCATGGGTCGTTTCCATCCGCACGGAGACTCGGCCATCTACGACGCCGTCGTGCGCTTGGCGCAGCCGTTTAACACGCGCTATCCGCTGGCAGATGGACAGGGCAACTTCGGTTCCATCGACGGCGACGGCGCGGCGGCCATGCGTTACACCGAGGTACGCATGTCGAAATTGGCCCTCGAGATGCTTCGGGACATCAACAAGGACACGGTGGACTTTCAGCCCAACTTCGACGAGGAAGAGTTGGAGCCGTTGGTGTTGCCGTCGCGCTTTCCCAACCTCATCGTCAACGGGTCGGCGGGCATTGCCGTCGGCATGGCGACCAACATGGCGCCGCACAATTTGGGAGAGACCATCGACGCGACGATCGCCTTAATGCAGAATCCGGATCTCTCGCTGGACGAGCTCATGGAGATCATCCCCGGTCCGGACTTTCCGACGGGGGCGCACATCATGGGCAAGGCCGGCATTCGCGAGGCCTACGAGACGGGGCGTGGCAAGATCAAGTTGCGCGCTGTGGCGCGCGTGGAAGAGATTCACGGCAGAAATCGCATCACGGTGACGGAGATTCCCTACCAGGTCAACAAGGCGAAACTCATCATGAAGATCGCGGAGCTGGTCAAAGAGAAGCGCATTGAGGGCATTTCGGACATTCGCGACGACACGAACCGCACGGGCATGCGCATCGTGATCGACCTAAAGCGCGACGCCATTCCGAAGATCGTCCTCAACAACCTCTACAAGTACACGCAGATGGAGACCACGTTTGGCATCATCAACTTGGCGCTCGTGGACGGGCGGCCGAAGATGCTGTCGATGCGCGATCTCATCTTGCACTACATTGACCACCAGGTGGATGTGGTCACGCGGCGGACGCAATTTGACCTCGACAAAGCCGAAAAGCGCGCGCACATCGTCGAGGGACTTCGCCTTGCCATCGACCACATCGACGAGATCCTCAAGATCATCCGCTCGAGTTACGACATCGACGAGATCAAGCGTATTTTCCTGGAGCGCTTCGGTCTGGATGACCTCCAGTCTCAGGCCATCTTGGACATGCAGATGAAGCGCCTGTCCGGGTTGGAACGGGAAAAGCTGGATGAAGAATACGAGGAACTGTTGGAGAAAATTGCGCGTTTCCGTGAGATTTTGGGAAGCCGTGCGGTGCTCTTGAGCGTGATCCAAGAAGAACTGCTGGAGATCAAGGAGAAGTACGCGGACCGACGTCGCACGAAGATCAAGCCGGCGGTGGATGAGATCGACATCGAAGACCTCATCGAGGAAGAGGCAGTCGTGGTGACGCTCACGGAGCGCGGTTACATCAAGCGCACGTCGGCGGATCAGTACAAGGTGCAGAATCGCGGCGGGAAGGGCATTCGCGGCATGACGACCAAGGATGACGACACCGTCAAGCACCTCTTTGTGATCTCGACGCACGACGAGATGCTCTTCTTCACGAACATGGGCAGGGTCTACACCTTAAACGCCTATGAGATTCCGGAAGGCAGCCGTACGGCACGCGGCCAGGCGATCGTCAACCTCCTGCAGCTCAATCCGGAGGAGAAGATCGAGTCCATGTTCCCCATGAACGAGGTCATGAGCAAGGGTCGCTACTTCATCATGATGACGGAACGTGGTACATTGAAGAAGACGGAGACGGCGAACTTCAAGAGCGTGCGTGCGAACGGCCTGAAGGCGATCACACTGGATGAGGGAGATCAGCTCGTGGCGGTGCGCATCGCCGGAGACGACGATGAGGCCTTCGTCGTGACGCAGAAGGGCATGTCCATCCGCTTCTCCTTGAAGACCGTGCGCGCCATCGGCCGTGTGAGCCGAGGCGTGAAGGGCATCACGCTGTCGAAAGACGACCGCGTGATCGACATGGACACCGTGAGCGACCAGCCCTACGTGCTCATCATGACGGAAAACGGCTACGGGAAGAAGACTAAGATCGACCAGTACACGGTGCAGAACCGCGGCGGGAAGGGCCTCTACACGTACAAGATCACCAAGCGCACGGGGAACCTCGTGGCGGGGATGCTCGTGAATTCCGAGGACGAGGTACTCTTGATGTCCCAGAACAACGACCTCATTCGCTTGGCGGTGTCGAGCATCAGTACGCTGAGCCGCGTGACGCAAGGGGTGAAGCTCAAGGACGTCAAGAAGGAAGAAGAACGGATTGTGGCGGTGGCCAAGGTCATCGAGCCAGAAGAGACGGACGACTAGCAGAAAGGAGTCTTTATGGCGTTTCAAATCCATGTGCACAATGACGATGGCATCCAGGTCGATATATCGGGTGATTTTGACATCATCAGTGCGTCTGAGGTGAAGACGAAGGTCTTGGAGGCCTATCAGAACGCGCCCGGCGACATCGTCTTCCACTTTGAGAACCTGCAGTATCTGGACTCGACGGGGATTGGCGCGTTGATTTCGATTTATAAAAACGTGAAGCCGAACGGCCATTCGATCACCATTCGAGCGGCGCGTGAGAATGTCAAAAAGCTTTTTCGCATTACGAAGCTGGATCAGGACTTTATTCTGGAGGACTAGATGCAAGGCGTTCAATTGATCATACCGGCCAGGCCGGAATACGTCACGACGCTGCGTCTGGTGACGGCGTCGGTGGCGCAGAAGATGGGCTTCGACATCGAAGCCATCGACGATTTGCGCGTCTCGGTGTCCGAGGCGGTGAACTACCTCTGGGCGGCGAACGAAGAAATTGAGATCTCTTTTGAAGAACAGATCGACCGGCTGACGATTGACATTCGGGCGAATTTGGAGGAGACGTCGGATGAGGGCACGAAGCTTCACCATCAGATCATGGAGTCGCTGATGGATGAAGTGCATTTTGCGCAGTCGTCGCTGTCCATGACGAAAATCCTGTAGTAAGGAGTGCACATGGCGAAAGAGAAAACCAAAGCCGAGGAGCGCAAGGCCAAGCAGGAAAAGTGGGACGAGGAGCGCGCGGAATTCGAGGAATTGGCGCGCACGCACGACATCAAACTGCGCAACAAGATCATCACGGATCATCTCTACATCGCCGAAATCCTGGCGAAAAAATACGTCAATCGGGGCATTGAGTACGACGACCTCTTACAGGTGGCCTCAATGGGGCTGGTGTACGCGGTGGATCGCTACGACGTGTCAAAGGGGTTCGCCTTTTCCAGCTTTGCGACGCCGACCATCGTGGGCGAACTCAAGCGCTATTTCCGCGATAAGGGCTGGGTCATTCGGGTGCCGCGCCGCATCCAGGAGCTGTCGAAGAAGGTCAACCAGGTGCGCCTTTCGCTTGCACAAGAAGAACAGCGCCAGCCCACGGTGGATGAAGTAGCGGAGCAGTTGGGGGTGAGCGTGGAAGAGGTGTTGGAAGCCATGGAGGCCTCGAAGGTCTACGCGCCGCAGTCGCTGGATAAGACGCTCGACACCGGCATGGACGACCACGACATGAATTTCGGGGATCTCATCGGCGTGGAAGACGAAAACTACGCGCAGGTGGAATTCTACGACGTCGTCGAGCGCCTGATGGCGACCCTAAATGACTTGGAGAAGAAGATCTTTGTTTATCGCTTCTACGAGAAGCGCACACAGATCTCCATCGCCAAAGAGCTGGACCTCAGTCAGATGACCGTGTCGCGCATCGAAAAGAAGATCATCAAGAAGTTCCGCACGGAACTCAAGGTGAAGCCCAAAGAGAAGAAAAAAAAGGCGTAACGCGAAGGCGCCACGGCGAAGCAGGAAGAGGGGATGGCATGGAATACCAAGATCTGTTTTCCAAAGCAGACGGGCATTACGTGGGGCGGCACGAGCGCGGGGAGAAGATTCCCGACGGCACCTATTTGCACCTTGTCTGTGTCTTCACGCTCAACGATCGGCGTGAGATTTTGCTCACGAAGCGGGCGCCGACGAAGTCCTATCCGCTCGCCTGGGAGAACACGGCCGGGGCAGTGAAAGAAGGGGAAGAACTGCGCCACGCCGCCCGGCGGGAACTTTTGGAAGAGACGGGCATTGACGTGAATCCGGAAGAACTCATCGATCTGGGGTATTTGGAGACGACGTCGCGCAATGCCTACATGCACGGCTTCTTCTTGAAAAACAACACGCCGTTAGAGGACATTCGCCTGCAGCAGGGCGAGACAGTGGACGCCAAGTGGGTCAAATGGGATTGGAATCTCTGTTTCCATCCCGAGATCGCCAAGCCTGTGCGCATCCGCCTCCTGTACTTCTGGTCGCAGATTGACAGCTTCATGGATCCTGCAAAAACGGAGGATCCGAACCTTACGAACACGTCGCGCTACGAGCCGTGGCTCACGTGGGCCAAGACTTTGCAGTTTCTGGCCCAGCAGGGGCAGGCGTACGCCAATAACGGCTTCGACAAAGAGCGTTTTGACGCCATTTCCCACATTGCGGGTGAGATCTTGTCCTACAAGACGGGCATCGACGTCCAGCGCGTGCTCGACCTCTTTGCGCCGACGGATGATGTCTATCGCACGCCCAATGTGGAAGTGCGCTGTGCGGTCTTCCGCGGGGATCAAATCCTATTAGTGAAGGAACGCCGTCCGGAAAAATGGTCGCTTCCCGGCGGCTGGTGCGATCCGGGACTCACGCTCTCCGAGAATGCGCAAAAAGAGGTCTGGGAGGAATCCGGTCTGCACGTCCAGGCCGCGCGCATTGTGGCCATTGAAGACCGCAATCGCGAGGATTACCAATTTCGCTTCCCGTGGGACATCTACAAGATCTACGTGTTGTGCGAAGCGTGTGGGGAGACGGACGCGCCCTTTGAGGAAAACTTGGAGACCGTCGCGCGAGGCTTCTTCCCCTTGGATGCGTTGCCGGAATTGAGCCTGGCGCGGGTGACGCCGCGCACCATCGGACTCTGCTTTGCGGCGAAAGACGACCCCCAGTGGCAGACGCATTTCGATTAATCGGAGTCACTCGAGAGTTTTGCTCGTACTCAACGTATCAATCAAAAATGGCGGAATCTCAGCGTTTCAAAACGTGATTCCGCCATTTTTTTTGACTTCTGAGTGAATGATGGGGTTAATCCAGTTCCTCCTGTCCCATGTTCAGGCGATAGTAGCGTCCTTTCTGCGCCATGAGTTCGTCGTGGTTGCCGCGCTCCACGATTTCGCCGTGCTCCAGTACCATGATGGCGTCGGCATCGCGCACGGTGGAGAGGCGGTGGGCGATGACGAAGGTGGTGCGGTCCTTCATCAGCTGATCCATGCCGTGGGCGATGAGTTTTTCGGTACGCGTGTCGACGGAGGAGGTGGCCTCATCCAGAATGAGGATGATGGGGTCCGCCACGGCTGCGCGGGCGATGGCGAGGAGCTGGCGTTTGCCCTGTGAGAGCTCGCCGTGCGTATCCGAAATCATCGTGTCGTAGCCATCGGCCAGGTGGCGGATGAAGTTGTCGGCATTGGCGCGCTTGGCCGCCTCTTTCACTTCGGCGTCCGTCGCATCCAAGCGGCCGAAGCGGATGTTTTCCCGAATGGTCTCCGTAAAGAGATGCGTCTCCTGGAGCACCATGGACATGATGGAGCGCAGGTCTTCTTTGTGAATCTGCTGGATGGGGATGCCGTCGATGGTGATGGTTCCATCCGTGATTTCATAGAAGCGGTTGATGAGGTTGGTGATGGTGGTCTTTCCGGCGCCCGTGGAGCCCACCAACGCGATCTTTTGATTGGGCTTGGCGTAGAGGGAGATGTCGTGCAAGACGGTCTCTCCCGGCTCGTAGCCGAAGTCGACGTCGATGAAGCGCACGTAGCCCTTCACGGGCACGGTGACCGTCGACCCGTCTTCTTGGGGTACGACCCAACAGAGGCCCTGACGGCCCTCGCAGTTGGCTTGGAGGCGTACGGGAGCGTCCACGTTCTCGACGGGTTCATCGAGCAGGGCGAAGATGCGCTCGGCCCCCGCCACGGCGGAAAAGATGCCGTTTAACTGCTGCGAGATGTGGCTTAAGGGGTGGTTTACGGTGCGGGTGTACTGCATGAAGGCCGTGAGCGCACCGATGGTCATGCGGCCGCTGATGGTGAAGAGGCTCCCGATGACGGCGACGACGGCGTAGAGGATGTAGGAGAAGTTGCCCATGAGGGGCATCAGGATGGCGCCGTAGGTCGACGCCTTGGTGGCCACGTCCTGCACCTGATCGGAACGCGCATTGAACGCCGCCATCGCGCTTTCCTGCTGGTTGAAGAGTTGGACGACCTGCTGAGCGGAGAGCATCTCCTCCATGTAGCCGTTCATGGCGCCCAGTTCCTCCTGCCGCGCCCGGTAGAAACGGGAACTCTTTTGGGCGATGAAGCGCATGAGATTTAACGTGATGACCAGAAAGGCCATCACCACCAGCGTGAGCTGCCAGCGCAGCACGAACATCATCACGACCGTGGAGACGAACTGAAAGGTGGCCGTTAGGATCTGCGCCGTGGCGGACTGCAGGGTCTGGGTCAGCGTGTCGATGTCGTTGGTAAAGGTGGACATGATGTCGCCGTGCGCCACGTCGTCGAAGAAGCGTACCGGAAGTTTCAGCAGGTGGTGGTTCAAGTCCTGTCTGATGCGATAGATGGTCTTCTGGGCGAGGTTGGCCAACAGGCGTAACCCGATGTACTGCATGGATGCCGCGACGACCATCATGACCGCCATGACTCCCAAGTAGAGGAGAAAACGGGAGTAGTCTCGATAGACGGCGACGCTGTCCACGATGGGGGCCATCATGCCATTGGTGACGACGGTGCTGATGGTGGAGAGGATGGTGAGCACAATGCCGAGGAAGAGGAGTCCCTTATTGTATTGGAAATAGCTGAACAGGCGCACGAGGACGCTTCGATTAAGGCGTGGGGCTTTGTGTGTCGGTTTCATTGGGCAAGCCCTCCTTCCTGCGATTGCACGATTTCGCGGTAGATTTCCGAGTCTCGAATGAGCGACTCGTGAGTGCCCGTGGCGGCCACGCGCCCTTCGTCGAGCACGATGATTTGGTCGGCTTCGCGGATGGACGCAATACGCTGAGCGATGATGAGCGTGGTCATGTCCTCTCGGTGATCGCGCAACACGCGCCGCAGGCGGGCGTCGGTCGACATGTCCAGGGCGCTTGTGGAATCGTCCAAGATGAGGATCTTGGGTTCGGTGAGCAACGCCCGGGCGATGGTCAAGCGCTGTTTTTGGCCGCCGGAGAAGTTGGCGCCGCCCTGTTCTACGGGATGGTTGATGGTGTCTGGATAGCGAGAGACGAATTCCCACGCCTGCGCCTTTTGGAGTGCGTCGACGATCTGTTCGTCTGTCGCCTGGGCGTTTCCCCAGCGCATATTGCTCGCAATCGTCCCAGAGATGAGCGTGTTGTTCTGGAGGACGAAGCCGATGGCACGGCGCAAGGCGAGCGGGCCGTAGTCTTTGACGTTGTGCCCGCCCACGATGACCGCCCCGGACTGCGCGTCGTAGAGGCGGGGGATGAGTTTTACGAGGGTGGATTTGGACGAACCTGTGGGGCCGATGATGCCCACGGTCTCACCCGAGGCGATAGAGAGGGTCACGTCCTCCAGGATGTTGTCTTTGTAGCCCGGATAGCAGAAACTCACGTGGTCAAAGCGAATGGAGCCGTCCGGTACCTCCGTCACGGGATGTTCCGGCGTGGTGATCTCCGATCTCGTCTCCAGAATTTCCAGGACGCGGCGCAGGGACGTGATGCCAAAGGAGAAGTTCGCCAGGAACATGGAGATCATCATCAAGGAGACCATGATCTGAATGACGTAGGTGGAGAAGCCGATGATCGTGCCGGGCAGCATCGTGCCTTCGTAAACTTGACGGCCTCCGTTGTAGAGGATGAAGAGCAGCGCCGTGTAGATCATGAGGGTGAAGATGGGGTTCATGATCTGGACGATGCGGATGGCGCGCAGTTCGGTGTTCAAGGTGGCGCGGTTGCGCTTCTCAAATTCCGCTTCGGCGGTCTTATTGCGGACAAACGCCTTGATGATGCGCATGCCGGAGAGCTGTTCCTGGATGATGCCGTTCAAATCGTCCACGCGCCGCCGGCTCTCTTGAAAGATGGGCATGACCTTGCGGAAGATGAGGGCGATGGCAAGAGCGCTCAAGGGCAGCGTCACGGCGAAGATGATGGCCAGGCCGCTGTTGATGCGAAACGAAAAGAACAGGGCGAAGATCAGCATGAAGGGCGCGCGAAATGCCATGCGAAGCGACATCATGCCCACCATGCCGATGGTCTCGATGTCCGTGGTGAGCCGCGTGATGAGAGAAGGGACGCTGATCTTGTCGATGTTAGAAAAGGAGAACTTCTGAATGGCGGCATAGGCGGCTTTGCGGAGGTTTCCCGCCATGCCATAGCCCGCCTTGGCGCCGAAGTAGGAGCTGATGCCCCCGAAGAACATGCCAAAGATGGCGGCGACGACCATGAACAGTGCCTGCCGATAGACGAGGGCGATGTCGTTCTTGGCGATGCCCTCGTCGACGAGGGTGATCATCAGGAGGGGAATCAAAATGTCCGCAAAGACTTCGAGCACCATGAACAGGGGCGTCAAAAAGATCTCTTTGCGGTAGTGTTTCGTGTAGGGGATGACTTTCTTTAGCATTCATTCCTTCTTTGAGCGCGGTTTACGTGTCAGAGGACACGAGGGACTAAAATCAGATAGACCATACTAACACAAAAAAAAACCGACCGCTTGCGCGATCGGAAAAAAAACTGAAGCGTTATTTCGCGATGTTGGCGGCTTTCAAGAGTTCGCCGGCCACCAGTTTGAAGTTCTCGGCGGTGTGTGTGGCGCCCGTGATGACGTCTGCCGGAATGGCTTCGAGGTCGGTCGACGTCTTCAGGTAGTCGCTGTAGAACGCGAGCGCTTCGCCGATGTCCTTGCCATCGCCGCCCTTTTTCATGGCTTCGATGTAGTCTTGGTCATCGCTCTTGCGCTTTCCTTCTTCGTTGATGTAGTCGAAGCTGGATTCCAGGATGATGTAGTCCGCGGTCTTGGCGTCTTTGTCCACCGTGAGCGTTCCCACCGGGGCCCAGCCGTGCTCGTCGATGGGCATTTCCTTCAGGTACGTGACAGAGCCGTCTTCGTTCGTCTTGGTGAAGAGGCCGTCGCCCTTGTCTTCCATCTCGCCCTTCAGCGCGACGTAGTCGACTTTCGTGCTTTCAGCGGCCGCTTCCGTGGACTTTTCCACAGAGCTCTCCGCCGCCGTGCTCTCTTCCACAGCAGCCGTCGTCTCTTCGACAGCGGCCGTGGTGTCTTCCACAGCAGCAGACGCATCAGCCGGAGCCGTCGATTCCGCCGCGTTGTTCGAGTTACCGCAGCCCACCAATGCTATGGCCATCGCCAAAGCCAGAGCCGAACGTGTCATCATTTTCTTCATGTTTCTCCTCCTTTGGGACTCCTCCATGCTATCCATGCGCGATGGAGAAAAAGTATAATATAGTCATTTTACTATATGTTCGGACAATCCGCACTACTTTTTACCCATTTTTGTCCGGTTGAGCGCAGAGAAAAACCGACCGCCAAAGCAAGCGATCGGAAAGAATCGGTGGGATTTTTTTACTTGGACGATTCTTCTACAGCCGTGGTGTCTTCCACAGCAGCCGTCGTCTCTTCCACAGCGGCCGTGCTCTCTTCCACAGCAGCAGACGCATCAGCCGGAGCCGTCGATTCCGCCGCGTTGTTCGAGTTGCCGCAGCCCACCAATACGATGGCCATCGCCAAAGCCAGAGCCGAACCTGTCATTGCTTTTTTCATGATAAACCTCCTCATTCACCAATCGGTGTTTTTGTATTGCGTCCTAAACTTGCGTCGGGGACGCCGGGATGATCCCGTGAGTTAGTATTCTACTCATCTTTGTACGAGATGTCTCTTAAATTTTACGAAATTTGACGAAAAACGGCGGATTGTGAAGGAATCGTATAATTTATGTTAATTTTATTTAACATTTCCAGTACATATTTCACTCATCGCACTAAGATAAAGTGACGGATAAGAGAAAGAGATCTATATAATAACGGATAAGAGAAAGAGATCCATATAATAAGAGAAAGCAAGAGACGTTAAAGAACCGAGAGTCATAAACGTCTGACCGTCTTCAATGGCGGGGCGATGGTTGAAGGGCGCTTTGTCCCGGCAGGGGCAGAAGGAGGAGGACGTGTTACAGAATGAGAAAAAGATGATCGCGGCGGCCGCGGCGTCGTTGGTCGTCGTGGCAGGCTTGGCGATTGCCGTTTTGCAGATGAATCAGGATCCGAAGCAGATCGTCGACGAGGCGGATTCGGGTGCTTCTCATTCCCTTTTGGCGATGGAGGAGACGAGTGATGTGCCGGAAGCGCCTGTTTCTGAGTCGTCTCTGGAGCTTCCTGGCGTCGCTGTGGGGACGGGGACGGAAGATCCGCGCGGCGAGGGGATGTCGCTTCCGGAGCATTCCGATCGTGACGTGCCGTCTCAAGAGCAAACATCGAAGCGTGGGACGACGCTCGTAGTGAAGACGAATGAAAAGGGCGAGACGACGGTGGTGGAGGCACCGGTGGAACAGTCGGCATCGACGCCTAAAAAAGCGACGTCGAAGGGGACGGAGGCGCCTGCATCGAAGAAGGAAGCGCCCTCGTCCGAGCGGGATCCGGAAATGGATCCGAAAGCGGAGACTGACGCCTCCAAGCTAGAGGAAACCCATGCGTCCCAGGAGGAGTCGGATGATCCGGTGCCCGTCGTGACAGTGCCGCCGGAGGGGACGACGCCATCGGCATCGCAATCGCAACAACCCGAGGAACCTGAGGAACCGGAGGCGTCGGAGACCGCGCCGGAAGCGGGCTCGAGTGAGGCCGCATCGACGGAGGAAAAGGCGAAGCGGGTGGACACTGAGGTGGCGAAAAAGCTCAACGATGCGGATCCGTACGAGAAGCAGGCGATGGGCGCGGCGGCGGTGACGTACTATGCGCATCCGTCGCTCACGTTGGGGCTGGACTTGCGTCGCGATGCAGAGGCGGCGCGCAACCTCTTCGTGTTATCTCAGCCGGATGGGTTTGTCATCATGCCGCGTATGGCGCTGGCGCTGACGGGCACGGCGGCGGATGAGGTGAAGGGCCTTGTGAATGAGGGGAAGGCGCTGCCGGGCACGGTGCGCGTGAAGCGGATGGCGCCAAAGGAGCGCGATGCCTTGCAGGCGAAAGATCCTGAGGCGGTCTTTGTGGATGACGGTGGCGATGTCTTCTACGCCATCTACCGGGAGAAGGGGAAAAATCCCGATGCGGCGCTGGAGAAGGCGACGCCGGCGATTGATCTGAATCTCATCGCCCGAAATCTCTCCACGTCGGGACTCATCGGCAAGCCTTCGGCGCCGTCGAAGGTGACTCTGGAGGAGCAGGATCAGACGTGGCAGGAGATGGTGAAGGCGTTTGAACAGGATCCGGCCCAGGCGGAACAGAAGTACGGGCTGCCGCTCTTGGCGTCGTCCAGTGACTATGAAGTCGATGGCAAGGATGTGCGGGCGAATGTGCCGCAAGGTGTGCCGAACTACTCGTTTGGTCAGCAGGATGTGAATGGCGACGGCACGGACGATTACGTCCTCCGCGTGGACACGGAGGGTTCGAAGACAGGGACGGCGAGCGGCTACTATGCTATCTACACGCCGACGCCACAGGGACTCATGCAGGCCTCGTTTGTGCCGGCGGGTTCGGGAGAGATCATCGCGGGGGATGAGGGTCTGATCTTTACGGCGCAGGATCGTTCGGATCAGGCGACGTCTGTGGTGATCTACGAAGATGCATTGGGCGATAACAAGCCCGCTCGTGTGGCGCAGAAGCTCACGTTTACGAAGGTGGCAGGCGAGAGCGGCAAAGCGCTGGCGGAGAAGTATCCCGATGATTCGCTGGTGCTCTTGGAGGACGGCATCTACCGTTTCAGTATGAAAGCCTTTGATGAACTGATGGATTACGCGGCGCACCAGATGGAGGGGCATGATTTCTTCTCGTTTACGGGCAAGGAGACGAATGACGCCGGTGAAGAGGTGCCAGGTACGATGCATCGCGAGGCGCTGAAGGATGCGGCGGATCTCATCCAGCAGTCGAGCCCGCACCTGCCACTTTCCGTGGAGCGCCTGCAGAAGGCCGCGTCCACTCAGAGATTTAAAGACGTGAATCGCGCGCTCACCACGGGGGATTTTGACCGCGTGGAGTGAGCGGACTTAGGGTGATACGGCGCCGGGATTTCGTTGGGTGCTCAGTGGCAAAAGCGTCCATGGATGAACTCGTTTTTTTGAACTGGGGACAAAAGTGGGGACAAATCGGTAGATTGATAAAAAACTGTAAAAAAAAACCGCTTGAAACCATTGATTTCAAGCGGTTTTCTTCATATCGGAGTGACAGGATTTGAACCTGCGACCCCTTGTCCCCCAGACAAGTGCGCTACCGAACTGCGCTACACCCCGTTGGAATGCGTGGTTTCTTTACCACAATGATGTACCAGTATATCACAGTTCGAGGATCGATGGTACTCCCCTGCGTCTATCTGTGAAATCACTCCCTGTAATCGATCAGCGATACCGTCATCCCCAAAGGGGAGGGAAGAGGCGAAGCGCCTCTCCCAAGCCACGCGCCGTCTTTTACGCTTCCAGCTCACGAATGAGGTTCACCATCTCGATGGCGCCTTCGGCACATTCCGCGCCCTTATTGCCAGCCTTCGTGCCCGCGCGCTCGATCGCTTGCTCGATGGTGTCCGTCGTCAAGACGCCAAAGAGAACGGGCACGTCGCTGTGCAGCGAGACATTGGCGATGCCTTTCGACACCTCATTGCACACGACGTCGTAGTGGCTCGTCGCGCCGCGAATGACAGCGCCCAGCGCGATGACGGCGTCGTACTTTTCGCTCTTCGCCATTTTTGAAGCGATGAGCGGAATCTCAAATGCTCCCGGTACCCAAGCGACGGCGATGTCGTCCGTCGAGACGCCGTGGCGAAGCAGGGCATCCTCACAGCCGCTCAGCAGCTTGCTCACGATAAATTCATTAAAACGCGCACAGACAATGCCCACCTTCATGCCCTGAGCAACGAGTTTTCCTTCAAACTTTTTCATGATTCCTCCTCTGATTCACATGGCGTTTCACGCATCTGTCCGACTCAATAATCCAGCAGGTGCCCCATACGCTCCTGCTTTGTCTTTAGATAAAAAAGGTCCTTGTCCGTCGCAGGCATCTGAATGGGCACGCGTTCCACAATCTCCAGACCGAAATCCTCCAGCTGGTACACCTTGTCCGGGTTGTTCGTGAGGAGGCGCATGGTGCGGACGCCCAGATCCCACAGAATCTGCGCGCCAATCCAGTATTCGCGAAGATCCGGCGCAAAACCCAGTTTCACATTCGCATCCACCGTGTCGAGTCCCCCATCCTGGAGCGCATAGGCTTTGATCTTGTTGATGAGACCGATGCCGCGTCCCTCCTGGCGCATGTAGAGCACGACTCCGCGACCTTCCTCTTCGATCTGGCGCATCGCCGTTGCGAGCTGCTGACCACAATCGCAGCGCGCCGAGCCGAACACATCGCCTGTGAGACATTCGGAATGCACGCGGCAGAGAATGTCCTTGCCATCGCCAATCTCGCCCTTGATCAGCGCGACGTGATGCTCTTTGGTGAGGTCGTTCACATAGCCATAGATTTGAAAGTCGCCGTAGCGGGTCGGCAGCTTCGCCGTGGCCTCCTGTACGACGTGTTTATCGTGACGCCGGCAATAATCCTGAAGCGCCTGGATCGCCAACACCTTCAGCCCCCACTTCTGGGCGTTTTCCAGAATTTCCGTGGTGCGCATCATCGTCCCATCCTCGCGCATGATCTCACAGCAGAGGCCACATTCCTGAAGTCCGGCGTGACGGCAGAGATCGACGGTCGCTTCGGTATGCCCGTTGCGTGTCAAAACGCCACCGCGGCGCGCGACGAGGGGGAACACATGACCCGGACGGCGGAAATCTTCCGGCTGTGTCGCAGGATCCACACACTTTCGGCACGTATAGCCGCGTTCCTCCGCAGAAATGCCCGTCGTCGTGTCCACATGGTCGATGGAGACGGTGAACGCCGTGTGATGATTATCCGTGTTCACCTTGACCATCTGCTCGAGGCCCAAGCGCGCAGCGACTTCCTCGCTCATGGGCGTGCAGATCAGTCCCTTCGCGTAGGAGGCCATAAAATTGACATTCTCAGTCGTCGCAAACTGGGCGGCGCAGATCATATCGCCTTCGTTTTCGCGGTCCGGATCGTCGATCACAATGAGAATGCGACCGGCACGCAGTTCCTCCAGCGCTTCCTCCACCGTACAAAATGCCTGTTCCATCTTCCCCTCCTCTAGAATCCATGCTCTTCTAAAAATGCCAACGAAAGGTTGCTCGTCTTCGCTTCCTCTCGCGGTTGCAACAGCTTTTCCACATACTTTCCGATAATGTCCGTCTCCAGGTTCACCACATCGCCCACACGCTTCTTCCCCAGGATGGTGACGTCCGCCGTGTGCGGGATGAGGGAGACGGCAAACGACCGCGCATCCACCGTCGCGACCGTGAGGCTGATGCCATCGATCGTAATGGACCCCTTCTCGACCACGTAGCGCAACAGCGCAGAATCGGCCTGAACCGTCACCCAGATGGCGTTGTCATCTCTTCGAAGCGCCGTGATGACGCCCGTTCCGTCAATATGGCCGGAGACGATGTGTCCTCCGAATCGCCCGCCCACGGGAATCGCGCGCTCAAGGTTCACCGCGCTCCCCGGTACAAGCGTGCCGAGCGACGAGCGGTTGAGCGTCTCGTGCATCACGTCGGCGGTGAACCCTTCCGAATCCGTCGTCGTCGCCGTGAGACACACCCCGTTCACGCAGACGCTGTCGCCAATGGCCAGATCCGAAAGGACGCGCGCCGCCCGAATGGAGAGCACGGCCGAATGAGCTCCGCGCGCGATGCTTCGAATGGTCCCCATCTCCTCAACAATTCCCGTGAACATCCGTGTCGACCTCCCCCTCGATCAAAAAATCCTCTCCGATTTTCATAACGCGAGTGTCTTTCAGGCGCACTGCCTCCGATGGCGTCGCAACGCCCCAGCCTTCAATGGGCGACTTCGCCGCGCGACCGCCAAAGAGCTTCGGTGCGATGTAGGCTTGCACGCGTTGCACGATGCCGCTTCGAAGTGCCGATTCGTTCAGCGTCCCTCCGCCTTCCAGCAGCACGCTATCGATCTTCGCCTCGCCCAATCGAGCCATCAAGATTGAAAGATCGATCGCTCCCTCCTTTTCCGGCAGCGTCCAGACCGAACAGCCCGCCGCTTCATAGTCCGCGATACGCGCTTTTGATGCGCTTTCGCCAATGACGAGAATTGTCGAAACATCCTGCGCCGTCTGCACGATCTGACTTTCCAGCGGCGTTCGAAGGTGCGTATCGCAGATGATACGGACGGGATTTCTGCCTTCGGGAAGGCGACAGGTGAGCAGGGGGTCGTCCGCGAGCACCGTGCTGATGCCGACCATGATGCCGGCGTAGCGGTTGCGGTCCTCGTGGACGCGCGCCCGCGCCGCTTCGCCCGTAATCCACTGCGAAGCGCCTGTGCGCGTCGCAATCTTCCCATCGAGCGTCATCGCAAACTTCATCACCACATAGGGGCGCTTCGTCTGGATGTAGTGAAAGAAGACCTCATTGATCGCATCGCATTCCTTCTGCAAGACGCCCGTCTTCACCTCGACGCCGTGCGTGCGCAGCATCGCGATGCCCTTCCCCGCCACGAGCGGATTGGGATCGTTCGATCCGATGACCACGCGGCGGATGCCCGCGTTGAGAATGGCCTCCGTGCAAGGCGGCTGCTTTCCTTCGTGACAGCACGGCTCCAGTGTCACGACCATCGTGGCGCCCTCTGGGGACTCCGCACAGGCTTTGAGCGCCTCTCGTTCCGCGTGGAGCCCGCCATACTGGTGGTGATAGCCTTCTCCGATGACGCGCCCGTCCTTCACGATGACCGCGCCGACCATGGGATTCGGATTCGTCCACCCGACGCCGCGCGCGGCGAGCGCCAAGGCGCGACGCATCCCGTCTTCGTCGTTCATATGCCCTCCCAAATGCCTTGAACCTCTCAGGGGTCGGGTGAAAGCGCGTGTACAAAAAAAGCCCCGGAATGGAACACATTCCAGGGCGTGACGACAACACGTTGCATCTTCTTTCATCCAGACTCTACTGTCGGCTTCGGAATTGCACCGAATCATGCCTTGCGGCTCGTGGGCTATACCACCGGTGGGGAATTACACCCCGCCCTGAAGATTTACTGTTGTCTTCAGTGTACGCTGAAACGCGGCGTGGGTCAATGGCTAAAACGATTGTCTACGGGAAGTGGGCCGGTCAATGCTTAGCGTGTCCGGCAAAATGAGACGGGAGTGGTTCGCTGATGCGGGACTTCGCGTTTTTCCACGAGGAATGGGTAAGAAAAAAGGCGCGACCGGAACGGGGTACTCAAACGAGCCGCCACTGAAGCGGTCCGTCCCCTGAGACCGGAAAGACGGGGGCCGCCGTCACGTCGCATGGCCGCATCGGCCAACGGTCGACATCGCGATTCCCGGCAGCATCATGCGAACTGCCGACATCGCGAAAGAAAACCACACGAAATCGCCAATTACCATTTATTATAGAGGAGGAAGTATGAAAGTCATTGAGACCATCGGAAAGACGCCGCTCGTTCAACTGCAGCACATCGGGGGCGGGCGCATTTATGCAAAAATGGAGAAGACGAACCCGGGCGCGAGCATCAAGGATCGTCCGGCGTATGCCATGATTCGCGATGCCATCGAAAGCGGTGCGCTCAAACCGGGAATGACCATTGTGGAGCCGACGTCGGGCAACACCGGCATCGCGCTGGCGCTGATCGGAAAACAGCTGGGCTACCCGGTGGAGCTCTTCATGCCGGCGTCCATGTCCAAAGAGCGGGTGCGCCTCATGGAGTCGTTTGGCGCGAAGGTCACGCTGACCACGGAAGGGGCGCTGCAAGGCGCTGTCGACGCCGCAAAGGCGCGCGTGGCGGAGGGCGATGCCTACATGCCGGATCAGTTCTCGAACCCCTCAAACCCCAAGGCGCACTACGAGACGACGGGGCCGGAAATCTATGAAGCGCTGCCGGACATTGCGGCCTTCGTCTCGGGCTTTGGCACAGGCGGCACCATTTCGGGAGTGGGCAAGTACTTGAAAGAAAAAGACCCGGCCATCCAGGTGTACGGCTTTGAGCCCGCCGAATCCCCGTTGGTGACCGAAGGGCACGCCGCGCCGCACCGCATTCAGGGCATTTCCGGCAATTTTGTGCCGAAAAATTTGGACAAGAGCGTCGTGGACGAATTCTTTACGATTTCGGATCAGGACGCCATCGACATGGCGCGTCGCCTCTCTGCGGAGGAGGGCCTCTCTGTGGGCATCTCTTCTGGCGCCAATGTGGCGGCGGCGCTATTAGTGAGTGAGAAAATCGCAGGCAATATCGTGACGGTTCTGCCGGACCTCGGCGAACGGTACATGTCTACGGTTTTATACGAGGCAAAATGACAAGAGATTGGGACGCTCAGGCGCGGTTCATCATGGAGATGGACCCGGCCTGTAAATCAATGGAAGAAGCGCGCGACCTCTATCCGGTGATGGAGGCGCTGCGGGTTTATGATGAGGCTCATGCGCTGTATGAAAAAGGCGAGTACTACGAAGCGCGACGCATCTCGCAGGAGGCGCGCGCCAAGACCGGCATCGAGATTCACCCCGGCGCGAAGATCGGAAAGTGTCTGTTCATCGACCACGGCATGGGCGTCGTCATCGGCGAGACCGCAGAGGTGGGCGATTACGTCCATCTGTATCACGGTGTGACGTTGGGCGGCGTGGAGTCTCTGCCCAAGCGCCGTCATCCCAAAGTGGGCAACCACGTCATGATCGGCGCAGGGGCGACGCTGCTCGGCGCCATCACCATTGGCGACTACGCCCAGATTGGGGCGGGCGCTGTCGTGCTCCAAGACGTGCCCGCCGGAGCGACTGCCATCGGCATCCCGGCGCGCATCATCAGCGGCAAAGAGAAGCCGCAACATCCCGAAGACGACCCAAAGGAGGCCCGCTGATGACCACGTGGAATGAACGGCCGGACAGTCGCCCCGGTGTGGGGCCGTGGCTCATTCGCCTCGTCAAGGGGACGCTCGTCGGCATCGGCGCCATCTTGCCGGGCCTCTCGGGCGGGGTCTTGTCCGTCATTTTCGGATTGTACCGGCCTTTGATCGACTTTCTCTCCAACATCACCCAAGACGTTGGGAAAAACGTCCGCTACTTTCTGCCCGTCGGCATCGGCGGGCTTTTGGGCGTGTTCCTCTTTTCGCTCTTCGTGGAAAAGGCGTTCGGCCAGTACGCCGCGCAATTCGTCTGCCTGTTTTTGGGCTTTGTCATCGGCACCCTTCCGGCTCTCTACCGCGAGGCGGGACTTCGCGGTCGCACGGCGAGGGATCGCGTCATCATGGTGGCCGCCGCGGCGTTCATCTTCTTCTTGATGCTGATGGGGGCCAATCTCCCACAGGTCACCCCTTCCGTTGCCGTGTGGTTCTTTTCTGGCGCGCTGGTCGCATTGGGATTCATCGTGCCGGGCATGAGTCCTTCCAACTTCCTCATCTACTTCGGCCTGTACGACAAGATGGCCGCCGGCATCTCCGGTCTGGATTTGGGGATGCTCATCCCCTTCGCCCTGGGGATGGTGGCCTGCATCGTGCTGCTCTCCAAACTCGTCGCGCATCTGTTTGAGGTGCATTATTCCAAGATGTACCACGCCATTTTGGGCATGGTCATCGGCTCCACATTGGGGATTGTCCCCTCCATCATCCTGCCGGCCTACACCCCCGAAGGACTCGCCGCCGCCGGCCTCTCGTTGCCTCTCGCCATCGGATTCGGAGGCATCATGTTAATCGTCGGGATCGTCATCAGCTACCAATTTTCCCGGCTGGAAGCGAAGGTAAATCATGAATGAAGACAAGCGCTACGCCGTCTTGATCGACGCAGAAAACATCTCTCCTAAGTACATCCAAGTGATTTTCGACGAAGTGTCCAATTACGGCGTCTCCACTTATCGTCGCATCTATGGCGACTGGACGAGCACCCGCAACAACCGCTGGAAAGAGGTCCTCTTGGACAACTCCATCACGCCCATCCAGCAGTACAGCTACACCGAAGGCAAGAATTCCTCTGACTCGGCGATGATCATCGACGCCATGGACATCCTCTACACGCTCTCCGTCGAAGGATTCGTCCTCGTCTCTTCCGACAGCGACTTCACGCGTCTCGCCTCGCGCCTGCGAGAATCGGGCATGTCCGTCATCGGCATGGGGGAGAGCAAGACGCCGAGCGCCTTCATCTCGGCCTGCAACACCTTCAAATATTTGGACATCCTCTACGCCGCAGCGCAGAATGCTCGTGATGATGACGATGCCGCCGACGCAGCTGAAGCCAAAGCCGAGCCTCGCGTCCTCACGAGCGCCACGCGCAGTGGTCATCGCCGCTCGCGTGCGCGGGCGGAAAAGGCCGAAGCCACGGCCCTCGCGACGTCCGCCGCTGGACATCGCGACGCCAATGCGACGCCGTCGCCGACGGAACTTGCCTTGGAGCAAAATGCGACCTCTTCGACCGGGTCCGCCTCCGAGAATGGCGCCACAGAGAGCGGCGCCGAGGAGAGTCGGGCGCATTGCCGCACGCAGACTGGCGATGCCGATCGCAAAGAAGGGCGCCGGCGCGGGAGCGAAAAAGCGAAGACGTTGCCGCGTCCTCAGACCACCATCGGCGCCGTTCGGCGCGCTCTGCGCAACATCGTGCGGGAGAACTCTGACGAAGAAAACTGGATCTCGCTGGCCAACTTGGGAAACCAACTGACCAAGCGCTTCCCGGACTTTGACGTGCGCAACTACGGCCACGCGAAACTCGTGACGTTCATCGAATCGTTTCACGAATTTGAGGTGGCCATGCGCCCCACGTCCGGCGCCTCCAAACAGCTCTTCGTTCGGCTCATCGAATAGGAGGGCGTGGCCGGCGAGATTGACGGGCTACAACTGATCGTTCCGGTCATTTCTTCATTACGTCGTCCACCGGTTCAATCCGTGGAAGGGCGAGTTTCGCGATGCCGTAGGCGAGGACGGCTTTGATGGTGTCGCCGGGGATGAAGGGGAGGATGCCAGCTTTGAGGATACCGGTGAGGTCCAGACCGGCGCCGTTGACACTGTTTAAGATGTAAGCCATGTAGGGGAGACCCAGCACATAGGGACAGAGCGCCGCGGCGATGACGGCTGGAATCATGCGCGGCGAGGAGAGCTTACCTGCGGCATCGCGCACGAGGGGCAACTCATGTCCACCGAGGTGTCCGCGCAAGACGTAGGACCCGACAAAGGCGGCCAAGAGATAGCCAAGCAAAAAGCCGAACGAAGGCGTGAGGACCACGCCAGCGCCGTCGGTGAAAAATCGCAATACGAGGTGAAGCGCTTGCGAAAGCAAGGCGTCCATTGGCGAAAGGAGAAGCGCCGACAACGTGACGACCAGCGTCTGCAAGGTGATGGGGACCGGCCCCACGGGAATGCGGATGAGACCGCCGATAAAAGTGAGCGCCGCCATCACGGCAATGCGTGTCAACCGTCGAGCATTCATCTGTAAATCCTTTCTCTTCTTTATTCTGCCTTGTTTACTCGGCCTCGGAAAACAGGTTCTGCGTCGGAGGAAAGCATCCGAATGTGAATTTCGCCGCCTAAGAGGTGCTGTATTTGGCCGTCTTCATCTTCCACCACCAGTCGGCAGTCGTCGTCCACATCGTGCACGAAGACGGTTTTAATCCCCTCAGCGCCCACCAAATCGACGGTTTCACCGATGATAAAACATCGCGCGCGGTAGCGGTCGACATAAGACGGGCGCGTGCCGGAGGACTTGCCGCGTTCCGAATCGCACGGGCAAGCCTCGGCATAATCCTCATAAAAATGCTGCAAAAACGCCGCAACGAGGCGGTTTTTGAGATCATCGCCGCGCTGGGTGGAAATGCTGGTGGCAATAGAAACGAGATCTGGTGGAAAGCCGTCTCGTGGAGGATAGACATTGATCCCGAGTCCCAAAATGACGTAGTCGAGAAGGCCCGTTTCCAGATCCAGCGCGCATTCGGTGAGGATCCCCGCGACCTTCTTCCCGTGCATGAAGATGTCGTTCACCCACTTGATCGCGGCGGGCTCGCCCGTCGTCTCTTCGATGGATTCGGACAGGGCGACCGCCGCCATGGTCGTCACGCGCGTCGCCTGCTGGGGCGTGATGTGCTGCGGCCGGAGCAACAGACTCATGTAGATGCCCGTGTCGGCGGGGGAATGAAACGAGCGTCCGCGTCGGCCGCGCCCTGCGGTCTGTTCGCGGGCGATGAGGACCAGCCCCTCTGGTGCGCCCTGTTGTGCCGCCTCGCGCAGCGCGTCATTCGTGGACGGCGCCGATGGCGTCACGTGAATCTGCCACGGCGTCTTCTGGAATGCCGCGTATTTTTCAATGCCCTGCGCCGAAACGATGTCGCTTGCCGGCATGAGCCGGTATCCCTTGCGGCTCACCGCCTCAATGGGGTAGCCCGCCTCCCGGAGCGCGTTCATCGCCTTCCAGATGGACGCCCGAGACACGTCAGACAGCGCGGCCAATTGTTCGCCGCTCAAAAACACGTCGCGATGTCGCTCCAATGCCTCCAGAACCTTGTCCTTGGTGCTCAATGAAGAACCTCCTCTCGTCAGGATCGCCTCTTGGCGTTTTTAATGTAACCCAGATTATAAAACAAGGTTTACAATAAGGCAACAAAAAAGCGCGATTGATTGCTCAAACGCGCCGTTTCCTTAAAAATAGCCGCCGTGGCGATGCCGTGGCGCCCATCGTCACTTCGCTGTCGGGTGGCTCTCCTCAGCACAATGAAGATGCCGTGGCACCCATCGTCACTTCGTCGCGCCGACCACCTCAATCTGACACACGGCCATGGCGTCCAAGGCGCGCTGATGGGATTCAGGCGTCGTGCCCGCGCAGCAGGAGGCATCCACGATGAGCGGAATTTCTGGGAAAAACGCCTTGATGAGCAGCGCGTTGGAGATGACGCAGATGTCTGTATCCAGGCCGATGAGCGTAATCGAGCCGATCGGGTCGTGGTCGGCCATGTCCGCCAGAATGGCCGGAAGCGCCGCAGCGCCGAATGTCACCTTATCGACAGGAGCCGTCGTACGCAAGGCATCGAGATCTTCTTGAATTTCCCAACCCTGCGTGCCGCGAATGCAGTGCGAGACGGGCAAATGTTCGCCCTCCTGCGTTTCCAGATAGTTTTCGCGATGTGTGTCCCGCGTAAAGAGCACGGGACCGTCGAACGCCTTCACGCGTTCGATGACGCGCGGCAGAATGGCCTCTGCTTCGGGCGAACCCAGCGCCCCGTCGATGAAGTCGTTTTGCATGTCGATGACGAGCAGAATGTTTTGCAAGATCTGATCCTTTCTCTTGAGCCCCATCGTGGGGTTCATGCGCCTCCAGGCGAAGGCGCGCCCTTTTTTCAGAGGTAGACGTAGTAGCCGATGAAGTGCGTGATGGCCGCGGCAAGCACAAAGAGGTGCCAGATGACGTGATGATACTTCAAGCGCGGGGACTTGTAAAAGGCTGTGCCCACGGTGTAGAGGACGCCGCCGAGGAGTACCAGCAGAAGGAGCGGCCAGGGGCGCAGCGTCAACAGCGGGCGGATGAAGAAGATCCCGAGCCACCCCATGCCAATGTAGATGGCGACGCTGAGCTTGCGATACTTGTCGTATTGGCCGTGCGTTACGGCTTTGAAAATCGTCCCGGCGATGGCGATGCCCCAGATAAGCACCAACATGATGACCTGCTCCGTCCCGTCCAGCAGGAAGATGGCCGGCGGCGTGAAACTGCCCGCGATGAAAATGTAGATGGCCACGTGGTCAAAAATGCGCGCAAAGGACTTGGCCTGTGGTGCGAAGCGCTTGGGAATGGCGTGGTAGACCGTACTCGACAAAAAGAGAAAAATAAAGCACGCGCCATAAATGGCATACGCCACTATGCCCCAGAGGTTCTGCTTGTGCCACTGTGAGACGATCAGCATCACCAAAAAGACGATGCCCAAAATGACGCCCAGCCCGTGTGTGAGCGCATTGGACACCTCGATGCGCTCCTCCTCGCTGCAATGTCCCCGCTCTTTTTCCATGGATTCCATTGTCACGACCTTTCTAATCTGCTCCCATTATACAACGTCGGACGTAGGGGTGAAGATGCCTCAGTGAAAGGCGGAAGCGGTTTACTTCCTCGGACGGAAATGACGGAACCAATGGGTGATTTTTAACGGCCTTTTCTATTTCCTTTTTGAAAGAGAGGTCTTGAGCGCATCCACTTGGGCCATTTCCTCCGGGAACATCGCCATGTAACGGTCTTCCGCTTTCCGGTTCTTTTCGGTTTCACCTTGTTCCGTAATCAGGTAGCCATCTTTCAGAAAAAAGATCTCCTGCGTCATGCGGTCTACTTCGCTTAACGTGTGCGAAGAGATGAGAATGGCGCATCCCTCCGAAACCATTTCTTGTAAGAGCAGACGCACTTTCATGACGTTTGTGGGGTCCAAGCCGTTTAATGGTTCATCCAGAATCATGAGCTTTGGACGGTTCATCATCGCCATGGCAATTAAGAGGTTCTGCTTCATGCCCAACGAATAGGTGTGGACGCGTCGATGCACATACGAACCGATCTGCATCTTCTCGATGACCTCATTCGTGCGCGCTTTCAGCAACTGTTGTACGGATTGGATAAAACTCAAATGGTCCATGCCGGTCAAGTACGGATAGAGGACCCGGTTGTCTTTTAAAAAAGAAGCTTCCTTAAAAATCGAGGGATCGCTGTTGGGCTTCCCCAAGACGCGAATGCTTCCGCCATCCTCTCTAAGTAGGTGCGCAATCAGGTTAAAAAGCGTCGTCTTCCCCGAACCATTGGGGCCGATCACGGCACGGATGCCCGGCGTCTCAAGCGTCAAATTGATGTCGCGAAGCACTTCTTTTTGGCCGTAACTTTTTTTCACGTGTTCCAGTTTTAGGATTTCCATATTATCCCCTTTCCGAAGGTTCAATGATGGAACGGTTGTTGCGTACTCTTGAAAAGTCTTTCTGTTTTAGGCCCAGAATGCGTTATCGATTTTATTGTGGTGGCGATAAGCTCTGGCGCCTTTTCGCGCACCACATGCCGAGGAGCAGCAGTATGACGCCCCATATGACGATGACGCCAA
Source organism: Peptoniphilaceae bacterium (assembly GCA_028726605.1). Classification (GTDB taxonomy): domain Bacteria; phylum Bacillota; class Clostridia; order Tissierellales; family Peptoniphilaceae; genus Murdochiella. The sequence continues at coordinate 1,528 of JAQYPV010000024.1, read as the reverse complement.
GGCATCCCACATAGGAAAGGCGTGTGATCGACTCGACAAAGTACAGAGACCCATCGGCCACCATATCGGCGGACAAGTAGCTAAATGGCATTAAACTCTTCCCTAATGGGGGTAGAAAATGTGTCAGGATACCTCCTGCCACGGTGACGCCCACAAGCCCCATAAAAACATGGGATTCTCGGCGCAGATAGAGAGAAAGCAGGCAGAGAGCGAGGCGTAAAAGAACAGGTAGGCGATGAGAAGTCCCAAGGTCTTCGCTAAGAAAAGCCACAGGGAAAGGAAACTCACTTCCTTGCCTCCGGCCTCGAAGAAGGGGAGCGGGTAATTCCACGGTCCGATGCCCTCGAAAACAAGACCGAGTCCGAAGTTGATGAGAAGAAAAGAGATGAGGACGAAGAGGCCAATGAAGAATGGCTGCACCACGAGGGCGAAATGGTACTTCCGACGGGAAATGGGTTCGGTCCAAATCAGCGAGAGTTGGTCGCCATCTTCTTTATCGAGACTGTAGCCACCGAATGCCATCAAGCCGAGTAAGAGGAGGACGGTGAGGGGCAATCGGTAGACGATGACCAACTGATAAAGCCAATAGAAAGCGGATTGATCCATTCCCGCCATATCCCTGCGTTCCCCCGCCCAATTTGAAGCGTTGGCATATCCTTCGTGGACATTGGGGACGACCTTCATGGGACGAAAGACAGGAGCAGCATTTCGTCTGGAAGCCTCCGCGAAAACCCGTCGGGTCAAGGAAAAAGAAGGGGACCCTACCGCGCCCTGCTTTGCGTAGTTGGAGAAATAAGAACCTTGCGCATAGAAGTCCTCGTTGATCTCGTTTTGCGTTTCCCAAAACGTCTGTCCATCACCTTGCAGGTAGGCTTCATCGTGCTTTAATTGAGCCTCTTTTTGCTTCTTAGCCTTTGCTAGGTTTCTCCGATTATAATTGAGTCCATCTAAATAGCCGTTTTGCACTGCTGGATGCCACTCGTCGAAGGGAGGCAGCTCTTCGATCGGAACTCCTAAAAAAACCGCTTTCCCTTCAGGTGACTCGTCATAGGCCAATATTTTTTCCCAAGTTGAGATATCTCGGTCTAAACGAGCATATAGGTTGGTATTGGCTTCAGGATCGTTTTTCACAGATTGGACTAAATACTCAGACTGAAAAAAGAGACAGCCGCTCATCAGCAAGGCCCCAAAAAGGTAAAGCCGAAAAACGGGCCGGCGCACGATCTTTTGATGGAGTAAGCTTGTAATTCCTTTGATTCGATGAGGACTTGCCTTTTCCGCTTTTTTCGCTTGACGCTCACGCGCCGGAAGGAGTGCGAGAAGCAGAAAAAGGCCCCCGACGCCCGCCCACGTGAGATAGGGAAATAGCCCCCACGCCGTTTGCCCTAGATCCGTTTCCAGAAAGCCGCCCATTCCCATGGGCATGCGTCCTGTGATGACTCGAACGTAATCCATCAGCGCGATCGGATTGTAGGGTTGAAGAAGTGCGTTTTCCCCTGTAAATGTGAAGACATAACCGAAGGCGATG
>JAQYPV010000023.1 GCA_028726605.1 Peptoniphilaceae bacterium | reverse complement strand
ACAAAAATCTTTTCAAATTTTAGATGAAAAAAGTTATCAAGTATGTGAGATTTACTCACAAAGTGTAATTTTGATGGTGATAAAAGGTGAAATTGTGAACTAGTTAAAAGTCTAAAACGTTGTAGTAGCCTTGCTACAACGGTTTAAACAGAAATTTGTAAGGATTTGCAATATTGATTTAATTAAACACAAAGCCTCATAAGAGGCTTTGTTTTTAGAAGATAATGAGAAAACTTAAACAGAATTAGTAGTTTTCCTCGTGTACTTCAAAGTAGCTTTGTGGGTGATTGCAGATAGGGCAGCTCTCAGGTGCCTTAGTACCTACAACAATGTGACCGCAGTTGCGGCATTCCCAAACTTTCACTTCGCTCTTCTCAAAGACATGCTGGATCTCCACATTTTTCAGCAAAGCGCGATAGCGTTCCTCATGATGTTTTTCAATCTCTGCGACCTTGCGGAATTTTTCAGCCAGCTCGGGGAAGCCTTCCTCCTCGGCAGTATCCGCAAAGCCTTGATACATATCGGTCCACTCGTAGTTTTCCCCTTCGGCAGCGGCTTTGAGATTCTGCGCGGTGTCACTGATGCCATCCAGTTCTTTGAACCACATCTTCGCATGCTCTTTTTCGTTGTCCGCTGTCTTCTGGAAGAGAGCCGAAATCTGTTCAAAGCCCTCTTTCTTGGCGTTCGAAGCGAAGTACGTATACTTGTTTCTTGCTTGGCTTTCGCCGGCAAAAGCCACCTGCAGGTTCTTTTCGGTCTGTGTTCCTTCGTATTTGTTAGCCAAAATCCACCTCCTTTTGATTACGCACCCTTTCCCACGATTCTTTTCTGCCAGGCGAACCAAGCAATGGGGGGCACCCCACTCAAGACTCTTTTTCCGCCTTGGCGCAGTCCGGGCAGAGTCCAACCAGAAAAAGTCGATGTCCTTCCGTTTGAAAGCCTTCCATATTCGCCGGAGTCTGATTCAGCGAATCCTGATAGGGGATCGGCGTATTGAAAACTTGATGACACTTCCGGCAGAGAAAATGATAGTGTGGCTCCTGAATGGGGTCGTAGTGAACCGGACCATCCATCATTTCCAACCGTTGGATCTCTCCCCGCTCCGCGAGCAGATTCAGATTTCGATACACCGTTCCACGACTGATTCTCGGATTAATCTTCCGAGCCATTTCATAGATTTCATCCGCTGTGGGATGCGCAGGGCGCTCTCTCACGAGACGCAAGACCAGTTCTCGCTGTTTCGAATTTCTGATCTGTTTCACAATCCCTCCACTCTGTTTACGGACCACCTATAGTATAGGAGATTCCATAATAAAAGTCAATAATAAGACTTAGTATTATTAAAGACTTCGTACCGATTTTCTTCGGAGATGGATGATTTGGAAGGTATCAAAGACAACCCCTTTTCACCCGCCGTTCCTTTTTTTGCTATCGATTGGTTTTTTCTCTTTATCCCCCTGATGAAATTCTCGGGGAAGCAAGATATTGATTCCCGATTTATATAGGAAGAGCGACCGCGCCAAAGATTGCGATCCCTGCGACGCTGTTAGCGCGCTCTTTCCAAACGAACGCTTTTTCTTTTTCTTTTCTCTCTCCTTGTCCTTGAGCGGATTCTTCGATGGCGGTTTCGAAGGGAGAATCCTATGTGAGACCGTTCCTCGAACTATGAGAAGAATCCCACTCCCTGATGGAGGAAAAGTGGTTATGTTCCTGTTTCATCGAAAGGGAAAGCAGGAATGGATCATTTAAAAAAAACGAGTCCCTGATTCGTCATCCGTTAAGATTTTTTCATAGGCGAGCCGAGGATCCCGACCTTCATGGATGAAAATCGTCCCGCAACGGGTGAATCCCAGCTTTTGCAGCAGTCGCTGCATGGGAATATTCTCATAATGCGTGTCAATGCGAAGATCCCCGCATTGATTAAGCGCCCATTCCAGACAAAAGCTCGCCGCGCCGCGCTCAGTTCCATTCGATGCGATGCGATGCACCACGCCATAGGGGGCATTCGCGAGCCAGTGTCCGTCGTGAATCACCTGGTAAGTCGGCTCCACATCGCCCTCCTCCCGAAAATCGTAGAAGAAGGTCGCCACGATGTGATTCTCCTCGTTGAGACAAACATAACTCTTTGTTTGTTGGATGTCCTCTTCGATCACATGCTGAGGAGGCCAGTGGTTTGGTCCCCACTGATTGGGATTCGCATGCGCCGCCATGAACGCCCTTGCGTGCGAATAGATTGCCATCAGGTGAGGGATATCTTCTATGGATGAATGTCGGATTCTCAAATGAAGCCTCCTTTTTTAAAATCTTTACAACGTTATTTTTGATACGGATTCTTGGTGATGTCAGCTGAGCAAGAGAATCCCATGGAATGAGTATCCGCCAGCGACCGATGACAAAGGCTGATTTCACCTTTCGTATCGATCAGCAACGCTCTGCACGGGGAACCATCGCTTCCTGCCAAATTCAGCGGCGCCGCATTTAAGAAGTAGCCTCCTTCGGAGACCTCTGCCAAACGAATCCCCTCCAACAAGATCACCCCTGCGGATAACAGGGTTAGATGTACCGCCATGGGCGCGTCTTCCGGTCCGACGGTCTGCGCTTCATTTCCCAAAAGCAAAAGATCGAAAGAAGCAAATACCTTGGCTGCCTCCAAAGAAACTTCCACCTCTCCTTTGAGGAGGATTCTTTTTTCGGCTTCGGGACTCTCTTTCTTCGCTTTTTCTATGATTTTGCGAGCATCGTATGCGGTAATGATCCCATGATGCTCTGCCACATAAGCCATTCCAACGAACGACTCTATTTTGATCTCATCAATGGTTCTGCCGTCCGCAAGAAAATGAAAAGGGGCATCGACATGGGTACCGTTGTGCGCACACATACGAAATGCCGTCAAATGATACTCATCGCCCTTTTCCATCGATTTGAGTTCCATTTTCTTTGGGATTGCCCATTTCGTTGGAAGCGCCGAAGAGAAGGTAGACTCGCGTTTGCTGCAAGTAGGAAATATTTCTGGCTTTCTCAAGCATGGTGCGAGAGATTTTATAAGCGATTCCTGTCCAATTCGCCAATGTGTACTTAATTCGACCGTTAGGATCTCCATCCATATTGTATCTCAAACCGCTTCTAATAACTCCATATCATGTGATATCACCAATATCAATTTGTCCTGCCGCTTTGCATTGATCAGATTTTTTGCCACGATTTGCATATTTCTGTGGTCCAATCCACTGGTCGGCTCATCAAGAAATAGAATTTTCCTAAAAGAAATCATCCTGAAAGGCTCGGCTGGAAGACGAAAAAGACCGAATCTTTAAACAAAAAGCCGGTCAGAAAGTACACCAGAAGAACTTGGATGCCATCGAAAAATTCATCCGAAACCAGAACATCAAAAATCTGAAGTTTGAGGGTAAGCTCATCTAGGAAATAGCAAGAACCTCATCGCAACGTTGCCATATTTCCGGACTATGGGTTGCAATGATAATCAGACGCTCAGGATCACGCATTTGAAAGACCAGTTTTAAGATCTCATCGGCCGTTTTGGGATCCAGGGAAGCTGTGGGTTCATCCGCTAAAAGCAGGAAGGGCTTCTTCAGCATCAACTTGCCCACCGAGATGCGCTGCGCCTCCCCACCCGACAACGTATAGATCTTTCGATCCAAAGGAAGATAAGACAGATTCACCTTGGCCAGAACGTCTCGGAAAGCCTGCGTCTTTTCCTCCTTACTCATCTTTTTTCCGACAAGTCCTAAGTCCAGGTTTTCAGCCACACTCGCATTCTCAATAAGGCCAAGATTTTGGAAGAGGTAGCCCAGTTCTTTTTCAAAAAAGGTCTGCTCCTTATAGCTTTCCAAGGCCTTCCCACGGTAGATGATTTGTCCTCCATCCCAAGCTTCCAACTTGGCCATCATGTTGAGAAGAGTTGTTTTGCCGGATCCGCTTTTTCCGATCAAAGCATAAATTTTTCCGGCTTCAAAACAAAAGGACAAATCTTTGAAAATTTGATGATCTCCATAGCTTTTTTGGACTTTAATCAGTTCCATCATCTCTATTCTCCTTTCATTAAGGTAACGGCACTTCGATTTTCTCTCTTCATTTGCCGATGAAGAAGGATGCCCTCCATCATCATAAATACAAGAAAGACCAGAAGATTCAGTAGGACTTTACGGGATAAAACGAAAAGTAAGATCAGACCGCCTGCCATCACCCCTCCTTGTAATTTCAAATAGCTTTCATGATTCTTGAAAAAAGAATAGCCTGAAATTCTTCGAATAAAAATCATTCGTCGGAAGTGTTCGAAATACAAACGATTCATGACCACGAAGGAGACAGCTGCTGTCAGCGTACCGATGATGCTTCCAAAGAGTAAGGTAACCAGCTCAAAACGATAGTCTGCCACCTGCTCTAGGTATACATCCTTTGTATTTTTAATATGAGAAACAAACCTGCTTAATCCATGTTTATGAAGAAGCTGTTCTATCCTATCAAAACTGGGAAATAGGAGATAGGCATCGATTCGAGAAGACCATTGCTCTGCAGAAGGGATAGACTTGCCTGTAGCTTTAGGCGTCAGCACAAGAATATAGGGATCCTCCAGATATTGTCTTGGTGGCTTCCCCTCATGGTTATAAAGAAAAATCGAGTCCGCTTTCGCACTTAGCAAACGAATAGGTTGTATATCTTCTTTACTTCGCTTGGATTCTTTTCCCCAAAAAGTCTCATAGAGATAGCTTTGAAGAGCTTTCTCAGCCTTGGCTTTTTCCTCGCTGGAACTATTCTTGGGCAGGATTAGGCCAAATTCGCCTTCCTGCAAGTGTTCCATCTTTCTTTGTTCATTTGGATCGGCAAGGATCTCCTCCCGTTTTAAGTAGGATGGGCTAACAAGCAAAATTTTCCGACTTTCCTCCAGACTTGGCAAAATTGGGTCCTGCTCTCGTAAAAAATGCTCGCAATAGAAAACGTCATCTTCCATAAAAGCGTCCACCGTGAAATCGTACCAGGCTAGATCCCGCTGATTTTGCAACTCTTTTTGATAAGGATCAAAGGAACCTAAATTCATACTAAAATGAAAAGCATCCGATCGCTTGGCCCATGCCTCCGTCCCCTCCTGAATCGTTTGATACAAAGGATAGACGACAGTGGCCATGTGGGTTCCAAAGCCAACTGCCAAAAAAGCGATTCCTTGCCCAATTAATAGGACCGCAAGGGCCGACTTAATAGGCATTTTCCCCTTTATAAGATCAATTAAATGGCTTTTTCTCAGCACTCGCCAAAAAATGAGTTCCATCAGAAGGGATAAAAGAAGCAGGATTATAGCATAGATTCCGGCACAAGTCATAAGGAAGAGAATAAATTTGTCGTTCCAAAGTCTGGTAAGGATAAGAAAGAAAACCGAAACAAGACCCGCTGCGAAAAAGCCTAGCAAAATAGCGAATACATCGTCCAGCAGGGATGCTTTTAAAAGATGCCAACGACCTATGCCCGAAAGGACTTGTATCCCTGATTTTCTAAGGTCTTGAATCCGGCGCATGGTGATGAGAAGAATGAAAAGAAGGCCGAAAAGAAGCAAGCTAAAACTAAGTGATGGCCGTGGGAGATAGCCTAGAACTAAGGAAAATAAAGAATGATCATCGGGAAAATAATCCACCTTCGCCCCATGAGAACGAAGGACTTCAGCTAGCCTCTCCTGAGAAAGGGATCCACGTAAGATGCTGTAGGAATTGGCCGGGTCCACTTTCTGCTGATCCTGGCTGCTAGCCTCTGTCATACCCTTGGGCAACTTCCCTGGACCGAATAGAAGGTAGGAAAAATGGGATGTCTTTCCATCTTCATCCGTTGGCTGTGCAATACGTAAACTAATGAGACTGTTGGTTTCTTTGCCCAGCTTGTCTAAATCCTTTTCTACATCCTGCCAATCTACATCTTGAGGCATCGATAAGACGAGCACATTCGGATACATCGTAAAAAGCATGCCATCAGGCTTTTCCTGGAGGATGAAACAAAAAAATAGGACAAAAATGATTGATGTCAAACTAGTAAACCATCTCTTCATCAAAACCTCCTTTGGGAGCCAATATTATGAAAACAGAATGGGGCTGTTAAAGACAGCCCCATTCCTATCAAATACTAGAAGCCACGATAAAAACTAGCTTCTTCTCCAATACTTGTGTGAATGAATGCTTTAGATGTCTTATCCGCATCAGCATATCTTTTATCTGACTCTGAATCACTATGCCTGACAACTCGTGACCAATGTCTTTCGGTTGGGTGCCAGTAATTTGAAAAAGCCCCCCAATTTCCAATTTCGTGATGGCCTCCATAAGACCAAACACCATCATCGAGATTGGCAGCAAGAGCATTGGAGGAATATAATACAACCAATTCATAATTTCCTCCTTAATTCCTCAGCGTCCTACTTTCTTGCAAGTTTATTATAATTAATAGTTTCCTTTTGTGCAATCCTTTTCAAAGGTAGTGTCAACTAAATTGTGTCTCTTAGAGCAGAATTGTTTTTCCACAAAGATTTACTATTTCCTTTGCCGTTAACCGGTCATCAGGTGTGTGCCGAGATCAGTCAAGGGTTCAAGCGACCATAGGGAGCGTTCCTTGACCGAGTGAAGGCGCACACGTATCCTATCCGGTTCGGCAAAGGAAGAGTAAGTTTCTTCTATGCATCAAATCGTTCCTCCAGTTCATAGTGGACAGCCGCATACCCACGATGTCTTCGCGATTCAGCTTTGGTGCTTGGCTCTTGGAAAAATATCAGTGACGGCTTCCGGCAGGCCAACAAGACCATCGCTCACAAAAAGCAGAACCTGTTTTAGTCCTCGATGTTGCAGAGAGCGTAGCATTTCTCGGTAGGCTGTTGCTGACTCATTGGGGAATCGTCCAAAATCTAATACTTCTTTATAGCCGTTTATATCAATGCCGGTCAGAACATGAAGGGCTTCTTTTCCCACGCTTTCTCGTCGAACTTGAAGATAGGTGGCATCGCAAAAAATGGCCACATAATTTGCCTTTACTTGCCGCTCATGGAAAAACTTTACATCTTCGTTAACGATCTTACTTAATTGGGAGACGATAGACGCTGAGTAATAATGACCGTACATCTGTTCGACGATCTCAGAGACATCTCTGGTTGTGATTCCTCGACTGTAGAGCTTGATGATGGTTGTTTCCAGATCATCTGAAGAGCGTTTGCGATAGGGTAGGGTTTGCTGTTGAAATTCGCCAAATCGATCTCTGCAGATGCGCAAGTGAAGCACACCGTACTCGGTTTTAAATTCCCGGTGATAATATCCATGTTTCCCACCATGCAAAAAGTAGTTGTTCAGCCGCTCCTTGATAATCTCCAGTAGTTAGAACTATTGTCAATTCTATGGATTAAGGATTCTTGAGTCGGTCATATCTTGGTACAATTTTCAGGAATTCCTTAATTTCAGGCTTTCCCTGCCTCCTTATTTGTTTTCACGTGACAGAAGAACCACCGTCTCCACATGCTTCGTCCGCGGGAACTGGTCGAATGCCATGCCGGCTTGGACGGCGTAGCCGCCGGCGCGGAAGAGGGTGAGGTCCTGCACTTGTGTCGTGGGATTGCAGGAGATGTAGACGATCTTTCGGGGTGCGGCGGCGATGAGCTGGGCGATGGCTTTGGGGTGAACGCCTTGGCGCGGCGGATCAAGGAAGACGACGTCGGGCCGCTCGCCGGCGTCGGCGAGGCGCTGAAGTTCGTCGAGCACGTCGGCGGCGATGAACTTGACGTTGGGAAGGTGGTTTTCGAAGGCGGCTTGTCGGGCTTTTTCGACGGCTTCTTCGACGATTTCCACGCCGATGACGCGCTGGGCGTGACGGGCGATGATCTGCGCCAGGGTTCCGGTGCCGCAGTAGAGGTCGTAGACGGTTTGGCCGCTCATGTCACCGGCCAGGGCGATGGCTTTGGCGTAGAGATTCTGCGCGCCGTACACGTTGGGCTGAAAGAACGAGAAGGGTCCGACGTGAAAGGTGAGGTCGAAGAGCGTTTCGTCCATTTCGTTGCGACCGTACCAGAGGTCCAGTTTTTCCGGGATGACGGCATCGGCATCGGCATCGTTCGTGGTGTGAAAAATGCTCACCAAGGGCAAATCCAGCGGCAGCGCCGTGAGCCTTTCGCAGAATTCTCGCCGTTCGTCGGGCGTAAAGGTGTGGGCCGACGTGGTGACGAGGTTGACCATGAGCGCGCCGGTGGTGAGGGCGACGCGGAGGACGAGGTGGCGCAGGAATCCGGTTTTTCGCGTGCGATGGTAGGCCGCCCAGCCTTTGCGGTGGCAATAGGTCTCGACAGCGTCGCGCAGGCGATTGAAGTCCTCCGGGACGATGCGGCAGTGCGGCGTCGGTATAATATTGTAGAAATGACGTGGCTGATGGAGTCCCAGCGTCAAGGGGCCGCCGGGCGTCTCGTCGCCGAAGGTGTATTCCATTTTGTTGCGATAGTGTTCCGTGGCGGGACTGCGACGAATCTCGACGTCGCGCAAGGCGGGGAATTCGGCATAGAGCGCACGCATCTGCTGTGCTTTGAGGAGCAGTTCGGTCTCGTAGGCCAGCGTCTGGTAATTGCAGCCGCCGCAGACCGACGCGTGGGGGCAGGCGGGATCGCGTTCGATGGGAGCGCGGCGGATGAGTTCCTGTGGTTCGACGACTTTGGCGCCGCCGTGGGAGCGCTTGACGCGCGCGCGCCAAACTTGGCCGGGGAGTCCGCCCTTCATCTGCATCGCGGCGAGGGGTGCCCGATGGTCGTGATTGGGCTCAATTTCCAGCATTTCGCCGACGGGGTCGGCGGCCAGCGGCGCGAGAACGTGACCCGTCGCGCGATCGGGGTAGTGTAATTGTTCAATGCGCACGTCCACCATCGGATGTCTCTTTTTGGTCATGTCGTGCTCCTTTCTCTATCTGTTATAATAAAACATAATCTTGAGAATAAAACAGAATCCCGATGTGGGGGAGGTGTTGATGAAAATTCGTCAGTCGATCGTGGCGCTGGGGTTGGCCGGCGTCCTCGTGTTGAGCGGCTGTGGCAAGGATGAACCGCAGTTGGTGGAAGTGTCGGATGTCAAGCTCGGCGTGGAAACGGTCGAGGAGTTGGTGGAGGAGCCGTTTGCCATTCGTACGGAAGTGGATGCCACGCTCAAGGATGGCGAGCACAAGATTGTGCAGCAGGGCGAGCGCGGTCAGATCAAGGTGACGTACGAGATCACGAAGGATGCCAATGGGTTGGAGACGTCGCGCAAGGAGATCAAGCGCGAGACGGTGAAGGCGCCGGTGGACGCCATCGTGAAGGTGGCGAAGAATGCGACCGCGAAGGGCAGCGCGGGGGAGATCATCGGCTACAGTGATCCGGCGAGCGCGAATGCGGAGCAGAAAGAGGCGCCGACGAGCACGAGCACAAATCGCGATGTTGTGGATCAGATTTTGTCTCATCGCAATGAGTTAGAGAAGGATGGCGATTCGAAGCGCACGCAGTCGTCCACGGGTTCGACGAAGAAGCCGAACAGTTCGTCGAGTTCTTCGGGTTCGACGGGCGCCTCGACGACGGAAGCGCCGAAGGTGGAGACGACGAAGCCGGCGACGGAGGCGCCGTCACGACCGGTGGAGACGGACCCGGACGATATCTACGTTCCGGCGGATCCGCCGTCCGAGGGCGGGGGCGATGTCGTCGTGCCGGATGACCCGGAGGAGGACGATCCGGAGGTTCCGAATCTCGTCGTCGTGCCGGATCCGGGCGATGGTGCAGATGGCGGTGATGGTGGCGATGCCGGGGACCTCGTCGTGCCGGCGGACTGAGGAGAGCTCCGGCGCTTGGGCGATGACGACGATGGTGGCTGATGTCACAAGCGTCTCGCCGGGCGGTTCGGGCAACAGCATCGCGACGACGGGAGGCGAGAAACGCCCGCAGGGCAAATGGAAACAAAAATGGGACGCCGGCAGGAATCTTCCTTGCTATGCTTAAGTGGAGACACTTTGGAGGAAGGAGGAGGAATGAATAAAATCGGTTCCTTTTTGGATAGTGAATGCGAGAGGATGCAGCGCGTGTTGAAGGCGCTGGAGGGTCGGCCGGCGCCGCTCGTGGAAGGGCGCTTGGAGATTTCGTGTTCGAGGTCGAGGGCGAACTACTACTGGGTGCGGTACGATAAGGCGTCCCAAAAATGGACGCGCAAGTATATTCCACCGGCTGAGACGGCGTTTGTTCGTCGCCTTGCGGAAAAGCAGTATTTGAAAAACCTCAATCGAATTGTCCCGCGTCGATTGAAGCGCTTGGAAGCGTTGAAAAAAGATTTGGAAATGGATGAGGTCGAATGCTGCTTTACGCAACTGTCGCCGGCGCGAAAAGAGCTCGTGCAGCCGATTGAGCCCACGCGCAAGATGCGGCAGGAGGCGTGGGTGAACGAGCCGAATTCCATTCAGAAATTTGCGCCGCGTGCGCTCGTCATCGAGACAGCTCGCGGTGAACGCGTGCGGTCGAAGTCTGAGAAGATCATTGCCGATGGCCTGCATCGCCATCACATTCCTTATAAATATGAGCGTCCCCTTTTTCTCGATGAGGAGACCATCTATTATCCGGATTTTACGATGTACGATGTTGATCATGACGTTGAGGTCTATTGGGAACATTTCGGACTCATGGACGATCCTGATTACTGTAAAAAGACGATCGCCAAAATCGAGAAGTATGAAATGAATGGCGTTCGTCTCGGTGAGCGCCTCGTCGTCACATTTGAGTCGTCCAACTACAGTCTGAATTACCGCTACGTGGAATTTGTCATTGAGGCGCACTTAAGAGACTGCGTTTTCGTTGAGGAATGATGGTTGCGGGATGGTGATGGGTGGCCGCGTTGCGTGGCGATGCTGGCGATGCTGGCGATGCTGGCGATGCGGAAAACGTGATGTTGGCGTCGCACCATGGCTTCGCGATGCGTGGAAGGGCTTGAAGCGTGCTGTGTTTGCGCGGGTGATTCGACCGATACGGCTCCGATCGGTGCCAATGAGAATCGAAACTTCATTTATCGATGGCCTCGAACGCGCCGGAATCCAATGAATAATATGACCGGACTCCTGCCAATGATATTGCGAAAGTGCCGAAACCCACTGAACACAATGTAGATGATAACGCGAAAATGCCGAAACCCACTGAACGGAATGTGGATGATATCGCGAAACTGCCGAAATCCACTGAACAGAATGTAGTTGATATCGCGAAATCGCCGAAACCCACTGAACAGAATGTAGATGATATCGCGAAATCGCCGAAATCCACTGAACAGAATGTAGTTGATATCGCGAAATCGCCGAAACCCACTGAACAGAATGTAGATGATATCGCGAAATCGCCGAAACCCACTGAACGAAATGTGGATGATAACGCGAAAATGCCGATGTCCACTGAACACAATGTAGTTGATATCGCGAAATCGCCGATATCCACTGAAAGAAACGTGAAGAAGCGCGCAGATCTTTGCAATGACTCATGCGTTTTAGCGTTTTGCTTGGATTCGCTGTTCGATGGGGTGTTTTAGGGCCGTGCGGCGTGGCGCTGAGGGGGACCTGGGGCTCCACCGTTCTCTGCAAAGAGTACCACGTCATTGCGATGCTGAGCTACCGTCGCGGGTTGCTGTCGTGAAAGTGACCGCCGCTGCGATGTCGGCCGTCGACGCGTGCTGCTGACGCGAAACAAGGCGCCGGAGGAAACCTCCGGCGCCTTGTTTCGCGCATTTCGCGCACTTCGCTCACTCCCCTTGTTCCTTCTTCTTTTCTTCGAGCGCCGCGTGGGCAATTTGCTCGGCGCGGATGAGGCTCTCCACGGCCTGGGACTCGGTGCCGGCGGCTGCGGAATCGCCCTCGATAGCGGCGGCGATGTCGTCCGCGTAGGCGAGGTCCGCCGCGGCGGCCTCTTCATCCGTCAACTTCTTCAACACGATGGCCGTGCGGCTGGGCACGTAGAGTGTGAGCCCCTGATCCCAGTCGATGTCGTCCATGGGCTTCGTGCGGTAGATGAGATCTTCGCGGATGCGCTCGTAACCGCCGAACTCCCGCCGGTCCGTGTGGAAGATCACCCGGTAAGCGCCGTCCTCGTTCGTCGGGAAGCGCAACGATTCATACGAATTCTGCGGATGAAAGTTGTAGACGAAGATCAGCTTGTTCTTGCGATAGACGATGATCTTGCGATCTTCGTAGATGCGAATGTACTGGAGCCCTTTCGCCCCAGCCACCTGCTCCTCCTTCGCAAACTGAAGCATGGCGCGGTCGAAATCGCCCAAGTACTGGTACTTCAGCGAATCGTCCAACACCAAGTGCCACTGACGCCGCGCGTAGTGATAGCTCCAGCCATTCTCCGCACGCGGGAAGTCGATCCACTCCGGATGGCCAAATTCGTTTCCAATGAAGTTAAGATAGCCATCCTGCCCCGTGGTCAGCGTGATGAACCGGATCATCTTGTGCAAGGCGATGGCCCGGTCGATGATGTAGCTGTCGTCCGACTTCTCCATGTGCCAGTACGCCTCCTGATCGGCCAGCCAGAAGAAGAGCGTCTTGTCCCCGACTAGCGCCTGATCGTGACTCTCGCAGTAGCCGATCTTCTTCTCCTGCGGGCGACGCGTCGTGAGTTCGTAATAGATCTTGTGCATGGGCCAGTCGTGGTCGTCCATCTTCATCATCTGAATCCACAGATCCGGAATCCCCAGCGCCAAGCGATAGTCAAACCCCACGCCACAGGCGTTCACTGGCAGACACAACCCCGGCATGCCCGACATATCCTCCGCAATCATCACCGCATTCGGATTCAACTCGTGCACCAAAAGCGACGCCAGCGTGAGATACGTTACCGCATCCAGATTCGTGTTCATCGAAAAATACTTGTCATACGAATCGAAGTTCACACCCAGACCGTGATCCCAGAACAGCATAGAAGTGACGCCGTCAAAGCGGAAGCCGTCCAAGTGGTATTCGTTCATCCAGTACTTGAGATTGGAGAGCAAGAAGTGGATCACCCCCGGCTTGCCGTAGTCGAAGCACATGGAATCCCACGCCTGATGGTAGCCCCGCGCCCCCGCGTGGAAGAACTGCTCCTGCGTGCCATCAAAGCGGTTGATCCCTTCCGTTGTATTCTTGACGGCGTGCGAGTGCACGAGATCCATGTAGACCGAAAGACCCAACTCGTGCGCCGCATCCACCAGCGCCTTGAAATCGTCCGGCGTGCCAAACCAGCTCGAGACCGCAAAGAAATTGGAGACGTGGTAGCCGAACGAGCCGTAGTACGGGTGCTGCATGATGGCCATGAGCTGCACCGCCGTGTACCCCGCGCGCTTGATCTTCGGCAGCGTGTATTGAATGAACTGCTGGAACGTCGAGACCACGCCCTCTTCCTGCGCAATGCCCACATGCGCCTCGTAGATCAGCGGCGCGCCCTTCTGCGGACGGAAATTCTGATCGTGCCACTCATACGGCTCCTCCGGCTCCCAGATGACCCCGATCCAGTCGATGGAGCCGTCGTCGTGCACTTCCTGCACGACGCGCTTGCAGTACAGCGGAATCTTAAAGTGATCCTGAAAGTCGAACTGCACCATGACCTTGACGCGCTGCCCGTGACGCAGCGCATCGTGCCCTTCCAAGAAGATCTCCCAATCGCCCTGTTCGTTGCGATGCATGGGGTGCGTATAGCGCTGCCAGCCGTTGAAATCGCCCACGAGGAAGAGCATGTGCGCGTTGGGCGCCCACTCGCGGTACACCCAGCCCGTCTCCGTGCGATGAAAGCCGTAGTACTCGTGGCCGTTGGCAAATTCGGAAAGCGACACGCTGTCCGGGCCGTCACCCAAGAGAAAGGAACGCTTCGTCTCCAAATTGCGAAGGCGCAACAACAAATCATCTTCAAAACCGGCAAGCCAGGGATCGATAGACTTGACCCGTTCCAATGCTTTCTGTTCGTCGATCGGCTTCATTCAAAACCTCCTCTGCCTTTTCACGGGCCTCGACCGTGTGAAATCGTTTAATTCAAGTATACCACGCCACGACAGGGGCATATGATAAAATAACCTCAGTCGATTGTAGATGGGGGGAGTGATCATGACAAGACGAATTGGACTACTCACAAGCGGTGGCGACTGCCAGAGTTTGAATGCCACCATGCGCGGCTTTGCCAAAGCGCTGTATCGCGATGACCCGAAGGCCACAATTTACGGCTTCAAGAACGGATACTGGGGCCTGATGTACAACGAATACTTCGAGATGAAGCCGTCTGACTTCTCAGGACTCTTGGCCCGCGGCGGCACCATTTTAGGCACCAGCCGTCAGAGCTTTAAGACCATTTCCGAGCCCGACAGCTACGGCAACGACAAAGTGGAACTCATGAAAGGCACCATGAAGCGCCTCAACCTCGACGCCCTCGTGATGCTGGGCGGAAACGGCTCCATCAAGACGGCCAACCTACTCGCCGAAAACGGCGCCAACGTCATCGCGCTGCCGAAGACCATCGACAACGACATCTACGGGACGGACATGACCTTCGGCTTCCACTCCGCCCTCGAGGTGGCCACGCACGCCATCGACTGCGTCCACACCACCGCCGCCTCCCACAGCCGCGTGTTCATCGTGGAGATCATGGGACACAAAGTGGGGTGGCTCGCCCTCTACGCCGGCATGGCCGGCGGCGCGGATGTCATCCTTCTCCCCGAAATCCCCTACTCGCTCGACGCGGTCTGCAAGAGCATTGAACGCCGCCGCGCCGAAGACAACACCTTCGCCATCATCGCCGTGGCCGAAGGCGCCAAGAGCATCGAAGAAGACAAGATGTCCAAAAAGGACTACAAGAAGATGGTGGAAAAGCGACAGGATCCCTCCGTGGCCTACGGCCTCGCGCGCGCCATTGAAAAAGAGATCTCCGCCGAAGTGCGCGTGACCGTACCGGGGCACATGCAACGCGGCGGCTCCCCAAGCCCGTACGACCGCGTGATCGCCTCGCGCGCCGGCGCGGCAGGGGCCCAAGCCGTCATCGACGGCGACTTCGGCAAACTCATCGCCTTCCGCGGGGGTAAAATCGTGCGCATCCCGCTCGACGACACCGCCGGCAAGCTCAAAGAAGTCTCCATCGACGACCCGATGATCGTAGAAGCACGCGCCATGGGCATTTCCTTCGGCGACCGCTAAAGACGACGGAAAGGAGTGAGAGATGACCGATGAACGCAAACAGCGCGTGGAGGATGCTACCAAACGTCTTTCACGTCCTGTTGAAGACGATGCCGATCAGACGCGCCTCGTGCCCCGCCCGATGATGAAGGGGCGTAAATACGCGTCCAAACCGGCCAGCGCGGTGAAACGCCCAACCGAGACGAACGCAGCGCCGCAGCGCGCCGTGC
The DNA here is from genome assembly GCA_028726605.1 of Peptoniphilaceae bacterium. GTDB lineage: Bacteria > Bacillota > Clostridia > Tissierellales > Peptoniphilaceae > Murdochiella. Next base: position 133,884 of record JAQYPV010000023.1, on the reverse strand, counting down.
ACCAGGCGCCGTCCCCAAGCGACGAACTGGAGGCGCTCGAACGCAGCGCCGCGGCAGAAGAAGAGATGAAGCGGCGCGAAGCCGTGCGGCGTCGCAAAGAGTTGGAATACGAGCGCGGGCAGGCACAAGCGCCGCGCGCCGCCAAGGCCAAACGCCAAAAGGCCAAGGCGGGGGACGACGCGGTGCAAGGGGGCGCACGAGGTGCTTACGACATGGCCACCATGATCACCGTGGTGGTGAGCGTGGTGGTGCTGTTGCTCGTGCTCTGGTTCATGGCGTCGACGCTCTTGAATGCCATGGGCAACCGCTCCGGCGTGGCCGTCAACGAATCGGAAGAGACCGCCCCCGCGGCCACCACGGAAGCGCCGGCGACGTCGGCGGCCGCCGTCGAGACGACGGCAGAAGTGACGGAGGATCCGAAGGCGTTGCCTACACCCCTCACGGAGGGCGATGCCGTCTATCGCGAACCGGACACTTGGGTCGGCAAGACCTTTGAAGTGGAAGAAGACGCCAATGTGCGCGCCGGATCCGGTACGGGGTTTGAGATCGTCGGCACAGTGGATCCCGGCGAGACCATCGGCGTCAAAGAGGCGGTGCGCGTGGACGACGCCACGTGGGTTCAGGGCATCATCACCAAGCGCGACGGCGAAACCTTTGAGGGTTGGATCTACGCCTACGCGCTGTATCGTACGGCACAATGAGCAGAAGAAAATAGCGGCGCCGGGAGGCGCCGTTTGCATAAGGGGGAAACATGAAAGGATGGATGCGCGTGGCCGCCGTCACGCCACGACTGCACTTGGGTGATCCCGAGGCCAATGCCGATGAGATCGTGCGCCTCATGACCGAGGCGGACCAGGCGATGGCCGATGTGGTGGTCTTTCCAGAGCTGTCGCTCACCGGGGCGACGCTGGGGGACGCTGCGGCTTCTGACGTCATCTTGGAGGCCTCAGAAGAGGCACTCCTGCGGCTCGCACAGGCGGCGCTGGATCTCGACGCCTATTTTGTCGTGGGTTTGCCCATCAAAGTCCAAGGGCAATTGTTGGACGCGGCGGTCGTTCTGGGGAGCATGTATTCCGGCGGTGCCTTTACCTCGCACGCGCCGGTGCACCTCATGATCGCTCGAGATCGCTTTTCAGAGGAAGAGCGCCGTACCACGCGTCGCGCCTTCACGCCGTGGGACAGAGAGGACGACGTCTACGCCGTGGACGGGGTTTCTCGCTTGATGGAAGCGGCGTTCGAGGAAGTGGAGAATCCGGACGAAGTCAACGACGTCGCATCGCTCACCTCTCTCGGCATTTTCGACGTCGAAGCTTCGGACACCTTCATGAAACGCCTGACAGGCGTCGCCGTGGTCTTTCCCGCCGATTTGGACGACGGCGCGTTCCTCGACGCCCTCCAAGAGCAGGGCGTGACGACGCTCCTGGTGCCGGCGGCTGAGCCGGCATACGCGAAGTCCTTTGAAAAGAGAAAAGCACAATTCGAAGCGCTCTCTCGCCGCGGCTTTGCCGTGGTGTACGCCGGGGCGGGCACGGGAGAGTCCGGCGCACACACGCTCTACGCGGGCGAGCGCCTCATCGCTGAAGGCGGGGCCGTGCGCGTCGCCGCTTCGGCACTGTCAGAGACGACGTTTGATCCCCATGCCGCGTCGGGCCTGCTCGCGAGCGCGACGGACGAGATCCTCTACTACGACCTGGACTTGGACTTTCTGGACGTCGCGCGGCGGGAGGCCTTGGCGCGGCGCGGCGCACAGCGGAAGACGACTGCCGACACCGGTGCGGCGATGCACGCGCGGGGAAGTCTTCAGATTGAGCCCCTTGAGGATCCGGAGTGCATCGCCGTGAATCCGTCGCCGCTCGTGCCGGACGACGCGGGCTTGGAAGAGATACTACGCATCCAGGCGGCGGGCCTTGCGCGGCGCATGACGCAGATTGGCGCGAAGGATGTGTGGCTCGGACTTTCCGGCGGATTGGACTCCACGCTCGCCTTCTTGGTTGCCCTCCGCACCTTCGAGCAACTTCATCTGCCGCTTTCCAAGCTGCACCTCGTGAGCATGCCGGCCTTTGGCACGGGCAAGCGCACGCGCTCCAACGCCCGCGCGCTGGGCGAGGCGAGCGGCGCGGATTTTCGGGAGATCTTGCTCAACGACGTGCTGAAGCAGCACTTTGCCGACATCGGGCTGCCGGAAGGCGATCGCTCGGTGGCCTTTGAGAATGCCCAGGCGCGCGAACGCACCCAGATCGTGATGGATCTCGCCAACTTGCACGGCGGCTTGCAGGTGGGCACGGGCGATCTCTCCGAAGTGGCCCTCGGCTGGTCCACCTATAACGGCGACCACATGGCCATGTACAACCCCAACGGTTCGGTGCCCAAAACCCTCGCCCGCGCGCTCGTGGCACACGAAGCCACGTGCCGTCCGGCTTTGAAGGAGATCTTGACGGACATCATCCAAACGCCCATCTCGCCCGAACTCTTGCCCGGCGAAGACGGCGCCATCGCACAGAAGACGGAAGAGATCGTGGGGGATTACCGCTTGCACGACTTCTTCCTGTATTACGTGCTGAGGTACGACGCCGCGCCGGATAAAATCCTGGCCCTGGCGCAAGTGGCTTTTGCCGGAGCATTCGATCGGAGGACGATCGTGGAGACGCTGCGCATTTTTGCACGTCGCTTCCTCTCCAGTCAATTCAAGCGCAACGCCCAGCCGGATGGCGTGGCGGTGTCGGAAGTGAACCTTTCGACGGACGGCTGGCGCATGTCCTCGGACCTCCAGAATGGGGCATGGATGGCGGCGCTCGACCGACTGGAGCGGGATCAATGAGGGCATTTGATCCCATGCAAAAGAGCGAAACCGTCATGGACCGAGGCGAGCGCGTCGAGACGGCCCGTCCAGAAGAGAAGCCCATCGGGACGACACGTCGGGCGGAACAGCCTCTCGGCACGGCGTGTCAGGGAGCGACGCACGACGTTTTGACCTCTCAGAGAGCGGAAAAGTGGCGCGGCTTTTTCATCGCCCTCGAGGGGACGGACGGCTCGGGCAAAACCACGGTGTTGGACGGCGTGAAGGCGCGCTTTGCGGCGGCGGGGCTCGACGTGCTCTACACGCGAGAGCCGGGTGGGCCGCCCATTTCGGAGCAAATTCGCGCGCTCCTGCTGGATCCGGATAACGAGGCGATGGCCCCCATGACGGAGGCCCTTCTGTACGCGGCCTCGCGCGCCCAGCACGTGCAGGAAGTGCTGCGGCCGGCGCTCGCGGCGGGACACATCGTACTCTCGGATCGCTACGTGTTGAGTTCCATCGCCTATCAAGGGGCGGGGCGCGGTTTAGGCATGGGGACGGTCGCCGCCATCAATTCATATGCCATCGGCGGCCTCCTGCCGGACCTCACACTCTTCCTGGATGTGGACCCCAGAGAAGTGCTGCGGAGGAAGGCCCGGCGCGTGGCGGCCGACCGTTTGGAGCAGGCAGGCGACGCTTTTTTCGAAAACGTTTATAATGGATATCAACAGGTGTTGGAGAAGACGCCGGGGGCGGTGCGTATTGACGCCACGCGTCCCGCGGAAGAGGTCATCCAGGACGCTTGGGAGACGATAGAAGAAAGCCTTAAGGCGTGGAGATCGGAGACGGCGTGAAGTTATTGATTTGTATTGTGCAGGACAGCGACGCTGTCCCCTTGATGGAAGATTTGGTGGAAAATCAGTTTCGCGTGACGCGGCTGAGTTCCACGGGCGGCTTTTTGAAAAGCGGGAACACGACGCTCTTTTTGGGCGTGGAAGAAGAGGAAGTCCAGGAGGCGCTCGGCATCATCCGCCGCAACTGTTCGCGGCGCAAGGCCATCGCACCGGTGATGAGCCCCCAGCTCGACCCGAGCGTCTACTCGTCCATCCCCGTGGAAATTGAAGTGGGCGGGGCGACGGTCTTTCAGATCGACATCGACGCCATGTTTCGCATTTAGCCGTGGCGCACTTTATCCTGCCCACGTCGCCGGAACAGCTGTCGCACGCCTACCTCATCGAGGGGGAGCACGCGGCGGCCGTCTTTGCCGCGCGAGACTTGGCGCGCCGCGTCCTTGTGGACTTGGGCGGCGCGGATGGCGCGCGGTTTGACCGCGGCGCCGTGGCGGATCTCAGCGAAGTGACGGAAGAGAAAATCGCCATCGACCGCGTTCGCGCGCTGACGGCGGACATGTATCGCAAGCCGCTCGAGGGCGCCTATCGCGTGGCGATGCTGTGGCATGCGGACCTCATGCGCGACGAAGCGCAGAATGCGATGCTGAAGTCGCTGGAGGAGCCGCCGTCGTACTTCGTCTGGATTCTGGTGGCCGAAAACGCGGCGCGCCTGCTTCCCACGATTCGCTCGCGTTGTCGCACGGTGACGCTGGAGACGGCGCCCCTTGTGAGTGCGCTCGACGACGCCCTCTTAGAGCGTTTGGCGAAGCTCGTCGCGCGGGCGTTTGCCGGCGAGGGGGCTGTGGTTTTCGACCGTCGGGACACGCTGGAACCCTTCGTAGAACAGAAAGAAGCGACGCTCCACACCTTGATGGCGCTGCTTTCAGCGGCGCTCTTCAAAGTGCAGACCGGCCGCGCGGAGGGGGCGCCCGCCGCGTGGCGGGAAGCGGTCGAGACGGTGGCCGCATCGGCATCGCTCGGACAGGTGCTCCTCGCCCTCGACCAGGTGGCGGAACTCGAAGGCCTCATGGCCGTCAACGTGAACGCCCTTCTGGCTTTCGAACACTTATTTTCTCATTTGGGGCGTGAAATATAGAGAGAGTTGTTATGAAAACGGTAATTGGTGTGCGCCTGCACAATTCCGGCAATTTGGTCTACGTGGCCGCGCCGGATGAGACGTACGAGCGCGATGATGACGTCCTCGTCATGACGGAGCGCGGTATGGAATACGGCACGGCGCAATTTGGCAATTTGGATTTACCTGATGAAGTCTTTCATCAGCCCTTAGCGCAAGCGGTGCGCAAGGCGGATGAAGAGGATTTGGCCGTGGTGGAAGAAAATCAGCGCCTCGCCGAAGAGGCTCTGGTGCTCTGCCGCGAGAAAGTCCAGGCTCACAAGCTGGACATGAAGCTCGTGGACGCGGAGTACACGTTCAATCGCGACAAACTCATCTTTTACTTCACCGCGGATCTGCGCGTGGACTTTCGCCAGTTGGTGCGGGATCTGGCGCAGACCTTTCACACGCGCATTGAACTCCGGCAGATCGGCGTGCGCGACCACGCCAAGCGCATCGGGGGCTTAGGACCGTGCGGTCAGCCCCTCTGCTGTCGCCGCTACATGGCGGACTTTGTGCCCGTCTCCATCAAGATGGCGAAGACGCAAGGGCTGTCGCTCAACCCGACGAAGATTTCCGGTGCATGCGGGCGCCTCATGTGCTGCCTGAATTACGAGCAGGAGCACTACTTGGAAAACGCGAAACAAGTGCCGGCCAAGGGCACCTTGGTGCTCACGCCGGAAGCGCAGGGCTACGTCGTCGACCGCGATGTGTTGCAGAAACGCGTGCGCGTGCACGTGCATCACGAGGACGGCACGGAGGACGAACAGTACTTCGACGTGGCGGACGCTCCGGTCATCCAGCGTCGGCGCAAGGGCCAGCAACGCCCTGAATTGCGCTCGCCGGAGGAGCTCAAGGAGTGGGAGCGCCGCCAGGCCAAGGCGAAGGCGCGGCACGACGAAGCCGCGGAAGAAGCCGTGGACGATGCGGAGGAAGCGCTCGTGGCCGTGCGCGCGAAAGAGGCGACGTCTCTTATGGCAGACGAGACGGACACAACACTGCGGCACAGCGTGCGCTATGAGCAAAGCGTCATCCAAGAGAGAGGTGCGGCGCGCACGGAAGAACCCGAGCGGACGGAGGCCACGAGTTACGCACAGAAGGGGCGCGTCCCCGGGGTGCATCGCCGCAGGGGGCGTCGTCACAAACGCCATTGACGCTCGTTCAGGGAAAAACACTCGTAGTGCAATTACTTTGGCACAGCCTTGACAATACCGGTGAGTTTCTCTATTATCAAGAGCGTAACAGGGAAATGACATAACCTTCGAGGAGGAATCATGGCTTACGTAATTAACGACACCTGCATCGCTTGCGGTACCTGCATGGATCAATGCCCTACGAGTTCGATCAGCGAGGGCGACATCTACCAGATCGACCCGGATACGTGCATTGACTGTGGCGTTTGCGCCGGTGTTTGCCCGACGGAATCCATTCATCCGGAAGACTAACTGAGATTTTCGAAACGAAGAGAAGCGCTCGAAGGGTTGTCCTTTTGAGCGCTCCTTTTTTGTTGACGAGCGCGTTTGCGACGCAGAGCGGGTTCTAGAATTTGACGGCATTCAAGGGGCGTCAACGGCCATGGGCAAAGCCCGTCGACCGACCGAGAGATCGGATAAAATGAAGACGAGAGGAAGGTGACCATGAACGAGGAAGACCGCTGTGCGATCGGGTTGCTGTCGCTGGTGCCCACGCCCATCGGCAACCGCGGCGACATGACTCAGCGCGCCATTGACACGCTGCGCGACGCGGATGTGGTGGCGTGTGAGGACACGCGCCACTCGCGTCCGCTGCTCGCGTACTATGGCATCGACAAGCCCTTGGTGTCCTATCATCAGCACAACGAAGCCGAACGGGCGGAAGAATTGTTGGCGCTCGTGGCGCGGGGCGAAAAGGTGGCCGTCATCTCGGATGCCGGCATGCCGGGCGTGTCAGATCCCGGTGGGCGCATCGTAAAAGAGGCGCAGGCGCGAAACCTCCCCTACACCGTGCTGCCCGGCCCGAGCGCGGCGGTGACGGCCGTGGTGGCGGCGGGCATTGGAGACGGGCGCTACACCTTTCAAGGCTTCATGCCGCGCAAAGGATCGGAGCGTGAGGCCGTGCTGGCCGAGATGGATCGGGCGACGGTGGCGAGCGTCTTCTACGAGGCACCGCACCGCATCGTCGTCACACTTGCCTCGCTCTGCGCGCGCTGGCCGGAGCGAGAGTTTGCGGTGATCCGCGAGTGGACGAAGGCGCACGAAGAAGTGCTGCGCTTTTCCGGCGCGGCGTTTGATCCCCAAAAGATCACGACGAAGGGCGAATTTGTGGTCGTCGTGGGGCCCAATGAGAAGACGGAAACGGTGTGGTCGGATACGCGCCTGCGCGAGGAACTCCATAAACGTGTGGCGGCGGGTATGCGTCGGGCCGATGCCGTGCGGGATGTAACGGCACTCTCCGGTCGACGTCGCAATGACGTTTACGAAATGGCGCTCAAGATAGATGCGGCCGACATCTGAGACGAGGCCGTGAGGCGAAAACGGCCAAGTGCGAACCCCAAGGTGAAAAGCCCTTTGCGCGTGGACGAGGGGCGGTGTGAGGAAAAGGTCAGCGCGTGCCGTGCGGACCGCAGAGCGCAAGAAGCCGAAAGGCTCAGAAAGAAGGGAAACATGAAATACTTTGGAACGGATGGCTTTCGCGGAGAGGCGAACAAGACGCTCACCGCGACGCATGCCTATCAGATCGGCCGCTTCCTGGGGGCGCATTTTAACGCCGAACGCAAGAAGCTCTTGGCGGACCAGAGCGCCACGAGAGCACTCCCGGAATGGGTGGACGCGCCCAAGCCGCGCTTTGTGATCGGCAAGGACACACGACGCTCCAGCTACATGCTGGAAAACGCGCTGGCAGCGGGCCTCGTCTCCAGCGGCGCCGATGTGTCCCTCATGCACGTGACGACTACGCCCTCCGTCTCCTACATCACGCGCGCCGACGACTTTTGCTGCGGCATCATGATCTCGGCCAGCCACAACCCGTTCTACGACAACGGCATCAAGATCATCGACGACAAGGGCACCAAGATGGACGACGCCTTGCTCGAAAAAGTGGAAGCCTACATCGACGGGAAGACGCCGGAGATCCCTCTGGCCGAGCGGGAGGACATCGGCGAAGTGTCGGATTACTCGCAGGGGCGCAACCGCTACATCGGCTACCTCATGCAGACGGTGCGCCGCTCATTTAAGCGCCTGCGCATCGGGCTGGACACGGCCAACGGCGCCGCCTTCACCATCGCCAAAAACGTCTTCGACGCGCTGGGCGCGGAGACCTTCGTCATCCACGACGAGCCCAATGGCCTCAACATCAACGTGGATAGCGGCTCTACCCACATCGAGAGCCTGGTGAAACTCGTGAAAGAGTCCAAGCTGGACTGCGGGTTCGCCTTTGACGGCGACGCCGACCGCTGCATCGCCGTGGACAATCACGGGAACGTCGTGGACGGCGACGCCATTCTCTACCTCTGCGGCGTGGATCTCAAAGCCAACAACGCGCTGCCGGCTAACACCGTGGTGACCACGGTCATGTCCAACTTCGGTCTCTACAAAGCCTTTGAGCGCGCCGGCATCCACGCGGCGAAGACCCCCGTGGGCGACAAGTACGTGGCGGCGGAGATGTTCAAAAACGGCTACGCGCTGGGCGGCGAACAGTCCGGCCACATCATCTTCTCCAAGTACGCCACGACGGGCGACGGCGTGTTGACGGCGCTGCGCGTGACGGAGATCATGGTCGAACGCAAGAGCGACCTCGCGTCGCTTCACATGGAATTCCAGCCCTACCCGCAGGTGTTGAAGAACGTGCGCGTGGCGGACAAAGAGGCGGCGCTGGCCAATGCGCGCGTGCAGGAGGCCATTGCGGCGGCGGATGCGCTCCTGGGCGATGACGGCCGCACGCTCGTGCGCGCCTCGGGGACGGAACCCTTGGTGCGCGTCATGGCGGAGCACCGCGACCGCGAGACGTGCGAAGCGGCGGTGGAGCAGATTCTGGACGCCTTGCGCGCTGAGGGGTTCGTGGCATGAACGTCCCACCCGGCGCGCTCGCCATCTTGCATCGCCTGGAAGAAGCGGGCTACCAGGCGTGGATTGTGGGCGGCGCCGTGCGCGACGCGCTTCTGGGCCTTTCCGGCCACGACGTGGACATCACGACGAACGCGAGGCCGGACGCCATCCAAGCGCTCTTTTCGGACGTGACCACCCTCGACGTGGGGAAGGCCTTCGGCACCATTCGCGTGGTGTGGGACGACGGCGTCTACGAGGTGACCACGTACCGGGCGGAGCAGGGCTATCGCGATGGTCGCCATCCCGACGCGGTGTGCTTTTCAGAGCGCATTGAGGAAGACCTCATGCGCCGGGATTTCACCATGAACGCCATGGCGTGGCATCCGTCACGCGGACTCTTGGACGTGTATCACGGGCGCGACGACCTCGCCCGCGGCATCTTGCGCGCCGTCGGCGACGCGGAGGAGCGCATCGGCGAAGACGCTCTGCGCATGTTGCGCGCGGTGCGCTTTGCGGCTCGCTTTTCACTACAGCTGGAGCCGTCGCTCCGCGAGGCCATTCACACGCATCTCTCACGCCTCTCGCTCATCTCGGCCGAGCGCATTGCGGACGAACTCGAGCGCATGTGGGAGGGAGCGCACGCCGAACGCGCGCTTTCGCTCTTGATGGAAACCGGCCTCTGGGCGACGCTGTTTCCCACGCTCCCGGCCGAGGGCGTGTCCGTTGCGCTGTTCTGTGCCGTGCCGCGCGATGCGGCCTTTCGATGGGCGGCACTCGGGCGCGGACTCGTCACGCAAGAGACGCCGGAGGGCGCGGCGACGCTCTGGCCCGTAGAGGGTCCGAACGTCCGGCATCGAAAAGCTCAGGCGCGTGAGATGCGGCGCCTCTTAAAACAGTTAAAGCTCCCGACGAAGCGGCTCGACCGCGTCAGCGCCATGCTTTCCCAGCCCCAAGAGCCTTTGCCGCAGACGCTTAAAGAAGCGCAGCGCTTTGTGGGCGCGACGTCGCCGGACACGGAGGACATCGTGACGTTTTTGGACGCGGAAGCCCGCGCCCGGGACGACGCCGCGGCCGAGAGGGAGATTGCGTTAGTTTCTGCATTTTTGGCTATAATAAAACGAGATCATCTTCCGACGACGGTGGGGGACTTGGCCATTTCTGGCGCCGACGTGTTGGCGCATGGCATCCCTCAGGGCCGCGTCGTGGGTCAGGTTTTGTCGTCTTTGCTGGAGGACGTCATCGATGAGCGCGTCTTGAACACGCCCGAGGCGTTGAAAAAGGCATTGCCGGATCCGACTCTGTTTCAACATCACAAGGCATAGACCAAGGAGCACGGAGTGAAACCCAAAATCATTGCGGACACCAGTCTCGATTGGAACGAAAATCTCGCAAAGCGCGTGGACGTGGAGCGCGTGCCTTTCATCCTGACGAGCAATGGCCATCATTACGTCGATGACGAGACCATGGACATCGACGCCTTCTTAGCGGACGTCGCCGCTTCGTCCGAGATCACCAAGAGCGCGGCGCGCGCGCCGCAGAAGTTCATCGACGCAGTGGGCGACGCGGCGGAGGCGTTCATCTTCACGGTGACGGCGCGCCTCAGCAGTTCCTACAACAACGCCCGTTTGGCGGCGGAGGAACTCATCGCCAAGGGACGCAAAGTGTACGTGTTCGATTCCAAGTCCGCCGCGGCGGGCCACACTTCGCTCGTAATGAAAATTCACCAGCTCATCGAGGACGGGCTCTCGTTTGACGAGATCGTGGCGAAGGAAGAGGAGGTCCAGGCGTCGAATTACACCTATTTCATCCTGGACGACTACAGCACGCTGGTGAAATCCGGCCGCATGCCGGCGCTCGCAGGGCGGCTCCTGAAGGGCCTCTCCATTCGGCCCGTGTGTTATGCGGTTAACGGCACGATTGGCGTCAAATCCATCGCCCGGGGCATGAAAAAGGCCATTTCCAACATGGTCGACGCCATCCGCAAAGAGAATGTGGACTTTGAACACCGCACGTTGTACATCTCGCACGTCAACGATCTGCCGTTGGCGGAGACCGTGAAAGAGGCAATTCTGGCTCGCGTCCCGTTCCGCCACGTGGAGATCATGAAGTCGGCGGGCCTCGTGACGACCTACGCCAATCAGAGCGGCGTCGTGGTCGGTTTCTAAGGCGAGCGGGTTCGTGCTATAATATTCTGTATTGCACACAAATCGATCGACAAGGAGTAAGACAAATGGCACAACTAGAATCACATGAAAAGGATCTGGCGGTCTACACGACCACCATCTCTTGGGATGACTTCAATGCAGAAGCGGACAAGGTGTACCGTCGCACGCGCGGCCGTTACGCTATTCCAGGCTTCCGTAAAGGCAAGGCCCCGCGCAAAATCATCGAGATGAACTACGGCAAGATCTTCTACGAAGACGCGCTGAACGCGCTCTTGCCGGATGCGTTGGACGCGGCTGTCAAAGAGTTGGAACTCGAGGCCGTGGGCCGTCCGGACGTCGATTTGGACACGTTTGAAGAGAAAAAAGACATCGTCGTGAAAGTCACTCAGGCCACATTGCCGCATCCGACGTTGGCGGAGTACAAAGGCGTCGAGGTCGCGTACCATTCGGCGCAGGTGGCGGACGAGGAAGTGGATCACGCCATCGAACAGGAACGCGAGAAGAATGCGGTCATGCGTCCGGTGGAGCGCGCGGCACAGAACGGCGACACGGTCTCCATCGACTACGCGGGCAGCATCGACGGCGTGGCTTTTGACGGCGGTACCGCGGAGAAGCAGACCTTGGTGTTGGGCTCGGGCGCGTTCATTCCCGGGTTTGAAGAGCAAATTGAAGGACATACGGCGGGTGAGAGCTTTGACGTGAACGTCACGTTCCCCGAGGAATACCACGCCGAGGACTTGAAGGGCAAGGACGCCGTCTTTGCCGTGACCTTGCATGAAGTGCAGGAAAAGGAAATGCCGGAACTCGACGACGACTTTGCGCAGGATGTGTCAGAGTACGACACGTTTGATGAATACCGCGCGTCGATCAAAGAGCACCTCATGGAACACGCCAGAGAGCACGAACTCGTGGAGAAGCAGAACAACGCCATCAAAACGTTGGTGAAGCTCTCCAACATCGAGCCGCCGCAGGCCATGGTGGAGGAACAAGTGGACGTGGAGATCCGCAACTTCGCCAACCAGTTGCAGCAGATGGGCATCTCCATGGAGCAGTACATGCAGTTCGGCGGCGCGTCCATCGAACAATTGCGTGAAAACTACGAACCGGCCGCTCGCGACCGCGTCGCCGGCGACTTAGCGCTGGGCGCCCTGGCGGAAGAGCAGGGCTTTGAAGCCACGGAAGAAGAGATCGACGCCGAGATGAAGGAATTGGCCGAGACCTACGGCTCCAAAGACCCTGAGGACTTCATCAAGCGCATGAAGGAGATGCACCAGGAAGACTTGGTGGCCGACGACGTGCGCAAGAAGAAGGCACTCGACTACCTGGTGGAACAGGTGACCTTCGTGGAAGCGAAGGAAGACGCCTCGGAAGAAGCGGCTGAAGAGACGGGCGATGCCCCCGATGTGAACACGACCGAAGAACAGGCGGACGCCCCGGCATCGGAAGAATAACGGGGCGGAGGGCATGCCGGATGAACGAAGAACCAGAGAAAGAAGGAACCATGCCATTAATCCCTACTGTCATTGAAAATACGGGGCGCGGGGAACGCGCCTACGATCTGTATTCGCGTCTGTTGGAAGAGCGCATCATCTTCTTGAGCGGTCCGATTGAGACTCAGATGGCCAACATCATCGTGGGCCAGCTGCTCTTCTTGGAACACAAAGCTCCCAACAAGGACATCCAGCTCTACATCAACTCGCCGGGCGGCGAGGTGACGGCGGGCCTGGCCATCTACGACACGATGAACTACATCAAGAGCGACGTCTCCACCATCTGCGTGGGCATGGCGGCCAGCATGGGCGCGGTGCTCTTGGCGAGTGGTGAGAAGGGTAAGCGCTTTGCTCTGCCCAATGCGGACATCATGATCCACCAGCCGTCGGGCGGTGCGCAGGGCATGGCGTCGGACATCGAGATCACGGCGAAGAAGATCCTCGAGACCAAGAAGAGACTCAACAAGATCTTAGCGGATCAGACGGGGCAGACCCTCAAGGTGATCGAGCGCGATACCGACCGCGACCGTTGGCTCAATGCGGAAGAGGCCCAAAAATACGGACTGATCGATCAAGTCATCACCTCCATGTGAGGGTGAAAAAAGAAAAAGGGAGGACGCATGGCGGACTTCAAAGAGCCTGAAATTCGTTGCTCGTTCTGCGGAAAGTCGGCGGATCAGGTGGAACGGATGTTGGCCGGTCCGGGCGGCGTCGCCATTTGTGACGAGTGCATTCACCTGAGCGCGGAACTGCTGGCGGAATACGACAAACAGACCACGCGCCGCACGCCGGCGAAGCAGAAGTTGCCGAAGCCGGAAGAGATCAAGGCGGCGCTGGACGAGTACGTCATCGAACAGGAAGACGCCAAAAAGGTCCTGTCCGTGGCCGTGTACAACCACTACAAGCGCATCTACCGCGGGGCGGAGACAGGCGTAGAGATTCAAAAGTCCAACATCTGCCTCTTGGGTCCCACGGGGTCGGGCAAGACATTGCTCGCGCAGACGCTGGCGCGCACGCTGGACGTGCCGTTTGCCATCGCCGACGCCACGACGCTCACGGAGGCGGGCTACGTCGGGGAAGACGTCGAGAACATCATCTTGAAGTTGCTTCAGGCGGCGGATTACGACGTGAAGCTCGCGGAACGCGGGATCATCTACATCGACGAGATCGACAAGATTGCGCGCAAGTCGGAGAATCCGTCCATCACGCGCGACGTGTCGGGTGAGGGCGTACAGCAGGCGCTGCTCAAACTCATCGAGGGGACGGTGGCAAGCGTCCCGCCGCAGGGCGGCCGCAAGCACCCGCAACAGGAGCTCATCCACGTGAACACGTCGAACATCCTGTTCATCGTGGGCGGCGCGTTTGACGGCATCGAGTCGGTCATCCGCAATCGGCGGGAGAACAACCCCATCGGCTTCAACCAGACCATGCGCCATCAAGACGAAGAGTCGACCTCGGAAGTGTTGCGCGGAGTGATTCCGGAAGACCTCATGAAGTTCGGCTTGATTCCGGAACTCATCGGCCGCATCCCCGTCATCGTGGCGCTGGAAGAGCTGTCGCCGGCGGCGCTGGAACGGATTCTGTTGGAACCGCGCAATGCGCTGCTCAAGCAGTACGAGGCGCTTTTTGAGATGGATGGGGTGGACCTCGTGGTCCAACCCGAGGCGATCAAGGCCATCGCCGAGAAGAGCTATCAGCGCAAGATGGGCGCGCGCGGCTTGCGCTCCATCGTGGAGAGTCTCCTCATGGACGCCATGTTCACCGTGCCGGGCGATGACACGATCCGTCAGGTAGTCATCACCGAAGACACCGTCAAAAACGGCGCCAAACCCGAGATTTTGAAACAGGGTGAAATGCTGGGACAGCAGACCATGCCCCTGCATACGAAATAAACGGCCCCGATTTGGTTCGGTGACCAGCAGCCGGGCGACCGGCTGCTTTTTTGAGGAGGAAAGATGGAAAAGATCGCACAATTCCCTCAGTACTATTCCACTACGAAGACGGTTCTACCGCTCTTGCTCGTCCGAGGAACCATCGTCTTTCCGGGGGAAATCAGTCACTTCGAGCTGGAGAGCGATACGGCGGAAGAAGTGCTGGAGTGGGCGTTGAAGAATCGTTCCGATGTTGTGGTCCTGTCGCTTCTGGATCCGACGTTGGAGGAGCCCACGTTTGAGGACTTTTCTCCCATCGGCACGGTCGTCTCCATTCGACAGTCCTTCCGCCTGCCGGGACAGGCGTCGCGCGTCATCGTGGAAGGGCAGCGTCGCGCCGAGGTTTTGCAGCTCATTCGCACCGACCCGTACGTGGAAGGAGAGGTCCTCGTCTTTGATTACCATGCGGATGACGTGCCTCGCGACGAAAAACTCACGCAGCTCATGCGCCTGACGTCCACCGCGGCCGTGAACTTTCTGAAGGGCGCCGTGGGCGTGCCGGAGATGCTTCTGTTTCCCATCACGGGGATCCAAGACCCCGGACAACTGGCCGACACGTTGGCGGCCCACTTGGATTTGCGCCCGGACGAGCAGTTGGAACTCCTGGCGGAGTTGGATGTGGTCGAACGCCTGTACAAGTTGCGTTCGGACATCAAGCTCTTGACGGAACTCTCGAGTCTCGACCGGGAGATCAACGAGCGGGCGCAGGAGCGCATGCAGCAGTCGCAAAAGGAGATGCTCTTGCGAGAGCAGATGAGCATCTTGCGGGAAGAACTGGGCGAGGGCGGCGGCGATCCGGATTCTTTAGGGGATGAGTATCGCGAGGCGTTTGCCGACGTGGCCCTCTCGAGTGAGGCGCGTGAGGCGGTGGAGAAGGAGATCGAGCGTCTGTCGTATCTCTCGCCCATGTCGCCGGAAGTGAACATCTCGCGCTCCTACCTGGATACGATTTTGGACTTGCCGTGGGGCGAATACACGGAGGACAGCAAGGATCTGGAGGAGAGCCGCTCTGTGTTGGAGCGAGATCACTACGGATTGAAAGACGTTAAAGAGCGCATCTTGGACTTTTTGTCGGTGCGCATGCTGCGCGAGGATTCCAAAGGGTCCATTCTGTGCTTCGTGGGTCCGCCGGGTGTGGGAAAAACCTCTATCGCGCGCGCCATCGCGCAGGCCATGGGCCGCGAGTTCATCTCTATGCGCTTGGGCGGTGTTACGGACGAGGCGGAGATCCGCGGGCATCGGCGCACCTACGTGGGAGCCATGCCGGGGCGCATCATCTACCATTTGACGAAGGCGCATTCCATGAATCCGGTCTTCTTGCTAGATGAAGTGGACAAGATGGGCAGCGACTTCCGCGGCGATCCGGCGAGCGCCCTTTTGGAAGTGCTCGACCCGGAGCAGAATCACGCGTTTCAGGACCGCTTTCTGGAGATTCCGTTCGACCTCTCGCAGGTCATGTTCGTCACCACGGCCAACACCTTGGAGACCATTCCGGCGCCGCTGCGCGACCGCATGGAAGTGATCGAAATTGCGGGCTACACGGACACGGAGAAGCTGGCCATCGCGCGTCGTCATCTCGTGCCCAAGGTGCGCGCGGAGGCGGGCCTCAAGGCCTCGCAGGTGCGCCTCTCGACGGAGGTGTTGGATAAGATCATCCACGGGTACACGCGCGAGGCAGGCGTGCGTGAATTGGAACGCCAAATTGAGAAGATCATGCGGCGGGCGGCGCGCGAGATCGTCTCGGGAAAGTTGGCGGTCTCAGTGGGCAAGCGCAATTTGAAGCAATTTTTGGGCGTGGAGAAGTACGTCGACGAACCGGTGGGAAAGCAGCCGGCCATCGGCGTGGTGAACGGCCTGGCGTGGACGGAAGTGGGCGGCGAGATCCTCAAAGTGGAAGCCAACCTCATGGAGGGACGCGGACAGGTGCACACTACGGGCTCCATCGGCGCGGTCATGCGGGAGTCCGCTGAACTGTCGTTTTCCTACGTGCGGGCCAACGCCTCGCGTTACGGCATCGACCCCGCCTTTTACGCCACGCTGGACGCGCACATCCACATGCCCGAGGGGGCGGTGCCGAAAGACGGGCCGTCGGCAGGCGTGACCATTCTGACGGCGCTCGTGTCGGCGCTCACGAAGCGTCCGGTGCGCAACGACATCGCCATGACGGGCGAGGTGACGCTCACCGGGCAGGTGCTCGCCATCGGCGGTGTGAAGGAGAAGATTCTCGCGGCCAAGCGTTACGGCATTATGACGGTGTTTTTGCCCAAGGAGAACATGCGCGAACTCATCGAAATGGACGAGGACGTCAAGCGGGGCATGAACTTCGTGCCCGTGGATCACGTGGATGAGGTGTTGCAGGCGGCTCTCTTGGAACCCAAGGAGATGAAGGCGCCCATCGTGTTCCGCTCGTCGGAGCCGTCTTCGGCGTTCGGCTTCCACGTGGCGGACACGGCAGAAGCGCAGGCCGACGCCGTGGATTTTAACGCGTCGCAGCGAAACGCACACGCCGCGGGCGTCTGGGGTGCGAAGACGAACGCGCGGGTGCGAAACGGCGGCTCCAGCCCCTGGAATGAGGAGGATCGCGTATGAAGATCTTAGAGGCCTCGCTGGAGGCGATGGCGGTCCATTCAGACCAGTATCCGCCGGAGGATGTTCCTGAATTTGCGTTTGCGGGGCGCTCCAACGTGGGCAAGTCTACGTTCATCAACACGTTCGCTGGGCGCAAGAACTTAGCCTATACGTCGGCGTCGCCCGGAAAGACGCGCACCGTGAATTTTTACACCGTTCGGGTGGAAGACCATGAGCGGCGCTCGACGTTTCGGCTGGTGGATCTCCCCGGTTATGGCTTTGCGCAGGCGTCGAAGCGGGCGCAGGACGATTGGGCGAAGAGCATCAACCGGTATCTCCAAACGCGCCAAACCCTGCAGGAGGTCTTTCTGCTCTGCGACCTGCGCCACGACCCCACGGCGCAGGATCGGCAGATGTTTCGCTGGATCGTGGAGAGCGGCTTTTCGGGATACGTCATCGCCACGAAGGCGGACAAAGTGCCGCGCTCGAAGCGCGAGGCGCAGAAGAAGGCCATCGCGCGCGTGTTGGGGGCGAACCCGGCGCAGGTGTATCCCATGGCGGGCCGCGCGGCCACGAAAATTGAAGGCATGGAGCCCATCATGAAGCTCTTTGGGGCGTTGATCGCGCCGGAGGCGTCGGACGGCCCGGCGAAGTCTTCATGCACTTGAGGAAATTCTTAATAAAACCTTAATTTTTGCACACGGCCGCGCCACGGGGATTTGGTATACTACCTGTGTGATGGGAGGAGATATGAAGGTATTATTGGCAAGTGATTTGAATCCGGAATCCGTCAACGGTGTCATCGTGTCTGTTCTCCTCTTGAAAGAGGAATTGGAGCGGCTGGGCGCAGAAGTGAAGCTCTTGACGCTGTCGTCATCGTTCAAAAGCTATGTCGAGGGAGACGTGACGTACATCAGTTCAGTCCCGCTCAACATCTATCCGGATGTACGGGCGTCGGCAGACCGCTTCAGTCGCTACATCGATGCGCTCATCGACTGGCACCCGGACATCATCCATTCGCAGTGTGAGTTCTTCACGTATTCCTTTGTGCAGCGCATTGCGCGCCACTGCCATGCGCCCATCGTGCACACCTATCACACGCAATATGAATACTACACGCAGTACGTCCTACCCGGGAATTGGGAGAAGCTCCTCGCCAAGGCGATGCAGCTGCGCCTGGAGACGGCGGACGTGGTCATCGCGCCGACGAATAAGACGCGCAACTACCTGTTGCGCGAGCACATCGGGCGGGACATCCGCGTCATCCCCACGGGCATCGACCTCAGGGCCTTCCGCACGGCGCCGAACCCGCAAAAACTGGCGCTCATGCGGGAGCACCTGCGCATCCCCGAGGACGCCCGCGTCTACGGTTCGGTCGGGCGCATTGCGCGCGAGAAAAACTTGGACGAGGTCCTGCGCGCGCATCAGATGGTGCTCAAGGCGCATCCGGAGAGCATTTTGCTCTTGGTGGGCGACGGCGCGGCCATGGAGGAGGTCCGGCAGCAGGCGAAGGATTTGGGCATCTGGGACCAGACGCGTTTCACGGGCATGGTGCCCAAAAAGGACGTGGGGGACTACTATCGCCTGATGGAGTTCTTCATTTCGGCGTCCGTTTCAGAGACGCAGGGGCTCACCTACATCGAGGCGCTGGCGAACGCCCGCCCTGTGGTGGCGCGGCGCGATGCGGCCATCGACGCGGTGGTCGTCCCGGACGAAGACGGCTTCCAATTTGACACGACCGAAGAGGCGGCAGCCGACATCGTGCGCCTGTTGGACGATGACGCTTTGATCGCGAGGCTCTCTGACGGGGCTGTGCAAGCGGTAAATCGCTTCGACCGTCAGATTTTCGGCGAGAGCGTCTACGCCTTGTACGACGAGATTTTGCGGCGCGATGCGCTGCCCGCGGTTCACGAAACGGCCCTTGCGCGGCGCGTGGCGCGCCACTTGAAAGAGCAGGCGGCGGCGAGCGATGCGGGGAAATTGCACACGACGCTGCAGTCGCAGTGGCGCCGCTTGAGTTTGGAGCGGGATCGAAAGTCTCACAGTGAACAGAAGCGACGGACCAAGGGAAAACGCAAGCCGTTGCGAGGGAAGAGGGCGCATGAAGGATAAGCTCCATCTTGACGAATCGCGCATCGAAACGGTGCGCAAGGTGTTTTCCGTCGTCTCCATTCTCGGCATCGTGACGTCGATCGTGCTGGCGGTGCTGGCCTATCGCAACGGCCTTTTTTCGGATCCGCGCATCATGCAGCGCTTCTTGGAGCGAGCGGGCATCTGGGGGCCGCTCCTCTTCGTGGTGCTCCAAATCGTTCAGTGCATCATCCCCATCATTCCCGGCGGCATCACGTCGCTGGTGGGTGCGCTCATCTTCGGCCCGTGGCTGGGCTTTGTGCTCAATTACATCGGCATTTACATTGGCGAAGTCATCATCTTTCTGATGGCGCGTTTGCTGGGTCCGAACTTCATGCGTGCGGTGGTCAAAGAGGAGACGTTTCAGAAGTACAGCTCCTGGATGACGGAAAATGACGCCAAGATCAAAAAGTTCTTCGTCATGACGATGGTGTTGCCGGGTATGCCGGACGACGTCATCTGCATGCTCGTGGGGCTCACCAAGATGGACGTGCGCTTTTACTTGTTCCACCTGGCGTGGACGAAGGTGCCGTCGCTTTTGGCTTACACCTTGTTCCTCGACAAGGCCGTTGAATCGGGCGGACAGGTTTTGGATTGGTTGAAGACCATGTTAAATGGCCTGATGCACCGCTAATGCGCCTCATCCCCGGGCTTTGGGAACGGAACACGCCCTATTTGAAGGCGGCATCGCCGAGGGCCTTCGCTGGGCGGCGATGATCGGATATTCAGGCATACAAAGAGCGGTCTCTTCGGACGAATCGAAAAGGCCGCTCTTTTGTCGTTCATTCAGGACACGAAAGACCTCCAAAGGGGTGCTCTCGTGCGCTCCGGCGTAGGGCCGAGGCCTTATTCTGCCTTCGGCTCGAAGTCGGACTTGGCTGCGCCGCAGACCGGGCAAACCCAATCTTCGGGGATGTCTTCAAACGCCGTGCCGGGTTTGATGCCGCCGTCCGGATCGCCTTTCTCCGGATCATAGACGTAACCGCACATGGTGCATTCGTATTTCTGCATAATGTCCTCCTCAGGTCCAGATTGCGTCGAATCGATAACGCTAAATGTATTATAACAAAAGCGCTCTGCTCCGTGGGAGTTTACAGAGACCGCAACAGTCCGAGCCGCCGCGTGATGGGGGGATGCCGTTAAACCTGCCGCAGTTCGGGTACATATGCAGTGGACGAGGAACCGTGATCGATAAGGAGGGGTGAGGTGACCTATCGCTATACCGGGACCATACCCAGCGAAATCGTGACGGTTTGTGGTCTCATTGACGAGCAGATTGAGCGGATTCGGGAGACTTGCGCTATGGATGAGGGGAGTCTCATGGATTTGCGTCTCATCTTAAGTGAGCTCTTGATCAACGGGTGTGAACACGGCAACGGCAATGACGACAAGAAGCGTTTGTTTCTGTCGGTGGATGTGGCGCCCGAGTGGATTGACGTCGTGGTCCAGGACGAGGGCGACGGCTTTACGTATGTGCCGCGCGTGGAATGCTGCTCGCAGATGGACTGCGGCGGGCGGGGACTTCGCATCGTGCACGAGCTGGTGGACGAAATGGCAGTGGAAAAGAACCTCGTGCACTGCCGCTGGCGGCGGCAGAATCTGCATCGGCAAGCGCATTGAGATGCCGTGTCATGTCAGGAGCGGACGACAGAAGACCGGGGGTACCCTGGTTTTTTTTTGCGTTCCTTTTTCTGTGTTAAAATTAAAGCGAAGCGCTCAGAGAAGGAGAGAAGCATGTTGGAAAGAGAAAATATCAGAAATGTAGCCATTATCGCCCACGTCGACCACGGCAAGACCACGTTGGTCGATGCGCTCTTGCGCACCAGCGGGATGATCCGCGTCAATCAGGACGTGCAGGAGCGGGTCATGGACTCAAATGACCTGGAGCGGGAGCGCGGCATCACCATTTTGTCTAAGAATACCGCGGTCAACTTTGACGGCGGCAAGATCAATATCATCGACACCCCGGGACACGCCGATTTTGGCGGCGAGGTGGAGCGGGTCCTCAAGATGTGCGACGGCGTGGTACTGGTTGTGGACGCGTTTGAGGGGCCCATGCCGCAGACCAAGTTCGTGTTGCGCAAGGCCATCGAACTCGACCTTCCGGCCATCATCTGCATCAACAAGGTCGACCGCGCGGACGCACGTGTGGCGGAGGTGCGGGAAGAAGTGTACGACTTGTTCCTCTCCATTGACGCGCCCATCGACTACTTAGATAGCCCCGTCGTGTACGCGTCCGCCAAAGCGGGCTGGGCCGTGGACGAAGAGACGTGGGAAGCGGCGGATGCCCGTGGACAGATGGCCGCTGGGGACGACATGCGCCCGCTTTTGGAAACCGTGAAGCGCTACATTCCCGCGCCGTCCGGTGAGGTGGAGGCGCCGTTCAAACTGCTCATCTCCACGGCGGACTACAACGACTACGTGGGGCGCATCGGCATCGGCAAGGTGGAACAGGGCATCATCCACTTGAACGACGAGGCCGTCATGACCAATCACAACAACCCGGAGAAGAATCGCAAGATTCGCATCACGTCCATCTACGCGTTCGACGGCTTGAAGCGCGTGGCCATCGAAGAGGCGGGCGTCGGCGAGATCGTCGCCGTCTCCGGCGTGGAGGGCATTGAAGTGGGCGACACGCTCTGCGACCCTCAGGATCCCACGCCACTGCCGTTTTTGCGCATTTCGGAGCCGACGCTGCGCATGACGTTCTCCGTCAACAACGGGCCGTTTGCGGGGCGCTCGGGCAAGTACGTCACCTCGCGCCACATCAAGGCGCGCTTGGAAAAAGAACTTCAGACGGACGTGAGCTTACGTATGGAGCCGGGTGAGACCACGGATTCATTCCGCGTGAGCGGGCGCGGGGAGCTGCACTTGTCCGTGCTCATCGAAAACATGCGCCGCGAAGGCTACGAGTTCATGGTCTCCAAGCCGGAGGTCCTGCTCAAAAAAGACGAGAAGGGACACACGCTGGAGCCGCTGGAACTGGCCACGATTGATGTGGATCAGGAGTACGCCGGCGCGGTCATCCAAGCCTTGGGACGCCGCAAGGGAGAACTCGTGGAGATGAAGACGTCGCCGTCGGGCTTTACGCGCCTCATTTTCGCCATTCCGGCGCGCGGTCTCATCGGCTATCGCCAGCAGCTCTTGACCGACACGCGCGGCACGGGGGTGCTCAACAACGAATTCTCCGAATACGTCCCGTACAAAGGGGACATTCCGCGCCGCCCGACGGGTTCGCTCATCTCGTTTGAACAGGGCACGTCCACGACTTACGGGCTGCACGCGGCTCAGGAGCGCGGGACGCTCTTCATCGGGCCGGGCGAGGAAGTCTACGAGGGTCAGGTGATCGGCGAGAACCCCAAAGGCGTGGATCTGGAGGTCAATGTCTGCAAGCAGAAGGCGCTCACGAACATCCGTGCGGCGGCCTCGGATGAGGCGCTGAAACTCACGCCGCCGAGTCGGCTGAGTTTGGAACAGATGATGGAGTTCATTGAACCGGATGAACTCATCGAAGTGACGCCGGATGGCTACCGCATGAGAAAGATGATCTTGAGCAATCAACAGCGCTACAAGATGGCCAAATATGCGAAATAGCATTGCTAATTGAGAAAGAAGTGGCGCACATGCGACTTTGGGAACTCTTTTTGGAAAACTCACTGGGCATCAACCTCATCTTGGTGCTCGTGATCATCTACATGAACCGCCGTCGCCCGGCGCGCTCGACCATGCTCTGGGTCATGATGATGGCCCTCTTTCCCATCTTGGGCTTCATTCCGTATCTCTTTTTGGGGCAGGACACGCGGCGGCGCAAGATGTTCCAGCGCAAAGAGTCTTTGGACTTGCGCATGCTGGAACAGGCGCTCGTGCAGTTGGACGCCATCGCGCAGAACGTCCCCGTGGAAGACGAGGGGCGCTTTCAGGACTATCTGGAACTGGTGCGGCTCAACATGCGCACGGGTCTCACGGACTTCTCCGGCGGCAACCAGGTCACGGTCTTCACGGACGGCATAAAGAAGTTCCATCGCCTCATCCAAGACATCGATGCCGCGCAGGAAGAAGTCAATTTGCAGTACTACATCCTGAAGTCGGATGAACTGGGCATGGAGGTGATCGAGGCGCTCATTCGGGCAGCGCAGCGCGGCGTCAAGGTCCGCGTATTGAGCGACGGCGTGGGCGCGCGCAATCTGTCTCAAAAGGTGCGGCGTCGCATGCGCGAGGAAGGCGTCGATCTCGCCATCTTCTTCCCCTCTATTTTGGGGTTCATCAACTTGCGCCTCAACTACCGCAACCATCGCAAAATCGTGGCCATCGACAACCGCATCGGCTACATCGGCGGGTTTAACGTAGGGGATGACTACGTGGGACGCTACAAGCGCTTCGGCTATTGGCGCGACACGCACGTGCGCATTGAAGGCCCGGCGGAGGCGGATTTGAAGCTGCGCTTCTTGCAGGACTGGGATTACGCCAAGCAGGAAAAGCGGAATCCGGAGCAGCCCATCTCTGTGCCGTACAAATACTCGGGCGGAGGCAACGTCTTCTGCCAATTAGTGTCTAGCGGGCCGGACACGCCGGTGGCGAACATCAAATTTGCCATGCTTAAGATGATCTCGGCGGCCAATGACGTGATCTACATACAGACGCCGTACTTCATTCCGGACACGTCCATCATGGAAGCGCTCATGATTGCGCTGCAACAGGGCGTGGAAGTGAACCTCATGATTCCGGACAAGCCCGACCACCCGGTGGTCTTTCCGGCGACGATGTCGTTTGCCGGGGATCTCATCCACGCCGGGGCGAACGTCTACTGCTACAACGGCGGCTTCTTACACAGCAAGGTGCTCTTGATCGACGACTACGTGTCGCTCGTGGGCTCGTGCAATATGGACGAACGTTCGTTCTCCTTGAACTTTGAGGCCTCAGAGCTGCTCTACTCCAAGCAAGTGAGCGAACAGTTGCGCCAGGCGTTCCGTGCGGATGTAGAGAAGAGCACGCTGATGACGGTCGCGCGATTGGAAGAGCGGCCGCTGTCGATAAAGCTCAAAGAGCCGCTCTGCCGTCTCTTTGCACCGCTCTTGTAAACCAGGAAGGAGGGAACATGCGCGAAAGTCGAATCGGAAGGGCCTTTACCGTGGTGACCCTTCTCAATTTGCTGCTGATGGCGGCCGTGATGGGCGGCATGGTGTTTTTGAACTTGACGGATCCCGCCATTCTGACGTGCCTGCTCATGGGGTTCTATCTCACCGAAGTGCTGGTCTTTATCCTGGCGCTCATGCACGGCGTCCAACTCTTCTTGCGCCCCGAGGCGACGGGGATGGATCTCTTCATCGTGTTTTCGGAACTCCTCTTCGCCTTTTTCGTGACGCCGTCGGTGTTCACCGTCTGGCAGTCCTTTCCGAACGACGCGTTTAGGTTCTTCGACTTCTTTGACGACGCGCTCTTCTCTCGGTTCTGGATGCTCGCGCGTCTCGCTTCCGTTTACGTGCTCCTCATCAAAGGCATCGGCAATCGCTGGATGCGCCATCCCGCGCCAGAGCCGCTGACGCTGGAGGAACTGGAGGTCACGTGCGCGTCAACATGTCCACCTGTCACTCATCGCGACGGCACGTCGCCAACTCCGGAGGAAAACTATGAATGAGAAACAGTCTTCGAACGCCATTTCCAATGCGGTGATCCGACGATTGCCGAAGTACCTGCGATATCTGACAACCCTCACAGAACAGGGCGTGGAGCGCATTTCCTCGCAGAAACTGAGCGAGATCACGGGCTTCACGGCATCCCAAATCCGTCAGGACCTCAATCACTTTGGCGGCTTCGGCCAGCAGGGTTACGGGTACAACGTACAGACGCTGCACGACGAGATCGTGAAGATCATCGGGCTGAACCGCATTCACCGCGTGGCCATCGCAGGAGCGGGCCACTTGGGAGTGGCTCTCGCCAATTCCAGGCTCTTCCGCGAAAACCGCTTCCACCTGGTGGCCATCTTCGACGTGGAACCGGAGGTCGTGGGGCAGGACATCGGCGGCGTGCCGGTGAAGCACATCGACACCCTTGAAGAGACGATCAAAGAGGAACGGGTGGACATCTTCACCATCACGACGCCCAAGGACGTGGCACAGGACATCGCCAACCGCGCGGTCAACGCCGGCGTCAAGGGCATTTGGAACTACGCGCAAGTGGATCTCAAGTTGCCCAAGAAAGTGGTGCTGGAGAACGTCTATTTGAACGAGAGCTTGCATTCTCTCGTGTACTACATGGGCAATTTGAAGGACTATAAGACCAAGTAAAGGAGGGGAACGCAGACGTCATGACAGAGATGAGCGTCGCACAACTGCATAAGAGTTATGGCGTTCGTCCCATTTTGGAAGACGTCTCGTTTCTCATTCAAGAGGGGGACAAGATCGGCGTCATCGGGCCGAACGGCGCGGGGAAGACGACCTTGATGCGGATGCTCGTCGGGGAACTTACGCCGGATGGCGGTGAGATTCACCATCGCGATGACTTGCGCATCGGCTACCTCAAACAGAACGTGCGCATTGAAAGCGACGAAAGCGTCTACGTCTTCTGCCGCCACGCCTACGACCGCGCGTTCCGAATTGAAAAGGAATTAAAAGAGCTGGAAGCGCAGATGGGCGAACTCGCCGACGCGCCGAAAGAGTTAGAGCGCGTCATGGAGCGGCATCGGCTCCTCACGGAGCGCTTTGTGGATGAAGGCGGCCTCTCTTACGATTCGGAAATTCGGGGCGTCTTAAAGGGCATGGGCTTTACGGAGGAGGACTTTGAAAAGCCCGTGTCCGTGCTCTCGGGCGGGGAGAAGTCCCGTCTGGAGCTGGCGTCCATGCTCTGCGGACGTCCGGACATCTTGTTCTTGGACGAGCCCACCAACCACTTGGATATGGACGTGCTCTCCTTTTTGGAGACCATGCTGGTGAACTTCCGCGGGGCGCTCATGGTCATCTCCCACGACCGCTACTTTTTGGACCGCGTCTGCACGCGCATTTTCCTGGTGGAGCACGAGCACTTGACGGCGTACAACTGTTCGTATCAGGAGTACACCCAAAGGCGCGCGAAGGATCTGGAAGTGATGCGTCACGCGTATGAGAACCAGCAGCAGGAGATTGCGCGCCAGGAGGAGATCATCGACCGCTTGTCGCGACTGGGCGGCTCCAAGCGCAAGCGCGGCATCGCTCAGTCGCGGTCTCGCCAGAAGTTGCTGGACAAGATGGTGCGTCTGGACAAGCCGCCCGAGGAAGTGGCGCACATGAAGTTTCGGCTGGCGCCGGCCTACCCGAGCGGAGAGGACGTGCTGAGCGTGAAGGACCTCGCCAAGTCGTTCGACGGCCAGCGGCTCTTTCAAGACGTCTCGTTTGAATTGCACAAGGGCCAGCGCGTGGGGCTGGTGGGCGAAAACGGCGCGGGCAAGACGACGCTTTTCCGCATGCTCTTAAAACAGCAGGAAGCCGACGCGGGCGCCATCGCCTTTGGCGCGTCGGTCAAGGTGGCTTTTTTCGATCAGGAACAGCGGCAACTCTCGCTGGACAAGACCGTGCTGGACGAACTGTGGGATCGCTATCCGCAGATGGATCACTTCACCGTGCGCGGGCATCTGGCACGGTTTCAATTTGTGGGCGATGACATCTTCCGCCTCGTCGGCGATTTGTCCGGCGGCGAAAAGGCGCGGCTGTCGCTCTTGAAGCTCATGTTGTCGTCGGCCAATGTGCTGCTCTTGGATGAGCCCACCAACCACTTGGATATCGAGAGCCGGGAGATTCTGGAAGACGCGCTCATCGACTACGAGGGTACGGTTTTTGTCATCAGCCACGACCGCTATTTTCTGAATCACGTGGCCACGGACATTTACCACCTCACGCCGTCGGGAATGGAGACGGTTTCGGGCAATTACGACGCCTTCCTGGCCTTCGAGGAAGCGCAGAAGAGTGGCGGGGAGAGCGTCGACAGCGCGGAAAAGACCAGGACGCAGATCAAAAAGGACAAAAAAGAGGCGCAGCGCGCCAAGAGGGAACTGCGTCAACTGCGGGCGCGTAGCGGGGAGATCACGCGGCTGTTGGACGATTTGACGGCGCAAGAAGAAGAACTCACGCGCAAGTCCTACGACCCCGCGCTCTACGAAAACTACGAAGACGCCCTGCGCATTCAGGATGAATTGTTGCAGATTCAGAAGAAAAAAGAGGCGTTGACGGACGAGTGGTTCCTCTTGGAGGAGCAATTGGAAGAAGAGGCTTAGCCTCGCGAGGGAGGGGAGAATGAAACTTTATTCCTATCGCGGTGAACACACGGTCCTGCCGCAAAATACCATGATTGCCTTTCGTGAGGCCCTGATGAACGGCGCGGAGGGCATTGCGCTCGACGTGCACATGACGCGGGATCGACAGCCGGTCATCATTCACGACGACGCGCTCTCTCGCACCGTGGATGCGGTGGGCCTGGTGCGTCACCACACGCTCGCAGAAATTCAGAGCGCGCGCCTCGTGGAGCCGTATGCCAAGTACAATCAGCACGTGCTGTCGCTGGAGGAGTACCTCACGTGGGCGGCGCCTCTGCCGCACAAGACCATCATCATCTTGTGCAACGATGCGTTTTTTTACCCCAATTTGGAGGAAGAGGTCATCCACCGCATTGAAGCGTTGGAGGGCTTCGACGCCCCCAATCGTCTGATTTTGGCGTCCGGGCGGCTCAACAGTCTGCGTCAGATGCACGCGCTCTACCCCGAGATTCCGCTCGCGTGGGTGCCGAATCGCCTGACGGAAGAGCGCGTGGACATCTTGCAGACGAGCGAGGTCAAGATCTTGCTGCCGTCCATCGAACGCACGGAGCGCACCTTGGTCGAGAAAGCCCATGAAGAGGGCTTTACCATCTTGTCTATGGATGTGCGCGATCGCAATCAGATCACGCGCCTGGAAGGCCTCGGCGTCGACGGCGCGTTGGTGAGCGACGTCGCCTTGGCGCGTGAGGCGTTGGGCGTGACGGAGATGCCCTTTAAGCCGGAAGAACTCGCGCTGGAAGAAAAGGCGCCGGAGGCGGAGACGAAGGAGAAGTCCGGCACGGGGTCCATGCAGCTGTTGGCGCGCCACGCCAAAGCCATGGCCAACGGTAAAGACAGCAAGGCCGGGCGCGGGAAGAACGCGCTCATGATCGTCCTGGCCATGGCCATCTGCGTCGCCATCGCCAGTCTCTTGACGGGCCTCGCCATGAATTTCCTGAAAGGGATCTTCAAGGTGTCCTGAAGGACGCCGCCTTGACTAAAAAACAACGCCCCGACCGCACTGTTGCCGGGGCGTTTTCCATTTGAGTCGATTACGGTTTGTCTTCGTCCGGGATGTTCGTATTGTCGGCAGGCGACGTAAAGGGCGAAGCGGCGGCAAAGGCGGCGTTCGCCTTGCGCGCGCGATGCCGTGGGACGACCGTTCCGGGGCCGCCGATGCATCCCGTCTTGCACGCCATGCCTTCCAAGAGCATGCCGTTTTTGCGACCCGCCTTTGCGAGGCGCATGAGCATGACACAGTCGGCGAGGCCTTCCGCGGCTTCGACTTGGATTTCGCGCGAGGGGTCGATCTCTTTGGCGCGGGCCACCACGGCGTGCGCCACACCGCCGCCCACCGCGTAGCCGCGCCCGGTGCTGGAGGCGTCGGTGAGGGATTCCTCGGTCTCGATGGACGCCGGTTCGATTTCACGAGCCACGAACATGCCCATGAGCTCTTCAAACGTGATGACGAAGTCCACATAGGAGTGCACGTGGGGTTGCAACCCTTCCAACTTCTTGGAGAGGCAGGGGCCGATGAAGACGACCTTGCAATCCGGATGCGCCTTCTTGATCTGCTGGGCGGTGTATACCATCGGCGTCGAACTCTCGGAGATCAGCGGATTCACCTCCGGGAAATTCTTCTGCACCATGAGCTTCCACGAGTAGCAGCAACTGGTGCCCATGAAGGGCCGTTCGTCCGGCACCGTCTCCAAAAACTCTTTCGCCTCGTTCATTGTGGTGAGGTCCGCGCCCAAGCCGACTTCGACGACGTCCTTAAAGCCCAGCTCGCGAATGGCGGCGCGCACCTGTTCTGGTTTGGTGAGCGCGCCGAACTGTCCGGTAAACGACGGCGCAATGATGCCGTAGATGGGCACGTCTGATTGAATGGCCTTGATGACCTGATAGATCTGCGATTTGTCCGCAATGGCGCCGAATGGGCAGGCGCTGATGCAGGCGCCGCAAGAGACGCATTTGTCTTCGTCGATTTGCGCACGCCCTAAGTAATCTGAGCCGATGGCCTTGACGCCGCACGCCGCCGCACAGGGGCGATTGGTCTCCACGATGGCCGAATACGGGCACTCGATCATGCACTTCTTGCACTTGATGCACTTGTTCTGGTCAATGACCATCTTCCCGTCTCCGGCCGAAATGGCGTTCTTCGGGCAGACGTTCTTGCACGGATGCGCCAGACATTTGCGGCAGTTGTCGGTGATCTGGATGTGGTGGTCGGGGCAGGCCTCACAGGCGATCTTTAAGACGTCCACCAGCGGCGGATTGAAAAAGCGCGTGTCGATGTCGACATCTTCAACCCCTTCGGTGACGTCGCCGATCTGGTCCGCCGGCCGGGAGTCGAGCCCCAGCGCCAAACGCAGACGCTCGCCGAAGACGGCGCGCTCGCGAAAGATGTTCTCGCGATAACGGGCCACTTCGCCGGGAAGCTGCGCGTAGATTTCTTCGTGAAGTTGATTCAGCGGTCGGTTGTTGTACGCCATGCGCGCGATACTCGCGAAAGCCATACGCCGAATGCTGATGACGTCAACATAACTGCTTCTCATGTTTGTCCTTGCTCCTCCTGTAATGTGTTAAGAATGCGCTCCATGAGTGCCGAACTGGACGCCTTCTCGATGGCCTCACCGTCCACATAGACGAGGGGGCTCACGTGGCGTCCCTTGCCCTTGCAGTGGTCGTTGCACGGGATGATTTCGATGTCCAGCTGGGCGTCTTCCGGAATGCCCGGGTACTCGGAGAGATTCTCACTGAGATCGACGACGCGGTCTATGATATTATCCGCACCATAAAACATACACTTGGTGCCGGTACAAATTTGCACTTTCATTGTCTTGTTTTGCTCCTTTCGTCTTTGTGAAAACGACTTCTTTCCGTGACAAGTCTAGCATAATTCGCCTTCTCTTGCAGAAAAGGTTGCAAGCTGATCCAGCGCAAACGCCGCGGTGTCATGTGCAGGAGTGCTCCGTTTGGGGTAAAATAAACTAATTCAGAGAGAAGGTTCCGGCGCGCGAAGACGCCGGGGAAGGAGAAGACATGTGCGGTATCGTCGGCTATGTCGGTGACGAAAAAGCAACAGACATTTTATTGGATGGATTAGAGAAATTAGAATACCGCGGCTATGATTCCGCGGGCATTGCCGTGCGCCATCCCGAAGGTGCCATCGAGGTGATTAAGGAAAAAGGGCGTCTTTCGAATTTGGAGAAGCTGGTCGCTGAGGCGGCCCCCCAAGGCACGGAGGGCATCGGCCACACTCGCTGGGCCACGCATGGCGAGTCCAACCAGCTCAACGCGCATCCGCACCACTCCAAGGGCGACCGCGTGGTGGGCGTGCACAACGGCATCATCGAGAACTTTGCGGAACTCAAGGCGGAGCTCACGGATAAAGGATACACGTTCTATTCGGAGACCGACACGGAAGTGTGCATCGATCTCATCGACTACTACTACCGCGAATCGGGCGATGCGCTGGACGCGCTCAAACATGCGAAGGCGGCCATTCACGGGTCGTACGCGCTGGCCATTCTCTTCGACGACCGGCCGGGCGAGATCTGGGTCATGCGTAAGAGTTCGCCCATGATTTTGGGCGTGGCGGACGGACGGGCGTACCTGGCTTCGGACGTACCGGCGCTTTTGAAACACACACGTGACGTCTACTACATGGATGACGACCAGATGGCGACGCTCTCGCGCGACGGGATCCAGTTCTACGATGGCGAGGGGCATCCCATTGAACTGGAACTCACGCACATCGACTGGGACATCGAGGCGGCCGAAAAAGGCGGCTTCGATCACTTCATGCTCAAAGAGATCTTCGAGCAGCCGGTGGTCATCGCGAACACGTTGCGCCACTTCGTGGACACGAACGGGTGGATTCGCTTCAAGGGTTCTCACATGACGCCAGACTTCTACAAGTCGTTTGATCGCGTGCACATCGTGGCGTGCGGCTCGGCGTACCACGTGGGCTGTGTGTCCAAGTACGTCATGGAGGAGTTGGCGCGCATTCCCGTGGACGTGGACATCGCGTCGGAGTTCCGCTATCGCAATCCCATTTTGTCCGAGAAGGACCTCGTCATCATCATCTCGCAGTCGGGCGAGACGGCGGATTCGCTGGCGGCGCTTCGGGAGGCGAAAAAGCAGGGCGCGCCGACGCTCGCCATCGTGAACGTCGTGGGGTCGTCCATTGCGCGCGAGGCGGATCGCGTCATCTACACGGTGGCGGGGCCGGAGATCGCCGTGGCCACGACCAAAGCCTACAGCTGTCAACTTTTGGTGATGGATCTCATCGCCCTCGACTTGGCGGTCACGCTCGGCCGCATCGACGAGGCGCGCGTGCAGGAACTCCTCGGGGAACTCAAGAGCATCCCGCGCAAGATGGACGCCATCTTGAAGCATCATGAGGATTACAAGGCCATCGCGCAGCACTATTTGAACGACGAGCACATGTACTACGTGGGCCGCGGGCTGGACTACGCGGCGTGCTTGGAAGCGAGCCTCAAACTGAAGGAGATCTCGTATGTGCATTCGGAGGCCTATGCCGCGGGAGAACTCAAGCACGGCACCATCAGCCTGATCGACGAGGGAACGCCGGTGATCGGCATCGCCACGCAACCGGCGTTGTCGGAGAAGATCCGTTCGAACCTGTTGGAAGTGAAGACGCGCGGAGCGGCCGTGTTCACGTTGGTGATGGAAGGCCTGGACGGCTTTGACGCCATCGGGGAGATCACGACCATCCCGGCCATCGACCCGCTGTGGGCGACGAGTCTCTCGGTGGTGCCTATGCAGCTGATGGCGTATTACGTCTCGGTGGGGCGTGGCCTCGACGTGGACAAGCCGCGCAACCTGGCCAAGAGCGTGACCGTCGAGTAAGGAGGGAGCATGATTCGCTACGCATTTCCTCAAATCATCCATGACGCGTGCCTCTTTGGCGTGCAGCCGGTGCTCATGGAGGCCATCAGTCAGACGTACAACGACGCCATGGATGTGAACGCGGCGGCAGCCGACATCGAACGCATTTTTGCGCATCGGGCGACGCCCACGCCGCCGATTGCGCTGACGCCGGTGGGCGTGGACCTCTCGGGGTTTGCCTTCGAAGACGTCATCTACCTTCTCTTCCGCCAAGAGTACACGGGCTATGACTACGATCCCGAGGCGCCGTTGGGCATGCTTCCGCTCTTGCGCGACGCCTACGAGTTGGACGATGGCGACGTGGCGGCGCTCTGGATGAGCTTGCATATTTATAAGACGACGGTGGACGCATTGACGGACGCGGGCGATGCTCATTCGGTGGGAGCGCCGACAGCGAGCGCCGAGGCTGAGTCCTCAAACATGGCGTCCGACGAAACCCTTGCCGCTGAAACCCCGGATGCCTTGGATGCGCCACCTGAGGTGCGCGCGCCAGAGGAAGAGGCATTTTCCACGTGGACGGACGAACGGGCCTTAGATCTTCTCAAGGCCGCCATTGCGCCCTATGGCGATGACGTGGATGCTTTCTTTGCGCCGTTTACGACGGCGCTGGAAGTACAGACGGACATCGTGCGCGCCGATCAGGGTGATGCGGACAGTATGATCGAGCTGGCCTACGACCTCATCCTCGGTAAGGGCGTGGAAGTCGACTACGAACAGGCCCAGCGCTGGGCGGAAATGGCTGCGACCAGCGACACCAACCGAGCGGCCGAGGCGGCCGTTATGGCTGAGTTTTTGGGGCTGCTTCGAGACCATGAAGCGTAAGCGGAGGGGAAGGCGATCCGCGTTTGAGGTGGGACCGTTTGTGAGGTGGGAACCGGCCTTGAACATCGCTCTTTGTGAAGAGAGATAGAAAAATGTCATTGAGAGAGGCGTGACGCCGAAGGGCTTACGCTCTCATGTTTGATTACATCGACCACTTTTCCGGTCTTCATCATCACGACGATATCGGAGAAGCGGTCGATGATTTCTTTTTCATGGCTCGAAATGAGTACGGTCTTGCCCTGCGCTCGGAGGCGTTTCAGGATCTCGTAGAGCAACTCGATGCCGTCGTCATCGAGCGCGATGGTGGGTTCATCCAGCAAGATGAGCGTGGGCGAACCGAGCAGGGCGCCGGCGATGCCGAGGCGCTGTTTCATCCCCAGAGAATAGGCGCGATATTTTTTATCCGCGGCGGCGCTGAGACCGACGTCGTTTAACACGCGATCCACTTCGTGGGGGTCGCTTTTTTCCATCATCATGCTGAGGAGCCGCAAGTTTTCACGGCCGGACATGTTGTCGATGAAGCGTGGATTTTCGAGCAACAATCCGACGTGTTCCGGCGTGTATTTTTCGCCGACGAGCTTTCCATTGACCCAGATTTTGCCTTCGGTGAGCAAGATGAGTCCCGTGATGGCGCGAAACAGCATCGTCTTTCCCGATCCATTTCGTCCCTGAAAGCCGATGATCTTGCCGTCCGGCAGATCTAGATTGATGTCGTCCAGTACGTGCTGTCCGTTGATGATTTTGGTGGCATGTTGGATTTGAATCATACCGCTCTCCTATTCTTGACTAAAAAGAAAATCGTATTTTCGGGTGCCTGCTTCATAGGCCAGCAATACCGCGGAGAGGTAGACCCCGTAGATGACAACTTCCGTGGAAAAAGAAAAGCCATTTTCCATGATTTCCTGCTGACGGATGGCCATGGACGCCTGACCGGGCAAAAACGGTGTGGGGAAAAAGGTCGAAAGCAGGATCAAACTGAGGCTGGTCATGGCGCCGCTTCGAATGTTCCCGTACAAGGCGATGGTGAGGCTCAGAAGGCAAAAAAAGACGTCTTCCGCCATGAACATGGCGAACAACTTCAGAGAGAATTGAAAGTTGTTCAGGTTGAGTTCGGTCATCTGTCCTGTGATGATTGCGATGAGCGCCAGACGCACGAGACCAAAGCAGAGGGGCAAAGCGACGGCGAGCATCAGTAAGATGTTGAAATAACTTCGGCGGCTTTGCAGGATCAGCACATAGGATGATGAAAAGTTTCGATGGTATTGCCAGAGCAAAAGGCTCACGGGAAAGACCACCAAGTAGTGCTGGAGGAGCCAAAAGATGGGCAAGTGATAGGCTTTGGGATCGTAGCCGACGGGTGGCACAGTAAACACAAAGGGGATGATCTCATTCGGGTCCGTCACTTCGTTCACGTTGGTGCCCAAGGTATCTGCGCTCTGTTGCGGGGCGAGATAGAGGGGAAGTGCAATGGTCGCGACGAAGACGAGAGCGAGGATGAGCAATTTCCGCCGGTTGAGACGTAAAAAATGTTCGGCAAAAGACTTCATCGCTCATTTCCCTTCATTTGCTTGAAGACATCGTACAGAATAAAGGCAATCATCAAAAGAACAAAAATCCAACCACCGACACCTATTTTTGAAACACTGGAGGGCAGTTCCGTGACGAGGTAGGCGTCGCCAATGACTGGAAGTTCCACGCTCAATTGCATGATGAAGAGCGGCAAGACATAGCCCACATACGAATTGTGAAACGTATTGTTGATGGCCATTGAAAATGCGCCGATGAGGCCACATCCCAGAAAAGCGCGGATCTGTACGATGAAAAAATAGAGCCAAAAGTGGTCGAAGAACAGGTCATAGAGGTAGGCGCGGTCGGCCGGCAAAACGTTCATGTTGATCGGATGCGTGCCAACGGATGGTACCATCATAAAGTCGAGCCAAGAGATGCACAAAAGCGGAAGCACTCCGGCGAGTCCGGCGATGATGAAGTTCGACATGTAATGGGAGAGGGCGTACTTCTCGCGTTTCGCATGCATCTGATAGTGCTCGAGAAACTGCGTCTTGGCGTCTTCAATGAAGAGGTCAGACGCAGGTAAGGCCACGATGAAATAGACCAAGTATTGGTGAATTAAGTAGGCTTTGGTGGGGAACAGCGGTGGCCAGATCGTCCTGGATCCCGCTTGAACGAACCAATCGACATCTTGAAGGGATTGAGCCATATCGGTCGTAAAAATGGAGTTGAGTTCCATGACCAAGAGGATCAAGTAGATGGGAAGGAGAAGCCAAAGGCGGCGTCGTTTCGAGACGCGATAAAAATCGGATCGGATCATAGTGCCCCCTCGACAGGAATGGTTTCGTAGTAGAGAATCTTTTGCTCGAGCTTTTCTTGATATTTTTCCTCATACAGTTCGGGTATAATGGCCAAATAGACCATCTGTTCTTCCTGGTTGAGCTTCGCCACCAAGTATTCGGCGTCAAATTCGATGGTTTCATCCGCTGGAATCACGATCTCTTCGGGATCATCACCATCGATGGGCGGCTGTATTGTGGAAAAGGTCTTGGAAAAATTATTGAGGTGCATTTGATTTAACACGAGAGGAAGCGGGACGTCTTCAGCACTTTCATTTTCAATCGTCAAGTGTGCTACCACACGAATCAGAGGTTTGTCCTCCTCCTCATCCCGAGTAACGGTATCCATTGTCACTCGATGCACCGTAAACGAAATGCCATCTTGCTCGTAGGTTACAGGAAGTGTTTTTTCTTCAATCTCAACATCCTGAGGATAATCGGCGTTCAATGTTTGATAGCGGACGACGCTCAAAAGCAGAAAAACGGCGAAAACCGCCACAAATTTTTTCATATCCACTTCCTTTCACGCCAGCAAGCATAAAGCATTGCTGGCGTATTTTAGGACTGGTACATAAATTACTTCTGGCACGAAGATGAATCGGGACTCCATACACCAGAGGCTGCAATATAGTTTGCGACTTGACGGTCTCCACGGACTTTTACAAAAACACCGCTCCCATAGTCCTCATAGGCGTTAGAGCTAAGGCAATATTTACCAATTCGATCAGCATAAACAACAAATTTTTTGCCATTCGTAAACATGGCACCCGTTTGCCCTCTAACCGATAAAAGAATACTACCTTCAGTAGAAGAGGATTTATAGGAACTAATGTAGAAGTATACTGGAGTGGAATTAGTTTTCGCCCTTTCAGGGGTAGACCTTGCAAGGCTCAAGCGAGGCATATCCCAGTCCCATCCAGTGTCATTGGTGTTGGCAGCGAGAGATTGTGCTCCAAACAAAAGGCAAGTGGCGAAAATGATCGCGAGTAACTTCTTTTTCATTTCAACCTCCTTTTGAAAATTAACAACGAAACAATCAAAACAACGTTGTTTGTAATAATTTTATCGAAGCCAAACCGACATTTCTACGGAAAAATCATAAAAAAAATAAAAAAAGCAATCACGCAGATATTGCGCTCGTAATGTTCATCATCTCAATTCGCTTGTAAGTGTCAAATGAGTTAACAAAGACTTTAGTTAAATAAAAAAGCTGGATGCCGATGGCTCCCGGTTTTTATGTGGCGATTGAATTGATTGCAATTCTCATTTGGCACCTACAGGCCATATATGAAAATTGCGGTACAGGAAGAGACCGGCCGTCCTCTCCATTTGATGGCTATTTTCAATATCGGCTTAAGCCACTACATTTTTCAGAACCGGCGCGCAGTGGTGTGGCGTCGACTTGATGGTTCTTTTCGATATCGGCCTGAGCCACCACATTTTTTAAAACTCGTTTATCGCTCTTTTCATATTCGATTTTTGCACCTACCGAATCCGGCCAAAATGTGGTTGCTCTCGCGTTAATGAGAATAGCCACCATCGACGGCGCGGATTTTTTGGGCGCTCATCCTATATAGGAATTAGCCACCATCTTTTCGGCGATTTCGGTATGCGCTAAACGCCATATCGAAAAGAGCGACAACAGGGCTGCCTCAAAATGTCTTTGCTCATTCAAATATGAGAATAGCACCACAAAAAATTGCGGCGTGCGATGCCGTTCGTCGAGGCTCCCGGCGGTTCGAGGGCGCCAATCGCCGCGTTTCACGGCTCGTGCGGCAGAGGAGCGGGCACGGAGGGAAAAATATTCCACCCCCTAGGGGGTGAAGCCTAGAGGGATGAATCACCGGATTTCATCTGTAATGGAGTGTTGCATTTTAACTTGCAATTTGCGGCTGACCGACTACACAACTTTTTATATTGACTTCTAATGACAACTGATTTATAGTAAAAGTGGAATAGATCTATTTTAAGGTGCCTTCCGATGGCGTGACCGTTTTTTTTTGTGAAGCGTAAGTGAATAGAAAACGTTTGCAAGCTCATATTTTGAGCATTTAAAACGTGATGAAAAATGGCTAGTGAGGTGCATCATGAAACGAAAAGCGCTATTTTTAGCCGGGTTATTCTTAGTGATTGTTATGAATAGAGTGAATGCGTGATCTAGATCGTTTTAGAGACGTTCTATCCAATGAAGTGAAAGGAAGTGGCGCGTGAAAAGTAATAAATGGAAATGGGCGGCAAGGCGTTCAATTCTAGCCTTCGTTGGAACGTGGTTGCTGCTCGCTCTAATTTTCTTATCTCAATCAGAACTAGTATCAGGCACAGCTGTGACCTTGTATGGTTTGGTCATACCAGAAATTGTCGCGGCGGCAGAGCTGTCCTATGAGAAGCGCTCGCTCAAATTCACCCGTCTCGCTTTTTTAGGCGTGCTCTTGTTGAACAGCATCGTCTTTCTGATTTTCAAGATTCTATCAAAGGGAGCATACCCGAGTAGGGTGGAGGAGCTCGTACCGGCGATTGTCATGTTTGCCGTTCCGATGATTGTCTTTGCCGTATTCTATTCATGGCAAAAGAAAAAACTTCAGTCCTTTCAAGAGCTGTCGTGAATCAAAGAAATCATTGAACGAAGGGGGCGAGAGGCCCCCTCTTTTTGTTAAACGACAATGATATCGGCCTGGAATGGCTCAGAATCACAACATCGCGAAAAATGAGAGTCGTGGGTCGCGAGGGGACGCTACATCGTGCTGCCTCTACGTTGACGCTTCTGTCTATTTCGCCTCTAATCGCAAGTGCTTCTCGGCAATGGTCCGATTCATGTAGTCGTTGATGATGGTGTAGAACGTGGCTGTGAGCGGCACGAACAAGAACATGCCGGCAAATCCCATGAGTGCGGCGCCGACGATGACGGACAGCATGACGACCATGCCCGGCATTCCGGTCTGCGAACCCACCACGCGCGGATAGACGATGTTGCCTTCGAGCTGTTGTAAAAGGGTGATGTAGAGCATGTAGCACGCGGCGTCGATGGGCGAGATGGTGATGAGCATCAGGGCGCCGAAGAGGCCGGCGAGGAACGCGCCCACGAGCGGGATGAGCGCGCCGATCATGGTCAGCAGGGAGATGACCAGGGCGTATTGCAAGCCCAAGATGGTCATGCCGGCGTAGTTCATGACGCCGAGCAGAATGGCCTCCAGGAATTGGCCGGTGAAAAAGTTGTAGAAGTTGTCAAACGCCGTGTACGAGACGTACATCACTGTATCGGCGCGCTTTTCGCTCAAGAACGTATAGACGAATTTCTTCATCGAGCGGCTCAAGCGCTCTTTGCCCATGAGAATGTAGATGGTGAAGATGAACGCGGCCAAGCTCGTCACGATGACGCCGAAGATGGAGCCAACGCGGGTAAAGATGTTCGAGGCGAATTGTTGCAGTATGGCCTTGAGATCGATCTGCTGGAAGTACGTGTCGATGAACTGCTGGAACGTCATGGTGTTGATGTTCATCATGAGTTGATCGATGAAGTCGTTAATGGGCTGGCGGTAGTTGCCAAGCCATTGTGCGTCGTGGATCCACGTGCGCGCATCGCTCAACGCATTCGGGACGAGGCGCACGAACGACATGACCGAGTCGATGACGCGGGGCATGATGATCCCAAAGGTGAAGATGACGAAGCCCAGAATGAACAGAAGCGCCAGAATCATGGCGATGGGCCGCGCCTGGGAGCGCTTGAGGTGCATCTTCATCAAAAGCCCTTCGATGACGCGCATGGGCATGTTGACCAGAAAGGCGATGCCGAGGCCCACCAGGAACGGCTGAATGATGCCGATGAGCGTCATCAGCATCTTCCAGAGGACGGGCACATTGTAGACGAGATAGGCAAAGACAATGGCAAATGCCGCAATGCGGGTGCCGACTTGGATGGTGTTCTTTTGTTCCGGTGTCAGTTTCATCGCATCCTCTTTCTGTATATCTGAGCGATCCATTCTTCGACCTGTTATCTCAGCGCTCAACCCCTTCGATCAGAGAACGGATCGACGGGCGTGGTCGCGAATTCAAAATTTCTTCTATTCTATCACAGACGAGCGGTCATTTTGGCCGTGCACACTCAACGCGACGCCGCGTTATGCTATAGTAAAGGATGAGAGGGAATCGTTTTTACTGATGCGGAAGTTCAAGGAGGGAAGTGTGGCGAGAAGAGAACCAATTATGCTGATCTTGGCGGCAGGGATGGGCTCGCGCTACGGGGGGCTCAAGCAAATTGACCCGGTGGGGCCCCATGGTGAAATCATCATCGACTATTCCGTCTTCGACGCGGTAGCCGCGGGATTCAAGCGTTTCATCTTCATCATCAAAGAGGAAAATCGCGAGGTGTTTGACGAGGTGCTGCTTTCGCACCTGCCGAAGGAACTGGACCTCCAAGTCGTCTATCAGGACTTGGAGGATGTGCCCGAAGGCTTCGCCATTCCCGAGGGACGGGAGAAGCCGTGGGGGACCACGCACGCCATCTATTCGGCGCGGGATCTCATCGATGCGCCGTTTGCCGTGATCAACTCGGATGACTACTATGGACGGGAGGCTTTCGTCAAACTCTACAACTTTTTGAAGGAGGAGCACGAACCGAACCATCACGCCATGGTCGGGTTCAAGATTCGTAACACCTTGACCGAGCACGGGTCGGTGTCGCGCGGCGTGTGCCGTGTCGCGGACGACCACCTGGTGGGCATCGTGGAGCGCAAAAAGGTCTACAAAGACGGGGACGACGCCCTCTTTGAGGATGTCTCTGGCGCGATGCAGAGCCTTTCGGGCGACACCATCGTCTCGATGAACTTCTGGGGTTTCCAAGAGGCGTTTATGGAGGTCATCGCGCAGGCGTACGAGCACTTCTTCGCGGAAGAGGTCCAACGCGATCCGCTGAAGGCGGAGGCGCTGCTCCCGGAAGCGGTCGGGGGTGAACTCAAAAAAGAGGACGCCATTCTGGTGGATGTCTTCACGTCGGATGACGCGTGGCTGGGCGTGACGTACCACGAGGATCGTGCGCCGGTCGTTCAAGGGTTCCAAAATTTGGTGCAGGACGGCGTTTATCCGTCGCCCCTGTGGAAATAAAGACGTTGGATGATGAGGCGCCGCGGACGGACGACATCGCGGCGGATGAAGGGGAACGAATGTGTCAAACGGAAGGGAGTCGATTTTGAAGATTTTGGTGCTTAACTGTGGCAGTTCGTCGCTCAAGTATCAGCTGTTCGACATGGATCACGAGGACGTACTGGCGAAGGGCCTGGTGGAGCGAATTGGCATTGAGGGCTCGCGCCTGAAGCAAGAGGTGGGCGAGAGCGAATGGGAGACTCAAACGGAAATTCCGGATCACAAGAAGGCGGTGGCGCTGGTGTTTGCGGCGCTCACGGATGCGGAACACGGGGTCATTGCGGACATGGATGAAATCGACGCCATTGGGCATCGCGTGGTGCACGGCGGCGAGGCCTTTACGGAATCGACGTTGATCGATACGAAGGTCATGGCGGCCATCGAGAAGTACGCAGTGTTCAGCCCGCTGCACAACCCGGCGAATTTGCAGGGCATCGTCGCGGCGCGTGAGGCGCTTCCGGGCAAGCCCAATGTGGCGGTGTTTGACACGGCGTTCCATCAGACCATGCCGGAGCGGAACTTCCTGTACGCGCTGCCGTATGAGTACTACAAGGAACACGGCATCCGCCGCTACGGCTTCCACGGCACGAGTCACAATTTCATTGCGCATCGCGCGGCGGAACTGTTGGGAAAGCCGCTGGAGGAACTCAACATCATCTCGTGCCATTTGGGCAACGGCTCGTCGGTGACGGCCATCAAGAATGGCAAGAGCTACCTCACGTCCATGGGGCAGACGCCGCTGGCGGGTGTGCCCATGGGCACGCGCACGGGCGACATCGACCCGGCGGTGGTGTTGTTCTTAATTCAGAACCTGGGCATGAGCGCAGAGGAAGTGGACACGCTGCTCAACAAGAAGTCGGGTGTCTACGGCATTTCGGGCAAGTCCAGCGACTTCCGCGACCTGGACGAGGCGGCCCAGGCGGGCGATGCGCGCTCTCAGTTAGCGCTGGACGTGTTCTACAGCCGCGTGCGTGAGACCATCGGGGCGTATGCGGTGGAATTGGGCCGCGTCGACGCCATCACGTTCACGGGCGGCATCGGGGAAAACGGGCCAGAGAATCGCGAGGGCATCTGCGAGGGGTTGGAGATCATCGGTGCGAAACTGGACAAGGAAATTAACAATCAGC
This sequence comes from Peptoniphilaceae bacterium, assembly GCA_028726605.1. GTDB lineage: Bacteria > Bacillota > Clostridia > Tissierellales > Peptoniphilaceae > Murdochiella. Next base: position 92,191 of record JAQYPV010000023.1, on the reverse strand, counting down.
GCAAGCCCAAGGAGAAGAAGATCTCGACCGAGGATTCGAAGGTCGCCATCTGGGTCATCCCGACGAACGAGGAGCTCATGATCGCGCGCGACACGAAGCGTCTGGCGGAGGCGTAACGCGAAAGCGGATGTTTTCTTGACAACGGCGAAAAGCAGGGCCATACTCGCATACGTAGGGATTGGCACGAGGTAAAAAGAAAAGGAGTTTATCATGGCGAATAAGTACGAAGGAACGCAGACGCAGAAGAATTTGGAAGCGGCGCTGGCGGGCGAGTCGAAGGCGCGCAACAAGTATACGTATTACGCTTCGAAGGCGAAGAAGCAGGGCTTTGAGCAGATTTCGGCTCTGTTCTTGGATACGGCCAACAACGAGCGCGCACATGCGAAGCTCTGGTTTGACGAGCTGTACGGCGTAGGCGACACGGCGGCTAACTTGGACGATGCGGCTCATGGCGAGAACTACGAGTGGACGGACATGTATCCGGGCTTCGCCAAGACGGCGGACGAAGAGGGCTTCCCGGAATTGGCGGAGAAGTTCCGCGAGGTGGCTGAAATTGAGAAGCGTCACGAAGAGCGCTATCGCGCCCTGCTGCACAACGTCGAGGCGCAGGAAGTCTTCAAGCGCAGCGAAGTGAAAATCTGGGAGTGCCGCAACTGCGGTCACATCGTCGTCGGCGAGCAGGCGCCGGAAGTTTGCCCGGTCTGCCATCATCCGCAGGCGTTCTTCCAGATCGAAGCGCAGAACTACTAAGCGCTGGACGCGAGGGAGTTCCCGAGGGTTACGGAATTCCGAAACCGGCGAAGGTCGGCATCGCGAAACAAACGGAATCGTGTGATGAGCGGTCATCGGAGTGGTCCGATGACCGTTTTTTGTTCGGCGAGGTGCGTCACGCAGGGGACACTGTGGCCTCGTCTGTCGCGGCCTCCAAGAGGCCGCCCTCATCCCTGCACGATGACCCGCTCCCCGGGCTCGGTCAGCACTTTGATGACGCTGTCGGTGCGGGGCTGGTAGATCTTGCGAAAGTGAAACGGCGCGTCGGTGCCTTCGCGAAAGTGCATGGGGATGAAGATCTGGGGCTTGAGCATTTCCAGAAAAAGCGCGCCGCCGATCATGGCATTTTCCCCGAGGCGGGGGTCGACGACGCCGAAGCCAATGTCGATGGGGTAGGCCGAGATGCGATCCAGCCAGCGCCGGTAGTCGGACTCTTCGCGGGTCTGTTCAGCTTTTGACGTGTTGGGCCACGCCCAAGCGTTCAGATCTCCGGCGTGAAAGAAGCTGACTCCGCGAATGGTGAACAGAAGGGAAACGCCTTGATCCGTTGAGCCAAACGCCTGAAAGGCGACGTCGCCCCAGTGAAAGGCGTCCATGGGCGCGATGCGGCGCGTGCGCTTCGGGTCGTAGACGATCTTGCGCACTGCCGCCTCTTCCCGCGTGGACGCCAGGCGGAGGATCGTTCCCGACGCCTGGGACGCTTCAATCGCCTCGGGCGCTTCGATGTCGGTCGACAGCACATAGCGGGCCCGCTCAGCGCCCGGAAGCGAGAAAATGGCCGGATTGTAATGATCCGAGTGCGCATGGGTAACTATAAACAAAATCTCACGATCGACGGGCAAGGTCAGAGGGCCCTCGACGTAGTCGATGACGATAAAATCATTACCATATTCGATCGTAAATCCGCTATTGTAGAGATACCGTATGACAATTTGGTCGTGCATCCTGTCTCCTTTCCGATCCAGACTTTCATACCCGAAACGATAGCACACGCAGACGCCTTCGAGGGCGTGGAGGAATTTATGAGTTTGTTTCAATCACATGAAGAGAAGCGACGCCTGATCACCAATCGCATTCGCGCCGGATACAAAGATCGCATCCGCTGGATGTTGGGGCCCGAAATCGAACACCTGGTCATCGATGCGGAAGGCCACCGCGTCATGTACCCCGGCGATGACGGCGTAGAAGGCGTGATGGAGCGTCTTTCCGCCTTGCATCCCGACTGGACGGTCACCGCAACGGACGGGCACATCATCGGGCTGGAAGGGCCGACGAACGCCATCACCTTGGAACCGGGCGCACAGCTCGAATTCTCGTTGCCCCCGGCGACTCAAGTCACGACGCTCCTCGCCGCGTATCGCCACGCCGTGGACGAAGTCTACGAAGTCCTCGACGCCCGCGGCCTGCGGCTCGTGACGCTCGGCCTCGACCCTCAAAACCCCGTGGACGCCATTCCCCTCATCCCGAAGACGCGCTACGCCTTGATGGATCAGCACATGGGCGCCCGAGGCGCACTCTCCCGCACCATGATGCGCCAGAGTTGTGCCTTTCAGCTCTCCATCGATGTCGGTAGTGATGCCGATTTTATCACGAAATACCGCGTGCTCGTGGCACTTTCGCCCATCCTCTACACCCTGTTCGACTCCGCCGTCGACTTCGAAGGGAAACAACTTTTGCACCACAACTTTCGCCAAGACGTGTGGACCCACACCGACCCCGCGCGCAGCGGCTTTCCGTCCACGGTGTTCGACGACGATTTCTCCGTCGAGAAGTACGCCGATTGGGTCCTCGGCGTGCCGCCCATCTTCTACGAAAGCGGCGGCGACGTCGTGCGCACGGGAGACCGCACGCTCGCTGACGTCTTGGACGACGCCCGCTCACCCGAAGAAGCCGAAGCCCTCGTCCGTCACGGGATGTCCATCGTCTTTCCCGACGTCCGAGCGAAAGGGGTACTGGAAATCCGCGCCATGGATTCCGTGAAGCCGACATACGGCATGGGCGCGGCAGCCCTCATCAAAGGCCTCTTCTACAACCGCGACAACCTCGAGAGACTCTCCGCCCTCTTTACGCCCATGACGACACAGTGGGTGGAGCGCGGCAAGTGCTCTGGACGCGATCACGGCCTACAGGGTTATTACCACTCGGATTACTTCGTGAACTGGGGTCTGGGCCTCCTCCGCATGGCGCGCGAGGCGCTATCCTCTGACGAGGCGGCCTTGTTGGATCCGCTCGAAGCGCTGTGGAACAACTTGGATACGCCCGCCACAGAACTCGGCCGCCTGGTCGATCGGGTCGGTTGGCAAGAAGCATGGAATTCCATTGAGGTGCGACATGTTCTATCCTGAATTCACACAAGACTACATCCAAAGAGCGCTCGCCGAGCCCCGGCGCTTCGGCGCCGACGCGCAAAACATGCTCGAGACGAGCGAAGAGACGCGCCGTCTCTACCACGGCATCGTCATCCCCATGACCTATCAGGGCATCTTCTTTCCCGAAGAGACCGTCCATCTCTTCGAAGAGATCATTGCGACGATGGTGAGCATTGGGCGCAAGATCACGGCCGAATACGTGAAAAATCCAGACTACCGCCCGGGCTTTCACTTTGACGCTAAAACGGAAGACCTCATCTTGATCGACCCCGGCTACGATATCCCCGTGCCCGTGGGGCGCTATGACATTTTCTACAACGGCGGGACGGACTTCAAATTCTGCGAACTCAACACCGACGGCTCGTCCGCCATGAACGAAGATCGCGTCTTGGGCGGGTTGCTCAGCGAAACCGAACTGTTCCGCGCGATGGCCGAGGATTGGGACATTCAGCCCTTTTCCCTCTTCGACACGCTCGTTTCGCGCTTTTTGACGCGCTACCGCGCCCTCACCGGGCGGGATTGCCAGAGCGTCGCCATCGTGGACGCGCTCGAGAAAGGCACGTCTCTGGAATTTGAGGTCTTTTGCGACGCGTTTCGCCGCGCCGGCGTTTCGGCCGTCATCGCCGACGTCCGGGACCTCACTTATACCGGCGGACGCCTCTGGGCGCCGCAAGAGGACACGGCCGAACGCCTTCCCATCGACCTCGTGTACCGCCGCCTCGTGACGTCCGATTACGTGGCCCTCGCCGACGCGGCGCAACCTTTCGAACAGGCCTACCGCGACCGAGCCTTTTTGTCGTTCGGGTCGTTCCGATCGCAGGTCATGCACGCCAAGACCATCTTCTCGATGATGTACGATCCCAGGACGCAGGCCATTCTGAGCGATGCCGAGAACGCGTTCGTCGCGGCCCACGTGCCGTGGACGAAAGACCTCGTCTCCGAAGAAGACAAGGCGCGCGTCATCGCCGAAAAAGACGCGTTCATCTTGAAACCGTACAATTCCTATGCGTCACAGGGCATTCTCCTGGGGCGCGAACACGAACCGCGCGAGTGGGCACAGATTATCCGCGATCTGCCGCTGGACCGCTACATCTATCAGGAATACGTCGATGTGGATCCCACGCCCTTCGTGGAACTCAATCCCGAAACCGGCGCCCTCGAAGAGACGCGGCTCGGGCACGTCATCGGCCTCTTCCTCTACGATGAAGCCTTTGCCGGCTCGTACACGCGCGTGGGCCGCCACGGCCTCATCTCCGGGGCGCGGCCGTACTACTCCGCGCCCGCGTTTGTCGTGCGGCGCAAGGCATAGACGATGGCGCCGTGGCAGCGCCCAGTCGTCGTGCCACCAAAACTTGAGATCCAAAAACGGGACCCCAGAGCGGATCCCGTTTTTGTGTGATTAACTTTTCGTTGGCTTCCGGTTAAGTCCACGACGCCTTGGTCGGCAGCACCGTCGGGTCGATGAACGCGTTCTGCAGGCGCTCATTGCGCAGGACGATGGCCATGACGGGAAGGCCGATCACGCCCACGATGACGAACTCAGAGAGCATGATGGACGCCGTTGTGGCGATGTAGAGGTCCGCTGTGATCTGCCCCAGCAAGAGGGCTTCTGCGCTGTAAATAAAGGAGAAGACGGCCGGCCAGATCGAAGCAATCCAGACGCTCTTGGTCTTCGCCATGAGCAGTGTTGCAAAGAGCGTGCCGGCGGTGCCGAAGATCATATCCATGAGGCCAAAGGGGCTCGGGATGTTGGCGATAAAGCACCCCAGCGTGAGGCCGATGACGTTTTTGGGATCCAAGAACGCGAGCCAGTTGAGAATTTCCGAAAACCTAAATTGAATGGGGCCGTAGCTGATGCCGAGGCCGGAGAGCGTGAGTGCCACGTAGACCGCGGCGATGATGCCCTGCCGTGCCACCTGATGCGTGGGAAAACCAGAGTGGGGCGTCCCGTGTTCAACCGTTTGATCGACTTTTTTCATGTGAACCTCCTCAAGATAAATGGGAGTGTTCATGGCAACAAAAAAGGTGTCATAAAGACACCGCCTTGATTTTTAAAGTGGGTGCCAAGAAACACTGTACAACACGCAAAGTGTAACAAAAAACGCGCCAGTTGGCAAACCGGCACGAGAAATGAATGATCGTCACTTTTGTAGGGCCACGAGGGAGTTGGTTCGAAGGGGCCACGAGGGAGTTGGTTCGAAGGGGTCACGAGGGAGTCGGTTCGAAGGGCTTGCCTCACGGCGGTATCGGTGATGGAGGCGTAGCCATGGTGATCGCGGCTATCGGGTTTCGGCTTCGGAGTGGGGTTTCGGCTTCAATGGTGTCGCGTTACTGGAGACTGACTCTCGAAGCTGGATATATTAAGAATTATGAATATATAAACGCTTTTTTAGCCATTTTGTGAATACCTCAAATTGGCCTTCATGGGAAAATCGAGAATCGACGTTCTCCCATGACCCTTTTCGGCCGTTTTTGTGTCGCTATTTTCAAAATTGACTTTACAACCACACGATCTGCCTTGTCCATGTGGTTGCGATGTCGATTCGAGGAATAGCCACCACAAATCCGCCCTGTATAGCGATGAATACGTCATGGGAAAATCGCTAATCGAAGATTTCCCATGAATTTCATGCGCCATTCGCTGGTGGCTCAATGAGAAATCTAAATAACAACTCACGGCGGCTCACGGCGCAGCCCAAAATTGTAGGTGGTAACGGCGATTTTGAGGCTTTCACCTCGCACGCCGTGGCTAGATGATTCGATTGCCGCGGCCGGGATGGGGAAGCGCTCCCTTTCGTGTCGATGTCGCTCCCCATCCGCCCGGCCGCCCCATGTTGATGTGACTCGCCCCGCCGTTAAAGGCGACTCATGCCGTGGCTAGAACTATTTCAAGATGCCGAAGGTGAACCCTTCGTCTTTTAAGGCCGCCACGACCTCGTCCAGAGAGTCGCGCGTGAGCTCCTTCGTGGAGCCGTCGTGCATGAGAATGGTGATGACGTCGGGTTTGCCCCATTCGGCCCAAGACTCGTAGATCATGTCGACCTGCCCTTGCGTGGTGGTCGGCCGGCGACTCTTGGGTTCGGCATCGCCCGTCATGCAGTTCCAGTCGATCCACTTGACGCCCATCTCCGCAAAGCGTTCGTTGGCCTCGTCGAGATCTTTCCAAGACATCTTGCCGCCCGGATAGCGCCACACCTTGGAATTGGCCTCCGGCCCCAGTACCTCCTGGAGCGCGGCTTTGGACTTCTCGTATTCCTCGAGGATGGCGTCCGTGTCGCCGTGGCGATCCGGATAGAGCGTGTCGTAGTCGTGGTCGTAGGAATGAAACGCCAAGGCGTGTCCCTCATCCCACATGCGCTCCAAAATCTCCTTGTTGCTCTCCTTAAACGTGGAACCGACCATGAAGAACGTGGCCGGAACGTCCAGTTCCTTCAATTTGTCCAACAAGAGCGGCGTCGTGTCCGGGTCGATGCCGTCGTCGAAGGTTAGAAAGGCCACCTTGCCTTCGGGAAGCGCCTCACCATCGTACATGGCCGCTTTCACCTGGTCCGTGTCGTAGGCGTACTTGTCCGCCGCCGGGCTGTGATTTTCGCCATTTGCGCCCGCCGCAACAGACGCGGCCTCGGTGGAGGCGCTGGTCTCCGCAGCGGCCGTCGTCTCGGCCGGCGCGGCGCTCTGCGACGCCTCCGCACTGTCACTCGTCACGGGCAGCGGCACCGGCTGCACCTGGTTGTCGTCGTTTCCGGTGAAGAGCGAGCGGATGAGATAGAAGGCGAGGAAGAGCACGAGCAGGGTCAGGATCACGATGCCGATCATCTGGCGTTCCCGGCGCGCGCGATTTCGCTTGGCCCGCTCCGCCGAACGATAGCGCATGGCCTGTTCCGGCGTTTTGTCATCCGGAAGGCGGCGACGATGGGGGGCGCTGCCTTTCTGCTCCGGATGGTGCACCACCTGACGCTCGTTTTGCTCGTAATCGGAGAGATCGTGCCATCCCTCCTGTCGTTTGTCCTTTTTATTGTCGTCCATGAAGCGTTTTTTCTCCTTTCCCATTGAATTCTGAAAGGCTTCAGAAGTCGTTTGATACATCCGCCTTTTAGCATAGCAAAGTCGAAAGGCGATTTCCATGCGTCGACGCAATCTTAATTTTGTCTTAAAAAAGAGGAAAGAGGACAGGACGGTCGCGCCAAACTGATAGAATGGAGAAGAACGAAGGAGGAGTTATGGCATCGCGACGACCGAAGCCCAATGAAGCGCAACGACAGGCCATTCGCCAGACGGAAGGGCGCGTGCTCATCATCGCCGGCCCGGGGACGGGGAAGACCCGCACGCTCACGGAGCGGGTGGTGTTCTTGATTGCGGAAAAAAAGGTGGATCCGTCGGCCATCACGGTGACCACGTTTACGCGCCGCGCCGCCGACGAACTCTTGTCGCGCGTGTTGTCTGCGCTCGACGCGCGTCACATGGCCGTGGACGCGGGGACGCTTACCATTGGCAATTTTCATCAGTTGGGGCGGGAGATCCTGGCTCTCCAGCCTGAGACTTCGCCGTGGCGTCCCGGGGCGCGCACGCTCGACGTGCTCTCGCGAGATGCGCTGTTGGTGCGCCTCGTGCCGCAATTTCGGCGCCTGTCGGCGGCGATCGACTTCGTGCCGCAGCTTCGAACGGATCCGGCGAATGCTGCGCGGTATCTGGGTTCCTTTTTCGACCGGCTGCGCGAAGGGTTCTACGACCTCTCTCAGGACGACGCACCCACCCGCGCCGCCTGTCGGATGCTCTCCCTCTACCGTCAGTTTCTGCTGCACAACAACGTCCTGGACTACAGCGAAATCCTCTACGCCGCCTGTGAGCGCCTGGAACGAGAGCCCGCGGTGCGCGAGGCGGCGCAGGCGCGCTGTCGCTACTTGATGGTGGACGAATACCAAGACACAAATCGCGTCCAAGAGCGCATGATCCGCCTGCTGTCCGAAGCCTACGGCAATCTCTGCGTGGTGGGGGACGACGACCAGAGCCTCTACCGCTTTCGAGGCGCGACGGTGGACAACCTGCTGGGCTTCGCCCGGCGTTACGAGGACGTCCACGTCATCCGCCTCAGCGAAAACTACCGCAGCGATGGCGCCATTTTGGACGAGGCGACGCAGAAGCTGGAACAGGCCGTGGCGGCGCAAGAGAGCGCTGAGCCGCTGCGCCTTTCGAAGTCGCTGGTACCGGCCGCTCGGGAGCACGTCCACGAGGAGGCCGTGCAGCGCCTCTACGTCGAGGACGAAGAGACGTGGGCGGCGCGTGTGACCGAGACCATCCTGCGCTTGCACGCCGAGGGCGTGCCGTATCACGAAATGGCGTTTTTGTCGCACTCGGTTCAACCGGTGAACGAGCGCGCGGCGCTCTACCGCGCACTGCGAGAGGCCGGGGTGCCGCTGAGCCTCAGTCCCATTGCGAATCTCATGCGCGCGAAGAGCGTGGATCGTTTCACGGCCCTGCTGTATTTGGCCTTGGAAGAGCCGCTGGAAATGGCGGTGCGGCGCGGGAGCGTCGAGGCTCCTTTTCTCAGTCGCTATCGCAAAGAGGCCGCGGCGCTTCCCATCGCAGGGCGGGATGAACGTGCGGCGGCGCTTGCGGCGTTTCACCACGCCATGGATGCCGGCGTCACTTTGCCGTTTCTGACCTTTTGTCACGAGCTTTTGGGGACGCCGCCCTTTCAGACATTGGCGCTCGAAGCTCTCGACGGGGCGGTGCGCGCCCGCGAGCAGTGGGAGGCGCTGACCTTTTTCATCCGTACGGCCGATGCCCTCCTGCGCGAGACGCCCACCGCCGACCCGCTCCGGACGGCGGATTGCAGCGTTTTCGAAGGAGATCTCGTGACCGCTTCCGCAGCGCTCTTCGGCTGGGCCCTTCCTTTTTTAGAAGCCAAAAAACCGCGGCCGGGAAAGGACGAGGTCGTGCTCCAGGAAGAGACGCTTCCCGTCATGACCATCCATCAGTCGAAAGGACTGGAGTTCAGCGTGGTGATCTTGCTGGAGACGCCGTTTCGCAAGCCTTGGGCACCACGACCGACCGGCATCGACACGCTCACGCCGGCGACGTCTCAGGAGCCCGTGGACGCCACGGTGGCCGCGGCAATGGATCACGCGCGGCTGCACTACACGGCGCGCACGCGCGCCCGGACGCTCTTGGTGGAGACGGCGGTGCGCGCGGGGTACGACGACCCGGCCCCGAGCGAGGCATCCCTCGGGCGTCTCACGTTCACGCACCAGACGAGCGCGCCAGCGGTGCGGCGCATTTCCTACACGGCGGACCTCGCGCGCTACGAAGCCTGTCCCCGTCAGTACTATTTTCTGCGTGAAGCGGGCCTCTCCGCGCCGCCTGAGTCCGCGGAGGCGCGCGGCACGCTCCTCCACGAGACGCTTTCGCTTCTCCATCATCGCCTCATGAAAGCGCCGTATGATGCCCCTGACGCCGTGAACGAAGAGGCACTGCGAGAGCTGCTCCAGCGCGTCTACGGAGGCTTGCGCAAGGCCCGGTTTCCGTTGACGCCGGAGGCGGGGCAGTCGGCGTGGGCCGCTCTTCTGCGCTACGCGCATGCTGCGCCGTGGCGTCAGTGGGGCGGGATCCGCGCCGTGGAGATGGACGTGCAGGTGGCGCGGGGCGATGCGCTCCTCGAAGGGACGCTGGACCTTTTGGGCGCGGATGGGACGATCGTGGACTTTAAGACCGGACGCCGTACGCCGGAAAAGACACGGCAATATCGGGAGCAGCTTGCGTTGTATCGGGCGCTTTTAAGCCATCACGGCGGGGAAGCCAAAGCGGCCAACATCCTGTATTATATAGATGAGGATGTCGTAGAAGACGTCCGTCTGACGTCCGAGGAGCGCGACGCCTTTGAACGCAAGGTCCGGACTCTGGTGGACGGCATTCTGGCGGGCGATGTTGAGCGCATGACGGACGATGTCGCGCAGTGCGAGGGGTGTCCTGCGCAGTGGATCTGTGGACGCCACGAGACGTTTTGACCCGGAGGAAAACATGAAGACACTCTATCAAGAGGTGGCCGCGCGGATGCGCGCCGATGTGCTTTCCGGCGCGTTGCCACCGGGAGAGAACTTGGAGAGCATCGCGGCTTTGATGCGCCGCTATCGCACGACCAAACCCACGGTTCAGCGCGCGTGCTTTTTGCTTGAGCAGGAACGGCTCTTGGAGCGACAGGACGGCGTCTTGGTGGTGAGTGAAGATCCCGTCTTTTTGATGCAGGCCCGCGAGGCGATGGCCCGCCGGGCGGTGAGAGAATTGTATGCGATGACGCGCAAGATGGGTCTTCCCGACCATCGTACGGTGCGCATTTTCTTAGAGGAAGGGGGCTATGATGACGCCAAAGGATGAGACCAAACCCGCGGAGAAGATGAAAACCGTCGCGGAACTGCTCGCAGAGGCGAAGGCGTCGGGCGGAAACGGGGCGACGCCGACGCCCCATGACGTACCGGCGGGAGTCCCGACATCGGCCGCGTCCAACGTGACGACGGTGTCGGCAGAAACGCCGATGGAAATGCAGGCGACGCCGGTGCCCGAAGAGGCGCTGCTGACGGCTGAGACGACGGCCGTGTCGGAAGTGATGTCAGCGGAGACTGTAGGGACAGTCGTCCCGGAAGAGGCGTCAAGCGTGGCCGAACAGGTTCCTGTATCAGTCGAGGGGTCGGGCGTGGTCGAGACGCCCGCGCCGGCGGACGCCGATGCGCCGGGTGACAGTGAAGCCCACCCCGTGGTGCTCATCCGCGATCTCAAAAAGCGCATCGGCTCCGTTCAGGCGCTGGACGGCGTGAACCTCGCGCTCTTGCAGGGCCACGTCTTGGGCCTCTTGGGGCCGAACGGCTCGGGTAAGACCACGCTCTTGCGCATCTTGGCGGGGCTTGCCCACCCGACATCGGGACGGGTCGAAATTGACGGCATGACGCCGGGCATCGAGACCAAGAAGATCGTCTCCTACCTGCCGGATCGTCAGTTTTTGCCGGACGACATGACGGTTGAGCGGGCGCGCGCCTTCTTCTCCAAATTCTTTTTAGATTTCGACCAGGCACGCTTCGACGAACTCACGGAGCGGCTAAAATTGCCCAGAAAGACCAAGCTCGTGCGGCTTTCCAAGGGCTTTCGCGACCGCTTGACCATTTCACTCGTGATGAGCCGAAGGGCGCGCCTTTACCTGCTCGATGAACCCTTGGGCGGCGTGGATCCGGTCGTGCGCGAGGAGGTCATGGACATCTTGATCGAGGCGATGGGCCAGGATGCCACCCTGCTCATCACGACACACCAAGTGCGAGATCTGGAGCGCATCTTCGACGAAGTCTGCTTCTTGCGCGAGGGCAAAGTGGTGCAATACGGCCCGGCGGAAGTGGTGCGCGAGGAGGCCGGCGCTGACTTGGACGCGGTCTACCGGCGAATCTACGAGTAGGAGGGCACATGGGGTATTTCTTTCGACGCGCACGGCGTCACACGGCGGGCATTCGCTGGGGTGTGCTGCTCACGACGCTGGCGCTCTTGGGCTACGCGGTGCTCACCGGCCGGGGGAACCAGAATTCGCCGACACTGCTTTATTCCATGACTCCAGTCATCACCATCTTTTTGTTGGTGTTTGCCTTCGCCCTCGAACTCTTTCGCACGGCGCACCTCGTCTACGATGAGCCCATGGCGCACCTCATCCCCGTGCCCGAACGCAGCGGCCTCACGGCCATCGCGTTGAGCCTCATCTTGAGCGGCGCCCTCTATGCGGCCGCGGGCGCTGTCATCATGTACGTATTGGTCTCCACAATGGGCGGCACGTTCAACATCGCGACGCTGTGGACTCAAGCCTTAAACGCCCTGCGTTCCGCCTCGGGAATTGCGCTTCTCTTCTGGGGGCTGCAACTCGTGCACTTCGTGAGCCTCGTCCTGTTGGTGCAAACCGCCCGGCGGCGGCTTGACCAGCGCAGTGGACATTCGACGCTGCCAGAGATCGTCCTTCGGGTGTTGGACCTCTTCATCTCGGTGATCTTCTGGGTGCTCTCGTATGCCGTGGCGCTCTTCTTGCAGCAGCGGATTCCGGTGGTTTTAGACGTGAACGCCTTTGCGCTCGCGCCAATGGAGATGGGGGCTTCCGTGATGGTCAATCCTCTCAACTGGTCCATGCTGTCGTTTGACGCGGCGCCGGTGGGCGTGTTCGTGTCGTTGCCCATCTTCCTCTTTCTCTTCGTGATGACGTGCCTCCACTTTGCCGGCGCGCTGTCCCTCGTGGAAGATCACATCGATTGGTAGGTGCTTATGGTCAAGCGATTTACATTCGAATGGAAACGCAGTTTTCCCTTTTTCGCCGTCTTACTTGTGAGCGCCCTTTTGACGTGGCTGTGGGCGCGCGCGCAACCGAGTGGCAGCGAACTGTCCATCTTGCCGACGGTGCTCTTCGGCCTGGCCTTTGTCCTGGCCGCGCTCCTCGCCTCCGTGGCGTTTGTCGTCTTCGACATTCACCGTGAACTGGCACAACCTGAGGGGCTGCTGACCTTTCTCATCCCCATGGCGCCGTGGAAGATCCTGGTGGCAAAGTGGCTCAACCTCATCGTGTCGTTTGGACTCACGTTTGTGGTGTTCTCGCTCACCACACAGCTCTTCCCGCTGCCCGGGCAGGACGTCACCGGTTCGTGGCAAGTTCTGTTCGGCGGCTTTGCCCAAGGGCTGGGCCCGGGAATCCGTGACTTGGTGTTTTTCCTCACGGGGATGTCGGTGCCGGGGCTCGTGCTCTTCATTTTGCGTTGGACGCTCGTCCTCTTTGTGGGCGACTGGGCCATGACGCTCACGGAAAAGTGGGCCACGCGGAAGAACTGGCGTCACGGGAAGGTCTTTCTGCGCGTGATCTTCATCGTCGGCGTGTTGGTGGCGTTGGATCAAGTGCTCACCGTCCTCATTGCGAAGGTTCCCCTCCTGCTCACGGAGCAGGGCCTGCTCTACGCCCGCCCGGGCGAAGTCATGGCCGACCTCGGTTACCTGGGGGAATCGAGCATGATGGCGGAGGTGCCCATGGGTGAGACGAACCTCTTGTACGGCACGCCGCTCGTTGCCCTCGTCTACACCTTGGCGTTTTGTCTGTTTTTCCTCTGGCGTTCCGACGTGAACTGGCGTCGGATCGACCGTTGAACCGAAAGAGGTGACCATGAAACACGCGAAGTCGGCTTTTTTGAAGTTCCTGTTTTGTACTGTCGTCATCGCCACTTGGATCCTGCCGCAGCCGGCGGAGGCACAGGCGGTGACAGAGCTGGAAGAAGGGCACGTCGTCATTCTCGTGACGGGCGAGTACGAGGATTTCGACCGCGACGCGCTCCTCTCGGAAGTGAACCGCATCCGCAAGGAGGCGAAGGATGAAGGCCTCGTGGATCGCTATGTGCCGCTCGTCTGGTCGAATGGCCTGGAAGAGACGGCGCGCACGCGGGCGGCAGAACTGACGGTGGTGCCGGGGCACATCCGTCCGCGGGGCGGGCGCAATCCCTATATGACGGCGTCCAATGGCTTGCGCAATTCGGCCGAGAGTCTGGCGTTTAACGAGCGCGGAATCTTCCGCGGCGTGGAGCAGTTTTACGCGGAGAAGGACGCCTTTTTGGCCACGGACCTGCACGCGGCACACGTGGAGTCGTCGGATCAGATGATCGGTCACTACCGGGTGTTGATCGATCCCGTCTACCAGCGCGTGGGCGCGGCGTCGTTTTACTCGCCGGATTCGGGTGTGTATCAGGTGGCCTTCGCCTTTTCGTCAGCGCCGGCGGAGCGAAAGATGACGCTTCCGGCTTTTCCGCACGCCGTCCCCGTGGAAATCGACGCCTCGCGCGTGACGGCTCTCGCCCTCTCGGCGGAGGGCATCGACGCTCAGGAGCGCGATGTCGTGATTCGCGTGACCGGTGCGGTGACACGCACGGACCTGTTTGCGGACGAGGGCCGCACGACGATGACTGCCCCCATCGTGAATGGCCTCTCGTGGGAGGTGCTGCCCACCTCGGCTGGGTCGCTGGCACCGCACGGCGAGGAGATGATCTTGACGTTTTCGGAGCGCGGCCCGGTCACGGTGCGCGCACAGATTGGCGGCGTGGAAGGCGCAGTCGCCCTCGAGGCGACGCCAAGCGAACCGTCGACTCCCGCGGAGCCGAAGCCACAACCGGAGGGGACAGGTACGCGGATCGACGGACCGCGGCGCGAGCACGTGGCGGCGGAAGTCGCACGTCGGTATTTTGGCGATGCGGATACGGTGCTCGTGGTGAACGACATGGCCTTTGGCGATGCCATCAGTGCGTCCAACCTTTCGGGGGGCGCGTCGCCGATTTTGTACACGAAAAAAGACGCCCTGCCGGAGGCGTCGCGTGAGGTACTTCGGGAGCTGGCGCCGCAGCGCGTGGTGGTGTTGGGCGGACCTTCGTCGGTGAGCCGTCCGGTGGTGGACGACATCGCGCGGACGGCGCCCGCGGCGCGGGTGGAGCGCATCAGCGGGGCGGACCGCTATGCGGTGAACGCCAAGACGCTGGCGTCGACGGCGGGCTACGTGGCCGTGAGCGGGACGGTGTTTTCGGATGCGCTCGTGGCCGCGCCGTATGCCGCGTCCATGGACGCGCAGGTGGCGCTCACCACCCCGTTTGCCGTGCCCGAGGTCTTGGCGGCGCGCCTTTCGACTGTGCCGGCGTCTGTGGTGATCGTGGGCGGGCCGGCGAGCGTGCCGGAAAGCGTCGCCCGTCGTCTGGGGACGCTCACGGGGGTTGCGCCGTCTCGGGTTACGGGGCGGGACCGCTATGCTCTGAGTGCGGCCGTGGCGGCGCGTTTCTCGGAGAAGGCGCCCGCCATTCTGGTGAGCGGTGAGACGTTTGCAGATGCGCTCGTGGCCGCGCCGCTCGCGCAGCGGCTGCACGCGCCCATTCTGCTCACGCGTGCGCACCGGCTCTCCGAAGAAGTGGCCGAGGCGCTTTCGAATCGCCAGGTCATCATTTTGGGCGGACCGGCGTCGGTCGGCGAGGACGTGGCCGCGGCCCTTCAGTGACGGCTTTGACGGCGACACCGCGCCGTTTGACCGTCGTCGCGCGGTCTCTTCTCGGTCGTGCGGTTCAGAAGTCCAGCAGCAGTTCGACGGGGCAGTGGTCGGAGCCCATGACGTCGGCGTGGATCTTGGCGTCGACGAGGTGGGGCGCGAGGGCTGCGGAGACGAGGAAGTAGTCGATGCGCCAGCCGATGTTGCGCTCACGAGATTTGGCGAAGTTGGACCACCACGTGTAGGCTTCGGTCTGATCGGGATAGAAGTGGCGGAAGGTGTCGATGAAGCCGGCGTCGAGGAGTTGGTTGAATTTGGCGCGTTCTTCGTCGGAGAAGCCGGCGCTCTTGTGGTTGGTGGCGGGATTGGCCAGGTCGATGTCGTTGTGTGCCACGTTCATGTCGCCGCAGACCACGACGGGTTTGGTGCGTTCGAGGGACTTGAGGTAGGCGAGGAAGTCATCCTCCCAGACTTGGCGGTAGTCGAGGCGCTCCAGGTTGCGCTTGGAGTTCGGAGTGTAGACGGTCACCAGGTAGTAGTGGGGCGTCTCCAGCGTGATGACGCGCCCTTCGGTGTCGTGCTCCGGCATGCCGATGCCGTAGGTGACGGAGAGCGGCTCTGTTTTGGCGAAGATGGCGGTGCCGGAGTAGCCCTTGCGCTCGGCGTAGTTGTAGAACTCGTAGCGGTCGGGGAGGTCGATTTCGAGCTGTCCCGCTTGGAGTTTGATCTCTTGCAGGCAGAAGTAGTCGGCGTCAAAGGCGTGGTATTTCTCGAGGAAGCCGCGCTTCATCTGCGCGCGAAGGCCGTTGACGTTCCATGAGATGAGTTTTTGCAAAGTGGTTCCCTTTCCTGTTTTCGGACGATGAATGATACACTTATGATACCGAATTGGCACAGGTTTCGGGGGAAAAGTCGCTCGGGGCGTGAACGGAAGCCGCGCAGGGGCCGTGCCGTAGTGTTGGTCGGCTCAGTCACAGCGCCGCAGCGTCGGATGCCTCAGGGCCGTGTCGTAACGTCGGCGGACAGCATCGCAACGAGGAAACTGAATTGAGGCAGAGACCAAGGCAGCGAGCGGGATGGTGAAAATGAAGGACGCAGCGTAAAAGCCGAGAGCTTTGGTGAATCGCGGGAGAAAGGATGACATCGTGCAGGGATTTACGTTGAAACATCAGGAGACCATTGCGGAAGAACAAGCGACGCTTCTCTTCTATGAACACGACAAGACGGGTGCGCGTGTTTACCACCTGAAAAATGACGACCCCAACAAGACTTTTGCCATCGGCTTTCGGACGAAGCCCATTGGGTCCACGGGGAACATGCACATCATGGAGCACGCCGTGCTCAACGGCTCGAAGAAGTATCGGACGAAAGAGCCGTTCATGGACATGATTCAGTCCAGTTTGCAGACGTATCTGAACGCGATCACGTACCCGGATAAGACCATTTTCCCGGTGGCGAGTCGCAACGATCAGGACTTTCTGAACTTGACGGATGTGTACTTGGATGCGGTGTTTCACCCGAGCGTGCTCCAGGATGAGCGTATCTTCCGTCAGGAGGGGTGGCGCTATGAGATCTTCGATGCGAAGGACCCCATCACTTATCAGGGCGTGGTCTACAACGAGATGAAGGGGGCGATGAGTGCGCCGGAGAGTCAGGTGTCGCAGCAGATCATGGAGGCGCTGTTCCCCGGTACCATCTACGTGGAGAATGCGGGCGGGGATGCGTTGGCCATTCCCGAACTCTCGTATGAGGACTTCGTGGCTTATCACGAGCAGTACTACCATCCGTCCAACGCCATCATCTTTTACTACGGCGCCATCGATGAGGAGAAGTCGTTTGCGCAGCTGGCTTCGTTTTTGGATGAGTACGAGCGCGTGGACACGGCGGTGACGATGCCGGAGGACGTCGATCTGGATGCCATCGTGCCTCGGCTGGAGACGACGTTCGATGTGGCGGACGAGGATCCGACGGAGCGCAAGAGTTATCTGGCGCTTTCTTGGCTCGTGGACGAGGCGCGCACGGACTGGAGGCGGTATCTCTATGTGCTGCTGGACGATGTGCTCATTCAGTCGGAGTCGTCGCCGCTGCGTCGCGCGCTGTTCCGGGAGTTGAAGCCGACGGATGTGTACGGCGAACTCATGGACGTCAAGCAGATTGGCTTCTCCATCGTGGTGAAGGAGACGGATCCGGCGCTTGCCGACCGCTTCGTGGAAATCGTGCGCGAGACGCTCTCCACGTGGGTCAGGGAAGGGATTCCGCAGGACGTGCTGGACGGCGTGCTCAACTCGCTGGAGTTCAATTTGCGGGAAAAGCAGGGTTACCCGACGAAGGGCATCATCTTCAAGGGGATCCTCATGAATGAAGCGAACTACGGTCAAGACCCGTTCCCGTTATTCCACTACGAGGAGCAGCTGAAGGCGCTTCGGGAGGCGTTGTCGCACGGGGCCATGGAGCAGTACATCCAGGAGCGCTTTCTGGACAACCCGCACTGCGTGCTCTCGGTGCATCGCCCGGAGCCGGGAAAGAACCGCCGGCGCGATGAAAAGACGCGTGAGCGCTTGGCGGCGTACAAGGAGAGTTTGTCTTCGGAGGCGCTTCAGGAATTGATTTGTCAGAATGAAAAACTCCGGGAACGGCAGAATGCGGAGGATGCGCCGGAAGCGAAGGCGACGTTGCCGGTCTTGTCGCGCGAGGAGTTGCCGGAACAGAAGGAGCGTGTGCCGCGCGAGGTGCGTCGCCACGGCGAGGATGTGGTCTTGTTCCACGACCTTCCGACGGCGGGGATTCACTACCTGGATGTGGCGTTTGAC
The DNA here is from genome assembly GCA_028726605.1 of Peptoniphilaceae bacterium. Taxonomy (GTDB): domain Bacteria; phylum Bacillota; class Clostridia; order Tissierellales; family Peptoniphilaceae; genus Murdochiella. Next base: position 74,228 of record JAQYPV010000023.1, on the reverse strand, counting down.
GTGTCGCATTTGTCGCTTGCGGATGCGCCGTACGCCATGTTGGTGGCGGAACTCTTGGGGCGGCTGGACACGGATCGTTACGACTATAAGACGTTGGAAATCAAGGAGAAGCAATCCACGGGCGGCATCAATATGGCGCCGAGTGTGGTGTCGCGAGAGGACGCGGATGGGTTTGCGCGTAAACTCCTCGTCTCCACGAAGTTGCTTCCGCATGCGGACGTGCGCGAGGCGCTGGACGTGCTGGATCAGCAGATCCGCCATACGCAGTTTTCGGATCGGGAGCGCCTGGCGGAGCAGATTCGCATCATCCACGCGGACCACAAGATGAGCATCGTCCCGGCGGGGGATTACTATGCGAAGGCGCGGGCGCTGGCCCACATCAATCCGACGTCGGCCTATCGGGATCAGCTCTCCGGGTTGGGCTATTTCACGGTGCTCACGAGGCTCGCGGAGCATCTCACCGACGAGGACGTGGCGCGGCTGGAGACGGTCTACGATCTGCTCTTCACGGGAAAGCATCGCGTGGTCAATTTGACGTCGCACGGAGCGCCGGCGGAGGAATTCCTGGATCACGTGTTGGCATATCTGGACACGCTCCCGCAAAACGAGTATGAACCGGTGCCCGTCCTCTTTACGCCGTGGGAGGCGGCGGAGGCGTTTAAGACCACGGCCGATGTGCAGTATAACGCCATCGCCGCGCCGTACGTGATGGAAAAGGGCCTCGACGGACAACTCCTGGTGCTCACGAGCATTTTGGAAAATGCCATCCTCTACAATGAGATTCGCGCGAAAGGCGGCGCGTATGGGCAGGCGGCCAGCTTTACGATGGACGGTGAGGTCGTGATGTCGTCGTATCGCGATCCGCGCCTGGACGACACCTATGCGGTGTACGAGAAGGTGGGCGAGATGGTGAAAAACTTGTCCCTTGAGCCGGAGGATCTCGACCGCTTCATCATCGGGGCGGTGGGCCAATTCGATCGCCCGTTGACGGAGGCGTTGAAGGGGCGCATGGATTTCTCCGAATACCTCGCCGGCCGCGATCCGGAGTGGAGCGACCGGCGCCTGCAGGAGATGAAGGCGACGACGGCGGAAGACATCCACCGCGAAGGCGATCGCCTGACCCGCGCCGTGGCCCAGGCGACGCGCGTCACCATCGGCAACGCGCAGGCCATCGACGCGGCCAAAACGCCGTTTGACACGGTGACGCGGATCTGAGGGACTGATTCGCGGCGTCAGGGGGCGGCGGCGGGCACTCGGCATTGGCGTGGGCCCCTTTCTATCGCAGAGCGCCGCCGGGGACGCTTGACGGTAGACGTTTGGAATCGGCGTGGTGGTCATTTCGAGGGACGGGGCCCTGTCGTCCGCCGCGCGGCATCAGGCTTACGACATCGGCGTGGGCCCCTTTCTATCGCAGAGCGCCAGACTTTAGTTGAAATCTCTCGATTCTCGATTTGAACTAGCGTTTTTCGCAAAAACGAAGTTCAAATCGAATAATCTTCACTTTGAACTTCGTTTTTGCCGATTTACGCAGTTCAATTTCACTTTTTTCTCAATAAAACTACAAAAATCGGGGTTTTGTGGTTTTATTATGACTTTTGAAAAAATGAACTAGTGTTTGGGGCGTTTTTGATCGTTCAAATTGCATATATAAAAATTTGACCCACGGATTTTGAAAAATCCGTGGGTCAAATCCATTTTTTAAGAATTTGAACTACAGGCCGCGGCCGAACACGCGACGCTCCTCGTTCCGTCGCCGAATGATTCGCAATTGCGTGCGTTTCGATGCTGAGCGTCGCCGACTCCGGCCGCTGGCAAGACCATGTCTTCCGATAAAAAGTCGCGCGTCGACAGATTTCGCCGAATGCCGTGCAAGCCCCGTCGTTGCGATGCCGTCCGTCGGCGTTTACGGCTGGCATCGCGCCGGCCACCGCCGCGCCGGCCATCGCCGCGCGAAACCACGTCATTGCCGCGCCATCACCGCCGCACCGCCGCGCCGGCCGCCCGCACCCGCGCTCCGCAAAACTCACATCATCACTGCGCCGCGTCTATCACCTGGTCAAAGACGGCGGGGGTGATGGACTGCGGTCCGCCGATGACGTAGTTCGTCTTGAGGCTCGTCGTCGTGCGGAGGTAGTGCAACACGTCGGGATGAACGGACGCGGCGCGCACCAGGACGATCGGCGCCTTGAGGTTCTGTGACAGCGGGGCGGCGACCAGCGCGTCCGCGAAGCCTTCGCCACTCGTCGTGAGGACCACTGCCGGCTTGGTGAAGGCATTTTGGGCCACTTGCGCCGACAGCGTGTAGCGGTCCTTGCCCGTGAGGCGCACCGGCTTTACGCCCGTCAACTGCTGCAACCGGGCGAGAACCGCATCGGAGACCGACTTCGGCCCGCCGACCACGGTGATGGAACGCAATTGCTTCATCTGACGGAGTGCGGCCTCCGTCGCCGCGGGAATCGCCTGGGGCTTCGTCAGCAGAAGCTTCGCGCCCTTCGACTGCGCAAGCGGCGTTCCCGTGAGCGCATCCGGATAATCATTGCCATTGGCGATGACGAGGTGCGCGACGTCGGCAGGCTGGCCCAGCGTCGTGACGTTCACCGCAAAGCGGTCGGCCCCCGACAGGCGCTTCACCGGGGCGCCCGAGACGACGGCGTGCACCTGCTGCTCCACCGCCGCCTGAATCGATTGCGTGCCGCCCAGCAGATAGACCGTCTTGGGCTGCATGCGCAAAAGCTCCGCCTTCGTGGCCGCCGGGAGCGTCTGTGCCGTCGTATAGAGGATGGGCGCCTTGCCCTGCGAGAGATTGGCGCCACTGATGGCATCGCCATAGGCGAGGTAGTTCACCAACAGGACGGCATCCGCATCCTCAAAGAATTGGCTCGAGACGTTAGCGGCGACGGCAAAGCGATCGCGGCCCGAGAGACGCCCACCGCCGAGCACCTTCGCCGGGGTCGACGGCTGCGTCGGATTTGCATTCGACGGAGAATCGGTCGACTTCCCTTCCACGACGAGGGTGACGCTTGCCGTCTTTCCCGCCGCCGCAAGCGAAATCGTGGCCTGGCCCGGCGCCACCGCGCGAACGAGACCCGCCTCATCCACCGTCGCCACATTGGGATTCGACGACGTAAACTGTCCCTTCGCGATGTCGGCCGTAAGCGCGTTCTGCGCGGCCCACGCCTCTTGCGTCGTGACCGTCGCCGTCACGACCATGCCTTCAGATTCACCGACCTTGAGCGACTGGGGCGCGCTCTTAATCGACAACTTTTGGACGAACTGCGGCCCGACGGCCACCGTCGGGTTGTCGCCTTGAAGCGCCTGGGCACTCGTATCTACCTGACGACCGAGGGCTAGGGCCGTGTAATAATAGGTGAAAAAGCGCTCATCCACCTGATGCGCGGGCGCAAACGACGCCAGCCCCGTGGACGTGAACTCCGGATCGATCAAGTTCCGATAGTGCCCTGCCCGAGAATCCTCAGGATCCGCATCGTAGTACGCCTTCTCCTCGTACCACTGCTCCACCGCCTCGAGCATCGCGTCGTCCTCGGCGCTGAAGGCGAGGTTCTCACTCGCGTGATTTTCGCTCATCCAAATCTTCGCGCCGTCCAGACGTTGATGCTCAAAGAAAACGGCAGTCTCTGCGGCACGCGTCTGCGCGATATTCTCCAGCGCCGGCGACCACGAAAGGGGCACATAGGTCTTCACATAGCCATGATTCACAGCTTCCTGACGGATCTCGTTCAAGCGATTGAGCACGTTTTGCCGATCCGCCGTGGCGTAATGGCCTTCCATCTTGATATACGCGTAATTCGCATCCACCGCGCACGCGGGTTTCGTCATCCCCATCGCGATGACGAGCGTGAACAACAAGCCGGCGATGACGGAGCCTATCCACCTCTGACGTCGAGGACTCATCCTTTCTTCCTTTCTGCAGTGTTCAAAGTGTTCGATTTGAGCGCGAAAATCGGCCCAAAATCATTGGAGTCAGACCCTCTATACCCGATAAAAGGGAACGCGTCCCCTCTCGACAAAAGAGAGCCTGTTCCCTCTTGTCTCATGCCTGTGTCACGACGTCCCGTTCGGCCGCGAGGCATGGTCATCCACGGCATTACCCGTTAGAATGGAGGTGGTTGGTACTCGCACGAAGGTGCGGAAGAGGGAGCGAAGTGTTTTGCCACTGGAAGGCGTTCGTCGATGTCGTCGATTTCGGGTCAGTCGATTGCGACCAAGTCGAAGTCGGCGACGCTGCGGGAGGGCCCGCCGGCTCGAGACAGGTCCCGAATGACGCAAACGGCGCATTTTGCTTGTCGATTGGGCCGTTTTGTGTATAATGATTAGGTGACTCTGGCGAAACGCCGAGATCTCGGCTCTGCTCGAAACAGGGCAAACCCAAAGGGAGGTGAAACACGTGAACAAGTATGAGATGGTCCTTATTGTCAAGGCCGGTCTGGAAGACGAGGAACGTCAGCAGGTGCTTGAGCGTCTGCAAGATGCCATCAACCAGAACGGTTCCGTCGAAAACATCGACGACTGGGGCACCCGGAAACTTGCGTACGAAATCAACTACAACAAAGAGGGTTATTACTACGTCATCAACTATGAGGCGGACCCGTCGGTTGTGGCCGAAGTCGAACGTCGCGCAAGAATCCTGGATCAAGTACTCCGCTACCTCACTGTAAAGAAAGAGGATTAGTTCTTTAAGGAGGTCCCGATGAATCAGGTAGTATTGATGGGTCGCCTGACACGCGATCCGGAGCTTACGTATAACAATACGACGGGTAACGCCATGACGCGATTCTCCATCGCCGTGGATCGTCGCCTGTCGCGCGAGAAAAAGCAGGAAATGGAATCGCGGAATCAGCCCACGGCCGATTTTATCAATTGCGTATGCTGGGGAAGATTGGCGGAATCGGTAAACAACTTTACGGCGAAGGGCAAGCGGGTGATGGTGGAAGGCCGCATCCAGACCGGCTCGTATGAGGCGCAGGACGGGACACGCCGCTATACGACGGACGTCGTCGTCAGCAACGTGGAGTTTATCGACTGGAAAGACCGTGACAACTCGTTCCAGAATCAACGCCCGCAGAATTCGCAGAATGGAAATTCGTATTCACAGAATTCGCAGCGTCAGAACTTTCCGCAAAATAAAGAAGCCGAAGCTGTCTCCGATGCGGACTTCTTTGGCGACGACTTCAACCCGGTAGACGATGACCGCATTCCCTTCTAATCCAAGACTGGGAGGCAACCATGGCACAACGGAAATTTAGACCGCGCAAGAAGGTCTGCGTATTTTGCAAAGATAAAGACAAGACGATCGACTACAAAAAGGTCGAAGACGTGAAGGAATTCGTCAGCGAAGCCGGCAAAATCCTGCCGCGCCGCGTGACCGGCACCTGCGCCAAACATCAGCGCGACGTCGCGACGGCCGTCAAACGGGCGCGCCACATCGCGATCATTCCTTACGAAGACAAGTAAACACAAAGTCAAATCAATCACAACAAAAGCCGTTTGGGGGATGCCCAAGCGGCTTTTGTTGTGCACTTTACGGCACGAGTGACATTTTATGGCGTTTTACGGCACAAGTGGCGCTACACGGCGTTCTATGGGATGAGCGTCCTTTCACGGTGTCCGGATTCTGACGCGTGTCATCCTGTGCGCGTTCACATCACTTGCGAAGCGCTCTGGCGTGCGACGTGTGATCGATTTGTTTCCCATCTCTAAAGGCCCCTTCTCTGGCTTTATGTTAGAATATCCCCAAAGGAGTGATGATCATGAAACGCAATTTTGAAACCATGAGTGCGCCACTTCACATGCTGCTGGCAGCGGTATTGACGGCGTTTCTCTTCTACTTATCCAACACCACGCTTCCCCTTTTGAGCTTGTTCATGGTGTTTCCGTTTGTGACGCTTTACGTGACCGAGGGCCTGGGATGGCTTTTGGGTGCAGCGGCGCTCTCAGGCGGTATCATCGCGCTCGCCATGGGGATGATGGGCTTCACCGACCCCATGATGGGGGTGGATTTGGCGCTCGGCGTCATCCCGCAAACGGCGCTGATGGCGGCTGCGATGGGCGAACTCATCCGGCGCAAACGGCCGACCTTCGAAGAATTCGTGATTCCGGCCCTGGTCTTCACCGCGGCGTCAGCGGCGTACCTCTTCATGAACGCGGCGCTTCAAGACGGCGGCTTCATGGGACGGGTGCAGGACGTGGTGAATGCCGTGATCGACGAGCTCACCAACCGCATGCGCGAAGAGGGCTTTATGAACGCCCAAATTGTGGAATACGAAGTCTTCACGCGTTCCCTCGCCCGGACCATGATCACGCTCACCCCATCCTTTTTCTTCACCGAAGGGGTGATTGCGGCCATCATGTCCTCCAGCCTCTCGCGCTGGTTTTTGCACAACACGGTGAGTGAAGACATCGCGCCCTTGCGCTTCGAGAGTTTCTACGTGACGCGTTCCGTGGCGACGGGGCTCGTGCTTTCGACGGTGGTGACGTTGCTGCTCGGCTCGTGGCTCGCGCCGCTTCAGGCCATCGGACTCAACTTGCTCTCCGGCGGACTGTTGGTGTTTTTCATCCACGGCATGGCGCGCGTACAAGAGAGTTTGAAACGCCACGGCATGGGGCTCGCGCTGCGCATTCTGGTGGGCCTCGTCATCGTGGTGTTCCTCGTTCCGACTCTCTTTGTGACCTTTTACGGCATCTACAAGGGCCTTCAGATCAAAGAAGCGCCCGCCATGGCGCCCACGGAGGCGTCGTCGGAAGCGGCTGATGAGCACGGCCCATCGGAGGACGCAGAATGAACCACGAGACGCACAATCCGCACGAGTTTCGCTGGGGAGAAGTCCTCATCGTGCCGCTCATCGCCCTGGCCATGACCGTGGGGCTCTTTAGGCTGTCTCCGTTCGCAGGCCTTGCGGGCCTCGTGGCGATGGGCTTCTTGGGCTATCACAGCTATGTGCGGGAAAAAGAGACGGTGGATCGCGCCGTCAGGGCCATCGAAGAACTCGACATGCGCTTCGATGAGGTCACCAAAAACGCCGTGTTTTCCATGCCGTTTCCCATGGCCGTGTTAAACGGCGAGGGCCGGTTCCTCTGGTATAACGCCACCTTCCGCGACGTGTTCGACATTCGCGAGACCTTGCTCGGCAAAGCGCACACAGAGATCTTCCCGGAACTCACGGTGACGCAGCTGCGCGACAAGGCCGAGACGCAGTTTGCCATCGACGTCAACGACTGCAATTTTCACTTTTATCACAATGTGACCGAGGCGCGGAACGACGAGACGCTCATCTTGCTCTACGGCATCGACAACACGGAAGACGAAGAAATTCGACGGCGGTATCTGGCCGAACAGACGGTCATCGCCGTCATCCTGTTCGACAACTATGAAGAGGTGCGTAAGGCCACGCCCGAGCAGAATCGGCCCATTCTCTTTGCTCTCATCGACCGCAAGTTGTCCGACTTCGCGGCGGGCTATGAGGCCTCCCTCGTGAAGTACGAGCCCGACCGCTATCTCCTGGTGACGACGCGCGAATGGCTCGACAAGATGAAGCAGGACAAATTCCCCATTTTGGAGAGCATGCGCGATGTGCCGCACGACGCGTCCGTCCGGCCGACGTGCTCCATCGGCGTGGGCGTGGGACTGTCCTCTCCGGCCGAAATGTTGGACGAAGCCCGACAGGCGTTGGACGTGGCGCTGGCGCGCGGCGGCGATCAGGCGGTCATCAAGTCGGGCGAGGACATCGACTACTACGGCGGCAAAAATCAGGCCACCCAGCGCTACACCAAAGTCAAGGCGCGCGTCATGTCCAATACGCTGCGCAGTTTCATCGAACAAGCCGATCAAGTCTATATCTGCGGTCACCAGAATCCGGATTTCGACGCCTTCGGCGCGTCGCTCGGCATGCTGGCGTTTACGGAGGCCACGGGCGTCCCGGCGACGATCGTGCTCGACAGCGTCCCGGCTGCCATTGAGAACCTCTACGACCGCGTCGTCGCCGAGCTTCCGGAGATCCGGGAGCACATCGTCTTTGCGGATGCCATCCGTCAGCCGGCCGGCCAAGGAAGTCTCGTCATCGTGTTGGACAACCACCGTCACGACGCTGTGGCCGCGCCGTTACTGCTGGATGGCGACGCCCGCATCATCATCATCGACCACCATCGCCGCGGCAGCGGGTATATACAAAACGCTGAGATTTCCTACATCGAGCCGTCGGCCTCGTCGACCTCGGAGATGATCACGGAACTCATCAGTTATCAGGAAGAGGAAGTGGCGCTACCGAAGGTCATCGCCGAGGGGCTGCTCGCGGGGATCACCGTGGACACCAAGAACTTCTTCTATCAGACGAGCACGCGCACGTTTGAGGCGGCGGCGTATCTCAAACGCCGCGGCGCAGACTCCATGATGATCAAAGAAGTCTTCAAGGACCCGTGGGATCTGGTGCGCTATCGCTCTGAAATTCTGGCGAATGCGGCGCCGTTCCGGCCGCACATCATGATCGGCCGCTTTGAGGAAGAGATCCCTGGGGCCACGCTCATCGCCTCCCAGGCGGCGGACGACCTCTTAGGCGTGCGGGACATTGAAGCGTCCTTCGTGCTGGCGCGCGCGGACGGCAAGACGCACATCTCGGCGCGGAGCATGGGGGAGATCTCCGTGCAGCTCATCATGGAAAAACTGGGCGGCGGCGGGCATCTGACTGCGGCGGCCACGCGGCTTCCGGACGACATGGAGACAGCACAACACAAATTAGAAGACGCCATTGTGGCGTATTTGGAAGAGGAGGAAGAGGATGCGAGTCATTCTGCTGAAAGACGTTAAAGGACTGGGCAAAGCGGGCGATCTGGTGAATTCCAAGCCGGGCTACTACCACAATTTTCTGGCGGCCAATCAGCTGGCTGTGGAGGCCACGCCGGCCGTGGTGAAGGAGTGGAAGGCCAAGCAGAAGCGCATGGCGGAAGAGGAAGCGGCGCGCAAGGCGGAAGCGGAGAAACTCAAAGCCCAGTTGGATCAGACCGAGGTGACGGTGGAGGCCAAGGGCGGCGGCAACGGCAAGCTCTTCGGCTCGGTGACGAACCAGGACATCGCCCAGGCACTGGAAAAGCAGGGCATCACCATCGACAAAAAGAAGATCGAACTGAAGGAGTCGCTGCGCGAAGCGGGCGAGACGAGCGTGGACGTGCGCGTCTACCCGGAGATGGTGGCCAAACTCAAGGTCAGAATTAAAGAGGTGTGAGATGGACCAAGCCCTGCCCAAACTGCCGGCCAACGCCCGCGCCGAGCGTTCGGTTCTGGGGTCTGTGCTTTTGGATGAGAGCCTTCTCATCCGCACCATGGAGGCGCTGTCGAGCGAGGATTTCTACTATCCCAAGAACCGGATTCTGTACGAGGCGATGCTGAAACTCAATCGCGACCACGAGCCCATTGACGTGCAGATGCTCATGGCGACGCTGGAGCAGGAGAATCAGCTGGACGCGGTGGGCGGCATCGACGGCATTCTGGACATCACACGAGAAGTGTTCTATCCGCAGAACATCGACGCCTACATCGAGATCATGAAGAATCACACCTTGCAGCGGGCGCTCATTCGCTTTGGCGAAGACGTCTCGCGCCGGGCGCAGACGGGCGAGGATCGCTCGGCGGTGGTTTTAGAGGCGGCGGAGGAAAAGCTCTTGGCCCTCACTCAAGAGCGCACCAACGTGGGTCTCACGCCGATCAACGACACGCTGGAGGAGACGCTGGACGCCATTTCCACTCTGGCCATGACGCAGGGGACCATCACCGGCATTCCTACGGGCTTCCGCTGGCTGGACGAGCTGCTCTCCGGCCTCCATCGCTCGGATCTCGTGCTCTTGGCGGCGCGCCCGTCCATGGGCAAAACCGCGCTGGGCTTGAACATCGGGTTTAATGCGGCGCGCTATCGCGACAAGGAAGGGAAGCATCCCTACCGTGTGGCGATTTTTTCGCTGGAGATGTCCAAAAACCAGCTGGTGCAGCGCCTCATCGCCATGGCGTCGGGCGTCAACCTCCAGCGCATCATCTCTGGCGACTTCAAAGAGGATGAGGACTGGGCGCAGCTCATCCAAGGGGTGACCGTGCTCCAGGAACTGCCCATCTTCATCGACGACACTTCGGGCATCAGCGTGCAGGAGTTGCGCTCCAAGTGCCGGCGATTGCAGATCCAAGAGGGGCTCGACCTCGTCGTCATCGATTACTTGCAGCTCATGAGCGCCGACTCCGGTGGGCGCAACGAGAACCGCCAGCAGGAGATCACGCAGATCTCGCGGGGACTCAAGGGGCTCGCCAAGGAACTCAACTGCCCGGTGCTCGCGCTCTCGCAGCTGTCGCGTAAGGCGGAGTCGCGGGAAGGGGCTCGACCGATGATGAGCGACATGCGCGAATCCGGCGCCATCGAGCAGGATGCGGACGTGGTGATGTTGCTCTACCGCGAAGACTACTACAATGAAGAGACGGAGCATCCCAATGTGACGGAGGTCAACGTGGCCAAGCACCGCAACGGCCCCATCGGCAAGGTCAACCTCTACTTTGAAAAGGAACTCACGCGTTTTAAGGACTTGAGCTCGGGCGTCGATCCCACGGTTTAGGAGGTATTATGCACGCTTCATTCGACCTGTCGCACGTGGACTTTCGCACCACGCCGTTCGAAAACATCTTCTTGGATACCTATGTGGCACATGCTCCGGAGACGGCGCTGCGCGTGTACCTCATGGGATGGAAAGCCTGTTCCGACGCTCATGCCACTGGGGTCAACGGTGCGGATCTGGCCGAAGCGCTCCAGCTGTCCCCCGATGCCCTGGACGAGGCGCTGTCCTATTGGGAGGGCGAGGGCCTCGTTGTGCGCGATGCCGACGGGACGGTGTTCTTTCGCTCCATGCTGCTCCTCTGGGCCGGCGTGGGGGACGCGGCGAAGTCGTCCCGCAGTAACGCGGAGGCGCCCCATTCTACCGAAGGGGAGGCGATGCCTTCTCGCGGCGTCGCCCCGGCGACGTCGGAACATGCCGGAACGAACGGCTTCCTGAACGTCGCCTCGGCGACGAACGACGTGGTCTACGCGGCCCCCGGCGCGGAGCGGCGGGCGAGTGCGGACGAGGGGACGCCGGACGAGGGGATGACGCGCACGCAGATGTTCGACGCGCTGGAAGACTTTTTATCGCGCGGGTTTCAGTATCGCGTGCTCCTCAAGGACAACGAGCTGCGGCTCATCCTGGACGTCATGAACACGTATGCGTTTACGCCGGAGTACTTTCTCTACGCGTATCAGAAAGCGGCGGTGAACAGCGAGTCCACGGCGCGTTCGGTGAAGTACCTCACGACGATCGTGGAGAATTGGGCGCGCTTCGACGGCATCACGACGAAGGACGCTTTGGACCGCTACCTGGACCAGAAAGCGAAGAAAAAATCCATAAAGCGTGGAAAACGGCGCCGCGAAAAAAATGTGGATGAGGATACGCGTCTGTCGAAGGATGAGCAGAGGGAATGGGTGAAAAAGAAGCTGGAAGCCTCACGATTGCGGGATTTGAGAGGAGGTAAGCCTTGACCGGAATTGCCGATATTTTGGCCGCGCGACGTCGTCGTGCCTTGGCCCAGCGCGACGGACGCGTGATGGAGTTCTACAAGAGAAATCCACAGATTATGGAATTAAAAGAAGAGCGTCTGGCGCGGTCGCGGGCGCTCTTGGGCGAGATGCTTCGGATGTCGCCGGAAGAGGTGGCCGCCGCGCAACGGGAGATCCAGGAGATGAGCGAGGCAGAGGACCGCGCCATCGAAGCGACGGGCGTGGGGCCGGATTTTTTTACGCCGGACTACACGTGTCCGGACTGCGGCGACACGGGCTTTGTGGACGGCGTCTCGTGCCACTGTCGCAACGACTTGTTGTTGGAGCAGCGTTATCAGATGAGCGCCGTACAGCAGCGCATTGCGCAGGAAAACTTCGAGACCTTTGACCTCTCGCTCTTTCGGCGGGACCGCCAGGCGGGGGAAGAACTGTCGCCGTATGAGAACATGAAGGAGATTCGCGACGCCCTGGAGCAGGACTACGTGCCGGGGTTTGCGTCGGATTCTCCGAATTTGTATTTCTACGGACCGACGGGCACGGGCAAGACCTTCCTGCTCAACGCCATCGTGAAGGGCGTCTTGGACCGCGGGCAGCAGGTGTTCTATCAGACCGCGCCGGAACTGTTGGATTTTCTGTCGACGTATTCGTTTACGTATCAGAACGAGCGCACGCCGGCGGACGTGGCGCGGCGCGACTTCGCCTACTCGTGTGATCTCCTGGCGCTGGACGACTTGGGCGCGGAGTACACCACGGAGAAGATGACGGCGGAACTCTTTGAACTGTTGAATTCCCGCATCGTGGCGCAGCGCCCAACGATCATTTCGTCCAATTTGGAACTGACGGAGCTCGAGAGCCGGTACAACGCCCGCATCGCGTCGCGCATTGCGGGAGAGTTCGCGCCGTTTTACCTGTATGGGGCGGATCTGAGGCGGCGGATCTAGAAGCACCGGCGTCGGATTTCGAGTACACGAGAAAGGGCGACGCCGTGCGGATGCGCAGGGAATGAGGGCACACGCCCATAATGAGCGCCAACCGGCGTGCGTGAAACGCCGTGGCGAGTGAAAGAAGTGGTGCTAAGAGAGGAGGAAGCATGCGGAGTGTGACGCGGGAAGAGATGGAGAGGATTATAAGTTATACGCATCGCACGCTGGAGATTCCGGAGCCGATTTTGGTGGAAAATGCGGCGATCGGCCTGCTGCAGCACATCGATCTTTCAAAGCGGCATTCTTTTGCGGTGTTCTGCGGGCCGGGCAACAACGGGGCAGACGGACTGGCGCTCGCGCGACAGCTTTTGATCCGAGGCAAGCGGGTCGGCATTTACCTCGTGGGGGAGAAGCAGGAGCCGTCGGAGGCGTGGCTCATGAATCGCCGGGCGGTCGGGCACCTCACGGACGACATCCATCGCGTGGAGACGCTGGGCGATTTGGAGGACATGCTGGACGACCTGCATCGCTACAATACGGTGGTCGACGCGCTCTTTGGCACGGGACTCAATCGGGAACTCAAGGGGATTTTTCCCATCGTCATCGACAACATCAACCAGTCGCGCATCTTTACGCTGTCAGTGGACATGCCCTCCGGACTGGACGCCACCACGGGCCAGCCCTACGGCGCGTTCATCGAAGCCGGGAAGATCGTGACGTTGGGGTTGATGAAGACCGGGTTGGAGCACAATCGGCTGATCGACTGTCCGGTGAAGGTGTCGGAGATCGGGTTGCCACTTCAGGCGATCCGGCGTGTGTTGGGCTGATTCGGGCGGCCTCTCCGGGCGCTGGCACTGTGCAGTGCTGAGGCGGCCTATTCGGGCGTTGGTACGGCACCGTCTGAGGCTGAGTGGACGCCTGGGGCGTGGGATGTTTGGGCGTGTTATAATGAACGGGAAAAGAAATCGGTGAACAGGGCACGGGAGGAATTATGCTGGACATTAAGCGCATTCGCGAAGATCGTGAGGCGGTAGAAAAGGGACTGGCCGGTCGCTCGGGAGAGTTTCCTGTGGCGCAGGCGTTGGAGTTGGACGACGCGCGCCGCAAGCTGCTGAACGACGTGGAAGAGAAGAAGGCGGAGCGCAATCGCGTCTCGAAGGAAATCCCCGTGCGCAAGAAGAACGGCGAGGATGTGACGGAGACCATTGCGCGCATGCGCGAGCTGGGCGATGAGATCGACGCGGACGACGCGAAGATTGCGGAGGTCGAGGAGAATTTGCGCGATGTCATGCTCTCCATCCCGAATGTGCCGCACACGTCGGTGCCGTTCGGAAAGGATGACGCGGACAACGTGGAGCAGCGCCGTTTCGGGACGCCGCGGGAATTTGACTTTGAAGCGAAGCCGCACTGGGACATCGCCACCATGCACGACATTCTGGACTTTGACCGTGGGGCCAAGCTCTCGGGGGCGCGTTTCACCATCATGAAGGGTGAAGGGGCGCGTCTGGAGCGCGCCATCGTCAATTTCATGCTCGACGTGCATCACGAGCAGGGATATCTGGAAATTGAGCCGCCGTTTGCCGTGAACCGCGCCAGCATGACGGGCACGGGGCAGCTGCCTAAATTTGAGGAGGACATGTACCACATCACGGCGGACGACTTGTTCCTCGTGCCGACGGCAGAGGTGCCGGTGACGAACATCTACCGCGATGAGATTCTGGACGAAGCGCAGCTGCCGCAGTACATGACGGCGTACACGCCGTGCTTCCGCCGCGAGGCGGGTTCGGCCGGGCGCGACACGCGCGGCATCATCCGCCAGCATCAGTTCGACAAGGTGGAACTCGTGAAATTCGTGCATCCGGAGGGCAGCTACGACGAGTTGGAGAAACTCACGGCGGATGCGGAGGACATCTTGAAGCGTCTGGAGATTCCGTATCGCGTGGTGGTCTTGTCGTCAGGTGATCTGGGCTTCTCGTCGGCGAAGACGTATGACATCGAAGTGTGGCTGCCGAGCTACAACCGCTATGTGGAGATCTCGTCTTGCTCGAACTTTGAGGACTTCCAGGCGCGCCGCGCAAACATCCGTTTCCGGGATGCGCAGGGCAATGTGCGCTTCGTGCACACCTTGAACGGGTCGGGACTCGCCGTGGGGCGCACTTGGGCGGCCATCGTCGAGAACTATCAGAATGCGGACGGTTCGGTCACCATTCCGGACGCGCTGCGCCCGTACTTCGGCAGCGACGTCATCGGCAAAGCGGCCGAGAACTGAGGAGTGAGAATGAACAAACGCATCGTGTTGACGGGGGGCGGAAGTGCCGGCCATGTGGTGGTCAATCTGGCGCTCATTCCTGCGCTGGAGGAGGAGGGCTGGGACATCGCCTACATCGGCTCGGAGACGGGCATTGAGCGCGATCTCTTGAGTGATTTTCCGCGCGTGCGTTATCATGCCATTCCGACGGGGAAATTTCGACGCGCCCGCACGTGGGAGAACATCCGTCGCAATTTGGGCGACGTGGGCCATGTGCTCTCTGGCGTGGCGGAGGCGCGGCGCGTCTTGCAGCGGGAACGGCCGCAGGTCGTGTTTTCGAAGGGCGGCTTCGTGTCGGTGCCGGTCGTGCTGGCGGCACGGCGACTGGGAATCCCGGTCATCACGCATGAGTCGGATCGCACACCGGGACTGGCGAACAAGATCATCATCCCCTTTGTGAAGCGGATTCTCTTGACGTTTGAGCGCACGGCGGATTTCGTGCCGCGCGACAAGGCGTATTACCTGGGCCCCATCATCCGTCAGCAGATGCAGGGCGGCTCAGCGCGCGAAGGCCTGATCCGATTCGGCCTGGACGGCAAGAAGCCGGTGCTCTTGGTGGTGGGCGGTTCGCTGGGCGCGGCGAAGCTCAATCGGCTGGTCTGGCAGAACTTGGATCCGCTCTTGAAGCAGTTTGACATCGTCCACAGCGTGGGCGCGGGCAAGGGCGATTCGCAGATGGAGCGTCCGGGCTATGTGCAGGTGGACTACATTCGCGCGGGGATGAATGACGCGTTGGCCATGGCGGACGTCGTGGTGTCGCGCGCGGGGTCGAACGCCATTTTCGAATTTCTCTACTATCAGAAGCCGATGTTGCTCATCCCGTACAAGGTGGGCAGCCGCGGGGATCAGGTGGAAAATGCGGAGGAGTTCGAGCGCGCCGGGTATGCGAAAGTGCTGGACGAGACGAGTGTGACGAGCGACCAGTTTTTAGCTGCGGTGCGCGACCTTTTGGAAAACGGCGAGCGCTATCGCGAGGCCATGCGCCATTTCACGTTTCGCGACGGCGTGCAGGACATCTTGGAGATTTTGGAAATCTACCGGTTGCAGGACTGACAGCGACGTCTGGCGCCGTTCGTCTGTAGATCCGATGGGTCTTTGTTTCGGGAAGAGGATGCGATGAGTGGTGATTGGAAAACGTGGCTCCCGCCGGCGCATCGCGCGCAGGCGACGGGCCTTACCGATTGGCGGGAGGCGGTGCGTCGTGCCGCTGGCGTCTTGGTCGACGAGGGGGCCATCGACGCGGCCTACGTCGACGCCATGATCCAGAGCGTGGAGACCTACGGGCCGTATATCGTGCTCGACGAGGGGTTTGCGCTTCCGCATGCGAAGGCCGAGGGGCACGTGCATCGCGTGGCGATGAGCCTCTTGCAGGTCGCGCCGGCGGTGGATCTCGAGGGGCGTCCCGTCGACGTCTTTTTGGTGTTGGCTGCGCCGGATGCCACGTCGCATTTGGAGGCGCTCGCCGCGCTGGGGGCGCTACTCGGCGATGACGCGTCGCGCGATGTGTTGCGCTTTGGGTCGCCGGCGGAGATTGAGGCGCTGTTGGCGGCGGAATGAGCGGGGACCGCGGCGGCGGCGTGTATGGCGCTGGTGGCGGCCTGCGTCGCCACATTTTACGATGTGCGGTATGTGGATGGCGAGCGCTGGCGGATGTGGCGCGAATGGCGCGACGGCGGGCCTGTGTGCCGCTCGACATCGCGACGCGAGGAAGCAGTGAAGACCGCGAAAGGAGGCGGCATGAAAATTTACACGGTTTGTGGCAACGGCATCGGCAGCAGCTTGTTGCTCAAGATGAAAGTGGAGCAGATTGCCGCTGCCCACGGCATCTCCGTGGAGGTGACTTCGCTCGATGCCAATTCCGCTGCGGCGGCGTCAGACGCCGATTTATTCGTCACGGTCAAGGAATTTGCCGATTTGCTGCCTGACGATCGCCGCATGGCGGTGGTCACCAGTTATACGAATGCGAAACAGGTGGAAGCGGAACTGCTTCCCGTCTTGGAGTCGCTCGGCGCGTCGCGCTCGTGATTGGCGGGCTCCCATGATTTCTCTTGATGCCATTGTTCTTGCTCTCGCTCAGCCGACCCTTCTGGTCGGCTTTTTGGCATTTCTGGGATTGCTCTTTCTGCGGCGCCCCGTGGCGGGCGTGCTTTCGGGTGTGGTCGGCGCGATGGTGGGCTATGTCATGCTTGTCCCGGGGGCACTGGTGGTTCAGGAGAGTCTGCTCCGCCTTGCGGATGCGATGAGCCGCGCCTTCGGCATCGCCGTGCTCGTGCCGCACAACGAGGCCATGGCCGCGCTGGTGCAGCCGTCGGTGGGCCTTGCGACGATTCTCATTTTGGTCTTTGGACTCTTGACGCACCTCGTCATCGCCCGCGTGACGCGCTTCCGCTTTCTGTTTTTGACGGCGCATCAGAGTTTCTTCATGGCGGCGCTTCTCGCCCTCGTCTTGACCGCTTCAGGACTTGCGATGCCCCTCATCGTCTTCGTCGGCGCGCTGTTGTTGGGCGTTTGGTCGTCGCTTTCGCCGGCGTTGGGGCAGGCGTTCACCCGCCGCGTCACTGGTGATGAAGCGGTGGCGTTGGGTCACTTCGGGAGTTTGGGCTATTACCTTGCGGGGTGGGTCGGCGCGCGGGTCAATCGGCGTTATGTGCGTGAGACGGACGCGTCAGGGGATGGCGGCACGGAGGAAGCGCCGTCGGGCGGCTTTTCCTCATCCGCTTCCGGCAGGGCGGTCGCGGCTTCTGCTTTGTCGGATTCGCAGGCGCGTTCGAGGGCGGCATCGCGACTTCGCTCGACGGAGGACATTCGCATCCCCAGCCTCTCCAGCCTCTTGCGCAACGTGACCGTCACCACGTCGCTGTCCATGACCCTCGTCTTTGTGGTCGCCGCACTTGCCGCAGAACAGCCGCTTTCGGCCGCCGTCGTGTACGCTCTGTTCTTTGCCGTCGGCATCGCCGTCATTTTGGCCGGCCTGCGCCTGTTGCTGGCCGATGTTCCGCCGCTTTTGACGGCGCTCGGTGGCCGCTTTGTCCCCGATGCCCTTCCCGCCGTGGATTGCGCGGCGCTCTTCCCGTATGCGCCGTCCGCCGTGGTCATCGGCTTTTTGTGTAGCCTGTCGGGCGCGTTGGTGGGCATGGTCGGCATTGGCCTTTTGACCGGCTTATGGATCTTGCCGTCGGTCGTGCCGCACTTCTTCTGCGGCGCAACGGCCGGCATTTACGGCAACGCCACCGGCGGCCTGCGCGGCGCCATCGCGGGCGCACTCGCGAACGGGTTGCTGCTCACGGCACTTCCCGCTCTGCTTTCGCTGTTCACCGGGTCGGGCGTGGCGATGACTTCGGCCGGGACGATGTCAGGAGCGTTTGGGGCAACCACAGCCATGGCGGTCGCCGCGACCTTTGGCGACACGGACTACGCCATCCTCGGCACGATCCTGGGCGCCTTGGGGACAACGTTCGGCCCCATCAGCATCGCGATGTTGGCCATTGGCGTCGCCTGCGGCGTATGGATGTGGGGGCGGAAGCGGTGAAGAGCGCCATGTGGCGGCCATTTTACACGCTGGACTTTGCAACTCCGTATGAGGTGTTTTGGGGGAGGTAAAAGCCTATATTTGAATATTGCGGTATAGATGGAGGCGCGAAACTCCCACTTATTGTGAGGGCAATTTCAAGCGCTGGACTTTGCGGCTCCGTATGAGGCGTTTTGGGGAAGGTGAAAGCCTATATATAAGAATTGCGGTTCAGGGAGCGGCCGGTCCTCCTCCCGCCTCATGTGATGGCTATTTTCAATATTAGCTTGAGCCATGACATTTTTTAGAGCCGACTGGCCGTGGTGTGGCGTCGACTTGATGGCTATTTTCAATATTAGCTTGAGCCACGACATTTTTTAGAGCCGGCTGGCCGTGGTATGGCGTCGACTTGATGGCTATTTTCAATATTGGCTTGAGCCACGACATTTTTGAGAGCCGGCCGGCCGTGGTGTGACGTTGACTTGATGGCTATTTTCAATATTAGCTTGAGCTACGACATTTTTTAGAGCCGGCTGGCCGTGGCGTGGCGTTGACTTGATGGCTATTTTCAATATTAGCTTGAGCCACGACATTTTTTAGAGCCGGGTGGCCGTGGTGTGGCGTCGACTTGATGGTTATTTTCAATATTGGCTTGAGCCACGACATTTTTGAGAACCGGGTTATCGCTCTTTTCATATTCGATTTTTGCACCTATCAAATCCGGCCAAAATGTGGTTGCTTTCGCGTTAATGAGAAGAGCCACCATCGACGGCGCGGATTTTTTGGGTGTTTATCCTATATAGGAATTAGCCACCATCTCTCCGGCGATTTTGGTATGTGCTAAACGCCATAATGAAAAGAGCGACCTCGGGGTCGTCCAAAAATGTGTTTGCTCATTCAAATATGAGAATAGCGCCACAAAATAGCGGCGGGCGATCTCGGCTCCGTTGCGCGCCGCGCCACGTACGATGCCGGGTGTCGAGGCCGCCTGCAGTTCGGGGTGCGCGCCGCGCCACGTACGATGCCGGGTGTCGAGGCCGCCTGCAGTTCGGGGTGCGCACCGCGCCACGTACGATGCCGGGTGTCGAGGCCGCCTGCAGTTCGGGGTGCGCGCCGCGCCACGTGCGATGCCGGGTGTCGAGGCCGCCTGCAGTTCGGGGTGCGCGCCGCGCCACGTGCGATGCCGGCCGTCGAGGCCGCCGGAAGTTCGGAGTGCGCGCCGCGCCACGTGCGATGCCGGGTGTCGAGGCCGCCTGCAGTTCGGAGTGCGCGCATCGCTCCGTCCCGCGCCGGGCGCGCTGTTGGCTTTTTGGCTCTGTCGCGCGCCGACATATCAAAAAAGGCGCGCGCGCATCAAGCGCGAGCGCCTCAAACTGTTTCGCCTCTGCCCCCCTCGTCCCGAGCGCCTCCGATCCGGGCGCCTCAGGACGCCTCCGATCCGAACGCCTCAGAGCGCCTCCGTATCCTGTCCTGCCCCATCAGTTCTTAAACGAGTGCACGGGCGCGGGGATGAAGCCGCCACGGGAGACCATGGCGCTGCTGTCGCCGGGATGGACGGGCATGATGGGGGCTGAGCCCAAGAGGCCGCCGAAGGTGACCGACTCGCCCACGCCCTTGCCGATGACGGGGATGAGGCGCACGGCCGTCGTCTTCATGTTGATCATGCCGATGGCGCATTCATCGGCGATGATGGCGCTGATAGTCGACGCTGGGGTGTCGCCCGGTACGGCGATCATATCCAAACCCACCGAGCAGACGCTCGTCATGGCTTCCAACTTGTCGATGGAGAGCTCGCCTGAGGCCGCCGCGGCGATCATGCCCTCATCTTCGCTCACCGGGATGAACGCGCCCGAAAGGCCGCCCACATAAGACGACGCCATGAGTCCGCCCTTCTTGACCGCGTCGTTCAAGAGCGCCAGCGCGGCCGTCGTGCCGTGCGTGCCCACCTGGCTCAGGCCGATCTCCTCCAAAATGCGCGCGACCGAATCGCCGATGGCCGGCGTCGGCGCCAGCGAGAGGTCGATCGTCGTAAACGGCACGTCGAGGCGTTTGGACGTCTCGCGCCCGATGAGTTCGCCCAGACGCGTGATCTTGAACGCCGTGCGCTTGATCTCCTCCGCCACGCGCTCCATGGGCTCCCCGCGCACCGCCTCCAGCGCGTGCTTCACCACACCCGGACCGCTCACGCCCACGCGCAGCGCGCAGTCGCCCTGACTCGCGCCGTGAAACGCGCCCGCCATGAACGGATTGTCCTCCACGGCGTTGGCAAACACCACGAGCTTCGCCGGGCCGATGCAGTCCTGATCCTTCGTGAGTTCCGCCGATTCGCGGATGACTTCGCCCAGACGGCGCACCGCATCCATGTTGATGCCGGCCCGCGTCGAGCCCACATTGACCGACGCACAGACGATGTCCGTCTCCGCCAGCGCGCGGGGGATGGAGTCGATCAAAATGCGATCCGCCGCCGTGGCATGCTGCTGCACGAGCGCCGAAAAGCCGCCGATGAAGTCCACGCCCACGGCCTTTCCCGCACGATCCAGCGTCTCAGCATACGCGACGTAGTCCTCCTCGCCCGACGCCCCCGCGATGAGGGAAATCGGCGTCACAGAAACGCGCTTGTTGGCGATGGACACGCCGTACGTGCGTCCGACCTTTTCTACTTCCTCCACGAGATGCTCCGCATTCGTCGTGATGCGGTCGTAGATCTTCTGACGCGCTTTCTTTCCCTCGCCGTCCGCACAGTCCAAAAGTGAAATGCCCATCGTCACCGTGCGGATGTCCAGCTTCTCCTGAGAAAGCATGTGATCCGTTGCATAGAGTTGTTCAATATTCATCGTTTGATATCCACATTGTGCATGACATTGTACGTGTCCTCGTGACGCATCCGCACCTCTAGTCCCACCGATTCACCGTAGAGGCGCATCTCCTCCTGCAGTTCCGTCAGATCTTTCTGAACCGCCGCCAAATCCACCAAGATCATCATGGTGAAGATGCCATCCAGAATGGTCTGCTCCAATTTCAAAATGTCCATGTCGTTGTCCGCGCATTGTTTCGCAATCCCGGCCACAATGCCAATGCGATTCTTGCCGACAACCGTGATGACCGCCCGCATACATTCCTCCCCTCATCGTGCCGTGACGCCCGACAAACTCCCTTCATCGTGCCGTGACGCCCGATAAACTCTCCACCACTTCTTCCAGCCGCATCGCGCGCGAGCCCTTGATGAGCACGAGCGTGTTGGGGCGGATGAGGTACTTCGCCTGATCCACCAGGTCCGGTTTGGACGAGAAGTGAAACGCGCGCTCCGGTCCGAAGTTCTCGAGAGCGCCCTCGTACATGGCTTTCGACAGCGCGCCGTAGAACAGGACCGCGTCGAAGACGTCCGGATTGAGCTTCCGCCCGATCTCGCGATGAATGTCAAGCTCATCGCGTCCCAACTCCAGCATGTCGCCCAAGATGGCGATCTTGTGGTTGTAGCCCTGAAGCAGCGCCGCCGTCTCGAGCGCCTCGCGCAGCGACGGCGGATTGGACTTGTAGACATCGATCAGGATGTCAAAGCCGTCGAAGTGTCCCAGCTCCGTTCGCCAGGGCGTGCGGTCCGAGACCTTAAGCCCGTCTTGAATCTGAGCATCGGTGAGACCCAGTTCCCGTGCGATGATGACCGCCACCGCCGCGTTGTACATCTGATACGCCCCGATGAGGTCCACCGTAAACGGCGTGCCGTCCAGCGTGAACGCCGTCTCAATCGGCGTCGCCTTCACGAGGGAGATCTTCACGTCCGCCCCGTCCGCCGTGCCATACGAGACGACGCGCGGCGTGATGTCCCGCGCCGCCACGGCATCGCGCAGAATCTCGTTGTCGTAGTTGTAGAGAAAGAGGCCCTCCGGCCCCATGCCCTCCAAGATCTCGAGCTTCGCCTGCGCCACATTCTCCTGCGTCTTGAGCTGCTCCAGATGCACGGCGCCCACATTCGTGATGACCGCAATATCCGGATGGACGAGGTGCGTCAGATGCGAAATCTCCCCGAACTCGCTCATGCCCATCTCCACCACGGCCACTTCCGTGTCCTCGTCCAGCTGCAAGAGCGTGCGCGGCACGCCGATCTGGTTGTTGAGATTGCCCGTGGTCTTTTTCGTGCGAAAGACGTGGCGCAGCACCGAGTAGACGATGTCCTTGGTCGTTGTCTTGCCGTTGGAGCCGGTGATGCCGATCATCTTGACGTCAAGCGTCTCGCGAAAATGCTGCGCCAGCCGCGTAAACGCCGCAGTGGTGTCGTCCACGGTGAGCAAGGGCTTGTCGGCGTCGATGGGATGCGCCGCGTCATGAAAACACGCCACCGCGCCCTTTTCAAATGCGCCTTCGATGAATTGATGGCCATCCAGGCGCTCGCCGATGATGGGCATGTAGACATCGCCCGTGTCGATGGTGCGCGTGTCGATGGAGATGGCTTTGACCGGCGTGGACGCGGCCGATGCCGGCGTGAGAGTCGCGCCGGCTAATTCTGCAATTGAACCGAGAGTCTGCTGTTTCATTCCGCCTCCAATGACGTGCGCACGCTCGCCGTGGACGCATTCGACGCCACGGCGTTTTCAATGATTTCATCCAAATACTGACTAAACGTCATGTCTGTCAGTTCCGTCCACAGTTTGGGGGCCAGCGAAGTGGGCGTCATACCGGGGAAAGTGTTGATCTCGTTCATGTAGAGATGGCCATCCGGCGTGAGGAACAGGTCCACGCGCGCAAAGCCCTCGCAGCCCAGCACGCGGTAGGCTCTTTTGGCAAATTCCTGCACCCGCGCCGTGGTCTCGTCATCCAAGGGGTGAGGGACGTTCTCTACGGTCGAGCGGTCGTGATACTTGGCCTCGTAGTCCAAGACCTCGTGCGTCGACGTGTAACTGCCCGGAAGCGATGCCTTGACGGTGTCATTGCCCAAAATGGACACCTCCAGCTCCTGGCCCATGATGGCCTCTTCGATGAGGATGCGCCGATCGTAGCGCAGCGCCAGTTCCACGGCCTTTTGCAGCGTCGCCTCCGTGGCGCGCGTGACGCCCACCGACGAGCCGTTGTTGGCCGGCTTCACGAAGCAGGGGAAGCCGAACGATTCACGGATGCGCGCTTGGAGATGCTCCACGGATCTGCCGTCGGCGTTCCAGTCGCGATGCGTGTAGACGATGTAGTCGGCCTCCGGAATGCCGTTGGCGCGAAAGATCTCGTTGGAGAACGCTTTGTCCATGCACAGGGCGCTCGCCGTGAGATGGCAGCCCACATAGGAGAGACCCAACATCTGCAAAAATCCCTGAATTTCGCCATCCTCGCCGGTCTGGCCGTGGATGACGGGAAAGACCAGGACGTCCTCGGGCGGCACATCGGCCAAGAGATCGGCCACCGCGGCAAGCCACTCGCAAATGGACGACAGGCGGTCTGTGGCCGGCGCGCGCATGAGATCTTCCGGGGCTTCCACGTGATCCAAGAGGCCCAGCACCGTAAAGCCGCCCGTCCGGTCGATGTAGGTGACGTGGACGCGATACTTCTCCCGATCCAGCCCATTGATGATGGACCGCGCGCTGCGCAGCGCGATTTCATGCTCCGTGGAGCGGCCGCCACAGAGAACTAAAATAGTCTTCACATAACGCTCCTTTTGATTAGTCTAACCCTCATTATAAGACAATCGGGAGAACGGCGTGAAAAACAAAACGAAACTCAATGAAAGAGGCGTCGCCCAAGGGTCACCCAAGGTCGCCTAAGGGAAAACACGGCGCAGAACCAAGCGATCGAACGAGCTGGTGGCGCGCCACAGGGAACACAACGAACTTCGGAAAAGCGCACTACCGCTATGGCGTCACGCGCGCGGAGACTTCCCGATAACTCTCGTAGTACTTCATGACTTTTTCGACGTAGCCACGGGTCTCGTCATAGGGAATGGACGACAGGGTGAGGCCGTCCGCACTGAGC
Organism: Peptoniphilaceae bacterium; assembly: GCA_028726605.1. GTDB lineage: Bacteria > Bacillota > Clostridia > Tissierellales > Peptoniphilaceae > Murdochiella. The sequence goes on along the minus strand of JAQYPV010000023.1, from coordinate 49,964 downwards.
GACGGGTCGGTCAGCCATTCCGCGACGACGGTGGGGCCGGCGTTATAGGCGGCGAGCGCCGTGGGCACCTTCCCGTCAAATCGTTCGAGGAGATAGGCGAGGTACGTGATGCCGTAGGCGAGGTTGGTGTCGATGTCGTAGAGGTCCGTCGGCGGCTCTTCGCCGCGCATATCGGCGATGTCCACGGCGGTCTGTGGCATGAGTTGCATCAGTCCCTGTGCGCCGACGCGTGATGTGGCGTCGGGATCAAAGCGGCTCTCCTGAAAGATGACAGCGCGCACGAGGTCGGGATCCAGCCCCTGATCCGCGGCGTTGTGCTGGATCTTCGAATCCAGGGACGGCGCGATGTGAATGGCTTCGAGGGGGAGTTCAAACGTCCGCCTCGAGAGCACGAAAACCGCCGCCGCGACGAGAGCGCACAGCATCGCGAGGAGGAAGAGACGGGGAAACGCCGCGCGTCTTTTGCGTCGTCTGGATTTTCTGCGTTTGGATGGGGTCATATTCATTCTTCCGTTTTTTTAGAGTGTTTTGGTTGGCGTTGGAAGCGGCAGGGGGTTCGGACCCTTTCTGCGGTAGCGTCGCCTCACGGTTCATGATTACCCGTAAGTCGCGTTCCGACGCCACCGGAGACGTCGGCGAAGCAGACATCGGTGCTCATGCTCATGATACCTTGAAATGATACCGATAAAGTTTAATAAAAATTTAAGATTTTTCGTCTTGAAGACCTCTTGCAGATGATAAGATAATAGAGAACGAAGGGAGGCTCTATGGAGAACGCACTCATTCAAGTTCGAGACTTAACGAAAATCTATCAGATGGGATCGGAAAAAGTGCACGCGTTGGATCACGTGACGCTGGACATCATGCGCGGCGAGATGGTGTGTCTCTTGGGGCCGTCCGGATCGGGCAAATCGACGCTCTTAAATTCGCTGGCCGGGCTGGAGCGGCCGACGTCCGGGGAGATCGTCATCGGCGGGGTGCATCTGGAAACGCTCAACGAGTCCCAACTCACGCTCTTTCGCAGTCTCAACGTGGGATTCGTCTTTCAGTCCTACAATCTGATCCCGACGCTGGACGCCTTGGAAAATGTGACGTTCGGCCTGATGCTCAAGGGGATGCCCAAGAAGGAGTACACGGAAATGGCCAAGGAGGCCCTCAGTCTTGTGGGATTGGGCGAGCGCCTGCATCACCGTCCCAATCAGCTGTCGGGCGGCCAACAGCAGCGCGTCTCCATCGCCCGGGCGCTTGTGGGGCATCCCAAGATCCTGTTTGCCGATGAGCCCACGGGCAACCTCGACACCAAGACGAGCTACGAGGTCATGGATCTCATCTCGGGGGTTGCTGAAAAAGAGAATCTGACGATGATTATGGTCACGCACGATGAAGAGATGACGGAGTACGCGGATCGCCTTTATCACATGCGCGACGGCCAAATTGAACGCATTTCCCATCAGGAGGTGGAGCATGCTTGATGCGACACAGATTGCCACATTGTTGAAGCAGATTTTTGCGGCGCGTCCGGATCTGGAGACGTCGGACATTGTGGGCATGAAGGCGGATGACATTTCGATGCTGTACGTGAGCTTGGCGGAAGATGGTGTGCTCAGCTCTGAGGACTTGCCGGGCGGTCCGAAACCGCCGGAGGATGCGCCTTCGGAGTCCATCACGAGCATCGTGTGTCCGCCGTGCGGTTCGACTTCAGGTGGCGCGGGCCAGACGAATAGTGGGACGGAACAGCAGCCGAAGGAAAGTGAGACAGACAAGACGGGATCCGGCAGTGCAGAGTTGCCGCCGGCGATGGACCTGGGGGACGTGATTGGAGGTGGCGATTTGGGTGGTGGCTATGTAGATATGGGTGGTATGGACTTGGGCGGCGGCGCCGGCCTGACGGATGGCGGAAGCGCCTCCGTGGCGAATCAGCCGAAGCTGATCGTCTCGAATTACTCGCTGTCGCCGCAGGCGCCGAAGGCCGGGCAGGATTTTCGCTTGAAGCTGACCTTCGAAAACACGAACAAATCCAAGTCGGTGCGCAACATCAAGATCACGTTGGGGGGAAGTGAGACGCAGGCGAACGCCGATGCGCTGAGCCAGGGGCAACAACCCGCGACTATGGCGTCGGGCGGCGGCTCCGTCTTCACGCCGGTGGGGTCGTCCAACACGTTCTACATTCCGCGCATCAACCCGGAGCGCACGGGCGCCATGGAGATCACGCTGCGCACGTCGCCCACGGTGGCGGCGCAAGCCTATTCGCTCAACGTGGCCTATGAGTACGAGGACAAGGACGGCAATCAGTATGCGGGTAACGAGACCATCGGCATTCCGGTGACGCAGGAGGCGAAGGTGCTCTTGGGTGACGTCACCACGCAAACCGAGGGCCAGCCGCTCATGCCGGGCATGCCCACGCCGCTGGAGATGGAGCTCTTCAACATTGGCAAAGACAGCCTCTCCACGTTTATGGTGTCCATCGAGGGCGAGGGCTTCGATGTTTCGGGTTCGCCGCGTTACTTCATCGGCACGTTTGCCCCGGGGGCATCGGACCGCTACTCGGTGGAGATCATGCCCACGGCGGAGGTTGCCAAGGGCGACATCGTCATCACCTATGAGGACTCCACGGGCGCCATGCACGAAGAGCGCCAGCCGTTCAGCTTTACGGTGGAGGGCATGGGCGACGAGGTGGTGGATCGCAACAGCCTCATCTTGGACGAGAAGTCGGGCTTTTTGACCGATGGCAACGGGAACTTCTACGATCAGACGACGCTGCAACCGGTGTTTCCGGAAGAGCAGCCGAGTTTTCCCGTTGTGCCCGTGGCGGTCGTGGGGTTGATCGCCCTTGTGGCGGTGCTCTTCTTCTGGCGCAAGCACAAGAAGGGCAAGGACGATCGAAAGGAGCTGGATCTCGATGCGTAGTGTGGAGTTGTTCGCTTTAGCGTGGCGCAATTTGATGCGACGCAAATCGCGGACGTTCCTCACCGTGCTCAGTGTCGTCATTGGCGCGGTCGCCATCATTCTCATGCTGTCGTTCGGCTACGGGATGCAGGAGACGCAGCGCCAGCAAATTGCACAGTTTTCACAGATGAACGCCATTTCGGTCAACCCCACGGCGGATCCGTCCAATGAGCGGGCGCGCCAGGGCCTCATTGGGGAGCGCGAGGTGAAGAAGATCGAGGGGATCGAACATGTCAAGGCGGTGCTTCCCACGATGTATGTGCCTTTCAATCTGGAGTTCAAAAACCATCGCACCATGTCCATGTTCGGTTCGACGTATGCCATCGACTTCAGCCGGCTGGATCCGACCACGATGACGTTTGAATCGGGAAGCCTGCCGGTGTCGACCAAGAATCACCCGTATCTCGTGGGCAATGCGGTCACGCTCCACGAATTCGACATTCACACCGGCGAAGGCGATTTGATACGTGGCGAGAACTGGGATCAGTATGACATTCGCATGAAGCCGGAAGACTACGGCATGCTCGGCCAGGGTTCATCCCTGACCGGAGGTCAAAACAAGGGCCTCAAGCTCACTTTTGGCGGTCAGTTCAAGAGTTCTGATTTGCTCTTGCCCGGGGCTTTCTACATCTCCTTGGACACCTACGATGAATTGGTGAAGATGGAGGAGCAACTGCAGGCGGACAATCCGGAGCTCGCCATGAACCCCTTCGACAGCATGATGCCCAGCGTCCCAAGTGAGACGGACAACACGCAGAGCAAAAAGAAGCGAAAGCGCGAGCGTTACTACGACCAGCTCGTCGTCACTGTGGATGATTTGAACAACACGTCGATGGTCGTGGATCAGATCAACGAGATGGGGTTGAACGCTTCGGCCAACTCGGAAATGATTGACAGCCAGATGGAGGCGTTTAAGATCATCGAGCTCATCTTCGGCGGCATCGGCTCCATCGCGCTCCTCGTGTCGGCCATTGGCATTGCGAACACCATGCTCATGTCCATCCACGAGCGCACGCGTGAGATTGGCGTCATGAAGGTGATCGGTGCGCAGGTGAGCGATATCCGTCGAATGTTCCTCATCGAGGCGATGCTGATCGCCCTCATCGGCGGCGTGTTGGGGATTCTGGTCTCGTTTGGGCTCTCGGCGCTCATCAACACAGTGGCGAAGTCCTTCATGTCGGAGATGCAGGCGTTTGATCTGGAGTACATCAGCTACATCCCGCTGTGGTTGCCCATTGTAGCCTTCTTCTTCTCGGGCCTCATCGGGCTTCTGGCAGGGTCTCTGCCGGCGCGGCGGGCGACTAAGATCTCGGCTATCGAGGCCATTCGGACGGAATAACACGTCAAACCGAAAAAAACGGGAGGTTCGCCTTCCGTTTTTTTTGTGCCCGCGTGAGCGGGGCCGCGGCCGATGGGAGAATCGACGCGACGCCGCGGCGTGAAGGGGACGGCATCGCGACAACGAATGTATCGTCGTGGCGCCGTGGGGACAGGCCATCGCAGGGCGTTTGACCCCGCGGCGAAAAAAATGAAGGACGCGCCGGAGCGTGATATAATGAAACTCATAAATACGCGGGACGAGCGTTCTGCGTTTCTTGTTGCTTCGGAGGATCCCTTGAATAATTATCAATCCCTAAAACGGCCGGAGCTCAAAGCCTTGGCCGAGGCGCGCGGGTTGAAGCACGCCTATAAGTATAAGAAAAATCAGTTGAGAGAGTGGCTTCAGGCGCATGACGCCGAGGCCGAAAACGCAGCGACGACGCCAAACGGGGCGGGCGATGGAGACGTCCGGGAGCCTGAGGTGAAGCGAGAGCGTCGCGTCAAGCGCGGTGCAGCGGAGGCGAAAGCGTCGGCAAAGGCATTGCATGCGTCAGAGAAAGTTGAAGCGCAGTCCAAGGCATCGGCCGCCACGGCGGGAGCCGAAGGTCAGGCGGAGGCGCCGCACGTCGCGGAAGAAGCTGGTGTGGCGACGAAGGCGACGCAAGACACACCGGACGCTGAGGGGCCGTCGGAGCACGCGTCCACCACGCCGGAAGCTGCTTCGCGCGATGCCGAGGCGTCGGGCGAGACGGATGCCTCCGGCGCGTCCCAGGAGTCGCATCGCGAGGAGCGCAAGAAGAAGTCGCGTCGCGATTTGCCGTCGGATTCGGGCGTCTTGGAAGTCATGTCGGACGGGTACGGCTTTTTGCGCGGGGAAAATGAAGACGGATCGCGCGTGGACTACTATCTGCCGGCCATCCAGATTCGCCGCTTCAACCTCAAGAGCGGGGACATCATTAACGGCGTCGTCGGCGATGCGCACGAGCGTGATCGCTACGCACCCATTATCTTCATCAACGAGATCAACGGGATGGATCCCGGTTCTTACCTGCGCCGGGAGGATTTCGACGACTTGACGCCGATCTATCCGGATAGCCGGCTGCGGCTGGAGACTGTGAGTGACGGCATTTCCAATCGCATCGTGGATTTGGTGGCGCCCGTGGGGCGGGGCCAGCGCGGGCTCATCGTCTCGCCGCCAAAGGCCGGCAAGACGACGCTCTTAAAATCCATCGCGCAAGCCATTGAACTCACGTATCCTGAAATTTACTTGTTCATATTGCTCATCGACGAGCGCCCTGAAGAGGTGACCGATTTTGAAGAGAGTGTCAATCGTCTGCGCAAGGCGGACGACCCCATTCGCACGGAGGTCGTGGCGTCCACGTTCGACAAGCAGGCGCAGAACCACACGAAGACGGCCGAGGAACTCTTGGAGCGGGCGAAGCGATTGGTGGAGAGCGGACAGGATGTCATGATCCTCTTGGACTCGCTCACCCGTCTGTCGCGCGCGTACAACATCACGACGACGCCGTCCGGGCGCACGCTTTCCGGTGGTCTGGATCCTGTGGCGCTGTATCCGCCCAAGTCCTTTTTCGGCGCGGCGCGCAACATTCGCGATGCCGGCAGTCTCACCATTCTCGCGACTTGCCTCAAGGACACCGGCTCGCGCATGGATGACATGATCTACGAGGAATTCAAGGGCACGGGCAACATGGAAGTTCACCTATCGCGCAACCTCTCAGAAATGCGCATTTTCCCGGCCATCGACATCTTTGCGTCGGGCACGCGTCGGGACGACTTGCTGCTGACAGCCGAGGAGCGCAATGCGATGCTGGAGGTGCGCAGTCAGAGCCGCAGTGCGGACGAGACGGCTGTCATGGAGCAATTCGTGCGTCTGATGAAGAATACGCAGACCAACGAAGAATTCTGCCGCGTCATTCTGGGCAATCGCGATGCGCAACGTGGCGGGTCGGGAAAAGGGGAGAGCCGAAGCGCTCGCGCGTCGTCGCGCGGCTTTTCGAGCCGTGAGGCGCACCGCTATGGGAGCATGGCGGAGGCGCATCGCGTGAGTCGGCCTCGTCGCTACGACTACAGTGTGGATCAGGAGGAGGAAGGATGAGTTTTTCGCTTCGAAAAATGCACCGCGCCGGTGTCTTGTTCTTCGCGTGCCTGTGCGCCGTCCCGGTCTTAGCAGGTTGTGAGAAAGAAGCGACGTTAAAGCCGGGCACTTACGAGGCGACCGGGCAAGGGTATGCGGAGGATCAGCCGATTCGGCTTTCGGTCTCCATCGACGAGAGCGGCGCCATCTACGAAATCCGCATCTTGGAACATCACGAAACGGATGAGATCGGCGCGAAGGCGTTGGATCAGCTGACGGAGAAGGCCGTCGCCGACAATACCGCCGATGTGGAGGCCATCTCAGGGGCGACGCGCACGAGCGAAGGCTTTCGAGATGCTGTGCGCGCGGCGTTGGAGCAGGCGAAAGCGGCGGCCGAGAGCACCGAGAAGTGAGCGCCAACGAGAAGTGAGCGCCAAATGGAGCGGCGCCGTCCGCCGCTGTAGGCGCCGCGTCAGGTGATGCTGAGGCGCCGGCGGACCGCACGGCGTTGTTTGCCCCTCGTTTGCGGGCGCGCCGCCGCCGCTGTGCCGCGGCAGCTGGAACGCCATCGGGCTGCAAGGCGTTGTTTGCCCCTCGTTTGCTGGCGCGCCGCCGCCGCTGTGCCGTGGCCGTTGGAACAACATCGGACCGCACGGCGTTGTTTGCCCCTCGTTTGCTGGCGCGCTGCCGCCGCTGTGCTGTGGCCGTTGGAACAACATCGGACTGCACGGCGTCGTTCAAATTTGAAATAAAAAAAATCGAACTGCGCTTTTCGCCGAAAGTGAAGTTCAATTTCACTTTTTTCTTAAAAAAACTTCAAAAAAGGCCAAAAACGCAGTTCAATTTCTTGTTTCTTAACGATTGAACTACAAAAACGCTCGAAACGCAGTTCAATCCTATTTTTTTTCGATTCGAACGAGTCAAAAGGGTCGAATCCGTCGTTCGATTTCGAAATAATTAGAATTGAACCACGATTCGGGCAAAATCCGTCGTTCATTTTTGTTTTTTAGTCAATTGAACTAGCTGCGCGCCCGGTGGCCTCAAACGAACCTTCCTTGTCCCCAGGGGAGGCGGAATTCCGCGCTGCCGGCGCGTCCGGCTTGTGTTTCCTGCCCGGAAATTGCCGATGTCGCCGAGGCTTCTCCGAGTTTCATCGGCGGCAGCCGATGCCGGACGCGGATGACGACTGGGAATTCCACGCCGCCGGCGCGTCCGGCTTGTGTTTCCTGTCCGGAAATTGCCGACGTGGCCGAGGTTTCTCCGAGTTTCATCGGCGGCAGCCGATGCCGGACGCGGATGACGACTGGGAATTCCGCTCCGCCGGCGCGTCCGGCTTGTGGCGCTTGCGCAGTGAGGCGAAAAAGCTTCCGGTGAGGTTTTGCACGACGCTAAAGAGCGCGCCGGGGAGTGAGGCCATCGGCATCGCGGCGAAATTGGCCGTGGCGAGCGAGACGGCGAGGCCGGAGTTCTGCATCCCCACTTCGATGGCGATGGCGGTTTGCTGATCGTATTTGAGCTTCATCAGTTTCGTGATGCCGAGGGCAATCCCGAGGCCCATCAGATTGTGCAGAAGTGCGATGAGCGTGACGGTGAGGCCGCTTTGGCGGATTTTGTCGGCGTTGAGCGCGATAATCCCCGAGATGATGAGGATGATGGCCAGTGACGACAAAAAGGGCAGAAACGGTGATACGGTCTTCATGCGTTCGCGGAAGAGCGATTGCGCCAGAATCCCCAGAAAGACGGGGATCAGGATGACCTTGACCACGGTGAGGAACATCTCAAAGAGCGAGACTTCGATGAGTTCGCCGGCCAACATGTAGATGATGACGGGCGTCAGGAACGGCGCGAGGAGCGTGGACACGGTGGTCATCGTGACGGACAGGGTGACGTCGCCGCCGGCGATGTGCGTGATGACGTTCGACGCGGTGCCGCCGGGGCAGGATCCCACCAGGATGACGCCCAGCATGATCTCGGGCGACACCGGCAGAGTTTTGCACAGCGCGTAGGCGATGGCAGGCATCAGCAGAAACTGGAGGACGATTCCAACGAGCACGCCTTGAGGATGCAAGAACGTCGTTTTGAGACTCGCCCAGTCGATGGTCGTCCCCATGCCGAACATCGCGACGGCCAGGAAAATCGACGTGTAACGCGTCATCCAGGAAAACCCGTCCGGGAAGCAAAACGCAATGATGGACAGGATGAAGATGAACACGATCATGTGGTCGACGACAAAGGTCGTGAATTTTTTTAAATTGTCCATGCCGCGCTCACTGGAATTTGAAGATGAGGTTGTCGATGAGGCGCGCCGGACCGACGTAGACGGCCAAAGCCACGAGGACATCGCGGTCGATGACCTCCACATCGTCCAGATTTTCCACATCGACAATCTTCACGTAGTCGATCTTGGCGTCGGGCGCCGTGGCGATGACCTTTTTCATGGCGTCCAGGATCACGGCGCTCTGACGCTCGCCGGCATCGAGCAGTGCCCGGGCTTCTTTCAGTGCGCGCGACAGGACGAGCGCGTCTTCCTTTTCGGCGTCGGAGAGGTACTTATTGCGCGACGAGAGCGCCAGCCCACTTTCAGCGCGGACGATGGGACACAGGCGCAGCGCGATGTCGAAGTTCAGGTCGCGCACCATTTTGTTGAGAATGAAAAATTGTTGGGCGTCTTTTTGCCCGAAGTAGGCCCGATCGGCCTTGGTGATATGAAAGAGTTTCGTGCAGACGGTGGCCACGCCGCGGAAGTGAATGGGGCGGGTCTTCCCGCACAGCTTTTGTGAGAGATCGTCCACGCTCACGTACGTCTTATGGTTGTGGTACATCTCCGACGCATCCGGATGGAAGATGAGGTCCACGCCGTGCGCCTCACAGAGTACTTGGTCGCGTTCGAAGTCGCGCGGATACTGATCCAAATCCTCATTGGGAGAGAACTGCGTGGGGTTCACGAAAATGGAGACCACCACAAAGTCATTTTCTTCCCGTGCTTTTTGGATCAAACTCAGGTGTCCGTCGTGCAAGTAGCCCATCGTCGGCACTAAGCCCACGGTTTGGCCCTTTTTGTGGATCGGATCCAGGATCTCCCGCACTTCCTTCACTGTCGTTACGGTTTGCATACTGCCTCCTTATGGTACGAGTATAGTTTTGTCACAATTGGCAAATACTATCTGCGAGGTAATGATACTAGAGTGACAGGGGTTGTCAATGCGTGGCGGCGGTTCGGGGCGTCATCATTCTCTTGACCGTCAAACCAAAAGCGCCCGCCCTCACTTGACCGTCAAGCCGAAAGCGCCCGCCCTCACCGCTTCTCTATATTTTTGCAGGTTTGTTCGTGTTATTATAGAAGTGTTGCAATGGAGGACGATGAGGGAGAGATTATGGGATTATTCGGTTTCCTGACAAAATCATTCAGTGAAAAAGAAATCGACAAAATGAAGCCGCAGGTGAACGCGGTTTTGACTTTAGAGGACGAGATGGCGGCGCTGTCAGATGAGGCGCTCCGGGCGAAGACGGCGGAGTTCAAGGCGCGTTACCAACAGGGGACGTCGCTGGACGACTTGCTGCCGGAGGCGTTTGCGGTGGTGCGCGAGGCGGCGTGGCGCGTGCTCGGGATGAAGCCGTATCCGGTGCAGGTCATCGGCGGCATCGTGCTGCATCAAGGGCGCATCGCAGAGATGAAGACCGGCGAAGGTAAAACCTTAGTCGCCACGATGCCGTCTTATCTGAACGCTTTGGCCGGCCAAGGCGTCCACGTCGTCACAGTGAACGACTACCTCGCCGAGCGCGATGCTGAGTGGATGGGCAAAGTCCACGAGTTTCTGGGCCTCACGGTGGGCGTGGTGCTTCAGCCCATGCAACAGGTGGAGCGCCAGAAAGCCTATCAGGCGGACATCACGTATGGCACCAACAACCAGTTCGGTTTCGACTACTTGCGCGACAACATGGCCATTTACAAATCTGGTGTGGTCCAGCGCGGCCTCCACTACGCCATCGTCGACGAAGTCGACTCCATCTTGGTGGACGAGGCGCGCACGCCGCTCATCATCTCCGGACAGGGCGATCCCTCGACGGACATGTACGAAAAAGCCAATCGCTTCGTGTTGACGCTGGAAGGGCGCATTCTGGATCCCAGCGAAGAGCTGAACAAGCTGGATGCGCTGTTCGAAGAGCACAAGCTGGAGACGGTGGACTTCCTCGTGGATGAGAAGCGCAAGGCGGCCAACCTCACCGAGCAGGGCAACCACAAGGCCGAAGAGTACTTCCACGTGGAGAACATCTCGGATCCCGACCAGCTCGAACTCATGCACTATATCAACCAGGCGCTGAAAGCGCAGACGACCATGAAGCGCGACATCGACTACGTCGTCACCGACGGCGAAGTCAAGATCGTCGACGAATTTACGGGCCGCATCATGGAAGGGCGACGCTACTCCGAGGGCCTGCATCAGGCCATTGAAGCCAAAGAAGGCGTGGAGATCAAGAGCGAATCCAAGACGCTCGCTACGATCACCTTCCAGAACTTCTTCCGCATGTACGACAAACTCTCCGGCATGACCGGGACGGGCCTCACCGAAGCGGACGAATTTGCAGAGATTTACCACATGGACGTGGTGGCCATTCCGACCAACAAACCCGTGGTGCGCGAGGATCGCGATGACGTGGTCTTCGCCCATGAAGCGGGGAAATTCCAAGCTATCGTGGACGAGATCGTGGCAATCCACGAGACCGGCCAGCCGATTTTGGTCGGCACGGTCGACATCGAGACGTCGGAAAAAATCTCGGGACTGCTCAAAAAGCGCGGCGTCAAGCACAACGTCTTGAACGCCAAGCAACACCGCCGTGAAGCGGAGATCGTGGCGCAGGCCGGACGCTTTGGCGAAGTCACCATCGCGACGAACATGGCCGGACGTGGGACGGATATCGTGCTGGGCGGAAACCCGGAGTGGATGGCCAAAAAGCAGATGGAAAAGGACGGCGACGCCCCGGCCCTGATCGACTGGGCGGAAAGTTTCCGTCATGTGGAGCCGACGGATGTGTTTCCGACGGACGAAGAAGGCGTGGTCGTCTCCGGCGAGGAGATCATCGCCGCGCGCGAGAAGTACAACCGTTTGAAAGAGCACTTTGCTGTGGAGACGCGGGAGAACGCGGAGAAGGTGCGCGAAGTGGGCGGCCTGTTCATCCTGGGCACCGAGCGGCACGAGTCCCGACGCATCGACAACCAGCTGCGCGGCCGCTCCGGCCGACAGGGCGATCCGGGCACGTCACAGTTCTACATCTCATTGGAAGACAAGCTCATGCGCCTTTTCGGCGGCGAGCGGATGCAGCGCTTCATCGAGTCGGGGACGTTGCCGGACGACGAGCCCATCCAGGCAGGCATCCTCTCCAAGTCCATCGAACGCGCGCAGAAGAAGGTGGAATCCAACAACTTCGCCACTCGTAAGCAGGTCTTGGAATACGACAACGTCATGAACGTCCAGCGCAAGACCATCTACGAAGAGCGCAATCGCGTGCTGAACGGCGAAAACATGAAGCCCGAGATTTTGGAGATGGCGCACAGCATCATCAACGACGCGGTGGACAGCTTCGCCGCGGAGGGCGTGGCGCCGGAACAGTGGGAATTGGAGGGACTGTTCTCCTATCTCAACAACATCTTTCTGCCCAAGGGGCTCATCGCCGTGGAGAGTGTGCGTGAGATGAAACGCGATGACTTCAAGGCCATGCTCATTCACATTGCGGATTCGCTTTACGAGAAAAAGGAAGAGGAGATCGGAAGCGACCTCATGCGCGAATTGGAGCGCATGGTACTCCTCAGGGTGGTGGACACGCGCTGGATGGACCACATCGACGCCATGGATCAGCTGCGCCGGGGCATCGGCATCCGCGCCGCGGGCAACGACGACCCGGTGCGCGCCTACGGCAACGAAGGCTTCGATATGTTCAACGAGATGAACGACGCCATTCGCGAAGACACCATCCGCCTCCTGTACCACATCCAAGCGCCAAAGGAGCAGAAGGTCGTGCGCAAGGCCGTGGCGATGCCGACTCAGGCCGTGGGCGCCGGCGAGGCCAGCGAAGCGGAGCAGAACAAGACTTTCGTGCGCAAGAATAAGAAAATTGGACGCAACGACCCATGTCCGTGCGGCAGCGGCAAGAAGTACAAGAACTGCCATGGGCGTTACGTGAGCTGAGGGAGTGACTATGGAAATTTATGAAATGCGTCAACACCTACAGTCGGCGGACGTTCGCCTGAACGAGTTAAGGAGTTCTCTTTGACATCGCCGGCTTGACAGAATCGGTCGAGAAACTGACGACCCAGAGCATGGCGTCCGATTTCTGGGATGATTCGGACAAGGCGCAGGCCGTGATGGTGGAACTCAACGCGCAGAAGAGCGTGGTCGATGACTTCGAGGCGCTCGATGCCGGTTTTTCGGACTTGGCGGAGATGGTGGACCTCTTGAACGACGACGAGTTCCAGGCCGAAAAGGAGACCTTGTCGGGCGAACTCAGGCAGCTGGAAAAAAAGCTGGGCACGCTGTCCAAAAAGGCGCTCCTTTCGGGAGAGTACGACAAAAATGACTGCTTCTTCTCCATTCACGCGGGGACGGGCGGCACTGAGGCCATGGACTGGGCGGGCATGCTCATGCGCATGTATCAGCGCTGGTTCTCCACGAAGGATTGGAAGATCGAGATGACGGACATGAACGCCGAAGAAACGGGCGGCGTAAAGTCCGTGCAGTTTGAGGTGCACGGCTATGACGCCTACGGCTACTGCAAGGGCGAAAAGGGCGTGCATCGCCTGGTGCGCATTTCGCCATACGACTCGCAGAGCCGCCGGCAGACGTCGTTCGCCAGCGTCGACGTGTATCCGGTGTTGCACGATCTGGGCGACATCGAGATTTCGGACAAGGATCTCAAGATCGACACGTATCGTTCGACCGGCGCGGGCGGCCAGCACGTCAACACGACGGATTCCGCGGTGCGCATCACGCACATTCCGACGGGCGTCGTCGTCACGTGCCAGAATGAGCGCTCACAAATTCAAAATCGCGCCAAGGCCATGGAGATGCTGGTGGCCAAGTTGGTGCAAATCAAGGAAGAGGAACATCGCGAGAAGATTGAAGACATCCAGGGGCAGTATCAGCAGATCGCCTGGGGCTCGCAGATTCGTTCGTATGTCTTTCAGCCGTACACGATGGTCAAGGATCATCGCACGGGCGAGGAGACGGGCAATATTCAGAAGGTCATGGACGGCGACTTGGATCCCTTCGTGGATGCATATCTGAATTGGAATGCGCAGCAGAATGCTGGGAAGGGAGAATGAGATGCGCATGCAGAGATTGTACATGCCCACGCTTCGCGAGGTGCCGACGGAGGCGGAGACGCCCAGCCATCGGCTGCTCCTGCGCGCCGGCATGATTCGCAAGGCGGCATCGGGACTGTACACGTACTTGCCGCTGGGCTATCGCGTGGTGCGCAAGATTGAGGAGATCGTGCGCGAGGAGATGGATCGCGCCGGGGCGCAGGAAATTCGCATGTCGAGCGTCCAGCCCAAGGAGATCTGGGAGGCGTCGGGCCGATGGAGCACGTTCGGGCCGGAGATGTTCAAGCTCACGGACCGGCACGGCAACGAGTTTGCGCTGGGGCCGACGGCGGAGGAGTACTTCACGGATCTCATCAAAGAGGAGCTGCGCAGTTACAAGCAGTTGCCGTTGAACCTCTACCAGATCGGGTGGAAGTATCGCGATGAGAAGCGTCCGCGTTTCGGTATCAACCGTTCGCGTGAGTTTTTGATGAAGGACGCCTACAGTTTTGATGTGGATGCAGAGGGGCTTCAGGCGTCGTATCAGGCCATGTGGGACGCCTATGTGCGGGTCTTCGACCGTCTGGGCATTGAGTACCGCATCGTGGCGGGCGATTCCGGCGCGATGGGCGGCAAGGTGTCGCACGAGTTTACGGCGCTCTCCGAGGTCGGCGAGGGCGTGATCGTCTATACGGACGAGGGCGATGCTGCGGCCACGGACGAAAAGGCGGGCGTCTGGCACGAGCCGGTGGCGGACGAGGCGATGGCAGAGCGCGAGGTCGTGGAGACGCCGAACATGAAGACCATCGAAGAACTCTCGACTTTTTTGGGCGTTCCGGCGGAGAAGATGATCAAGGCCGTCTGTCTCAAGGTGCAAGGCGATCCGCTGTTGGTCTTTTTGCCGGCGGAGCGGGAACTCAACATGGCGAAGCTCGTGGGCTATTTGCAGGTGCCGGAGCATGAGATTGAGATGCTGGACGAAGAGGGCATCGTGAAGGCGACGGGCGCGCCGGCGGGATTCACGGGCCCGGTGGATCTGCCGGAGGGCGTGCGCGTACTCATCGACCGCGGAGTCACGGAGCGGCACAACTTGATCTGTGGGGCGAATGAGAAGGACCGGCATTTTAAGAATGTGAACTTCGGGCGCGACTTCACGGGTGAGGTGGTCGAGGATCTGTGGCTCGTGCGCGAGGGGGATCGCGACCCGGTGCACGGCTTGCCGTATCACTTTGCGCGCGGCATCGAAGTGGGCAATATCTTCCAGCTGGGCACGAAGTACTCGGAGGCGCTCGGGGCGACGTTCCTGGACGAAAACGGCGTGGCAAAGCCGCTCGTGATGGGAAGCTATGGCATTGGCATCACGCGGACGATTTCGGCGATCGTGGAGCAGAATCACGATGACAAGGGCATCATCTGGCCGGTTGTCGTTGCGCCGTGGCCGGTCATCATCACAGTCATGAGGCCGGAGGATGAGATGCAGGCCGCCTTGGCGGATGAGGTGGAGCAGAGGTTACAAGAAGCGGGCATCGACTGCCTCGTGGACGACCGCAAGGAGCGCCCGGGCGTGAAGTTCAACGATCGCGACCTCATCGGCATTCCGTTGCGCCTCACCGTGGGCAAGCGCGCTGGCGAAGGCGTTGTGGAGTATTCCACGCGTCGCGACATGGTGAACGAAGACGTGCCCGTGGACGAGGCCATCGCGCGGGTGACGGCCGCCAGATGAGCGCCTTTGTCCGAAATAAACTTGACAGCCAGAGTTGCCGTAAAATGGGGGAGTCACTCATTCGACTGGTTTACGTAGCCAGTACGAACCCACCATGCTGATGAGACAGATGATGAGTCCGATGATGAGCATGCGTCGGTAGGTCTTATTTCCGATTTCATGATGACTCCTGTCTTTATCAGCCTAACAGCGTCTCCACCGCGTGGCGCAGGGTCAAGGCATCACCCGTGTTGCCCGGGAAAATGACATAGATGAGACCGGGGAAGTGGCTCTCCGGACTCGCTTGCCAGACCGGGATGCCGGGTTCCACCTGACCCAAGACCCGCGCCTTTTGAATGTGAAGGCCCTTCGTGGCGACGTCGCTTGAGGTGATGCCGCCCTTCGCGATGAGAAACGCCGGCGGCTGCGACAGTCCGGCTACAATGCGGCTGATCCCGTTGCTGATCGCGGCGCTGCGCTGCAAGGTCGTCTCCCGGTACTCACCCTCCTGTTTTAAGAGCGCGCGGCTCGTGAAACAGACGGTCACCGGATGGGCCTTGAGCGAAGCGTCAACCGCCGCCTGGCAGCGCGAAATCTCCGCGTCAAACGCGTCAGCTCCCTCCAGAATGCGCTCGACGTGGCATTCCACGGTCGTGACGTCGCCGCGTTTCAGCAAGTGCTCCAGCTGCGCCGTGGTCTTCTGCGTGTAACTGCCTACGATGACGAGGCCGCCTTGCGATGCCGCGGCATCGACCATGTCCGTCCGCGTCAAGAGCGGCTGTGCGTCGATGCCGGCGATCACCCGCACGAGGCTCGCCGCGCTGCGATACACGAAGCGCTTCCCGGCGGCCAGCGCGCGGTAGAGCGCCACGGCGAACACCGTCAAATCTTCGTAGCTTACGGCGTCGACGACCACTTTCTTTCAGGGTCGTTGCGAACGGGGGTCTGCGATTCCTGTGGCGCCGGGTGTCGTCCGCCGGGAACTTCGGCAGAGCCGTTCTAGATGAAAACGTTTGAGAAAAAAGCAAGGCTCCCTTCACCTTCGAAAGAAAGACATATGTACGCAAAGGGAGAAAGTCAAACAAGGGTGAGAAAGCGTCGTCTTGAATGACTTTTTTCGGTAATACCCCATTCTCACTTTATCTTCATGATTTGAACAAAAATTGTACAGAATCAGAGGTAGGATGCGGTCATTTTTTGTATAATGAGACATCTTCGTAAAGGAAAGAGGTCCATATGTCCGAGATTACCATTCCGACGGGTTACCGTCCCAAGCTCGACGCGTTTGAGTTGCAGCGGGCGATCGATTATGTGAAGAAGACGTTTCAGACGGAAATCGCGCAGGCGCTGAATTTGCAGCGCGTATCGGCGCCGCTTTTTGTGCTGAAGGCATCGGGCCTCAACGACAATCTGTCGGGGGTGGAGCGGCCGGTGGAGTTTGACATGCCGGATGTGGGCGATGACGCGGAGGTGGTGCATTCGCTGGCCAAGTGGAAGCGTCAGGCGCTGGGGCGCTACGGCTTCAAGATGGGGCAGGGGCTCTACACGGATATGAATGCCATTCGTCGCGATGAGACGCTGGACAACATCCATTCGATCTACGTGGATCAGTGGGATTGGGAGCGCATCATCGACGAGGAGGACCGGACGGTGGAGGAGTTGGAGAACACGGTGTCGGCCATCGTGGCGGCTATCGCCAACGTGAACCACTTGGTGCAGGCGCGTTTTCCGGCGCTGGACACGACGATTCGGCGCGAGGTGACGTTTTTGACGGCGCAGGACCTGGAGGATCGCTATCCTGAGCTTTCGCCGGAGGAACGCGAGGAACGGGCGGCGCGGGAATACGGCACCGTCTTCATCCGCGGCATCGGCGGGAAGTTGCGCTCGGGGTTTAAGCACGGCGACCGCGCGCCCGACTACGACGACTGGACGCTGAACGGCGATATCATCATGTGGAATGACGTCTTGGGGCGGGCGTTTGAACTCTCGTCCATGGGCATCCGCGTCGATGCCGCGACGCTGCGTCGCCAGCTGGCGGAGGCGCATGTGGAGGAGCGGGCGCGCCTGCCGTTCCACCAGGCGCTTTTGAATGGCGAACTGCCGCAGACCATCGGCGGGGGCATCGGGCAGTCGCGCCTGTGCATGTTCATGCTGGGCGCCGCGCACATCGGGGAGGTGCAGGCGAGCGTGTGGGATGCAAAGACGCTTGCGGCGTGCGAGGCGGCGGGTATTCCGCTGCTGTAGCGTCGGGCCGACGGTCGGCATCCCGACGGGTATTCCGCTGCTGTAGCGTCGGGTCGGCGGTCGGCATCCCAACGGTGATGGACGCGATATCGCTCGTGCCGGGGTGCTTCGGCGGCGGGGTCATTGCTCGGCTGGAGTGTCATGGCGGCGGGGTCATTGCTCGGCCGGAGCAGCTTTGATGGAAGATCGACATCGAACGGAATATATATCATAAATAAAGGATAAATAATCGCTCTTTGGGCGCGTTTTTCTTCGACCCAATTCTGCGCATCATGGGAAAATGAACAATCGTTGATATCCACTGAAGATTTTAGCAGAATATTGTGTCGCTATTTTCGCATTTGGCTTTTCAACCACACAGCCCCTTCAGCTGGTGTGTCGCTGATGCCAAATTGTAAAAAAGCGATTACAAATGGGCCTGCATAAGGACGAATAATTGAATTGAGCTTCAGTGGAAAATCGTAAATCCGTGATATCCCATGATTTTCGCGCTCCTGCCGCGACGCTGCGAAACCCATCATCGCCGGCTCCGGCTGTGGCGTTGCGAAACCCATTAACGCCGGCTCGGGCCGCGACGTTGCGAAACCCATCATCGCCGGCTCGGGCCGCGACGTTGCGAAACTCAGCATCGCCGGCTCGGGCCGCGACGTTGCGAAACTCAGCATCGCCGGCTCGGGCCGCGACGTTGCGAAACTTAGCATCGCCGGCTCGGGCCGCGACGTTGCGAAACCCAGCATCGCCGGCTCGGGCCGCGACGCTGCGAAACCCGGAATCGCCGGCTCGGTCCGTGGCGTTGACAAATCACAGCATCGCCGATATAATTCTTGGGTAACGCATCCTGTCTGTGATGCAGTGGCAGAATGCTGTGGAGAGCTGTCCGAGTGGCCGAAGGAGCATGATTGGAAATCATGTATACGGAATTTCCCGTATCGAGGGTTCGAATCCCTCGCTCTCCGTTGCACTATATGGGGAGTTAGCGGTGCCCTGTACCTGCAATCCGCTCTAGCAGGATAGAATTCCCGGCCCCGGGGTTTGTTGGGGGTCGCCGGTCTTGGTAAGTAGTGTTGACGCAATGGTCTTGCACAATGGGGACTCATGAACCATGTCAGGTCTGGAAGGAAGCAGCATTAAGTGATCATCCTCATGTGTTGCGAGGTCGCCATTGTCGAGCCAACTGCCAGGGTGCCGGACTTTTAACGGATCACAAAGCCGGGTGTGCGCAATTATGGGGGACGGATTCGTCCCTATATTCGATAGATAACGGCGCGCAGGAGATGTCCTGCGGCCGTTTTTTTTGTGGCGGGTTTTCTGTAGTGGCTGTAGCGTGGGATGTGGACACCTTACGCGGCCGGGCGCGCGATGCAGGGGAACGCGGCAGCGCCTCGTGCAGCGAGAATGGAATGACGCCTTGGTGAACCGCTCAGTCTTCCAATGAGGGTTGAAAACTCAAGATTTATCATAGCGATTCAGCGCCGTGCACGTTTCGGCTTTTCTGAGAGTGTAATGATAAGAGCCAAAGCACCATCCTCCCCAAAACGTGAACCAACGTGATGCTGCTACAGTAAAATCGTTGGGGTTCACGGCTCATCCGTCCATAGCGTCGTGTTGTCGATGCCCCACTGCGCCCTCTTTCCGCCGGCGCGCTTCGAAGCCCAAGCGGGAGCGTATAGTTAAGGTAGGAGTGGCGTGAGCTGGGTATAACAATCGAAAGAAAGAAGGAGGTCACATGGCTGCGTTACAACCATTTTCTGGCACGCCGAGCGTGCTTTTCGACGATTTGGAGAAGGGCGATTTTGATTCGCTGAAGCATTTGGAAATCTTGGAGGATTACGGCGCCTATGGCACGGCGGAGACGGGTGAGCCGATTCCACTTTTTCAGTGGCAGGACGGGGGGCGCAAGTTGGCACGTCATGAGGCGGACGGGGCGCTCTTTCTGATTCAGACGTCGGTCGTCTTCGGGGAAGAGGAGCCGGAGGAAGAACGCGATTGGTATCAGGTGAACTCCGCGGCTCATGCCGAATGGCTGAACGCTCACGCCGACGGGCCGACGCTGGCGTATCACTATCGCGGTCCCAAAATCTGGTCCGCATCGGGCGCGATCCACTACGAGAAATGAGTCGTTATCGTCTCACGCCAGATGATGGTGGGCGGTGTGGGCAATTTGGTTAAAATGCGACATTGCGTATACACAATAAAAAATGGTGTGGGCTTATGGGCAAAAGTGCTCTGAGCGTCTATGATTTCTGCGAAAAAATAGACGCTCAGAGCGAAAAAGGTTATTTGCGTATACGAAGAGTGCCGAACCTATACGGTCCTGAAGAAAAAGTTGGATTTGCCGGCACGTCGCAGCGACGCTATGTAACGAAAAGCCGATTTGCCCACACTTTTTTTCAGAGCGTAGACGGCGATACGGATTAAATGAACGTTGCCCCTACGCGGCGTAGGGGCAAAAAGAGAATAAAGTTATTTCACCATACGCCAACTGCCCCTCAGTGGGAGGTCATTGTCCTGGCCGATGGTCTCACAGTGCCGGCAATCCCCGAGCCGACCGCAGCGTCCGCTCCTCAGTAGTGGTCGCTGTCCTGGCCGATGGTCTCGCAGGGCCGGCAATCCCCGAGCCGGCCGCAGCGCCCGCTCCTCAGTGGTGGTCGCTGTCCTTGCCGATGGTCTCGCAGTACTGGCAGCGGTACGTCTTCTTCTCCGGATCCGTCAGCACGAAGACGTGGTCCAACTCCTGCTCAATGGACGTGATGCAGCGCGGGTTCTTGCAGAACAGGATATTGGTGATTTTCTCCGGCAACTCCGGATGGATCTTCTTCACGATCTCGCCGTTGCGGACGATGTTCACCGTGATGTTGGGGTCGAAGTAGCCCAGTAGCGCGAAGTCCAAGTCGATGTGTTCGGCAATCTTCAATATGTCTTTCTTGCCGCGCTTGGTGCTCACGGCGTTCTCGATCAGCGCAATCTGTGAATCCAGCTTGTCCAAACCAAGATGGTGATAGAGCGACATGCCCTTGCCCACCGGAATGTGATCGATCACGATGCCTTCATGTAAATCTCCGAGAATCATGCGTTTACCCCCAAAAGTGTCATAATGAGTGCCATGCGAATAAATTTGCCATTCTTAACCTGGCGGAAGTACGCCGCGCGCGGGTCCTTGTCCACCTTGACCGAAATCTCGTTGACACGCGGCAGCGGATGCAACACGCGCATCTCCGGCTTCGCCTGCGCCATGCGCTCCGGTGTCAAAATGTAGGTGTCCTTCAGACGGATGTAATCCGCCTCGTTGAAGAAGCGCTCCCTCTGCACACGCGTCATGTAGAGGATGTCCAGCTCCCCGATGACGTCCTCCAGCGCCCGAACCTCGCGATAGGGAATGCCCTTGCGATCCAAGATCTCCGTGCGCACGTGCTCCGGAATGACCAACTCCTCCGGCGAAATCAGCACGAACTCCACATTCGCGTAGCGGCTCATGGCGGCAATCAGCGAATGCACCGTGCGCCCGAACTTGAGGTCCCCACACGCCCCGATGACGAGCTTGTCCAAGTGGCCCATCTCACGGTGAATCGTCAACAGATCCGTCAAGGTCTGCGTGGGGTGGTTGTGCCCGCCATCGCCCGCATTGATGACCGGGATATCCACCGACTGCGCCGCCACGAACGGCGCGCCCTCCTTCGGGTGACGCATCGCGATGATGTCCGCAAAGCACTCCACGGTCCGCGCCGTATCCGCCACGCTTTCGCCCTTCGCCACAGAGCTCGCCCCCGCCTCGGAGAAGCCGATGACCTGGCCGCCCAGCGACAGCATGGCCGACTCAAAACTCAGACGCGTACGCGTGGACGGCTCATAGAAGAGCGAGCCCAGAATGCGGTGGGCGCAGACCTCTTGAAAGCGCGCGGGATCGTCGATGATCTCCTCCGCCAGCGCGATCATGTCATCGATTTCTTCCGTCGAAAGGTCCTGAATATCAATGAGATCTTTTTTAGGCATTTCATTCTCCTTTTTGAATCCACGATTCATCACTCGGGTCATCGCGAAAACGCAACAACCGGTCGATGTCCTCCGGCTGAATGGCGCCATCCGCCGCTGCGGCCTCGAGCACCTCATCAAAGCTCACCAGCGACTTGAGAGGCACCCCTGCCGCCCCAAACGCCGCCTTACTCTTCTGCATCCCATACGTGAAGATGGAAATCACGCCGAGGACCGTACCTCCCGCCTCGCGCAGTGCGTCCACCGTCCCCAGCACGCTCTTCCCCGTGGACACCAGATCCTCGATGACCACTACCTTCGTGCCCGGCGCCATCTTCCCTTCGATGCGGTTCTGCCGCCCGTGATCCTTGCTTGACCCGCGCACATAACCCATGGGAAGCGCCAGACGCTCTGCCACCAGCGCCGCATGGGCGATGCCGGCCGTTGCCGTGCCCATCAGCATCTCCACATCGGGAAACGCCGTCTGCACCAGATCGGCCAGCCCCTGTTCCACGCGATTGCGCACGTCCGGAGCCGACAAAATCAGGC
This sequence comes from Peptoniphilaceae bacterium, assembly GCA_028726605.1. Classification (GTDB taxonomy): domain Bacteria; phylum Bacillota; class Clostridia; order Tissierellales; family Peptoniphilaceae; genus Murdochiella. The sequence goes on along the minus strand of JAQYPV010000023.1, from coordinate 27,842 downwards.
GATTGTCCGTGTAGATGGGCGACTTGATACCGCTCGCCCACGTGAACGGCTCATCCGGCCGCAAAAAGACCGCCTGGATGGACAACAAATCACTCGCAAATCGGTTCGTCATACTCCCTCCTCAAATTCTCGAACGGCGCGCTCGTACGCCGAAACCGGGTCATCCGCCGCCGTCACGGCGCGCCCGATGACGATCATCGACGACTGCAGTTCCCGCGCCTTCGCCGGCGTGGTCACGCGCTTTTGATCGTGCGTCGGCCCATCCGCAAAGCGAATGCCCGGCGTCACCGTCAAAAAGGAATCCCCCAATTTCTCGTGAACGCGCGGCGACTCCAGCGGCGAGCACACCACGCCGTCCAGACCTGCCTCTTGGGCCAACGCGGCGTACGCGTCCACCACATCGGGCAGCGGACGCTCGATCAAGAGCTCCTTTTGCATGACTTCTTCGGACGTCGACGTGAGCTGCGTCACGGCGATGAGCGTCCCGTCGCCGAAGCCCTCGCGCGCGGCCTGCATCATGGCCTTCCCGCCGGAAGCATGGACGTTCGTCATCGCCACGCCCAAAGTGGACAGCCGACGCATGGCCTGTTCCACCGTGTGCGGGATGTCGTGCAATTTGAGGTCCAAGAAGACGGGGTAACCCGCATCCTGGAGACGCCGCACGATGTCCGGCCCTTCGGCGTAGAAGAGTTCCATTCCCACCTTCACAAACGGCTTGTGCGCTTCAAAAGGGGCGAGGAGGGAAAAGGCCTCCTCGCCCGTCTTGACATCGAGCGCCAGAATGACGCGCCGGTTCATTGATGCGCCTTTCGCGTGACGTCATCGTGCGCCGCGCCGATGGCATCCTCAAAGGAAGCAAATTTGTTTTGTTCGAGCAGGGCCGGGAGATCCTCCACAATCCGCAGCCACGTCTCGGGATGCGGGAGATCCGCCGCGCCCACTTGAATGGCCGACGCGCCGGCGAGCACCATTTCGAGCGCCGACGCCACATCGTGAATGCCGCCCACGCCGATGATGGGCAGCGCCGTGGCCTGATAGACCTCGTAGACCATGCGCAGCGCAATCGGGAAGATGGCCGGCCCCGAGAGCCCGCCTGTGACGCCGCCCAGGAATGGCTGACGGCGTCGCACGTCAATGCGCATGCCCTTCAGGGTGTTGATGAGCACCAGCCCGTCCGCGCCGGCCGCTTCCACGGTCTGCGCGATTTTGACGATATCCGTCACATTCGGGGTGAGTTTGACATAGACGGGCTTTTGCACTTCCGCCTTGACCGCCTGGACGAGTTCGGACGCCGCCTCTTCATCCACGCCGAAGACCATGCCGCCCGCTTCCACGTTGGGGCAGGAGATGTTGAGTTCCAGAAGGCCGATCTGGTCCACGGCGTCGAACCGCTTCGCCACCGCCACGTACTCAGAGACGGTATTCCCGGCCACGCTTGCGATGACTTTCTTAGAATACGCGCGTGAAAGCCTTGGCAATTCCTTCTCGATGATGGCGTCCACGCCCGGGTTCTGCAGGCCGATGGAGTTGAGCATCCCGCTCGCACACTCGGCGATGCGCGGATTGGGGTTGCCGTCGCGCGGCTCCAGCGTCGCCGTCTTCAAGACGATGGCGCCCATCTTTTGGATGTCCATGCGCTGGGCCAACTCGTAGCCGTAGCCGAACGTGCCGGAGGCATTCATCACCGGATTGTCCAGCGCCAGGCCAGACAACGAGACATTCAGGTTTACCATAAGATCGCCTCCTTTTTGAAGACCGGCCCTTCCTTGCAGACGCGGCGCATGCCCTGTTTGGTCTTGATGGAGCAGCCGTAGCAGATGCCCATGCCACAGCCCATGCGCTCTTCCATGGAGAACGAACCGTCGATCTGTTCGCGGTCCATGATGCTCACGACGGAGCGGAACATGGGAAGTGGCCCACAGGCGTAGACGTAAAGGGCGTCGGCGCCTTTTTCCGCGATGACCTCCTCCAGCGGCGTGGTCACAAAGCCCTTGGCGCCGACGCTGCCATCCGCCGTGGCGATGCGCAGATCCGCACCCGCCTCCTTGAAGTCCTCCGTCAAGAAGAGCTCGTCCTCGCGGTTGAAGCCCAGAATGACGACGGGCGTGAGGCCCTCCGCCACGAATTTCTTTGTGAGTCCCAGCATCGGCGGGACACCGCTGCCGCCGGCGATCAGGACGGGGGTCTTGCCCTCCGGATGCGGGTGGATGTAGCCATTTCCGAGGCCCGTCGTCACGTCCAGTCCGCCTTCCTTCATGGACGCGAGCTTTTTCGTGCCGTCGCCCACCGCCTTGTAGAAGATGCGCATCGACGTGTCCGTCCACTCGGCCACCGACAGCGGCCGACTCAGGAAGAAACCGGGAATCGTCAGCGTTACGAACTGTCCCGGCGTGCGCATGCCGCTCGCGTCACCTTCGAGCCACAGCTCATAGGTGTTCGTGGCGACTTCGCGATTGGACACAATCTTAAATGTAGCCATGAGTTCTCCTGTCCATAAGTTCTGCATTCACATAGACCGGCTTACCCGCCACACAGGTGGCGCCGCAGAGGCCGTAGAGTGTCCAGCCCGCAAAGGGCGTGGCACGACCTTTCGATAAAAACGTCTCGGGTTGGACACGCCACGTGGCGTCCAAATCCCAGACCGAGAAATCCGCCGGCTCCCCGACGGCGATGCCGTGGCCGATGCCCCGTCCCGGCCGCGCCTCCTGGACCGCATCGAGCGCGAGCGCCTCGCGCGGGGCGAGGGCCATGGCGTCGATCAGCCGTTCGAGCGGGAGTTTCCCCGTGCGCACGAGCGTCGTGTAGAGCACGGAAAAGGCCGTCTCCAGCCCCACGATGCCGTTGGCGCTGTGGTCCAGCCCCTTGGCCTTTTCTTCCGCCGCGTGCGGCGCGTGGTCCGTGGCCACCGCGACGAGCGTTCCGTCGGCCAGCGCTGCAATGAGCGCCTCCCGGTCCGTTGCCTCGCGCACGGGCGGGTTCATCTTGAAGCGCCCGTCCTCTTGGAGGTCGGCGTCCGTGAGTGTCAGGTAGTGCGGGGCCGTTTCGCCGCTCACGGGCAGGTCGTCCGCCTTCGCCTTTCTCAAGAGGGCGACGGACTCCTTCGTCGAGATGTGGCAGATGTGGTAGCGCGCGCCGGTCTCTTTCACCAGTCGGAGGTCGCGTTCGACCTGGGTCCACTCGCTCGCCGAGGGGTTTCCCTTGTGGTGATGCGCCGCCGCGTACGCGCCGTCGTGGATGACGCCGCCGCTCACGAGGCTCAGATCTTCCGCGTGCGCCACGATGGGCTTTCCCACCGCGCGGGCGCGCTGCATGGCCTCTCGCATGACGGCGGCATCGGCCACGCCCACACCGTCGTCCGAAAACCCGACGACATAGGGGGCGAGCGCTTCAAAGTCTGTCAGCACTTTGCCTTTTTCGTCCACCGAAATGGCCCCGTAGGGGAGCACGTGCACCAACGCCGTCTCCCGTATGAGAGCGCGCTGCGTTTCCAGATGCGCAGGCGAATCCGAAACGGGTTTTAAGTTGGGCATGGTGCAGCAGACCGTGTACCCGCCATGCGCCGCGGCGCGCGTCCCCGTCTCGATGGTCTCCTTATACGAAAAACCCGGCTCGCGGAAATGCACGTGCAAATCCACGAAACCGGGAAAAAGAGTCATGCCGTGACAATCGACGATTGTCTCGTTGTCAGAAGGAGAAACCAGAGGAGAAGAGGAAGGGGAGAGTGCGGTGACGATGCCGTCTTCAACGGTCAAATCCATCAAAGAGAAGCCGTCGTGGGTGAACACAGTGCCATGAATCCATCGGCTCTTCGCCATATTGACCTCTTTTCCTATTGCCTGTCGCTTGACATCTCAATCTTGTAAAGGATACGCCACCGCGGCGCGTCCGTCAAGAATTTTACACGAAAGGAACGCCCCTCGCCCGGTGGCCATGATATACTGGGTGGACTTGAGGGCATTGGACGTCGATGCCGGGGAAGCAGAAAGGACATTTCATGATTATCAATGGCGTAATGTTGCAGTCATTTGACTGGGACTACCCGGCGGACGGCTCGTTTTACAATACGCTTGCCGAGGCGGTGCCGCGCCTGGCGAAGATGGGGGTGACGGCCATCTGGATGCCGCCGGCGGGCAAGGGCACGTCGGATCAGGACGTGGGCTACGGCAACTACGACTACTGGGATCTGGGCGAGTTTGACCAGAAGGGCACGGTGCGCACCAAGTACGGCACGCGTGAGGAGCTGGAGGCCTGCATCAAAGTGATGCACGAAAACGGCATCGACGTGTTGGCGGACATGGTCTTCAACCACAAAGGCGGCGCGGACGAGTCTGAGGTCTTCATGGCCACCATGGTGGATCAGAACGACCGCACCAAGGACGTGAGCGAACCCCACGACATCGAAGGCTGGACCAAGTTCACCTTCCCGGGCCGCAAGGGGATGTATTCAGATTTTGTCTGGAACTTCAACCACTTCACCGGCATCGACTTCGACCAGCGCACCGGCACGAACGCCATCTACCGCATCATGGGCGATGGCAAGTACTGGTCGGATTCCACGGACACCGAGAAGGGCAACTTCGACTACTTGATGAACGCGGACATCGACCACAAGCATCCGGACGTCATCCGGGAGCTCACCAACGTGGCGTACTTCATGATCGACTCCATCGGCTACGACGGCTTCCGCTACGACGCGCTGAAGCACATCGACGCGGGCTTCATCGACCACCTGTCGAATTTCATTCTGCAGTACCGTCCGGATTTCTACTTTGTCGGCGAGTACTGGAACGACGACGAGAGCCGCATGAACCACTATCTCTACGAGACGGACTACAATGTGGACCTCTTCGACGTACCGTTGCACTTCAACTTCGTGGAGGCGTCCAAGAACCCGAACTACGACATCCGTCAGATTTTCGACGGCACACTGGTGGCGGCCAACGACTTGGCGGCGGTGACGTTCGTGGACAATCACGACTCGCAGCCGGGACAGTCGCTGGAGAGCTGGGTGGAGCCGTGGTTTAAGGAAATCGCCTATGCGTTCATTTTGCTGCGCGGTCAGGGCTATCCGTGCCTCTTTGCCGGGGACTACTACGGCATTCCGACGGTGGATTATCCGGGCATTCAGGACCAGCTGGAGCGGCTGATGTTCGCGCGCATGAACTTTGCGTATGGCGATCAGGACGAGTACCGGGAGACGCCGACGAAGTGGGGCTGGGTGCGTCGCGGTTCGGAGAAGCATCCGTATCCGCTGGCCGTTCTGGTCTCCACCGGGGACGTGGACTCCCAGCGCATGTTCGTGGGCGAGCAGGAGGCGGGCCAGGTCTACGTCGACTACTCGGGCAAGAATCCAGAAGAGATCACCATCGACGAGGAAGGCTTCGGTGTCTTCAACGTGGGCCCGGGCGCGGTGACGTATTGGGCGCGCAAGGACGTGGAAGAACTGGCGCGCGAGATCACTGACGAGCTCAAGTACCAGAACGCCAGAAAGCACAAACGTCAGAAGCTCGAAGAGGTGGCGCAGAAGCAGGAAGCGGAAGCAGAGGCCGTGGAGGCCTATGAGGGCGATGACGGCAATGCGCCGGCGACGCCGCCCGCGGGCTGGGAGAACGTGTGATGAAGCCCCCTGCGGTGGATGCGCTGCCCGAGAACACAGCCGTCGCCTACGTGGACGGCTCGTACAACGTCAAGACCCGGATCTTCGGCTATGGGATCGTCTACTTTTCCGCTGCGGGAAAGGAGACGTTCTCCGGCCACGGCAGTGGCCCCTACGCACGGCATCGCAACGTGGCGGGGGAGGTCCTGGCGGCCATGCAGGTGATGAAACTCGCGAAGGCGCGGGGGATTGAGGAGCTTTGGATCTACCACGATTACGCCGGGGTGCGTCACTGGGCGCTCGGTGAGTGGAAGGCGAAGCTGCCCATGACTCAGCAGTACAAGGCCTACGCCGAGAAGATGCAGGAGGCGCTGCACCTGCACTTTGTGAAGGTGGCGGCGCATACGGGAGAGACGTACAACGAAGAGGCCGATCAACTGGCCAAGAAGGGCGCGGGTCTCAAGGGAGGGGCCGTGCCGAAGGCATAAAAAAACGCCGCGTGGCGGCGTGGAACTGGGTTCATGCAATTAAGCGAGTTCTGAGGTGCAGTGCGGGCAACGAGTGGCGCCGATGGGAATTTCTGTCTGGCAATGCGGGCAGGTTTTCGTCGTCGCCGCTTTTTGTTTGCGCATTTTGTTGGCGGCTTTGACGAGGAGGAACATCACGAAGCCGATGACGAGGAAGGACAACACGTTGTTGATGAAGTTGCCCACGGCGAAGTTGATCGGACCGACGGTGACGACCCAATCCTTGAAGTTGATGTTGCCCAGGAAGACGTTCAACAGCGGGGTGATGAGGTCAGCGATAAAGGAATCGATAATGGCTTTGAAGGCGGCGCCGATGATGATGCCGACGGCGGTGTCGAGCACGCTGCCTTGCGAGATGAATTCCTTGAATTCTTTAATCATAAAAGCTCCTTTTCTGAGGCGAGGGCCTCTCTCTGCGAACCCAATTCGTTGCCATTATAGAGAGAAAAAGGCGACGGTTCAAGTCGGGAATTTGGCGGAGAAGAGTTCACGTTTTCCCGCGCATAGTCTATAATGTTCTTAATAAGTAGACGCCTGCGGAGTGCGGACATCAAAACAGAGGAGGAAAGCATGTTTATACTTGCCATCATTGCCATTATCATGGGCGTGTCGGCGATTGCACTGGCGCTGTTGAAGCTGGATGCCATTCGCCGTCTGCCCTCCGGAAGCCGGGAGATGACGCGCATTGCGGGACTCAACCGGGAAGGCGCTTTCGCGTTTTTGAAGCGCGAATACGCCATCATTTTCGTCTTTATGATCGTCGTCTTTCTGTTGATCGGATTCGGTCTGAAGTCGTGGCCCACGGCGGCCTGCTTTTTGTTCGGGGCGCTGTGCTCCATGGCGGCGGGCCTCGTCGGGATGAACGCGGCGACGCTGGCCAATGTGCGCACCACCAATGCGGCGGCCACGAAGGGCATCAACGAAGCGCTGCGCGTGGCGTTCTTCAGCGGCTCGGTCATGGGCCTCGTCGTGGTGGGATTGGGCGCCATCGGCGTGAGCGCGTTTTATCTCATCTTCAGGGATCCGTCCATTGTGATGGGCTTTAGCCTGGGGGCCTCGTTCGTGGCGCTCTTCGCGCGCGTGGGCGGCGGAATCTACACCAAGGCGGCCGATGTGGGCGCCGATTTGGTGGGCAAAGTCGAAGTGGGCATTCCGGAAGACGACCCGCGCAATCCCGCCGTCATCGCGGACAATGTGGGCGACAACGTGGGCGACGTGGCCGGCATGGGCGCGGATCTCTTCGAATCGTATGTGGGCGCCATTCTCTCGGCCCTCACCTTGGGCGTGTTGGCCTTCGCCGAGCAGGGTGTGCAGTACGCCTTCGCGCTGGTCTTCTGCGGATTGCTCGCGGCCATCCTGGGCATTCAGTCCGTGCGCGGTTCGTCCCACCCGCAGCGCTCGCTCAACATGGGCACGCTCATCTCATCCGTCATCCTCTTGGTGACGGCGCTCTTGTTCAGTTTTCTCATCTTCGGCGAGGTGCGGCCGTTCATCCCGGTGCTTTCCGGCATCGTGGTGGGGCTCGGCATCTCCAAAGTCACTGAATTCTACACGTCGGACAGCTTTCCCTTTGTGCGCAAGATTGCGGCCGAATCGCAGACCGGTTCCGCCACCAACATCATCGCCGGACTCTCCGTGGGCATGAATTCCACGGCGGTGCCCATTGTCCTGATTGCTGCGGGCATTTTGATTTCCTTCGCCTCGATGGTGCAGATGGGCGCGTCGGCAGGCCTGTACGCTATCGCCTTGGCGGCGCTCGGCATGCTCTCCACTTGCGCGATGACGATTGCCGTGGACGCCTACGGCCCCGTGGCGGACAATGCCGGCGGTATTGCGGAGATGACGCACCTGCCGGAGGACGTGCGTGCCATCACGGATAAACTGGACTCCGTGGGCAACACCACGGCCGCCATTGGCAAGGGCTTCGCCATCGGCTCGGCGGCGCTTACCGCGCTGGCTCTCTTTGCGACGTACACGCAGACGGCAAATCTCAGCGGTCTCGACATGACGAAGCCCAGCGTCATCGCCGGCGCGTTCATCGGCGGGATGTTGCCGTTCTTGTTCTCGGCGCTCACGATGAACGCCGTGGGCGACGCGGCCAATACCATGGTGGCGGAGGTGCGGCGGCAGTTCCGCGAGAACCCGGGCATCATGGACAACACGGCTCAGCCGGACTACAGCCGCTGCATCGACATTTCCACGAAGGCTTCGCTTAGGAAGATGGTCATTCCGGGCCTCCTGGCCGTGGTGGCGCCTCTTCTGGTGGGCAAATTCCTGGGCGTGGAGGCGCTGGGCGGCCTCTTGGTGGGCGCGCTCATCACGGGCGTGCTGTTGGCCATCATGATGGCCAACGCCGGCGGAGCGTGGGACAACGCCAAGAAGTACATCGAATCCGGTCAGCACGGCGGCAAGGGGTCGGAAGCGCACAAAGCGGCCGTCACGGGAGACACGGTGGGTGATCCGTTCAAAGACACCTCCGGCCCGTCCATCAACATTCTGATCAAGCTCATGACAACGGTTTCGCTGATCTTCATCCCCTTCTTCCTGGCGTGAGCGGGGCCGACGCCCTGTGGCATCGCGCGGAAGACCGAGAGAAAAGGATGCAGAAAAGAGCAGAGTTTCTCTTAAAACGTGGGTATTAGGTAAACGTATGAGAGGTGACGTCGGTTCGACCGGCAACTCAATGCCCATTGACTAGAAAGAAGGGATTATGGATTTTCGCAAGGAATATGAGCAAAAGCTCACGACGCCGGAAGAAGCCGCCAAGGTCGTCAAATCTGGCGATTGGATTGACTACGGTCATGCCAGCACCGTGCCGACGCTTGTGGATCGCGCCATTGCGGCGCGCGCCGAAGAACTGGAGGACATCAACATTCGCGCGTTGCTCGTCTTCCATCCGCTGGCCATCTACGAGGCCAACGAGCGCGTCGGGCGCAAGGTGTTCACGATGAATTCGTGGCACTTTGGCGGCACGGAGCGCAAGCGTGCGGCGGAGGGCGACGCTTTCTTCATTCCTATGCGCTTCTATGAACTGCCGTATTTCTATCGCCGTGAAGACGAGGTGGAGCGCGTCGACGTGGCGGTGCTCGCCGTGTCGACCATGGACGAGAACGGCAACTTCTCCTTCGGCATGGGCGCATCGCATTCCACGGAAACGGTGCGCCGCGCCAAGTACGTCATTTTGGAGGAAAACCCGAACATTCCGCACACGTTTGGCCTGTTCGATGACGTGGTGAACATTCGCGACGTCGACGCCGTCGTGAAGTCGGATGCTCCCATGGACGTCATGGGCAACTCCACCCCGTCGGAGACGGACAAGAAGATCGCGGATCTCATCATTCCGATGATCCCGAGCGGCGCCACTATTCAGATCGGCATCGGCGGCCTGCCGGATGCCGTGGGCGCGGGCATCGTGGATTCGGATCTGCACGACTTGGGCGTGCACACGGAGATGTACGTGGACTCCATGGTCAAGATGGCGAAGGCCGGCAAGATCACCGGTAAGTACAAGACGGTCAACCGCGGCAAACAGGTCTTCGCATTCGGCGCGGGCTCGCAGGAGATGTACGACTACGTGGATCACAACCCCGCCATCGCCACGGCATCGGTGGACTACGTGAACGACCCGAAGGTCATCATGGCGCACGACAATTTCATCTCCATCAACACGGCCATTCAGGTGGACCTCATGGGTCAGGTGTCGGCGGAGTCGACGGGGTTCCGTCACATCTCTGGCACGGGCGGCCAGCTGGACTTCGTCATCGGCGCGTACCGTTCGAACGGCGGCAAGAGCATCGTCGCGCTGAATGCGACGCACACGGACAAGAAGGGCAATGTCACCAGCAACATCGTGCAGTCGTTTAAGCCGGGCACGATCGTGACGGATCCGCGGTCGGCGGTCCACTATATCGCTACGGAGTATGGCATTTACAACTTCAAGGGCAAGAGCACGTGGCAACGCGCGGAGGCTCTGGTGAACCTCGCGCATCCGGATTTTCGCGACGAACTCATTCAGCAAGCTGAAGAAATGGGTATTTGGCGTCAATCGAACAAGCGATAAAGGCGGATCAGCGTTGGACGAAGCACGTTCGGGCGAAGAGACGAGCAGAAACGGGCGCGAACAGGCGTTCGGAGATCGGCAAATGAGCATATGAGTGCAGGCGAACGTGCGAGTCGGAGATAAACGAGCGATAGGCCGAGGAGGGGCGTATGGCATTTGTAAAACTGGAGACGGAGGGCGCGGTCAGCGTGGTCACCATCGACCGGCCCAAGGCGATGAATGCGTTGAACCCGGAGGTGTTGCACGACTTGGAGGCGGCGTTTGACGCCATCGACCAAGAGGTGGCGCGCGTGGTGGTCTTGACGGGCAGCGGTGATAAGTCGTTCGTGGCGGGCGCGGATATCGCGGCCATGGCGCAGTACGATGAGCAACAGGCGGAGGAGTTCGGGCGCGAGGGCAACCGCATCTTTCGCAAGATTGAGACGTTCCCGCTGCCGGTCATCGCCGCAGTGAACGGCTTTGCGCTGGGCGGCGGCAATGAGCTGGCCATGGCTTGCGACATCCGCTATGCCAGCGAAAATGCGGTCTTCGGGCAGCCCGAAGTGGGGCTGGGGATTACGCCTGGCTTTGGCGGGACGCAGCGGCTGATGCGCGTCATCGGCTCGCGTTCGTCGGCGCGGGAGATCATCTTTTCGGCGCGCAATATCAAGGCGGACGAGGCGCTCAGGATCGGCTTGGTGAGTAAGGTATTTCCGGTGGAGGAACTCATGCCGGCTGTGATGAAGCTCGCGAACAACATCGCGAAGAACGCGCCGGTCGCCGTGCGGCTGTCGAAACAGGCTATGAATGAAGGGGCGGATCAGCCGATGGCGGAGGCCATTGAGACGGAGGTCGCGGCGTTTGCGAAGACGTTCACAACTGAGGACGTCAAGGAAGGCATGGGGGCGTTTTTGGAAAAGCGCAAGGAGAAGCACTTTAAGAATCGGTGAGTGGTAACGGGTTGAGCGATTCAGGCGCTCATGAACACAGGCCGGCCCATTGATTTAGAGGACTGTTGCACGGCCGTTGGTCGGGTGATTTAAGATCTGATGAGCGGCTGTGAATTTGGACTATACTGTAAGGGAAAACGGCACTCGCGCGAAAGGAGAGGTTATGGCAATTGGAAATATCATGGTCATCGGCGCCGGACAGATGGGCGGCGGCATTGCGCAGGTCATGGCGCAAGCCGGCCATAAGGTGTATTTGAACGACATCAAGCAGGAATTCATCGACAACCGCATCCAGTTCATCGAGAAGCTCTTGACGAAGAACGTCGCCAAGGGGCGCATGACGGAGGAAGAGAAGGCCAAGACGCTCGAAAACATCGTGCCGGAACTCGACATGAAGAAGGGCGCGGCGGATTCGGATTTGGTCATCGAAGCGGCGATTGAAGACCTGAAGATCAAGGGTGGCATCTTCAAGGACTTGGATGAAGCGGCCAAAGAAGGCACCATTTTGGCGTCGAACACGTCGTCGCTTCCCATCACGAAGATTGCGGCCATGACGAAACGCCCGGACAAGGTCATCGGCATGCATTTCATGAACCCGGTGCCGGTCATGAAACTCGTGGAGATCATCCGCGGCATTTCGACCAGCCAAGAGACGTTCGATACGATTAAGGGCTTGACCGAAGAGATCGGCAAATTGCCGGTGGAAATCAAGGATTTCCCGGCGTTCGCGCTCAACCGCATCCTCATCACGATGATCAACGAAGCGTTCTACACGCTTTACGAAGGCGTGGGTTCGGCGGAGGACATCGACACGGTCATGAAGTACGGCGCGAATCATCCGATGGGACCGCTGGAATTGGCGGACTTTATCGGCTTGGATACGGTCCTCGCCATCATGACGGTGATGTATGAAGGCTTTGGTGACTCCAAGTATCGTCCGTGCCCGCTCTTGAAGCAGTACGTGCAGGCGGGCTGGGTCGGCAAGAAGTGCGGCCGCGGCGTTTATACGTATGACAAGTAAGAGCGAAGCGTACGAGGGGCGAGGTGCCGGCACCGGCGGCTGCCGGCATCGACGAGCGGATTGGAGCAATGACATGGCTGGAGGCGGAAATGCCGGATCAGTCATGTGTCCGGAGGTGTTGGAGTACATGGTGGATCGCGAGAATGGCGTATCTGCTCTGCGACGCTGATCCGTCAAATGTGCCGACGCCTTACAGGAAGAAGTGACGCGAACAAACCCAATGATATGGCGAGACGCCGTGTCATTGGGCTTGTTTTTTTTCGTGAGAGCCCAAGTCGTACGAGCCTGCGGAGAGGGTATGTCCAAATGTTCGTACTCCGAGGCCCATCAAATGGTGCTAATGGGATACACGATGACGTCTTCGGTGAGGGAGGAGGCTGTTGTCACCGGAGCGAGACATAACCTGTTCCCACATTGTGCTCCTTATGCCTCCGGTATCGAAAACCAACCCTTTACGGCGTTGGCCTTACTGGCAGTTGCCGAAGGGGGAGCGGTGAGTTTCGTCGAATCGGCACGTCATGTAGTCGAATCGGCACGTCATGTAGGGGCAAATATCATTATTTCGCATTACCGTATAGCTTTTGAAATCTCGTAGGGGCAAATCGACTTTTCTTGTTTAAGCGTCGCGTCGACGTGTACGCAAAGTCAATTATCTTTTCAAACGCGTATCGATTTGGGACCCTTCGTATACGCAAACAGCTTCTTTTTTCAATAGCCGTCTATTATTTGGCCGAAAAAATAGACGCTAACCCGCGTTTTCTCATATTGCCCACACCATTTTGAAACGGGTGTACGCAATTATACTTTTTGCAAAATTGCCCATACCGATGCATCGCCATCTTTGTCTTCGCCGCGATACGAAACCGTCGACGGATCATAAATCGACGATTTCCTTTTGAGGCTAATGAGCCATGTCGAGTTTTTAGATGCCTCGACCGAGTATCAGAAATTACAATGCGTTTTTTCGTTAACATTAAAAAGACTTTCTTGACATCGGGAGGGTCGATGCTTTCGACCGCTTTGCTCCGTCAGTCATCCGCGCGATGCTGTGGTCGCTTTGCTTCGTCAGTCATCCGCGCGACGCTGTTGATCGTCCGAATCCCTGCCGCAAAATCAAGCGACCTTCCGATTTTTGAAACGACGTTCTCGCCATGCGCAATGGTGTAGAATGGTAAAGATAACGCGAGAGCAAAACGTAAGGACAATGCAAGAGTAAAACGCAGCAATATGCAAAGAGAGCAAGAGAACAAAAACAAAATGCAGCAAAGGTGAGATGACATAAGTCTAAAACACCTAGAGAGCAAAAGAGGGGAAGTGATCCATTGAAATTAGGCATTGTGGGGCTACCGAATGTCGGAAAGTCGACGCTGTTTAACGCCATCACGGACGCGGGGGTGCCGGCGGAGAACTATCCGTTTAACACCATCGAACCCAATGTGGGATTGGTGGCAGTGCCAGATCCGCGCCTGGACTTGTTAGCAGAAAAATTTGAGTCCAAGAAGAAGGTGCCGGCGACCATTGAGTTTTACGACATCGCCGGCCTGGTGCGTGGCGCCAGCAAGGGCGAAGGCCTGGGAAATAAGTTTTTAGGCAACATTCGCGAATGCGAGGCCATCGTGGAAGTGTTGCGCTGCTTCGAGGATGAGAACGTGACGCACGTGGACGGCAGCGTGGACCCGCTGCGCGACATCGAGACCATCAATCTGGAACTCATCTTGTCCGACTTGGAACAAATTGAGCGCATCCTCGCCAAGAAAGAAAAGCAGGCAAAAGCGGAGAAGGGCGTACGCCCGGAAGTGGACTTGCTGCAGCGCATCAAAGCAGTTTTGGAAGAGGGACGCTCGGCACGCGTCTTGACGTTGACGGAGGAAGAGGAGAAATTCCTGCGCTCGTACCAACTCTTGAGCGTGAAGCCCATCATCTACGTGGCCAATGTAGACGAAAGCGACGTGGCCGATGACGGCGCGGGCAACGCCAACGTGGCGCGCGTACGGGACTTTGCCGCAGAGGAGAAGGCGCCGGTCGTGGTCATCTCCGCGAAGGCCGAGGCGGAGATCGCTTCGCTGGACGACGCCGAAAAGCGGGAGTTTCTGGAGATGCTGGGGCTGGAGAGCTCCGGCTTGGATCGCCTCGTGGTGGCGTCGTACGACCTCCTCGGGCTGATGTCCTTCTTGACCACGGGCGCCGACGAGACGCGCGCGTGGACCATCGCCAAGGGCACGAGCGCCTGGGAGGCGGCCGGCAAGATCCACACGGACATTCAACGCGGCTTCATTCGCGCGGAGATCTTCTCGTACGACGACTGGGTGGCGATGGGCTCCGTCAGCGCCATTCGCGATGCCGGCAAGTTGCGGTTGGAAGGCAAGGACTACATCATGCAGGACGGCGACATCGTTCACTTTCGGTTTAACGTTTAAAAGGAGGAGTCATGAAAATTCAGGAACGCATTGCGGCACTACGACAACACATGGGGGCGCGGGACATCGAAGCCTACATCGTTCCGACGGCCGACCCACACCAGTCGGAGTACGTGCCCGACTACTATAAAACGAGGGAGTTCATGTCCGGCTTCACCGGATCGGCCGGCACGCTCGTCATCACGCGGCGGGAAGCGGGGCTTTGGACGGACTCCCGTTATTTTCTCCAGGCCGAGAATCAGCTGAAGGGCACCGGCATCACCCTCTATCGCATGGGCGTGGACCAGACCATGGAGGACTTCTTGCGGGACAAGGTATCGCCGTTCGGCAAGATCGGATTCGACGGCCTGTGCTTCTCGGTGCATCGCTATCGAGAACTGGCGAAGGCCATGGGCACGCGCGCGCTCATCACGGACGTGGACTACGTGTCCGACATTTGGACCGATCGCCCGCACCTTCCGGGCCACCCGGCGTACGTCTTGTCCGAGACCTACGCGGGCCAATCGGTGGCAGAAAAACTGCGCGTGTTGCGCTTCATGATGCGGGAGCGCGAGTGTGACTACACCTTCATCAGCGCACTGGAGGACGTGTGCTATCTGTTCAACCTCCGCGGCGACGACGTCGAAGACACACCCGTCGTCCTGAGCTATGCGCTCATCTCCGCGGACGAGGCCACGCTCTTCATTCAACCGTCCAAAGTCACAGAGGAAGTGCAGCGCGCGCTGGCGGCGGCCGACGTGACGCTGCGCCCGTACGACGCCGTGGGCGACCAGCTGGCGGAGGTCGCCGGACAGAAAGTCGTCTACTTAGACGCCGATGCCACGAGCATCACGCTCTTCCGCGCGCTCAACGACAACGTCAAAATCCAATACGGCACCAACCTCACGTCCCTCATGAAGGCCATCAAAAACGAGACGGAGATCCAAAACATGCGCGAGGCCTTCATCAAAGACGGGTGCGCCCTGGTGCGCTTCTTCAACTGGGTGGAGACCGGCGCACAGACCGGCGGCGTCAACGAGCGCTCCGCCGTGCGCAAACTCCACGAATTCCGCACCGAGGGCGAACACTTCCTCGAGGACAGTTTCGCCGCCATCGTGGGCTACGGATCCAACGCCGCCATCGTGCACTACGATCCGATGGACGCGGACGCGCCCAAGACCATCGAGGCGCGGGGGCTGCTCCTGGTGGACAGCGGCGGCCACTACCTCGAAGGCACCACCGATATCACGCGCACGGTGGCGATGGGCCCGGTGAGCGACGAAGAGCGCGAAGACTACACGCTGGTTCTGAAGTCGCACATCGCCGGCATGACGGCGCAATTCCCCAAGAATACGACGGGCGCTTATGTGGGCGCGGTCGCCATGGCGCCGCTGTTTGCGGCGAAGAAGCGCTTCTTCCACGGTCTGGGACACGGCGTGGGCCACATCCTCTCCGTGCACGAAGGGCCGCAGACCTTTACGGAACGCCCCGTCGCCGGCGCGCTGGTGGAACTCGCCCCCGGCATGGTGACCTCCATGGAACCGGGCCTCTACATCGAGAACTCGCATGGCATCCGCATCGAGTCCATCACGCTCGTGGAGGAACGCGGCGAAAACGAATACGGCACCTGGTACGGCTTCGAGTGCCTCACGTGGGTGCCCATCGACACCCGCCCCGTGGATGTCCGGATGCTCACCGACGCGGAACTCGATTGGCTCAACTCCTATAACGAGACCTGCTTCGAAAAACTCTCCCCGCATTTGGACGGTGAGGACTTGAACTACCTGGCGGCGCGGTGCAAACCGCTGGAACGCCACTGAGCCTGCCGTGAAGGATTTTCGTGACGCGCTGCGGGAAGTGCCGGAGAAGCCCGGCGTCTACCTCATGCGCGATGCCGATGACACCATCATCTACGTCGGGAAGGCCGTGAACTTGCGGCGGCGCGTGCGCTCGTATTTCACGCCTTCGACGCACGGCAAGAGTCCGAAAGTGCTCGCCATGGTCGAGCACGTGGAGCGCTTTGAGTACATCGTCGTGGACAACGAGGTGGAAGCGCTGGTGCTGGAGTCCAACTTCATCAAGGAGCATCGTCCCAAGTACAACATCCTGTTGCGCGACGACAAGCAGTACCCCTACATCGAGGCGCCACGCGAGTCCTTTCCCCGGCTTTTGAAAGTCCGGCACGCGAGTCCCCACGCGCTCATGACCTTCGGCCCCTTTCCGAACGCCTACGCCGTGAACGATACCATTCGGCTCATGCAGCGGCTTTTTGGAATCCGCACGTGCAAGCTGGACTTCGACCGCGGGCAGAGGCTCTCGCGCCCCTGCCTGCAATACGACCTGGGCTACTGTCCCGCGCCCTGCGTGGGGATGGCGGATGAGGCGGCCTATCTGCGTCGGCTGGAACAGGCGGCCGACGTGCTGCGCGGTAAGGACAAGCCGCTGCGAGAGGCCCTGACGGCGCAGATGCAGGAAGCCGCCGAAGCGCTCGAATTTGAAAAAGCGGCTCGTTTTCGGGACGACTTGCGTAACCTGGATGCACTCCAGGAAAAACAAAAAGTCACCTTCACCGATGGCAAGGATGCGGACGTCATCGCCATGGCGAGGGGCGTCTCTCAGGTGACCATGCAGGTCTTCTTCGTGCGCGGCGGGCGCATCGTGGACCGCGAGAGTTTCGCGATGGAGGAGGCCGTCGGCGAAGAGGCGCCGGCCATTCTGTCTTCGTTCGTGAAGCAATTCTACTGGGAAGCGCCGTACATCCCCGGCGAGATCCTGCTGGACGCCATGCCCGACGACGCCGATGCGATTACGGCGTTTCTGGAAGAAAAGCGGGGCCAGCGCGTGACACTGCGCGTGCCTCGGCGCGGAGACAAACACGCTTTGCTCCTGAAAGCCGAGGCCAACGCCGCAGAAGCGCTCGAAAAAGCGGAAAAACGCGAAGACCGCAAAGAGCGCAACAAGGATCGCGGCATCAGCGCGCTCGAAGAGATCATCCAGAAGCCCATCGTGCGCGTGGAAGCCTACGACATCTCCAACATCTCCGGGGTCCAGAACGTGGGCTCCATGATCGTCTACGAGCGCGAACGCAAGCGGCCCCAACTCTACCGCAAGTTCAAAATCCGCACGGTGGACGGCCCCAACGAGTACGCCTCACAGCGCGAGATGCTTGAGCGGCGCTTCGACCACGGCCTGAAAGACCGGGCTGAGGGAAAGACGTCGGGCTTTGAGGTCTTTCCGGACGTCATCCTGATGGACGGCGGCAAGGGGCAGGTGGGCGTGGCGGAAGCCGTGCTCCGCGAACGGGGACTTTCCATTCCCGTGGCGGGCCTCGTGAAAGACGACAAGCACGTGACGCGCGCGCTGCTCTACCGGAACGTGGAACGCGAGCTCAACCCGCGCTCGCCCCTCTACAAGTACTTATACGCGGTGCAGGAAGAGGTGCATCGCTTCGCCATCGAATACCATCGAAAACTGCGCACGCAGGCGATGACGCGTTCAGAATTGGATGAAATCAAGGGCATCGGGCCGGCGCGACGCCAGGCCCTGCTGCGGACGCTGGGGTCCGTGGCCGCCGTTCGCGATGCCGACATCGAGACGCTGCGGCACGTGCCCGGCATGACCCAGGCGAGCGCCATGGCGGTGTGGACGCACTTTCACCCGGAGGGGGCGGAACCGGAACCCGGAAACGCGCCCGCGTCGCACAAAACGCCCGAAAACCACAAAGAATAGAAAGGAGGGAACATGGAAGCACATCGCAATACGGTGAAACTCTCACAACTGGTGGACACCATGGGGCTGGAGATCGTCTCGAAGTCTTCAGATTACGAAAACATCGTGTTAAACGGCGCGGACGTCAACCGACCGGGCTTGCAGCTGGCCGGTTTTACGGAGAACTTCCCGTGGAATCGCGTGCAGATCATCGGCCGCGTCGAGTACATCTACTACATGCAGATGGAACCGGGCCTGCGCTATGAGCGCTTTCGGGGCTTTTTCTCGTATCCCATCCCGGCGCTCGTCTACTCCTACAATCAGGCCATCACGCGGGACATCTTGGACCTCGCGGACTACTACGACAAGACCGTCTTGCGCACGCCGATGGTGACCACGCGCTTCATCGCGCAGATGAGCGAGGTGTTGGAGCAGATGATGGCGCCGCAGACCACGATGCACGCGGGGCTGATGGACGTCTTCGGCTCCGGAGTGCTCATTTTGGGCAAGAGCGCGGTCGGCAAGTCCGAGACGGGGCTCGACCTCTTGATCCGCGGCCATCGCCTCGTGGCGGACGACGTCGTGGACATCAAGCGCATCGACGACCACCTGGTGGGGGAAGCGCCCGAAAACATCCGCCACTACATGGAGATCCGCGGCATCGGCATCTTGGATGTGCGTCGCCTGTACGGCTCCGGCTCGGTGAAGGAGTCCGCGACCATTGAACTGGTGATCCAACTGGAGGACTGGCAGGACGACAAGGAGTACGACCGGCTGGGCATCACCGACGACTACACGGAGATCTTGGGCGTGAGCTTGCCGTCCATCACAGTGCCTGTGAAGCCGGGGCGTAACCTCGCTATGATCATCGAAGTGGCGGTGCGCAACAACCGCCTGAAGCGCATGGGCTACAATGCGGCCATCACGCTCAATCAGAAGCTCATCGACGAAGCCAACCGCAAGGCCCGGGAACAAGGTCTGCGCTAGCCGCCTCACATTGACGAGTTTCGGGCGGTATTCTATACTTTTGGAGGGACAGGTTCTCGTAAACGAACAGACGGGCCTCATCCGTTGCGCGGAAGGTTTTCGCGCGGGGAAGGAAATTAGAAAGCAAGGAGAAGCTATGGCGCAAAAATTCAAAACAATGGATGGTAACGAAGCCGCCGCGTATGTCTCTTACGCGTTCTCGGAAGTCGCCACCATCTATCCCATCACGCCGTCATCACCGATGCCGGAGCATGTGGATACTTGGGCGGCAAATGGCATGAAGAACATCTTCGGCAAGCCGGTTCACGTGGTGGAAATGCAGTCCGAAGCCGGCGCAGCTGGTGCGACGCACGGCTCGCTCGCCGCAGGCGCGCTGACGACGACGTACACCGCATCCCAGGGTCTGCTCCTCATGATCCCGAACATGTACAAGATCGCGGGCGAGGGCCTGCCGGGCGTATTCCACGTGGCGGCGCGCGCCGTGGCGACGCATGCGCTCTCTATTTACGGCGACCATTCGGACATCAACGCCGCGCGCATGACGGGATTTGCTTTCCTCTGCTCCAGCTCTGTTCAGGAAGTCATGGATCTGGGCGCCGTGGCGCACCTTTCGGCCATCGAAGGGTCGCTGCCGTTCGTGCATTTCTTTGACGGCTTCCGCACGTCGCACGAGATCAATAAAGTGGCCGTCTGGGACTTCGACGACCTCAAAGAGATGGTGGACTTCGAGGCGGTGAAGCGCTTCCGCAACAACTCGATGAACCCGAATCGTCCGAAGACGATGGGCACGTCGCAGTCGCCGGACATCTTCTTCCAGAACACCGAGGCGTCCAACAAGTCCTACGAGGACATCATTCCCATCGTGGAAAAGTACATGGCGAAGGTCTCCGAAAAGACGGGGCGTTCGTATCATCTTTTTGACTACTACGGCGATCCGGAGGCTGAGAACGTCGTGGTGCTCATGGGTTCAGCATGCGAGGCCATGGAAGAAGTCATCGACGTGGAGCGTGCGGCCGGCAAGAAGATCGGCATGGTCAAGGTGCGCCTGTACCGTCCGTTCAGCAAGAAGCACTTCCTCGAAGCGCTGCCGAAGACGGTGAAGAAGATCGCCGTCTTGGATCGCACGAAGGAAAAGGGCGCATTGGGCGAGCCGCTGTACATGGACGTGCAGTCCGCGCTGTACGAGGATGAGCGTCGCCCGAAGGTCGTGGGCGGCCGCTACGGTCTGGGTTCCAAGGACACCACGCCGACGCACCTGTTGGCGGTTTTCCGCAACTTGGAACAGGACGAGCCGAAGAACAACTTCACCATCGGCATCGAAGACGATGTGACGAATCTCTCGCTGGATCAGAGCGAAGTGCTGCACATTCAGGATGAAGGCACCACGCGCTGCAAGTTCTGGGGCTTCGGTTCGGACGGCACGGTCGGCGCGAACAAGCAGGCCATCAAGATCATCGGCGACAACACGGATCAGAACGCGCAGGGCTATTTCTTCTACGATTCCAAGAAGTCCGGCGGCCTGACCATCTCGCACTTGCGCTTTGGCAAGAAGCCTATTCGCTCCACCTACTTATTGGATGAGGCAGACTTCGTCTCCTGCTCGAAGCAGGCGTACGTGCATCAGTACGATCTGTTGCGCGGCCTCAAAAAGGGCGGCGTGTTCATGCTCAACTGCACGTGGGACGAGAGCGAACTCGACGAGCACTTGCCGGGTTCCATGAAGCGCTACCTCGCCCAAAACGACATTCAGTTCTACACCATCAACGCCTCGCAGATCGCATACGACCTGGGGTTGGGCAGCCGCACGAACATGATCATCCAGTCGGCGTTCTTCAACCTCTCGAAGGTGCTGCCGATTGACGAAGCCGTGGCGCATTTGAAGGACTCCATCGTGAAGTCCTATGGTCACAAGGGCGATGACGTCGTGGCCATGAACTACAAGGCCGTCGACGCCGGCATCGAAAACGTGCACAAAGTCGCCATTCCGGCCGAGTGGGCGAACGCGGAAGACGAGGTGGTCGACCTGGAAGGCACGCCGGAATTCTTCCAGAACGTCGTGCGCCCGATGCTCCGGAACGAAGGCGACGACCTGCCGGTCTCGGCCTTTGTGGATCGCGCGGACGGCCATTGGGACGTCAGCACCTCGGCATTCGAGAAGCGTGGCATCGCGCTCTACACGCCGGAGTGGCAGATCGACAACTGCATCCAGTGCAACCAGTGCTCGTACGTCTGTCCACATGCAGTCATTCGTCCGTTCCTGCTGACCGAAGAAGAAGCCGCCAACAAGCCGGAAGGGTTTGAGACCAAGCCGGCCATCGGAAAAGGCCTGCAGGGCTATCAGTTCCGCATCCAAGTCTCGCAGCTGGACTGCACGGGTTGCGGCAACTGCGCGGATGTCTGCCCGGCAAAGGAAAAGGCCCTCATCATGAAGCCGTTCGAAGAACAGCTCGAACAGCAAAAGGGTCTGTGGGATTACGCCAACGACGTCGTGGGCTACAAGGAAGACCTGCTGCCGGCGGATTCGGTGAAGAACTCGCAGTTCCAGAAGCCGCTCCTCGAATTCTCGGGCGCGTGCGCAGGCTGCGGTGAGACGCCGTACGCCAAGCTCGTGACGCAACTCTTCGGTGACCACATGCTCATCGCCAACGCGACGGGCTGCTCGTCCATCTGGGGCGCGTCGGCGCCGTCGACGCCGTACACGGTGAACGCCGAGGGCTGTGGCCCGACGTGGGGCAACTCACTGTTCGAAGACGCCGCGGAATACGGCTACGGCATGCTGCTGGCCGCAGAGTCCAACCGCGCGCTCATCGAGACCAAGATGAACGCCTTCTTGGAACTGGGCCTCAACAGCGCGTGGAATGAGCGCTTTGAAGCGTGGATCGACGGCAAGGATGACTACAAGGCGTCGAAGGCGGCCACGGCGGACATTCTGAACGCACAAGACGAAAAAGTGGATGACGCCGCCGCGCAACAGCTGTTGGACGACATCCTGGATTTGAAAGACTACATGGTCAAGAAGTCGCAGTGGATCTTCGGCGGCGACGGTTGGGCATACGACATCGGATACGGCGGTCTGGACCACGTCCTGGCGTCTGGCAAGGACGTCAACATTTTGGTCATGAACACCGAGGTGTACTCCAACACGGGCGGTCAGGCGTCGAAGGCGACCCCGCTGGCAGCGGTGGCGCAATTCGCGGCGGCCGGCAAGCGCGTCCAGTCGAAAGACCTCGGGTTGATGCAGTCGACCTACGGCTACGTCTACGTCGCGCAGATCGCCATGGGCGCCAACCAGAACCAGACGATCAAGGCGCTGCGTGAGGCGGAAGCCTACAAGGGACCGTCGCTCATCATCGCGTATGCCCCGTGCATCAACCACGGCATCCGCATCGGCATGGGCAAGAGCCAATTCCGCGAGAAGCAGGCGGTTGAAGCCGGTTACTGGCATCTGTGGCGTTACAACCCGATGCTGGCCGAGGAAGGCAAGAATCCGTTCACGCTGGATTCGAAGGAGCCCACGGGCGACTTCCAGGAATTCCTGATGGGCGAGGTGCGTTACTCGTCTCTGAAGCGCAACTTCCCGGAGGAAGCGGCGGAATTGTACGCCGAGGCGGAGCGCGCAGCCAAAGAGCGCTACGCGAACTACGTGCGCATGGCCAACATGGAATACTAATCGACGCGCTTACCGCATCGATAAGGCGCAGAGCGCGCTACGTGAGAACGACCGTCAAGGGTTTGGCGGTCGTTCTTTTCATTTCCTTTTGAGAAAGCGCGCTGTGCGATTTGTTTCACACAAGGCGCGCTCCTGTGGGAAAATGGGTACCAAGAATGAGTAATGGAACATGAGGGGGAAGGCATGGATGAAATAAAGCGAGCGGAGCTGTGTTCCGGCGCCTATGGCATCGTGAGAGAAAACGTCGACATGTCCACGCTGACGACCTTTCACGTGGGTGGCCCGTGCGACGTTTTGATCGAGGTGACCTCGGAGAAGGAGGCGCTGCGGACCGTGCGCTTCTTGCGGAACAATGCCATTCCGTTTACGGTCATGGGCAACGGCTCGAACCTATTGGTGCGCGATGGTGGCATTCGCGGCGTCGTGCTCAAGATGGGAAGCAAGCTGGCGGACGTCGAGGTGCGCGGCAACCGCATCATCGCCCAAGCGGGGGCGATGCTGTCCATCGTCTCGCAGAAGGGGTTTAAGGCGGGACTCACGGGCATGGAGGAGCTCTCTGGCATTCCCGGCAGTGTGGGCGGCGGCGTCATCATGAACGCTGGGGCGTACGGACGGGAAATGAAGGACGTGGTGACGTCCATTCGCGCCATTGACCGAGACAATCGGCTCGTCACGCTCACCATCGACGAGATGGACATGGGGTATCGCACGAGCCGGATGCTCAGCGAGGACATGGTGGTGACGGAGATCACCTTTGATCTGAAACAAGACGCGCCGGAGGCCATCATGGCGCGCTATCAGGACTACGCCACGCGGCGGGCGACGAAGCAGCCGCTGGACAAGTTCTCGGCGGGGTCGACGTTCAAGCGGCCCACGGGCTATTTTGCGGGCAAACTCATCGAGGACGCGGGGCTTCGAGGCTATGGCTATCACGACGCGCAGGTGTCGGAGAAGCACTGCGGATTTGTGGTGAACAATGGGAAGGCCACGGCGTCGGACGTGCTGCACGTCATTCGCCACGTGCAGGAGAGCGTGAAGGCGCAATTCGGGGTGACGTTGGAGACGGAGGTCCGCATCATCGGCGAGGACTGAGGTGGGCTTGGACTGAGACAGGTTTGGGCTGAAACGGTTTGGACTGGGCGGGCTCGGGCTGAGACGGTTTGGGACGTAGCGGTTCTTTGAGGCGGCTGAGCGGGAGAGGGAGAGATCATGCGAATTGTCATCGTGACGGGGATGAGCGGCGCAGGGAAGAGTTCCGTGCTGCATCTTTTCGAGGACATGGGCTATTACTGCATGGACAATTTGCCTCCGCAGCTCATTCCCAACTTCCTCGACTTGGCGGAGTCCACGCGCCAGACGCTCTCGAGCGTGGCGCTCGGGGTGGACATCCGCGGCGGAGAGTTCTTCGACGACTTGCTGTCGACTGTGGAGAAGCTCAAGAAGCGCGATGACTTGCAGGTGACGATGCTGTTTTTGACGGCTTCGGACGAAGCCTTGGTGCGGCGTTATAAGGAACTGCGCCGACCGCATCCCATGGACAAAGCGGGCAACATCTTCGACGGCATCCAGCGCGAGAAGGTCATCCTGGCCAACTTGCGGCTGGCGGCCGATGAGGTAGTGGACACGTCCCGCCTCACGCTGGGGCAACTCAAAGAGGTCATCGACCAGCTGTTCTTGCCGGAAGGGGTCCATCCGACCCTGTCCATCTCCGTGGTGTCCTTTGGCTTCAAGCATGGCATCCTATTGGACGCGGATCTGGTGTTTGACGTGCGCTTCGTCCAAAACCCTTACTATATCGAGGCGTATAAGGAGCTCGACGGGACGGTACCGGCGCTTCGGGAATTTGTGCTGTCGTTTCCCGAGACGCGCGCGTTTTTGGAAAAGGCAGAGGACCTCGTCGGCTTTTTGGCGCCGCTGTACTTGAGAGAAGGCAAGCGCACGCTCGTCATCGGCATGGGCTGTACGGGAGGCCGGCATCGCTCCGTGGCGATGGCGGAGGTCTTGGCCGAGCGGCTGGAGGCGCGGTTCGGAGCCATTCAGGTCTCGCATCGGGACCGGAAGTATTGGTCGTGACGCGCGGCGAGAGACGTCGGGGGTTTGACGCGGAGGACATCGATGGTGAAGAAGGCCGTGGCTTCTGAAGCCGTTGCCTTCGGGGAAAACGGAGGGAGGGCCAAATGAAAGAAATCAGCGCGGGCGGCGTGGTGATTCAAGGCAAAGACGTGCTCGTATTGCGCAAATTTCGGGGCGATTGGGTGCTGCCGAAGGGGCGTATTGAAGCGGGCGAAACGTTGGAAGAGACGGCCCTTCGTGAAGTCGGCGAGGAGAGTGGCGTGGAGTGCCGTATCGACCAGTACATCGGCTTCGTGCGCTACAATTACAACAAGCCCAGTGGCGTGCAGGTGCACAAAACGGTGCATTACTATACAATGACGGCAGAGGGCGGCGCGATGAAGCCGCAACGCGAGGAAGGCTTCTGCGATTCGACGTTCATGCCTTGGCGTCGGGCGGTGAAGCTCTTGAAGCACGATTCGGAGCGCAACATGGTGCTTCAGGCGTTCACGGGGAAGACGCCTCAGCACAAGGGCGAGCGGCGTGAGATGAGGAGTCGCAAAAATCCGATATGAGTTTTTCCACAGAGACCAAAACAGAGTTGACACGTCTGGCTCTCCACTCGAAAATCGAAGCGCTGTTGGAATTGGCGGCGATGGCCCGCCTTGGCGGCACGATGCGTATTGCCGCGGGGGCGACGACGCTGCGCTTCATTTCTGAACACCCCGATGTCATCGGGCGTGTGGCGGGACTGACGCGTTTTTTATATGGCATTGATTTGGACGTGCACGAGCAGCGGAACGATCGCTTACAGAAGCATCCCATCTTCTACTCCGATTTGCCGGAGGAGCAGATGGAGGTGCTGCTGGCGGAGAGCGGTGTGGATCTGTTCGGACGCCCGCTGTCCACGGAGGAGTCGCTGTTTGGACGCCTGGCGCCGGAAAATCACGCGCGCGCGTACCTACGTGGCGCCTTTTTGGCGTCCGGTTCCATCGTGGATCCGGTGAAGTCCTATCATATGGAAATCGTGGTGCGCAGTGCGCTCGACGCGCGGATGGTGGAGACGAGTGGAGCGACGCTGCGTTTGCCGCTTAAGCAGACGCGGCGCGGCGAGGAGTTCGTCTTTTACTTAAAGGATTCGGAGGCCATCGCCGACGCTTTGGTGTCGTTGGGCGCTTCAGCGGCGATGCTGGCCTTGGAAAATGTGAAGGCACAAAAAGAAGTGTCCAATGAGATCAATCGCAAATCGAATGCGGAGATCGCCAATTTGGACAAGCAGTACCGGGCGGCGCTGCAGCAGATTCGGGCCATCCGGTGGATCGACCGGCATCAAGGCCTGGCGTCGCTCCCGAAAGGGCTGCAGGATCTCGCAGCGGCGCGCCTGGCGCGGCCGATGGCCAATATGCGGGAATTGGGCGAGTCGATGACGCCGCCGCTGGGAAAATCCGGCGTCATGCACCGAATGCGTCGCCTGATGGACATCGCACGGGAGGAGGAGACATGAGGCGGGACGATACGGAATCGATTGATGTGGGCCGTGTGAGAGAGGAGCCGGTGAGAAAGACGCCGCGTAAGAGTTGTCTGGGGCGGGGGTTGAAGCTGGTTCTGCTGGCGCTTCTCATCGTCATTGTCGCCACGCTGATTTTCCTCGCCCTGTGGGATCGTGAAAAGCGGGATTTGCCGGTGCCGGAGGCGGAGAGCGGCAATACGTTGCGCCCCATTGAGGACGACGTGTTGGTCCTGCTGGCCGGAGTGGACGACACGGGCGCACGTCAGGCGAAGCGCTCGGATACGCTGATGCTCTTGCGCTATGATGGCAAGGAAGGGCGCTTTGTGGGCCTCTCCATTCCGCGCGACACGCGTGTGATGATTCAGGGCGAAAAAGATAAGATCAACCACGCGTACGCGTATGGCGGGATCGAGCTCACCATGCGCACGATTCGGCATTTTCTGGGCATTGACCTGGATTATTACATGATCGTGGACTATGAGACGGTGCGCGCCATCGTCGATGCCATGGGTGGGGTGCGCTACGACGTGCCGGAGACCCTCACGCCGCGGCCGGCAGAGCAATTTGAGACGGGAGATCACGTCCTGGATGGCGCGGAGGCGCTGGCGTTCCTTCGACATCGCAAGAGCTACGCGATGGGAGACATCGGCCGCGTGGCGGCACAGCAGGATTTCTTTAAGACCATGGCCAAGCAGTTACTGTCGCCGATGAAAGTGCCACGCTATCCGTTTGTGCTGCAGGCCATTCGGAAAAATGCGAAGACGAATCTGCCGGCGGTGTCCTTGCTGCCGATGGTCCCTTCGTTTCTGCATCAAGGGAAGGCGTTGGACATGGAGACGGTGCCAGGCGAAGGGCGCATGATCGACGGAGTGAGTTACTACGTAGCCTACCCGGAGGAGACGCTGGAGTTGGTGGACGAACTGTTTGGCCCGTATGTGGAAGAGTAGAGGCGCGATAAGAGCGAGCAAAATCAAGGGTTACAGAGCGGGAGTGAGGCTCCCGCTTTTGAATGCAAAAAAAGTCGATAGGGGTGTTGACTTTGATCGATTGAGCTGGTATTATGTTCAAGTCGCGCCGATGACGGCCGAGGAGAGCAAGTAAAAAAGATTTTACAAAAGCTTGACAGAGACCTTACGGCGTGATAACATATCAGAGCCCTCTTCGAGAGAGGGCACGAACCTTCAAAAGTGAATAGTGAATGACTTTGAGTTCAATAATGTACTAAATAATCGAGCCAAGACAAAGGGCTCTCGAAACTTTATTTGAGAGTTTGATCCTGGCTCAGGATAAACGCTGGCGGCGTGCATAACACATGCAAGTCGAACGAGATCATACCGACGGAACCTTAGGGGGAAGATGGTATGTGATAGTGGCGGACGGGTGAGT
>JAQYPV010000022.1 GCA_028726605.1 Peptoniphilaceae bacterium | reverse complement strand
ATATATAGTACTTGAAATATACGAAACCAAATAGTATGCTTTACACAGGTTAGACGAGTTGGTTTGGCCCATGTTTAACCAGATGTCAATCCTTGGTAGTAAGCCTCCCACCATACGGGATGAGCTAAGGCCAAGGGTTTTCAAGTTTGATTTCAAGCGTTGCGTTGCTTCTTGGCTCATTCTTTCACTCCATGAAAGAGAAAGATAAGAGAGCGGATGAAGAGAATATAAAATAATTAGAAGAAAACGAGTAAAAGAAGGCCGGCCGTGTGCCGGCTTTTTTTGTGGCCAAAACCCCATAAAATTAAACGGTAGACACCAGGTAGACACCACAAGACAATTTAGAAAAAATGAAAACCGCCTGGAACCATTGATTCCAAGCGGTTTTCACTAAGCCGGCAAAAGGACTTGAACCCTCAACCCTCTGATTACGATTCAGATGCTCTACCAATTGAGCTATGCCGGCGTGAGGTACTCGAATACTATACCAAGACTGGCTCACAATTGCAAGTACTTTTTTGGATTTTTTTTTGAGGCATCCGAATCTGACACGCCAGAAGCGCCAGAAACCCGCCACGTCGTGGCATCTGTGTGACACTCGAAGGAGAATTTAAAGCGAATCCACTGTGGGGTAAGTCTTGTAGTCGAAGGTGTTGAATTCGGAGAGATCACCCGCCTCAAAGCCCTTTTTGTACCACCGGGAGCGTTGCTCACTGCTGCCGTGCGTATAGGCTTCGGGGACGACGTACCCTTGCGATCGCCGCTGGTAAGCGATGACATTCGTGCAAAATCGTTTCTATTTTACCCATTCTTCCTCAACCGCTTGAGGTTTGCGATGCTGCGTGACAAAGGCCGGTTCTGCTTGCGTCGGCTATGGTAGAATAGAACGCGAGGAGGGGCTATGATTCAACTCTTTTGTTCCGACTTCGATGGAACGCTGGCGCAGCGAGGCAGGGTTTTGCCTGAAAATGCGAAGGCCATCCGACATTTGATCGAGACGGGTACGGCGTTCAGTCTGGTGACGGGACGCCCGTTTGGCAACGCCCGAAAGCTCATGGGTGCTCAGAACATTCAGGGCCACATCATCGCGTCGAACGGCGCCGTCGTCATGCAGGACGGTACGACGCTGTTGAGCGCCCGATGCATTCCGCATGACGCCTTGCAAGAGATCATCGCCTATGCGCATGAGAAAAAATGGTTCTACGTGGCGTACACCCTGGACGAGAGCATCGTGCCAGTGACCTTGCCGCGCGCGCTGTTTTACGCCGTGGGGCGTCTGGTACAGCACAAAACCGGCATGCGCATTGTGCGAGAACGGGACGTGGCGCCAGACGGCTGGCGCATTACGAAACTCAACCTCTACCCTCGGGGCATTCCTGTGCAGGACGTCTTTGCACAGTGGGCGGACGACAGCAGGCTCTACGTCACGGTGTCATCCCAGAATAAGATCGAAATCTCCGCGGCCGGGGTGTCCAAGTGGGCGGGCATTCAGACGCTCGCCGAGGCACTCGGCATCAGCGCCTCCCAAATCGCCACCATCGGCGATTATGACAATGACGTGCCGATGCTGGAGAAGGCGTCTCTGAGCTTCGCCATTGGCGATGGGCAACCGGCGGCCAAAGCGGCAGCCCGTGAGGTCGTCGCGCCTGTGGCGGAAAATGGAGTCGCCGAGGCCGTATACCGCGTGATGGCGCTCAATGAGCAACATGCCGGGGAAACCCGTTGAATGTCAGGACAGCCGGATGGTCTCTATAATAAAGAAAGGGAAACGCATGAACGAAAATCAGGACGAGCGGTGCGTCATGCCGATCCGGTTCGACGGCCAGTGTCCCGTGTACGCCAATGCTTTTGCAGCGGGGCTGGATTTACACGTGGCAAATCCCGAAGCGCTGGTGTTTGAGACGGGCGACCATGCGACCGTCCATACGGGAGTGCGGGTGGCGCTGCCGCGTGGGCATTTCGGGCTCATCGCCATTCGCTCGGGACTGGGCATGAAAGGACTCGTGTTGTCCAACGGCGTGGGCATCATCGACGAGGATTACCGCGGCGAGATTCGCATTCCTCTGTACTATCACGGAAGCGGAGCGCTGCGCGTGGAACCGGGGGAGCGCGTGGCGCAGATGGTCGTCATCCCTTACGTGCAGCCGGTTCTTCAGCCGTGTGATGCCCTCGACGAAACGGAACGCGGCTCGGAAGGATTCGGTTCCAGCGGTCGCTTTTAGGTCGCTTCTAACAAGGAAGGTTTTGACGAGCCTTTGAGATTTACATCCCGGCCCTGCGCTGAGATGCGATGTTTATTTGGACAAGGACGGAATGGGAAGCATGCGGTTAGATAAGTTTTTGAAGAATTCGAGAATCATCAAACGACGCACCGTGGCGAAGGAAGCGGCGGACGGCGGACGGATTACGGTCAATGGGAAAGTGGCAAAGGCAGGGACCAATGTGGACGTGGGCGACCGGCTGGTGATCGCGTTCGGCAATCAGACGATGCGCTTGGAAGTGCTGGGCGTTCCGGAAGTGGTGCGTAAAGATGATGCGGAAGGCATGTATCGGCTGTTAGGGGAGGACGAATGAATAAATTGCATTCCATCTTGCCAGAGGAGCGCAAGAACGAACGAAGCGAGCAGAGACTCCCAGAGCCCGGGCGTCCGTACAAGGAGCGTTCCGAGCGCGCTGAACGGGCGACGCGGGCCACGAGAGTGACGAGAGAAGAACGCCCGACGCGTGTCCCTCCACGTCGCGAGGCGTCCGCGCGCCCGCATCGCAAGCGGTCCGCGTTTAACGTCCAAACCTGGGTCGTCTTGGGCGCGTTTCTCATCTTGCTCATCATTCTCGTGCCCACGGCGCTCACGCTCCGAGACACGCATCGCCGCCTGGACGAGGCGAAGGCCATTCAGACCTCGCTGGAGCAGCAACGCGGGGAGCTGGAGACGTCGGTCGCCGACCTCAAAAGCCAGCTCGACATCGTGAACACCGACGCCTTCATCGAGAAATACGCGCACGAGAAACTCGGCATGGTGCGGCCGAACGAAATTCTCATTCGCATGGAAGACGGCGAACTCGCCATCAACTCAGAGGGTTTGGCGAAAGTGAATCTGGAGGAGACGACGGCCGCGCCCACGTCGGAGTTGCCGCCCACGGATCCCGAGGCGAGCGTAGCTGAAGAAGGAGAGACGGCGCCCGAAGAGGAGACCAACGACAATGCGGCATCCGAAATCGTGCCGGACGAAAAAAATGAAGAGTGATTCGATGGTGGTGCGGGAACTGAAACGCGTTCTCGCACCTTTTGTTGATTCTTCACGCTGTTTTCTCTTGGCGGTTTCCGGCGGCAGTGACTCCATGGCGCTCTTGCGCGCCACGGAGCTCTTGCTGAGCGAGGCCGAAAAGGCGCGCCATTGCGTGACGGTCTTACACGTGGATCACGGATTGCGGGAAGAAAGCGCCGTCGACGCGGCCTTTGTGAAAGCAGAGGCAGAAGCGTGCGGCTTTGTCTTTCGGCTGCGTCGCGTCGATCCGAAGCGGGAACGGCGCGAGGGGGAGTCCGTGGAGACGGCGGCGCGACGCTGGCGGTACGACTTTTTCAGCGCCTGCGCCCAAGAGTGCGGCGCGCGGGGCGAAGCAGATAAGCCAGTGCTCTTGTTGGCGCACCATCGAGAGGATCAGACGGAGAGCCGCCTTTTACACCTCTTTCGCGGCGCTGGACCGGCGGGACTCATTGGCATGAATGAGTGCGAAGCCCGAGAGGATTACGTGCTTTTGCGTCCTTTTTTGACCCTCGACAAGGAGGCGCTCCGGCGCTTTTTGCCGGAGCGCGGGTGGAGAGAAGACGCCACGAACGGCGATACGGCGTACACGCGCAACGCGCTGCGCCATGACATCTTGCCCCGGATCCGCCAAAGCGTGAATCCCGCCGTGGACGACGCATTGGAACGCCACGCCCAGATTGTCCGAACGGACGAGGACTATCTGGAGTCCGTGGCCCACGCGGCCTATGAGCGTCTCAAGATCGACGGAAGAGCCGGCATCGCGCACCCTGCCGAAGAGGACGGAGTTTCGACGCTTCACCGCAACGCCTTGGCCTTGCAGAGCATCGCCATCCCTCGAGAGGCCTTTTGTTCGCTGCATCCGGCCATCAGCCGTCGGGTGCTGCGGGCCTGGGCACGTGAAGTGGCAGACGTCGCGCTGTCCTTTGAGGAGACGACGCGCCTTTCGGGATGTTTTTCCCTTCCGGTCGGTAAAAAATTTGTCCATTATGGTATCATGGGGTTAATTGATTTTGCAGGGGTGCACTTACTTTCTGCTCAGCGGATGCAGGCGCGATTCCACAAACCGTTCGTGCCGATTTCCCTCCGCGTGGACGCCGCTCAGGGTTCGGTCGGAACAGAAATCGGTGCGTTTTCGTTTACGCGAAAAGACCACGTCTCGCCAGAAGAAATTGAAGCCATGAAGCGCGAATCGCCCCTGTTGGGCCGGGCCTACATCCACGCGGCCGCGTGCCCGCTTGTCATACGCACGGGGCAGAGTGGGGAACGCTTCCAGCGCTTTGGCGGCGGATCCAAGCCGCTTCGAAAGTGTTGGAACGAGTGGCATGTGCCGGCAACGCTTCGGCCGTACTGGCCCCTGTTGTGCACGGATGAGGGAGAGATCCTATGGGTGGTCGGGTGCGCGCGCAGTGCGCTTTACCCGGTCCGAGTCGGAGAGGCGATGGTGGTCGCCACATGGAGGTGGAAATGAGAGAGCAGCTTTCCAACTACGTCGAGCGTGTTCTGTACACGCCAGAGCAGATACAGGCGCGGGTCAAAGAGTTGGGCGCGCAGATCACGAAAGATTATCAGGAGTCACGCGCGGACTTTTTGTTGGTGGGCATTCTCAAGGGCGCCTCGGTGTTCATGGCGGATCTGATGAAGGAGATCGACCTGGACGTGGAGATCGACTTCATGTCCGTGTCGAGCTACGGCAGTAGCACCGTGTCCAGCGGCGACGTGCGCATCATCAAGGATCTGGATCAGCACATTATGGGTAAAGATATCCTCATTGTGGAAGATATCATCGACACGGGATACACCTTGGATTACCTCAAGAAAAACCTGCTCTCCCGTGGCGCCCACAGCGTCAAGGTGGCGGCCATCCTCAACAAGGCAGAGCGTCGCGTGACCGAGGTCGAGGTTGATTACGTGGGCTTCGACATTCCGGACGAGTACGTGATCGGCTACGGCATGGATTTCAATCAGAAATTGCGCAACCTGCCTTATATCGGGACCTTGAATCCCGTCTATTATCGAGACAAGCAATAGCTCGCTATTGCATGAAGGGAACGGAGTCGAATGAATAATCGCAACACAAACCGCAACACGATGGGCTGGCTCATCAGTTCCATCCTACCCATCCTGATGATCGCGCTGATCTTCATGTTCTTCAATCGGCCGACGGCAATGCCCAAGGTCATGACGCACGGTGAACTCGTGCATCAACTGGAAGAGAAGCAGGTCAAGAGCCTGATCTACCAGGGTGAGACGCTCTCCGGGGTGCTCAAGGATGAACAGAAGACGCCGTTCGAGGTGACCATACCCAGCACGTATTTCCCCGACTTCTACCGCGATCACGTGAAGGAGCAGGTGGATGCCGGCACGGTGGAGATGGTATTCCGCGAAGTGCCCGAACCCAACCCGTTCATCGCCATGCTGCCGGACTTATTCCTGATCGGCCTCATCGGCTTCATGATGTACACACTTTACAAGCGCACGGCCATGCAGAGTTCGGGCATGTCGAATTTCGGCAAGAGTCGGGCGCAGCTCAACAAGGAAAACGGCCGACGCGTCACTTTTGACGATGTGGCGGGACTTCAGGAAGAAAAAGAAGAACTGCTGGAAATTGTGGACTTTTTGAAGAATCCGCACAAGTTCACGGAAATCGGCGCGCGGATTCCGAAAGGCGTCTTGTTGGTAGGGCCTCCGGGCACGGGAAAGACCTATCTCTCGCGGGCCGTGGCTGGGGAAGCGGGCGTGCCGTTTTTCTCCATTTCCGGTTCTGACTTCGTGGAGATGTTCGTGGGCGTGGGGGCGTCTCGCGTGCGCGATCTCTTCATGGAAGGCAAGAAGAACGCGCCGTGCATCATCTTCGTGGACGAGATCGACGCTGTGGGCCGACGTCGCGGGGCAGGCCTGGGCGGAGGCAACGACGAGCGCGAACAGACTCTGAACCAGCTGTTGGTGGAGATGGACGGCTTCGATCAGAACGAGGGCATCATCATCATGGCGGCGACCAACCGTCCGGACATCTTGGATCCGGCGCTCTTGCGTCCGGGTCGTTTCGACCGTCAGGTCTTGGTCGGCATGCCGGATATGCGCGAGCGTGCGGCCATTCTCCGCGTCCACATGCGCCGGAAACCGGCAGAGGACGACATCAATTACGAGGAACTGGCACGCCAGACGGCGGGCTTCACCCCGGCCGATTTGGAGAACATGACGAACGAAGCGGCTTTGATGGCGGCGCGCCAAGGGCATCATACCATTGACATGAAGGCGCTGGTGGATGCGTCCATCAAAGTCGTGGCCGGCCCAGAGAAGAAATCACGCAAAGTGATCGAGAAAGAGCGGGTTTTGACGGCTTACCACGAAGGCGGTCACGCCATCGTGACGCGGGCGCTGCCGGGGAGCGATCAGGTGAACATGATCACCATCGTGCCGCGCGGCTACGCCGGCGGATTCACGTCCTTCTTGCCGGAAGACGATCGTCAGTTCATGTCGCGCAAGCAGATGATCGTCGACCTCGTGAGCTTTTTGGGCGGGCGCGCGGCGGAGGCCGTGGCGCTGGACGACATCTCCACGGGCGCGTCCAACGACATCGAACGGGCCACGGCCATGGCACGGGATATGATCGTCCGATACGGCATGAGTCCGGACCTCGGTCCTGTGGCGTACGAGGAGAACAAGGGCAACGTCTTTTTAGGCAACGACCTCGGGCAAATTCGCACCTATTCGGAAAAGACGGCGCAGGCCATCGACGCCGAAGTGCGTGAGATGATGACGAAGGCGCAGCAGGTGGCGATGGACATTCTGAACCAGAACCGCGAGATGCTGGACCGACTGGCCCACAAGCTGTTGGAAAAAGAGACGTTGCGCGGCGAAGAATTTGAAGCGATGTTCCAGGAGTACGGCGTCGCCTACACGCAAGCGGAGGGGGCAATTTGATGACAAGTGAACAAGCGCAGCAGACACAGCAGACGGCCAATGCCATGCCGGGATTCACGATCATGGGGCAGACGCTGAACCTCATCGACATCCTCTATTTGGGCCTCTTGATCTTCTTCGCCTATCAGACCTTCAAGTCCTATCGCATGAGAAAGAGCATGACGGATCCCAAATTCGTCTACTCCGGGCAGACGGGCATCATGAACCTGGTCTTGACGATCATGATCATCGGCTTCGGCATCATGACGCTCTTTATGGACGGCGGACGTCCGGTTACGGGCGTATTGATGATCCTCCTGGGCATCGTCTTCTATATTTCGACGTCGGGCAAGATCGTCGTGTCGCAACAGGGACTGTTTGCCGACAACAAATTCATCACGTGGAAAGAACTGCGCAAGTGGGCGTGGGATGTGAAGGGCAAGTGCCTCGTCGTCATCACGAAGCAGCCGGGAAAGCCCCAGGAGCGCCTGGTGATGCGCGTGGGTAACGTCAACATGGGCGAAATCAACGACAAGATTCGCTTCTTCAAATTGGGCAAGCTGACGCCGGAGCAGCGTGCGGCAGCGGAAGCGGAAGAACAGCGCTGGGCGGCGGAAGAGACGCTGTCCGCCGAAGCGGAAGCAAAGGACGAAAAGCCACAACAGACGGGCCTCAAAGGCACGTCCAAACACAAGAAAAAATAGGAGGGCGTCATGACGCAGTACATCTTTGTGACCGGCGGTGTGGTGTCGGGCATCGGCAAGGGCATCAGCGCGGCAAGCGTCGGGCGGCTCTTGAAGGACAACGGGTTCTCCGTCTTCATGCAGAAATTTGACCCGTATCTGAATGTGGATCCCGGCACGATGAGTCCCTATCAGCACGGCGAAGTGTTCGTCACGCGAGACGGCGGGGAGACCGACTTGGATTTAGGTCACTACGAGCGCTTCATCGACGAGGAACTCACCAAGAACTCCTCGGTGACAAGCGGGCGCATCTACTCCAATGTCATCCGCAAGGAACGCGCGGGCGATTTTGAGGGCAAGACCGTGCAGGTCATTCCGCACGTCACCAATGAGATCAAAGCCAAGGTCTATTCGGTGGCAGAAGAATCTCAAGCGGACTTCATCATCACGGAAATCGGCGGCACGGTGGGCGACATCGAGTCACAGCCGTTCATCGAGGCCATCCGCCAGATTCACTCGGAAAACCCTGAGCACGTGCTCTTCATGCATACGGTGCTCATTCCGACCATTCCGGGCACGGACGAACTCAAGACCAAACCGGCGCAGCACTCGTTCAAGGAACTGATGAGCTTCGGCATCAAGCCCGACGTGTTCATCCTGCGCGCCGCAGAACCCATCACCGAGGAAGTGTTCAGCAAAATTTCGCTCTTCTGCGATCTGCCGCGTGAAGCCATCATCGAGTCCAAAAATGTGGATCTGATCTACGAGGTGCCTCTCGTCTTCAAGGCCCAAGGCCTTGACCAGTACATCTTGAGACACTTCAACATGACGTCCAGGGCGGACAAGACGGGCGAATGGGCGAAGATGTGCCAGCGCTTCCGCGAATCGAAGCAGAAGCTCTCCATTGCGCTCGTGGGCAAGTACACGGCGCTCAACGACTCGTATCTCTCCGTTTTGGAGGCCATTCGCGATGCCGGCTTCAATCTGGACACGTTGGCGGAGGTGACGTATATCGATTCGGAGACCATCGCGGCGGAGAACGCCCAGGAGGTGCTCTCCGGCTTCGATGGTGTGGTCATTCCGGGCGCCTTCGGGTCACGCGGCACCGAAGGCATGATCGAAACGGTGCGTTACGTGCGGGAGCACAAGGTGCCGTACTTGGGCATTTGCATGGGGATGCAGATCGCGTGCATCGAGACGGCGCGTAACGTGCTGGGTCTTGCGGATGCGTCTTCGTTGGAATTGAAGCCTGACGCGAAGCACTTGATTATCACTTATTTGGACGGGCAGAGCGCCGATATGGATCTGGGTGGCACGTTGCGTCTGGGCAATAACGACTGCGCGTTGAAGCCGGGGTCTCTGGCGCATCAGCTCTACGGGCAGGAGAACATCGTCGAACGCCATCGCCATCGCTACGAGTTCAACAACAAGTACAAGGAACAGTTTGAACGAGAGGGCGGCGTCGTCTTCAGCGGCGTGCAGCTCGCGAAGAACCTCATGGAGATCGTGGAGCGCCCGGATCACCCGTATTTCATCGCCTGCCAATTCCATCCGGAGTTCAAGTCGCGGCCCAACCGCCCGCACCCGCTCTTCACGGGACTCATTGAGGCGGGTCTCAAACGGCGCGGCGAGCACAAAAAAGGGAAGAAGAAAGAAGACTAGCGCAAAAGCGCGAAGAGGACCGGCATCTTCGGAGCCGGATCAGGAGGAGTTATGAAAAAGACTTTTTTTACAGCGGGCAACCTCGCTCGACTGGGCGTGTTCATCGCGCTCTTGGTCGTGATGAACATCACGCGCATCGGTTTCATTCCACTGGGACCCATCAGCGTTACGACCTTACACGTACCGGTGTTGGTGGGAGCGGTGCTCTTCGGATTGCCGTTCGGGGCCATCTTGGGTCTCGTCTTTGGCCTGCTCTCGCTCTTTAACGCGTTGCAGGGGACGGCCGGACCGCTCAGCTTTTTGATCGTGAACCCCTTAGTGAGCGTCGTCCCGCGCGTCGCCTTTGGCGCGATTGCGGGATTCCTGGCCGACCGGATGCGTGAAAAGCACAGCATCGCGTCCTACGCCGTCCCGGCGTTCGTCGGGTCGATGATGAACACCATTCTCTTTTTGGGGACGCTCGCCTTGTTCTTCAGTGAAGAATACGCCATGGCGATGGAAATTTCCCAGACAGCAGTTCTGGGTGCGGTCGCCGGCGTCGCCGCGGCGAACGGCCTGCCGGAAGCCTTAGTGGCGACGTTGCTCACGACGGGGGTGGCGAAGGCGTACGAGAGCGCGTCACATCGCATGGTGAACCGGTGAGACCTCTTACGGGTAGGAACGTGAAGGAAGGAAGGAACATGATGACGAGCGACGGCTTCAACGCGCCGGCTCCGTGCGAAGAAAACTTGCTGTTGGCCATCGATGTGGGCAATACGAACATCACCTTTGGCGTCTTCGATGGCGAGAAGATTGAACATCAGTGGCGCATTCACACCAATCGCGTGAAGACCTCGGACGAGTACGGAATTGAACTGAAACAGATTCTGATGCACTTCGGCTACGCCCGTAACTGCATCAAGGACGTGATCATCTCCTCCGTTGTGCCGGATCTGGTGTATCAGATGACGGCCATGTCGGTGCGCTATCTGAAGAAAAAGCCCATGATCGTGGGGTCGCACACCAAGACCGGCATCAACATCAAAGTGGATAACCCGAAGGAACTGGGCTCGGATCGCGTGGTCAATGCCGTGGGGGCGTATGCGCTCTACGGAGGCCCGGTTCTCATCATAGACTTGGGCACGGCCATCAAGCACGACGTGGTGACGGCGAAGGGCGAGTACTTGGGCGGCACCATCGCGCCGGGCATCGGCATTGCCATGGATGCGCTCTTTTCGCGCACGTCGAAACTCCCGAAGATCGAACTGTCCAAACCGGAACACGTCATCGGGCGCAACACCATCGAGGCGATGCGTTCAGGCATCGTCAATGGCTATCTGGGGCTGATCGACCACCTGACGTTAGAGGTGATCCAGGAGCTCACGTCCAGGGGCATGGAGCGGCCCAAGGTCGTCGCGACGGGCGGGTTTTCCTCGCTCATTATCTCCAGTTCGTCCTTCGTGGACGTGGTGAATCGCGATTTGACGCTGCAGGGTTTGCGGATCGTCTACGAACGCACGATAAAGAGCGAAAAGAATGGCTGAGCGAATGACACAAAGAGCACATGAAAAGAGCGGCGAGGTCCTGGAGAGGCCCTCGCCGTTTGTGAGTTTGGCGCCTCTCGCCGGGGTGAGCGATGTGGCCTTTCGCGAACTCTGCTTTGAGTACGGCGCCCAAGGGGCGACCACGGAGATGGTGAGCGCGAAGGCGCTCTACTACGACAGCGCGCGCACGAAGAGGCTCATGGAACGGGGCGATGAGGGAGAACTGGTGCTCCAACTCTTCGGGCACGAACCCGACGTCATGGTGCAGGTGCTGCGCGAGGAAATCAACGACGATCCGCGGTTTTGCGCGGTCGAACTCAACATGGGATGTCCGGCGCCCAAGATCGTCAAAAATGGCGACGGTTCCGCGCTGATGCGCGATCCGAAGGCCGCAGGGGCGCTGCTCGAGGCCATGGTGGAGGCCAGTGCCAAGCCCGTTCACCTCAAGATGCGGCTCGGATGGGACGACGAGACGCAGAATTACCTCGAAATGGGGAAGATCGCCGAGGACGCCGGCGTCCGGCAGTTGACGCTGCACGCGCGCACGCGCGAACAGCAGTACTCCGGCGTCGCCGATTGGGAGGCCATCGCCCGTCTCAAGGACGCCGTTTCGGTGCCGGTCATCGGCAACGGGGATGTGCGCAAGCCCGAGGACGCAGCGCGGATGCTTGAGCAGACGCGGGCGGACGGCATCGCCATCGGGCGCGGCGCCATGGGCAATCCCTTTCTCTTTCGCCAGATTCGCGAATTGTGGAAGTCGGGGACGTACACCACTCCGACGGTCGACGAGACGTTGGCCGTGTTGCGCTGTCACTACCAGAAGGAAATCGAGCGCCGCGGCGTCGACACCGCGCTCGTCCTCATGCGCAAGCACACCGCGTGGTATCTGTCCGGCTACTACGGCGCCGCCCAGACGCGCGTCCAACTCATGGAGGCCCGTTCGGCCGACGATGTGTGGGCCATCCTGGATGCTTTTGAACGCCATGTCAAAGCGCACGGAGATCCCGTGCGCCACTTTTCTTAGCGCCTACACGGCGCTTTTTTTGTCGTGAAAGAACTGATGTGGCAGTTGGACGCGGAACGCGGTGCCCTTGCCCAATTTGCTCGTGACGTCGATACGCCCGCCGAGCTGCTGGACGATGTTCTTCGTGATGGAAAGGCCCAGCCCTTGACCGCCGTTGACGCGGTTGCGGGACGAATCCACGCGGTAGAAGCGGTCAAAGAGGTGGGCGATGTCCTTGGAATCGATGCCCACGCCGTCGTCCACCACGCGCAGCGTCACGAAGCGCTTGTCCGAGGCGAGGTGCACGCTGATGTGGCCCTCGCGATCGATAGCCTTGGCTGCATTGGAAAGGAGGTTCGCCAGCACCTGAGAGTAGAGGCGTTCGTCCGTCTGCAAGCGGATATCCGCTTCGATGTCTCTTGTGAGAGACGCCTCCTTTTCGAGGACACGCGGTTCAAAGCTGTCCAGAATTCGATGCGTGAGGTGAGAGAGGTCTGCTTCGTGGATGTCTTCGGCCGCCACCAGAGACGCCTCCCGGAAGGTGTTCTTGAGTCGCTCCACGAGTAATGTGAGTTGCGCGATGTTGGCGTCCAGCACGTCCAGATTCTTCTCATCCACAGGCAAGACCCCGTCGCGCATGGCCTCGATATGCAGCTGCAAATTCGTGAGGGGCGTGCGCAACTCGTGTGAGATGTCCTGCGCGTAGCTGCGGCGCGCCGCGTCTTGTTGTCGCAAGCTGGAGGCCAAGTACTGGACGTTGGCGGCGAGCATCTGGATCTCCTGGATGTCCGAGTCCGGGATGCTCACGTTGTAGTTCTGCTGGCGAATGGCCTCCGTGGCCGCGCCCAGTTCGGCGATGGGGTCGGTGATCTGTTTGGAGACGAAGGAACTGAGTAAAAAGGCGATCACCACGAAGGCCGCGAGCCCGAAAATGGTGGATCGCAGGGAGTTGGATTGAAAGGTCTTGAGTGTCTCGGCGAGCGCCGGATTGGAACGGTCGTAGGTCACGAGCATGGAGCCGATGAAGGCCCCGCTGCCGTTGATGAGGCGGTACTGATCCACCTGAATGTCCGCGTCGTCGTTGGGCTTTAACCCGCGATAGTTGGCCACGATCGAGGACTCCAGATCCATGATGGTGATGTTGATGTTGGAGTCGCGAGCGTAGACCTGAAGCTGTGTGTTGAGCGCCGGGGATGTGAGGTCGATGGCTTCAGTGCGCGCGATGGTCCCAATGTCGTCCACGATGCGTTTGAGCCTGGATTCTTCTTCTCTCGCCAGGTAATCCGAAAACGAATCCGAATACGTGCGCTGCATCCCAAAAGCAATCACCGTCATGGTCACCAGGACGATGACCATGACGGAGAGAGTCAGACGCGTCTTAAATTTCATCAAAGCCTCCGGCGCGATACCCCACACCGTAGACCGTCTTGATGTACTTGGGATTCTTGGGATCCTCTTCGATTTTCTGACGGATGTTCTTGATATGCGTGTCGATGGCGCGGTCAAACGCCTCGTAGTCCATGCCGAACGTCACCTCGATGATCTCATCGCGGGTGTAAATCTTGTTGGGATGCGAGAACAAGGTCTGCACGATGAGAAATTCGTTTTTCGTGAGGTGGATTTCTTCCCCCTCGATGAACGCGCGCATGGACTGCGGTTCCAGTCGGACGCGCCCATCCGTGGTCTCGATGGCGTCACTCGTGTTCTGCGGCGGCGTGCGGCGTAAAACGGCCTTCACGCGCTCCACAAATTCGCGCGCAGAAAAGGGCTTGACCATGTAGTCGTCCGCGCCGTTGCGCAAATTCTCCACGCGGTCGTCTTCTTCCGACTTGGCCGACACGATGATGACCGGCGTGTCCTTTTCGGCTTTGATGTGCGCGAGCACCTCTTCGCCGGAAAGGCCCGGCAGCATTAAATCCAGCACGACGAGATCCGGCGCGACCTTGCGAAAGAGCCGTAGCGCTTCTTCGCCGTCCATGGCCTTTTCCACGGCGTATCCGGCCTTTTCCAGATACGCTTTTTCGACGTTGATGATGCCTTCTTCATCCTCCACCAAGAGGATGGTGCGTTTTTCGTCCATGTTTTCTCCTCCGCTTGCGATGGGGCAAACTCAATCCGCTATTGCGCGGTTACTGTGCCGTGTTCTGCTTGGGCAGGATGTCCAACAGCGCTTCCAGCGCAGACAACTCCGGCTCTACCGATTTGCCGTTGGGCGTCTGTGCTTCAGAAGAATCCGACGCCGGGGCAATCCAACCCAGGTCAGAGTACTCGGTGGGCACGTTGTTCCACCAGTCCTTGGGGTAGATCCCGCCGAACTCCCGCGGCTTGTAGTCGCTGGGCCGTTCGATGAACACGCGCGACTTGGTCAGGAACTTCGGCGTCTTTCTGCCCGCGAGCAGGTTGTTGCGCACATCCACGCGCGCCCAGACGTACACATCGTCGTCTTTCTTGGGCGCGGTCTCCTCGCTCACGGGAATCTTGATGACGCCATCCGCCGCCCAAGTGGCATCGGTGGGCTTCTGGCCGGACAGGTTTGACACTTCGGCGTCGAACACGCCGTCGGGCCGCTCGAACTCCCGCGGCTCCAAGTCCTCGTTCAAGATGCCGTTGATCTCGGCGAAGAGAGCCGCGGCGACGGTGGAATTGCCATCCATCGCAATCTGCGCATTATCCGCGCCCGTCCAGACCGCTGTGGTGTAGTAGGGCGTGGAGCCGGCAAACCAGAAGTCGGCCCTGTTGTTCGTCGTGCCGGTCTTGCCGATGAGATTCATCTCCCCGAGGTCCAGCTCTTTCGACGCAAACGAGTCAGTGACGACGTGGCGCAAAATGTCCAGCAGCTGGTAGTTGAGTTCGGGTTTCAGGACTTCCGTCTCTTCGTGCTTGTTCTCGTAATAGACTTTGCCGCGGTTGTCCACGATCTTGAGAATGCTCATGGGCGCGATGTGCTTCCCGTCGTTGGCGATGGACTGGTAGGCGCCGGCCATCTCCAACGTCGTCACGCCGTCCGTCATGGCGCCCAGTGCCAACGCGAGGTTTTCATCGTTGGTCTTGGGGTCTTCTTTGCGTTCCACGAAGTGATCCCAATCCGGATGCTTGGCGTTGATGATGCCGTTTTTCTGCAGGTACTCCTTGGTCACGTCGATGCCCACCTCGTCCAGCCACCGCACAGCGATGGGGTTGGACGAGTCTACGACGGCCTGCTGCATGGACATCATGCCTTGGTACGTGCCGTCCACATTGCTCGGCCACGGTTCGTTGTCGATCATCTGCACAGGCGCGTCGTCCTTGCCCACACCGGCGTTGTTGCCCGCGCCGATGGCCGCCGTGTACTCGGCGATGGGCTTGAAGGCCGATCCCGGCTGGCGCGGGAATTTAGCCGCGCGATTGAGGAAATGGCGTTCGTCCTGTTCGCGTCCCCCGATGATGGCGCGCACCTCACCCGTTTTCGAGTCCAGCACCGTGAACGCCAGTTGCGGCTGCTTCACGCCGATCTCGTCGTTGTCGTAGTACGAGGGACTCAAGACCAGGACGCCGTCATCGCGAATGGCATAGAGTGGCGTCTGGTTGCTGTCCAGGTATTCCTTGGTCAGGTGCATCGTCCCGTCTTTATCCACCGTGAGTCCCTTGTCGATGGGAATGGTCCCCAAGTGGTGCGTATAGAGGATGTCGTTGTCGTCGAACGTGTAGTAGTCCATGATGTCGATGTAGCCGTCGTGACCGCGCAGGCGACCGCGCGTAAAGCTGAGGTTGCCCTGGTCATCGATGCTGTACTGTTCCTCCGGAATGAGCACCTGGCCTTTTTCATCCAGGAGATTGGACTTCTTATAGAAGAGGATGTTGCCACCGCGGTTGACGATGTTGTCATAGTCGTCGTAGTTGATGTCGAGCTTGAACGGCGTCGTCTCACCCGAGGGCGTGGTAAACGAACGCTCGACGCTGGCGGCGTAATCCTGCAATTTGCGCTGCAGGTTCATGTCCACCGTCGACGTGATGGTGAGACCTCCGTACATCATGAGGTCTTTGGCCGCAGCGCGGTCGATGTTCTCGGAATCCATCAGGACCTGCACGATCTGGTCTTTCATGAGGTCGGTCAGATATGTGGAGACGTTCTCT
Organism: Peptoniphilaceae bacterium; assembly: GCA_028726605.1. Taxonomy (GTDB): domain Bacteria; phylum Bacillota; class Clostridia; order Tissierellales; family Peptoniphilaceae; genus Murdochiella. The sequence continues at coordinate 133,718 of JAQYPV010000022.1, read as the reverse complement.
GCGCGCTTCTGCGGCGCGTCGATGGCGCTGGCGACGTCCTCGGCAATGGCTTCGTTGTACTCCACCTGGCTTATCATTTGATTTTCGAGCATCTCGCCCAAGACCCAATGGGCGCGCTCGTATGCCGGCGGGTTGTACACCGCGGCGTACTTTTCGCCGTTGATGGTGGTCTCGTCCAAGACGCGCTGGTCCGTCACCTGCGACGGGCGGATGGTGGAGTAGAGGGAGTAGTGAGACGGCGCGGGCACGATGCTCGCAATGGCGGCGGCCTGTGCCAATGACAGGTCACTTGCGCTCTTCGAAAAGTAGATCTGTGCGGCCGCCTCCACGCCGTAGGCGTTTTGACCGAAGAAGATGCGGTTTAAGTAGGACTCCATGATCTCTTCTTTGGAGAGCTGGTCGTCGATCTGCAGCGCCAAAAAGATCTCTTGAATTTTGCGCGTCCAGTTCACGTCGTTGTTGAGGTACACGTTGCGCGCCAGCTGCATGGTGATGGTGGACGCCCCGCGCAGGTTTCCGGAGAGCAAGAAGTCGCGCACCGTCGCGGCGATGCCGATGAGGTCGACGCCGTCGTGCTCTAAGAAGCGCTTGTCCTCGGCGCTGATGAATGCGTTGACGAGGTAGGGCGGGATTTTATCATAGGGGATGATCTTGCGGTATTCCGCCGTGTCGATGCTCTCGATGAGGTGACCGTCTTTATCCACGATGACGGAGTTCTCTTTCAAATCGGAAAGCAGCCGATCCGGCTCGATCTGGGGCGATTCCTTCGCAATTTCGAGCATCGCGCCGGCCAGATAGCCGCTGATGATGGCCAGAAAGATCAAAAAGCACAGGATCAGAATGGCGAGTACTTTCAAGACGCTGGTGATGAAGCGTTTGACCATGGTTCCTCCTTTCGAAGCGTTCGCTTTCGAAATAGACTTCGCGGTGAGGCGAAAACGTTACGATATTTTTCTCAAATTGTACCACATGCGGGAGGCGAGCGGTAATGGCTGTATTTAGCCAATACTAGCGCATGAGTGTGGTAAAATAGTAAAGATTCCCACAGAGGAGGAAAAATGGGAGAAGAGACACAGAAACACTTGAAAGCAGAGCGCTGCCTCATCGTCTTCGCCTTTCAGCGCGAGACGGAAGACGAACGCCGGCGCCGCATGGCGGAACTCAGTGAGATCGTCCACTCCTGCGGTGGCGTCGTGGTGGGCGTGGTCGCGCAGAGTCTCGACAGGCTTCACGCCAAGAGCCTCATCGGGACGGGAAAAGTGGAAGAGATCGCCGCCGCGGTGGAACAGGACGACATCGACCTCGTGGTCTTTGAAGAGGAGCTCACGGGGGCGCAGCGTGGGTATCTCTCGGACGCCATTTCATGCAAAGTGCTGGACCGCGTAGACTTGATCCTGGACATCTTCGCGCAGCGGGCGCGCACGCCCAAGGCCAAGTTGGACGTGGCGTTGGCACAGCTGGAGTACCGCCTGCCGCACTTGCGCGGCTACGGCAAGGCCCTGTCGCGGGAAGGCGGCGGCATCGGCACGCGTGGCCCCGGCGAACAGAAATTGGAGACCGATCGCCGCGCCATCGAGGCGCGCATCAAGTCCATCAAAAATGAGCGCGAGCGCATCGCCACGCAGGAACAGGAGTCGTCGAAGAAGCGGCGTCAAGGGGCGTTGCCCATCGTAAGCCTCATCGGATATACGAACGCCGGCAAATCCACGCTCATGAACGCGTTGGTCTCGCACTTCGGGGAGGCGGACAAGGCGGTGTATGCGGACGACCGCCTGTTCGCGACGCTGTCCGTGCAACTGCGCCGCATCGACGAGGCGCATGAACCGCCGTACCTCTTGGCGGACACCGTCGGCTTTATCGAAGATCTGCCGGAAAAACTCATCAATCCCTTTGAGAGCACGCTTTCGGAAGTGGAACATGCGGACCTCTTGGTGCACGTGATCGACGGCAGTACGCCGGGGGTCGGAGCGCGCGTCGAGACGGTCATGGCGCAAAGCGCACCCTATCGCAAGGGCGCTTCGGTGCTCTACGTCATGAACAAGGCTGATGTGGCAAGAGAGCCGTTGGCGAGTCCTCCAGAGGAGACGCTGCGCATCAGCGCGCACGACGAGGAAGACGTCGTGCGTCTGCATCGGCGGATTTTGGATGAACTCTACGGCCCGAAAGAGGAGAGGGAGATGACACTTCCGTTTGACGATCTCGACGTGCTCTCCGCACTGCATCGCCACGCGGAGGTGTTGGACGAAGCGGCCGTCGACGACGGTCTCTTTGTGCGTTTTCGGGCGCGGCCGGGATTTTTGTCTCTGAAGCGGGAGGCGTTTTGATGTACCGCAGCATTTTGGATTTCGGGGAGCACTCGTTCGTGGAGCGCAAGTCCACGTTTATCGGGCGAGCTGCGCCGGTGCACAGCGAAGATGAGGCGAATGACTTCATCGCCGCTATTCGCGACAATGAGCCGAGGGCGACGCATCACTGCGCGTGTTATCGCATCGGAAGAGACGGGCGATACCAGAAGGCCGACGACAACGGCGAACCGCATGGCACGGCCGGCATTCCCATGTTGGAAGTCTTGAAGAAAGAAGACCTGACGGACGTCGTGGTGGTCGTGACGCGCTATTTCGGGGGCATCAAGTTGGGCGCTTCGGGTTTGGTGCGCGCGTATTCCAAGGGGTGTCATGAGGCCATCGAAGCGGCGAGGATCGCTTTTTTTGCGCCGTTTTCTCTGGTGAGCGCCACGTATTCTTATGCAGCCAAGGGCAAAATCGATTACGAGATGGCACCCTATGTGGCGCTGGAACCGGAATACGACGAAGCCGTTCGGGCGCGCTACTGGGTCCCGGAGGGGGATGTTGACAAGGTTCAAGAGCAGTTGTTAAATTTGACGAGTGGTAATCTCGTTTGGACTGTGGAGCAGACGCGGCACTTGCCGATGAACGCTGAGGGGAAGCCGCTGGAAGGAAGGATAGAGGATGTCAGGCCATAATAAGTGGAGTAAAGTCAAAAACGTCAAAGGCAAGGAAGACGCCAAGCGCGCGAGCGCGTTTACGAAGTTTTCTCGTATGATCATGGTGGCAGTGCGCGAGGGCGGGGCAGATCCGGATTACAACTCGTCGCTCAAGATGGCCATCGAGCGCGCCAAGGCCGAGAACATGCCCAACGACAACATCGAACGCGCCATTAAGAAGGGCGCCGGCGAGTTGGAGGGCCAGGAGTTCGTCTCCATGACTTATGAAGGTTACGGCCCCGAGGGCGTCGCCGTCATCGTGAGCGCACTCACGGACAACAAGAACCGGACGGCGGCGAATGTGCGCCACTATTTCGACAAATATCACGGCAACCTCGGTACCACGGGCAGCGTGACGTTCCAGTTCGACTACAAGGGTGTCTTGGCGCTCCCGGCGGAAGGGCACGATGAGGACGAGGTCATGATGGATGCGCTCGAGGCCGGGGCGGAGGACGTGCAGCTCGAGGGCGAAGTGTTCGTCATCACGACTGAGCCGGCGGCGCTTTCGGCGGTGCACGAAGCGCTCGTGGCCAAGTCCTACGAGTTTAGCGACGTCGAAACGGCGTACCTTCCGAAGAATACGATTGAGATCTCTGATCCGCAGAACGCGGCGACCATGGAGACTTTGATCGACGTGTTGGAAGAGGACGACGACGTGCAAGACGTATATACGAATTGGGCGCAGGAATGAATCGCATCCGCGGCATCGCCCTTTCGGTGGCGCTCGTGCTGTTCGCGCTCATGCTTGCGCTGTTCAGCGTGGCGTATGACGCCAATTACTACAGTGACTTTCAAGAAAGCCATGACATCGTGGCCGTCACGGGTAAGTCTGCGGAGGAGTTGGAACGCATCAACGCGGACACCATTCGCTACCTCAAGATAGGGGAGCCGGAGCTCATGCGCCATTACAGCAACCGTGCGGCGACACACATGGTGGACGTCTACCATCTGTTCAATTTGGCGCGAGCCGTGACACTCGTGAGCGGGGCCGTGGCGGCTGTCTTACTCTTTCAGGAGTTCCGTCAGCGCGCTCCCGGCGCCTTTGGCGCCGCCATGCTCACGCAGGGACTTCTGTGCCTCATCCTCGTCGTGGTCGTCGTCTGTGCCATGACGAACTGGGATGCGCTCTTTACCGGCTTTCACGAGCTCTTTTTTTCGAACGACCTGTGGCTGCTGGATCCGCGGACGGATCTCATGATTCAGATGATGCCCACGCCTTTTTTTGTGGGGATGGCCGCGCGCATCGGCGTGCGCGCCGTCGTGATGGTGCTCGTCGTCGACGGGTTGTGGCTGGTGAAGCGTCGGCTGGAACGCCGCGCGAACGCAGTGGGAGGACAAAAAAATGTTTGAATATCGGGGAGATGGCGTCGCCTTCAACTTGTTCGGCATCGACGTGCGCTGGTACGGCGTGTTGATCGTCTTGGGGATGATGTTGGCCGTCTATCTGACGTCGAAAGAGGTGGAACGACGCGGCATGAACGGCGATCTCATCTACGACCTCGCGCTGTGGGTGCTGCCCTTAGGCGTGGTGGGCGCGCGCCTTTGGTATGTCCTTTTCGAACCGCAGCGGTTCCATTCGCTTTACGACGTGATCAATTTGCGCTCCGGCGGCCTCGCCATACAAGGCGGCATCATGGCCGGGCTGTTGGTGGTGTTCGTCTTTGTGAAGCGGCACGAACTCTCGTTTCTCCGCCTCGTGGACTGCGGGATTCCCTTCTTGCCCTTGGCGCAGAGCATCGGCCGATGGGGGAATTTCTTCAACAACGAAGCCTATGGCTATGAGGCGAATGTGCCTTGGGCTGTCGTCATCGACGGCGTCCCACACCACCCCACGTTTTTCTACGAATCCATGGGTGATTTTCTGATCTTCCTGTTCTTGTGGTGGTTTTTGCGCCATCGCGTGAAAGTGGATGGGCAGACCACGGCGCTCTACTTCATCTTGTATGGCGTCCTGCGTTTCTTCGTCGAAGGCTTCCGCACCGACAGCCTTTACTTCGGCCCTCTGCGCGTGGCTCAAGTGCTGGCTCTCATCGGCCTGATCGTGGGTGTTGTGCTCTTCATCATTCTCTCGCGTCGCCCCGCCAATGCGCACATCCCGGGCGATGGCGTCTCTTCGGCAAAGCGGCGGAACTAGCGGATCCATGGCGATGTCGTCCTTGTAGCGAAGCGGTGGAGTGACGGCATTTATTTTCAAGTGAAGAACGTTGCAGTTTTGCATCAAGCGGCCGTGCGAGGCCGCTTTTTTTGTGGCTTACCATTCGGACCATGAAATGAAACGCTCGCGCGAGTCCACTTTTTCATCGCCAAAAAAACTTTTGCCCTTGTATTCTCTCTCATTCTCCCTTAAAATGACATCAGAAAGGCGAAAAGTGGTAAAAAGTGGGGGAAAGTGGTACATGTTCATCGGTGAGTACAACCACAGCGTGGACGCGAAGGGGCGTGTGTCGTTACCTTCTCGTTTTCGTGAGGCGCTCTCTGACCCTTTCTACATCACTCGAGGTTTTGAGACGTGTCTGTTCATCTACGATGCCGAGGAATGGCAAAAGATGGACAGCAAATTGAGTCATCTCAACTTCACGGCGAGGGAAGCGCGTAATTTTTCGCGTATGTTCTACTCTGGGGCAATGGAAATCTCCTGTGACAAGCAGGGACGGTTTCTCATCCCGCCACAACTTCGATCTTTCGCAAAAATCGACAGAGAAGTGGTCATCCTGGGCGTGTCCAACCGCATCGAGGTGTGGGACAAACAGCATTGGGAGGACTACATGGCGTCCGACGCCATGGACTATGACGAACTGAGCGAGGCGCTCAATCAGAGCGGCGTGGAAATCTAGGAGGGCGAATGGAATTTAATCACATCCCCGTTCTGCTCGAGGAGACGATTGCGTCGCTTGACGTTAAGCCCGATGGACTCTATGTCGACGCCACGGTAGGGGGCGGGGGTCACTCGCGTGCCATCGTGGAACAGCTCACAGAGGGTCGTCTTTTGGCCATGGATCAGGACGAAGAAGCCCTAGCGGCGGCGCGGCAGACGCTCGCGCCCTATGCCGACAAGGTGAGTTACGTGCACGACAACTTTCGAAACATCGCGCACGCCATCGATCAGATGTTTGCCGCTCCCGTGGATGGCATCCTCTTTGACATCGGCGTCTCTTCGTACCAGTTGGACAATGCCGAACGCGGCTTCTCCTACCAGGAGGAAGGCGTGCTCGACATGCGCATGGATCAAAACGCGCACGAGAAGACGGCGAGGGACATCGTCAACACCTATTCCGAGAGCGAATTAACTCAAATTTTCTATCAGTATGGTGAAGAACGGTGGGCTAAGCGCATCGCCGCCTTCATCGTAGACGCGCGCAATACCCAGCCGCTTGAGACATCCACTGATCTGGTCAGGATCATCAAACAAGCCATCCCTAAAAAAGTGCGAATGCAGGACAAACACCCTGCACGTCGGATATTTCAAGCGCTGCGTATTGAAGTCAATCACGAACTCGATGTGCTCGAAGAAGCACTGGATGCGGCCATCACGCGGTTGAAACCGGGCGGGAGGCTGGCCGTCATCACCTTTCACTCATTGGAAGATCGCGTCGTGAAAAACCGGTTTCGAGAATGGGAACAGGGCCCCGAATTGCCCCCGGGGCTGCCCATTCGCGCCGAGGTCGAAAGCCTCGTTAGACGGGTGAATCGCAAGCCCATCGTGGCATCAGAAGCAGAAAACGAAAGCAATCCGCGAGCGAGAAGCGCTAAGTTGCGCGTGGTCGAGAAGAAGTAACGCGTGTGGCCATCACCTGGTCCCAAAAGGATCGCGTGGCCATGGCGTGGCCGAGAACAAGTCGCGAGAAGAAGTCGAGGAAAAACATGCAAGCAACGAGAACAGCATACGCTCCGGAACTGATGCCACAGAGGGATGTGGACCTGAAGCCGCGCCGTAAACGCCTGCGCGTCGTGGAACCGGATCCGGTTTTGAAACCGGCCCTCAGACGCGCGTCAAAACAGAAACGACATGTGTCCGGCGCGCAGACGGCCACGCAAAGCCGCACAGCGCTCAGAAGTCAGACGGATGCCTATCGCCATGCGGCGACGAGGAGTCAAACCGTCGCGCACAGCCAAAAAGCCCTGCGCGTCTCGCCGATCTATTGGGTGGCCGTCGGCGTATTCTTCGTCGCCACGCTCTTCATGTTAATCACCAACCTTCTGCGTTATAATGAACTTGCACAAATTCAAGGCGAGATCCGCGAGGCGGAGGTGGAGATCGAATCCCTTCGCGCCGAACACGACTCGATGAAGATGCAGTTGGATCCGTATTTAGATCCGCAGCGTATCCAAATGCTGGCGACGCATCGTCTGCACATGCAGAAGCCTGCGGCACAGCAACAAATCGTCGTGAGCCGTGATGCCGCCGCCTATTATTATGCCGATGAACCATCTCAAACCCCAAGGCTGGCGCAATCGGCACCATGAAGGCTTGAGAGGTAGACATGACGCAAGCAAACCGCAAAAAGCAAAAGAAGCCGAGAACTGTAAGTCCCGTGAAGCGAACGCGTGTGATATTAGTCTTTGCACTGCTCATCGCTGTCGGATTTATGGCCCGGCTTTTTTATTTGCAAGTATGGGCAGGCGCGCCGTTTCGAGAGGCGGCGCTTTCACAACGACGGCGCAGCGTCACCGTCGAGCCGCGCCGCGGCGGCATCTTCGACCGGGAGAATCGGCCGCTGGCCCTGTCGGTCACAGTCAACAACTGCGTGGTCTTCCCCCAAGAAGTGGCGCCGGAAAACCGCACGGAAACGGCAAAACTGCTCGCCTATATTCTGGGCCTGTCGCCCGGCGACGTTGAAAAGACACTCGCCAGCAGTCGCGACAGCGTTTCGCTCAAATCACATCTCACCCAGGGTGAAGTCGACCAGCTCAACAGCTCCGGCATCCGCGCCATGCGCGTGGAGCAGCAACAGGAGCGCTTCTATCCGAACGAGTCTCTGCTCGCGCAGACGCTCGGTTTTGTCAACGCCGACGGCCAGGGCATCTACGGCGTGGAGGCGCAGTACGACGACCTCTTGCGCGGGGTGGCCGGCCAGATGACCTATTCGCGGGACACCTACGGCAACATCATCCCCACGGAGGCATCCGAGCAGCTGCGCTCCACCGAGGGGCAGAACGTCCAGCTCACCATCGACCTCAAAGCACAACAGATCGTCGCTGAAGAACTGAAGCGCGGCATGCGCGACTTCGACGTCGACGCCATGGGCGCCATTTTCATGGATCCCAACACGGGGGAGATCCTCGCCATGGAGAGTTACCCGTCGTTCGACCCCAACACGCCGAAAGCGCCTCTCTCCGATATACCGGAAGAGACGTGGGAAAAGTACACGCAAGACGAGCAGCTGAATGCGCTTTACTCGCGCTGGTCCAATCCCATGGTCTCTGAACTCTACGAGCCCGGCTCCGTGTTTAAGACCGTGACCGCCTCCATCTCCATTGAGACGGGCGCGAACAAGTCCGACTCCCGCTACGTCTGCGAAGGCAAGATGGAGATCGCCCCGGACGTGTGGATTCACTGCTGGAGCGAGGACGATCCGCACGGCGTACAGACGCTGGAAGAGGCGTTAAATCACTCTTGCAACCCCGCCTTCGTGCAGATCGTCAGAGAAATCGGAAAGCCCGCGTTCTTTTCTTACTTACAGTCGCTGGGCATCTCCGGGCACACGGGCGTGGACTTGCCCGGCGAGACTAACGCCCTCATGCCCAAGAGCGTGAACGAGATGAGCGACGTGCAGATGGCCACCATGTCCTACGGGCACGGCGTGTCGGTGACGCCCCTCGGCATGATGGTGGCCGCCAACACGGCCATCAACGGCGGCTACTACGTCAAGCCCCACGTGTTCATGGCGTCGACGACGGAAGACGGTAACGTCCTCTCCACCTATCGCTCGCCGGCCGCGGACCCCATCTACTCTCAAGAGACGTCGGACACCATGCGGCAATACCTCCTGAGCACGACGGAGACCAACGACGCGAACGTGAGACGCGTGAAAGACGTGCAAATCGGCAGCAAGTCCGGTACGACCATCATGCTCGAAAACGGACAATACGGGGACAAGACGATCGCCTCCTTCTACAGCTTTTACCCGGTGGACAATCCCAAGTACGCACTCCTGGTGGTGGCCAAAAATCCCAAGACCAACATCTTCGGCGGCGTGGTCTCCGGCGAGGTGTCGGCGCGCATTCTGGAGCGCCTCGTGCCACTGCAAAAGTCAGAGACCCGGCCGAAAGAGAATGCGCCCATCCCCGATGTGGTGGGCCTCACGTTCTCAGAAGCTCGTCAAAAGCTGGAAGCCGAAGGATTTCGTGCCATCGCCTATGGAGATCTGCGCCAGGAGAGCGTCGTCGCCGAACAGAATCCCAAGGCGCAAAGCGTAGCTTCGAAGCAGAGCGAAGTGACGCTCAAGGGCGATGCTGCGGGAACCTACGTCGTCCCCGATTTCACGGGGCAGGAACTCGCCGAGGCAGAGCGTCGCGCCGAGGCCGACGGCCTTTCGCTCACGTGCGAAGAAGCGACTTCCGGCACGATTGCGACACAAAGCCCTGAGGCAGGAGCAAAAGTATCGGGCACGACGCCCATCGTCGTGCGCGTGGAGGAGTGAGAAATGCTTACCAACGTATCATTGGCCCGCATGGGGTTATTGTCCATCCTACTTTCGGTCGCCGCCACCTGGGCCTGGATTCGCTTTTCCAAGCGCGAGTCCATCGGCCAGGAAATCCGCCAAGAAGGCAACAAGGCGCACTATCAGAAACAGGGCACACCCACCATGGGTGGCGTGGCGTTCACGCTGGTGTTTCTGGTGCTGCTCTTCGTCTACGGCGGCTTTAACTACGAGACGTTCATCATCATGGCGGCAACCGTGGGCTTCTCAGCCATCGGCTTTTTGGACGATGCGGCAAAAGTCTACAAAAGACAGTCGGAAGGGCTCACGCCGCGGCAAAAGCTCATCCTGCAGTTCGGCATCGCCGGGCTTTTAGTGCTCATCAACTTCTTTTCGACGCCGGAGATGGCCACGCAGACCGTGCCGCTCTTCGGCTGGCGTTGGCACTGGGGCATCCTCTGGATTCCGGTGTTGGCGTTTGTCATCGTGGGCACGGTGAACGCCACCAACCTGACCGACGGCCTGGACGGCCTCGCGGGGGGAGTGAGCGTCCCCGTCTTTTTGACGATGGCATTTTTGGGCGCGAAAGAGCGCCTCGGAAACGGAGTTCCGACCGTGGCGGCGCTGCTCTTTGCGGGAGTGCTCGTCGGTTTTCTCTTCTTTAACAATCACCCGGCTCAGGTCTTCATGGGCGACACGGGTTCCATGGCCATCGGGGGCGCCCTGTGCGGGATGCTGCTCCTGCTCAACCGTCTGCCGTTCCTGCTCTTCTTGGGCGGCATCTACCTCGTGGAGGCCCTTTCGGTCATGATTCAAGTGACGTACTTTCGTCACACGGGCGGCAAACGCATCTTTCTCATGAGTCCCATCCATCACCACTTTGAACTCAAAGGCATTCCGGAGCAGAAAGTGACGGCGTCCTTTCGCTTTGTGAGCGTCCTCCTGTGCCTCGTCACCATTTGGCTGTGGTAGAAAGGAAAGTCCGATGAACGTGCAATTAAAAGCAATTCCGCACTGCGTCCTGGTCTACGGCATGGGAGTCACCGGGCGCTCGGCATTGGCGACGCTGCTCCCACTGGGGACTGCGATTGCGCTTTACGTGGACGGAGGGCTTGCGCCAGACGACCGCGCCTTTGTGGAACGATGCGATGAGCGGGAACAAGTGACACTCTTAGATGCGCTTCCGACATCGTATGATGCCTACGACTTCGTCCTGCGCGCTTCCGGCATCTCCGTGGAAAAGCCGCTCGTGAAGGCGGCGCGCGCCGCGGGGAAGACCGTCATGACCGACCTCGAACTGGCGTATCTGCTCTTTGGTGGAGATCGGATGATCGCCATCACGGGCTCCAACGGCAAGACCACCGTGACGTCGCTCTTGGAGCACGTCCTCAATGAGGCGGGCCTTGCCGCCACGGCCTGCGGCAACATAGGCAGGCCCTTGCTCACGACGATGGCGGAAGGTCCCGATGACGGCTACTACATCGTGGAGTGTTCGAGCTTCCAACTGGAGGGTGTGACGCGCTTTGCGCCGCATCGCGCGGCCCTTTTGAACCTCTCTCCCGATCACCTGGAGTGGCATGGATCTTTTGATGCCTACGCCGACGCGAAGGCTCACATCGCCCACGCGCAGGGGGCGGAGGACCTCTTTTGGATTCACCCTGCCGACTCCGCCATTGAGGAAGCACTTGAGCGCGTGCCGACGCGGGCGATGGTGCGGCGCGTTTCCTTCGACGCGCCCCTGCTCGACGCATTGCGGAAGGGGGAGGGCTGGGCGCTGTTCGGCGAACACAACATCGAAAACGCGGCTTTCGTGCTGGAGATCGCACGAGAGATGGGCATCGAGGAGGGGAGCATCCGAAACGCATTCGCGAGTTTTCGGCCCATTGCACATCGCATGGAAAATGTGGGAGAAGTGGATGGCGTCGTCTTTATCAACGACTCCAAGGGCACGAACGTGGACGCCACGGCGCGCGCGCTTCGGGGCATCACCCAACCGGTCATTCTGATTGCCGGAGGATACGACAAGCACGTGTCGTTTGACGACCTCTACGAGGCGTTCCGCCCCGTGGGAAAGACGATGATTCTGATGGGCGAAACGGCAGAGACGATCGCAGCCGGCGCGCGTGAACAGGGCCTTGGCGAGCGCATCGTCGTCTGTCACAATTTGAAAGAGGCCTTTCAGGAAGCGGTCAAAAGGGCCGCGCCGGGGGACATGGTCCTGCTCTCTCCGGCTTCGGCGAGTTGGGACCAGTACAGCCACTTTGAAGAGCGCGGCGACGAATTTCGGGAGCGCGTGGCACAGTGGCGCGAGACGCGGGAAATGGAACGACATTCGTAATGCCGACAAAATCCAGAAAAACGGGTCATACTTTTCGGCAGGGAGGCATGGATCGCTCCCTGCTCTTTGTGGTGGCTGCGCTCTCGCTCTTCGGCGTCATCATGGTGTTCAGCGCGTCCGCCCCATATGCGCTGCGTGAATACGGGGATCCGCAGTACTTCTTTTGGCGCGACCTGGCTTTCACCGGCGTCGGCTTTGTTCTGATGCTCATCGTCTCTCGCATCGACTACAACCACTACCGCAAGTGGGCGACGGTGCTCTTCGTGCTGGCCTATCTCAGTACGCTCGCCTCGTTTGTACCCGGGATTCGCGCACCGCTCAATCAGGCGTACCGATGGATCCGCCTGTTTGGCATCACGTACATGCCTTCGGATGGGCTGAAGCTGGCCTCCATCGTCTTCTTGGCGGCTCAGCTCACGACGCGCCCGCTCTCAAAAAATGGCACTGGGAAGACGCTCGTGGCGGTGTTGCTTTTGATCGGCATCACAGTTATTCCCGTCGCCAAACAGCCGAACTTTTCGGCCGTCATCGTCATCACGGCGTCGCTGCTCTTTGTGTACCTCATCGGCGGCATGAACTTGTGGCACCTCTTGCCGCTGAGCGTGCTGGGAGTGGCCTTCTTGACGCTGGCGTTCTGGCCACGGGAGGGCAACTACCGCCTGGACCGCCTCTTAATCGTATTAAACCCCATGCGCGACCCACAGGGCGACGGGTGGCAGCTCTTGCAGTCACTCTACTCTGTCGCCTCGGGCGGTCTCTTCGGCGTGGGCTACGGCCAGAGTCGGCAGAAATTCGGATACTTGGCCGACGAGCCGCATAACGACTTCATCTTTTCGGTGATCTCTGAAGAACTCGGCTTTGTCGGCGCCGTCACCGTGATCGCCGCCTTCATGTTCTTGGCCTTTCGCGGTGTGAAAGCCGCTCAGCACGCTCGCAACCCCTTTGGGAAGTTGGTGGGCTTTGGACTCACATTTTTGATCAGCTTTCAGGCCATGGTGAACATCGGCGTCGCCATCGGCCTCGTGCCGACGACGGGCATCACGCTCCCCTTCGTGAGTTATGGGGGCAGCTCGCTACTCGTCATGAGCGTCATCGCCGGTATTCTGCTCAACATTTCCCGGGATGCGAAAGGAACGCGCTATGACCGAACCTAAAGACAGAACAAAAAACGCGCGAGAAGGGCGCCGCCCGCGGCGCATGCGAAAGAGACGACGCTTCTGGCCGTGGATGCTCGCCATCGCCATCGTGGCCGTGGCGCTGGCTCTCGTGCTCTTTCTCTCGCCTTTCTTTCGCATCAAAGAGGTGCGCATCGAGGGCAATACGCTGGTGCCCAATGACGAAATCATGGGGCAACTGGGTCCGATGGACACCAATCTGTTTCTCTTTCCAAACGACAGAGCGCGAGAGAGGCTGACGGCCATCGACGCCATCTCCAACGTGACGTTTGGGCGCGAACTGCCAGATCGGCTCGTGGTGCGCGTGGAAGAGTCTTACGTTCTCGCCGCCATCGAACGGGAAGGGCAGACGCTTTACCTGGACGACAAGGGGAAGGTGACCGATCAGTATCGCGCGGAAACCAATCGCATCCGTCCGTTGGCACTTGCGCTGGAGGGGACGCTGCCCTCGGTGGGCGAGTCGCCGTTTTCCGACGAAAGACCGCTCGCATTTTTACGCGCGCTTTCGGTGTCGCCTCTCGCGGAAAACGTGAGGAAAGTTCAGATCGATGCGGCACAGAACATCGATTTTATGTATAATAATCTCATGATTCGATTTGGTCCGCCCAATGATATCCATCGAAAATTAGCGGATGCGGTGGCCGTCGTCAAAGAAATTTCAACCAAGGGGATCCGTGCGGAAGAGATCCTCTTGGATGCGGGAGAAAATCCCATCGTCGTGACGGATGACGCCCAGAGTGAAGGGCTTACATCGGCGCCGTCGCAGGCGAAGGGAGAAATGGAAGGAGAGCCATGAGCACATTCGATATGGAATTGAACAATGATGGACTGGCGAAGATTAAGGTTCTCGGCGTCGGCGGCGGCGGCAACAATGCGCTCAACCGCATGAAGAAGAGCGGGCTCGCGGGCGTCGAATTCATCGCCGTGAACACGGATCGTCAGATTTTGGACGTGATCGAATCGGACAAGAAGTTGCAGATCGGTCAGAAGTTGACGCGCGGCTTGGGCTCGGGCGGCAATCCGGACGTGGGCGAGAAAGCGGCGGAAGAATCCAAGAGCGAAATTGCTCAACTCTTGCAGAACACGGACATGGTCTTCATCACTGCCGGAATGGGCGGTGGCACTGGGACCGGCGCTGCGCACGTCATTGCGGAGACGGCGCGCTCCATGGGCATCTTGACGGTGGGCGTGGTCACAAAGCCGTTTAGTTTTGAGGGACGCAAGCGCCAGACGCAGGCCGAGGGCGGCATCAACAAGCTGAAGGACAAAGTGGACACCCTGATCGTCATCCCCAACGATCGCCTGTTGCAGATTGCGGAGCGCCGCACGTCGATGGTGCAGGCGTTCGGCATGGCCGATCAAGTGCTGATGAACGGCATTAAAGGCATTTCCGACCTCATCGCCGTGCCCGCCATGATCAACCTGGACTTTGCGGATGTACAGTCCATCATGCGGGATCAGGGCATTGCGCACATGGGCATCGGTCAGGCGAGCGGTGAAAATCGCGCCGTCGCCGCGGCAAAGGACGCCGTGCGCAGCCCGCTGTTGGAGACGTCGATCGACGGCGCGAAGGCCGTACTCGTGAACATTTCGGCGGCGGACCTGGGTCTGTTCGAAGTGGACGAAGCGTTGGAACTCATCCGCGAAGCCGTGGATCCGGACGCCAACATCATCTTCGGCGCCGGCGCCGATGAAGAGTTGGGCGACGACCTGAAGATCACGGTGATCGCCACCGGCTTCGACAATCAGAAGATCAAGGTGGGCGACGAACCGGCGCGTCACACGGCACAGAAGGAGAGCGCCCCCAAGAACGCCGAGCCCAAGCGCTCGGACGACGACATGGATATTCCGGAATTCTTGAGAAAGTACCGTTGAGATGAAATGTCCTTACTGTGATTTCCCGGACACCAAGGTGATCGACTCCCGTCCGACGGACGACGACGAAGCCGTCCGTCGCCGGCGGGTCTGCCTCAAGTGCAAGAAGCGCTTCACGACCTATGAACGCTACGAAGATCAGGCGGTCGTGGTCATCAAAAAAGACGAGACGCGCGAGCCGTTCAACCGCGCGAAGGTCTTGAACGGCATGATCCGTTCCGCGGAGAAGCGGCCGGTGACGGTGGAGCGCCTGGAACGCGCGGTGGATGAGATCGAGATGCAGATCAACCACTTAAATCAGCGCGAAGTGACCACCGCCTACATCGGCGAACTCGTGATGGACCACCTGCGAGAGATTGACAAGGTGGCCTACGTGCGCTTTGCTTCGGTCTATCGGGAATTTCAGGATGTAGAGAGCTTTTACAAGGAATTGGATCGTCTGTCCGACGACGAGACGGCAGTGGAATCCTAGCGGCGATCGAACGGATCGCCTTTTTTATATGCAGTTTAGAAACGGGGGAAACGTGGACTTTTTCTCCATGAAACGCGAACAGGATCGCAAGAAAAACGCACCGCTGGCGGATCGCATGCGCCCACAGACGCTGGACGAAGTGGTCGGTCAGGAGAACTTAATCGGGCCGGGCAGGCCCCTGCGCCGCCTGATCGAGGCCGATCGCCTGCCGTCGCTCCTCCTCTTCGGGCCGCCGGGTTCGGGAAAGACGACGCTCGCCGAAGTCATCGCCAAGACGACGAAACGCGCGTTTCAGCGCCTCTCCGCTGTGACGAGCGGCGTCAAGGAGCTGCGCGACGTCATCGGGGAAGCGCAGGACGCCTTGGCCTACGACGGCGTGCGCACCATCCTCTTCATCGACGAGATCCACCGATTCAACAAGGCTCAGCAAGACGCATTGCTCCCGCACGTGGAAGACGGCAGCGTTACGCTCATCGGCGCGACGACGGAAAACCCGTTCATCGCGGTGAACAAGGCGCTTGTGTCGCGCTGCCAAGTCGTGGAATTGAAGGCGCTCTCCGTGGAGGCATTGGACATGGTGCTCGACCGAGCGCTGCACGACGAAACGGGGGGATTAGGCGGATTTGCCGTCCAACTGACGGATGAGGCGCGAGGCGTCTTGGTGGCGTCGTCCGTCGGTGACGCGCGGGTGCTCTTGAACTCGTTGGAGGTGGCTGTGCTGTCGACGCCGGCCGATGCGGACGGGACGGTCGTCATCGACCGCGCGGCGATTGAGGCGTCCATGCAGCAGAAGATCATCCGCTACGACCCGAACGACGAAGAGCATTACAATACGATCTCGGCGTTCATCAAGTCCGTACGGGGCAGCGACCCCGATGCAGCCATCTACTACTTGGCGCGCATGCTCGCCGGAGGGGAAGACCCGCTGTTCATCGCCCGGCGTCTCGTCATCTTGGCGAGCGAGGACATCGGCAATGCCGAGCCGCTGGCGCTCATCCACGCGGCGAGCTGTTACCAGGCCGTGTCGCAGGTGGGGATGCCCGAAGCGCGCATCATACTGGCACAGACGACGACCTTTTTGGCGAGTTCGCCCAAGAGCAACGCCTCGTATCTCGCCATCGACGAAGCGCTCGCCTACGTGCGCAGCCATCCGCCGGCCGACATCCCGGCCTATCTCAAAGACGCCCATTACAGCGGGGCGGCGGCACTGGGGCGGGGGATCGGCTACCGCTATCCGCATGACGCGCCGACGGGTTATGTCTTGCAGAAATACCTGCCAGATGAAATAATGGACGTATGTTTCTATCGCCCCAAGACGCTGGGACGAGAAGCCAAACTCAAAGAATACTTAGACGGACTCCGCACATCCGCATCGGATGAAACGGCGGAGAAGGAGGAATGATGGAAATTAAAGCGTGCTATCAAGCGCCCGAGGAATGGGCAGAGCGCGAGGTCGAGATTACGGGTTGGATACGTCAATCGCGAGCGTCCAAGAACGTCGTCTTTTTGATGGTGAACGACGGCACCTTCTTCAAGCCCTTGCAGGTCGTCGTCGACAAGTCTTCGCCGGCCTTTGAGACGGCAAGTCGGCTGTCGAACGGCAGCGCCATCCGCGTGGAAGGCGTCATTCACCTCACGCCACAGGCCAAGCAGCCCTTGGAGTTGACGGCAGAGCAGATCGACGTTCTGGGGGACAATGCGGCGGACTATCCGCTGCAAAACAAGCGCCAGACCATGGAGTTCTTACGCAACTACCCGCACCTGCGCTCCCGCACGAACACCTTTAACGCCGTGTTTCGCCTCCGCTCGGAGATCGCGTTTGCGCTGCACGAATTCTTCCATGAAAACAACTTCGTCTACGTGCACACGCCCATCATCACCTCGTCAGACGCGGAAGGCGCCGGCGAGATGTTCCAGGTGACGACGCTGGACCTCGACGCCGTCCCGCAAAACGAAGACCACTCGGTCAACTACAAGGAAGACTTCTTCGGCGTGCCGGCGCATCTGACCGTCTCCGGCCAACTGGAGGTGGAGTCGTTTGCGATGAGCCATCGCAAGGTCTACACGTTTGGCCCCACCTTCCGCGCCGAGCACTCCAACACGACGCGCCACGCCGCGGAATTCTGGATGATCGAGCCGGAGATTGCCTTTGCTGACCTCAACGACGTCATGGATCTGGCCGAGGACATGATACATACCGTGCTGGAGCGCGTGATGGAGCGCTTGCCGGAGGAAATGGCCTTCTTCGATCAGTGGATCGACAAGGGCCTCATCGAGCGCCTGAATCACGTGCGGGAGAGTAAGTTCGTCCGCATGACGTACACTGAAGCCATCGACATCTTGGAGAAAGTGAACGACCGCTTTGAGGCGCCCGTCTCCTGGGGCATCGACCTGCAGTCGGAACACGAGCGCTACCTCACAGAGGAAGTGGTCAAGGGGCCGATGTTCCTCACGGACTATCCTAAAGAGATCAAGGCATTTTACATGCGCCTCAACGACGACCAAAAGACCGTGGCCTGCGCGGACATGCTCGTGCCGGGCATCGGGGAGCTCATCGGCGCCTCGCAGCGTGAAGAGCGCGAAGACGTGCTGCTGAAACTTATGCGGGAAAAGCAAATGACCGTCGAGGATTACCAGTGGTACGTGGATCTACGTCGCTTCGGCGGCTGCGCGCATGGCGGCTTCGGTCTGGGCTTTGAGCGCATGGTGATGTACATGAGCGGAATGGGCAACATTCGCGACGTGCTCCCGTACCCGCGCACGGTGCGGACGCTGAGATAGAGGAGAAGGGCGAGAGATGAAAGCATACAATCCTGCGGAAATTGAGAAAAAATGGCAAGCGTTCTGGCGCGAGTCAAATTGCTTCCACGCGACGCTGGATTCGGACAAACCCAAGTACTATGCGCTGGTGGAATTCCCCTATCCGTCGGGACAGGGACTGCACGTGGGCCATCCCCGTCCGTATACGGCGCTGGACATCGTGGCGCGCAAGCGCCGCCTGGAAGGCTACAACGTGCTCTTTCCCATGGGCTTCGACGCGTTCGGCCTGCCGACGGAGAACTACGCCATTCAGCACAAAATCCACCCGGCCGCGGTGACGGAAAAGAACATCGCGCACTTCCGCGAACAACTTGAAGCTATCGGCTTTTCCTTCGACTGGGATCGCGTCGTGAACACGACCGATCCGGAGTACTATCGCTGGACGCAGTGGATCTTCATCCAGCTTTTCAAACACGGCCTGGCTTACAAGAAAGAAGTCTCCATCAACTGGTGCCCTCACGACCTGGTGGGCCTTTCGAACGAAGAAGTGATCGACGGCAAATGCGAACGCTGCGGGACGCCGGTCGTCCACAAGGTGAAGAATCAGTGGATGCTCGCCATCACCAAGTATGCTGACCGCCTGCTCGACGACCTCGAACTGGTGGATTACTCGCCGCGCATCAAGCAGCAGCAGATCAACTGGATTGGCCGTTCCCACGGCGCGGAGGCCGACTTTGCGCTCGTCGTGCAAGGGGAAAAGCCGGGGGATGCGTTGAGAGTTTACACGACGCGCCCGGACACCATGTTCGGCGTGACCTATATGGTCATTGCGCCGGAGCATCCCATTTTAGAGAAGTACGCCGACGCCATCCGCAACCTGGATGCCGTGCACGACTATCAGCAAAAGGCCATGATGAAGTCGGACTTCGAGCGCGGGGAATTGGACAAGGAAAAGACCGGCGTGAAGCTCGACGGCATCAGCGCCATCAACCCGGCCAACGGCGACGAGATCCCCGTGTTCGTCTCGGATTACGTGCTCATGAGCTACGGCACGGGCGCCATCATGGCGGTGCCGGCGCACGATGCGCGCGACTGGGAGTTTGCAAAAGTCTTCGACATGCCCATCATCGAGGTGGTCTCGGGGGCCGATCGTCCCGTCGATGAAGCCCCGTTCGTGGACGTCGCGACGGGCACGCTCGTCAACTCTGGCTTTTTGAACGGCTTGAGCGTGAGCGAAGCCATTCCCAAGATGACGTCGTGGCTCGAAGCCCAGGGTCTAGGCAGCGCGAAGACGAATTACAAATTGCGCGACTGGGTCTTCTCCCGTCAGCGGTACTGGGGTGAGCCGATTCCGATGATCTACTGCGAGGATCACGGCTGGGTGCCGGTGCCGGAAGACCAGCTTCCGCTGCTCCTTCCCGACGTGCCCAACTACCAGCCCACGGCGACCGGGGAATCGCCTTTGGCCGACATCGACTCCTTCGTCAACACCACCTGCCCGATCTGCGGCAAACCGGCACGTCGTGAGACCGATACGATGCCCCAGTGGGCCGGCTCGTCGTGGTATTATTTGAGGTACATGGATCCGCACAACACCGAGGAACCGGTGTCCAAAAAGGCGCAAGAGACGTTTGCGCCAGTGGATTGGTACAACGGCGGCATGGAGCACACGACGCTGCACCTCTTGTACAGCCGTTTTTGGCACAAGTTCCTCTACGACATCGGCGTCGTCACGACGAAAGAGCCATATTTGAAGCGCACGTCCCACGGCATGATCATGGGAGACAACGGCGAGAAGATGAGCAAATCCCGCGGCAATGTCGTGAACCCCGACGAGATCGTCCGAGAGTACGGCGCGGATACGCTGCGCACCTACGAGATGTTCATCGGCGACTTCGAAAAGAGCGCCAATTGGACCGACTCGGGCGTCATGGGCAGCCGCAAGTTCTTGGAGCGCGTGTGGAAGATGCAGGAACTGTTGATCGACGGCGACACACTGCTGCCTGAGACGGAGGTGCTGTTCCACCAGACCATACAAAAAGTTTCCGACGACTTCGAGCATTTGAAGTACAACACGGCCATCGCACAACTCATGACGCTTTCCAATGCCCTCAGGACGCGGGGCTCTGTGACGCACAGAGAATGGCAGATCTACCTGATCCTCCTGAACCCCGTCGCGCCGCACATGACGGAAGAACTCTGGGAACTCGCAGGGTTCGACGGGCACATTGCGACGGACGCCTCGTGGCCGACTTTTGACGCGGAGAAACTGGTTGAAGATCAGATCGACTTGCCCGTGCAGATCAACGGGAAGATGCGCGGTCAGGTCCCGTTCTCGCGCACGGGAGATCAGGACGCGGCCGTGCAGGCAGCCAAGGAGCATCCCGCCATTGCGCGCTACCTGGAGGGTGCTGAGATCGTCAAAGTCATCTTCGTGCCGGAGAAGATCTTGAACTTGGTGATCAAACAGAAATAAGGAGCCACAGAGTGAAACTGACGACGCGTAGCCGATACGGCCTGCGTGCGATGGTGTACATCGCCGCTCATCAGACCGAGGAGACCCCCGTGGCGCTGTCGCGCATTGCGGAGGCTCTGGCGTTGAGCGAACCCTACCTCGAGCAATTGCTGCGCCTGCTCAAAAAAGATCAGTTTGTGACGAGTACGCGCGGCGTAAAGGGCGGCTACGTGCTGTCCCGCCCGGCGGAGGAGATCACGGTGCTGGATCTCTTGAACACGCTGGAAGGCGAGTTCTGGCTTTCGGATTGCGCCGTGGCTGGTGACTGTCCGGGGGGCTTCAGCAACTGTCCCACTCGTCTGGTGATCCACCGGATGAATCGCGCCATTTACGACTCCATCAGCCACCTGACGTTGGCGGATATGGAGCAAACCTGGAATGCCGTTTGACGGCGAAAGAAGAGGTTCTAAAGAAGATGCACTACATTGGATTGAATGCGCTTCGCACGAAGTTTTTGGATTTTTTCGAAAGTCAAGACCACACGAGGTTGGAGAGCTTTTCGCTCGTGCCGGACAATGACCCGAGCTTGCTCTTGATCAACGCCGGCATGGCGCCCCTGAAAGCCTATTTTCTGGGCGAGAAGAAGATGGCGCACGACCGGGCCACGAGCGCACAGCGCTGTGTGCGCACGGCCGACATTGACAACGTGGGCAAGACCGCGCGTCATGCCACGTTCTTTGAGATGCTCGGCAATTTCTCTTTCGGAAACTACTTTAAGACGGAAGCCATCCACTGGGCATGGACATTTTTGACGGAAGTCATCGGTTTGGATCCCCAGCGCCTCTGGATCACCGTCTATCAGGACGACGACGAGGCCTATCGCATCTGGACGGAAGAGATCGGGGTGGCGACGGCGCAGATGTTGCGTCTGGGAAAAGACGACAACTTCTGGGAACTGGAGCAGGGGCCGTGCGGTCCGTGCTCGGAGATTCACTACGATCGCGGCCCGGCCTATGGCGAAGGGGCCGATCCCACCGAGAATTCCGACCGCTTCATGGAGATCTGGAACCTCGTCTTCACACAGTTCAACCGCGAGGCCGACGGCAGCTACACGCCGCTTGCGCACCCGAACATCGATACGGGCATGGGTCTCGAACGCCTCGCCCTCATCTGCGAAGACAAACCGAACATCTTCGAATTGGATGAATTCATGCCGCTGCGTCGGACCATCGCCGGCCTCTGTGGCAAAGAATACGGCGATGATGAGCGCGTGAACGAGTCGTTCCGCGTAATCATCGACCACTCCAAGGCCATCACGTTCCTGGTGTGGGACGGCGTGGTGCCGTCCAACGAAGGACGCGGCTACGTGTTGCGTCGGCTTCTGCGTCGCGCCGCGCGTCACGGGCGGCTCCTGGGCATCGATGGCGCGTTTTTGACTCGGACCGTGGACGAGATCATCGCCGTCTATGGGGAAGAGTACCCGGCGCTCCAAGACGCCCGCGAACGCATCCACACCGTGGTCTCGCGTGAAGAACAGGCCTTTGCCCAGACTATCGATCAGGGTTTGGCGCTTCTGAACGAGCTCATGGACGAATCCGACGCCGCCGGGAGCGATGTGCTGGACGGCGCGCGAGTCTTCCGCCTCTACGACACGTTCGGCTTCCCGTTTGACTTGACGAAGGAAATTGCGGCCGAGCGCCACAAGAGCGTCGACGAGGGCGACTTCAAACGGCGCATGGAGGAACAGCGCGAGCGCTCCCGCACGCGCCGCAAGGAGACGAGCGGCTGGGAAACCGAAGAGCAGGTGCACGTCGCGCTGGACGAAGCGACGGTCTTCCTGGGCTACGACACGTTGGAGGCCGAAGGCGAGGTGCTCGCCCTCTTGCGCGACGGAGAGGAAGTGGATGACCTCCACGCAGGGGAACACGGCATCGTCATTTTGAATCAGACCCCGTTTTACGCCCAAGGCGGCGGCCAAGTCGCCGACCGCGGGACGATGACGCAGGGCGATGCCCAAGCTGACGTCGTGGACGTGCAGAAAGACAAGAACGAGGTCGTGTTCCACACGGTGGACGTGACCGAGGGCACGCTCACCAAAAAAGCCCCGATCGCGGGCCATGTCGATGCGGATCGGCGCAATGACACGCGGCGCAATCACTCGGCGACCCACTTGCTCGACGAGGCGCTGCGCGAAGTGCTGGGCGATCACGTGAAGCAAGCGGGTTCGCTGGTGGACCCCGAGCGGTTGCGCTTCGACTTCACACATTTTGAGGCGCTCACGCCGGAGCAGATCGAAGAAGTAGAAGCCATCGTGAACCGCGCCATTTTCGACTCGTATCCGGTCACGACGCAGGTGCTCCCCTTGGCGCAGGCCATGGACGAAGGCGCCATCGGCCTCTTCGAAGACAAATATCACGACGAAGTCCGCGTCGTCTCGATGGGCGACTTCTCCAAAGAACTCTGCGGTGGCACGCACGTGGACAACACGGCGCAAGTGCAGGTGTTTCGCATTTTGCAGGAGCAAGGCGTCTCGAGCGGCGTGCGCCGCATCGAGGCGGTCACCGGACGTGCGGCCTATCGCCTGATGCGCGAACAGGACGATCAGATCGACAGCATCGCCCGGTTCTTGCGCGTGCCGCGTGAGAATGTGGAGGGTCGCCTGCAGGGACTGCTCGACGAGAACCGCGATATGAAGCGCGAGATTGCGTCCTATGAGGCGCGCATCGCCGACGCGCTGTCCAAGAAGATGGCGGAAGAGACGGTGGAGATCCAGGGCGCGACCGTCATCGCACGACGGGCCGACGGCAAATCCATGAACGAATTGAAGGATCTGGCGGATGCGCTCAAAAACGGCCGCGACGATTGTCTCATCGCCCTCGCATCGGCGGCGGAAGGCAAAGTCTACTGGGTGGTCTCCGTGGCGTCCGCGCTGGTGGAGCGCGGATTGAAGGCGGGCGACCTCGTGAAGGCACTCGCGATGCAGACCGGCGGAAACGGCGGCGGTCGTCCGAATTTTGCGACGGCCGGCGGGAAAGATCCGGAGAAGATCGATGCGGCTTTGGCATCGGTGAATGAATGGGTGGAGGAAAAACTCAGCTAGGAGGGCGTATGTCGAAGGATTTCAGTGAGACGATGCTGTTCACCCCAATTGACGATAAACACAACATGCAGGAGATCTTAAAGGGCGTCTATCAGGCGCTCTTGGACAAGGGTTATGAGCCGGAAAATCAGATCATCGGCTACATCTTGTCCGGGGATCCGACGTACATCACGAGCTACTGCGGCGCGCGCAAACTCATTCGTCAAATTGACCGCGACGAGCTGTTGGAAGAGCTGTTGCGTTATTATTTGGAAGGACACGGGATTGGCGTCGCTTCGGAAGACGCGGACGCGCACGAAGAGTAATTTCTCAGAGGAGGCCAAATGACACGGGCGATGGGCCTGGATGTCGGGTCCAAGACGATCGGCGTGGCATTGAGCGATCCGACGTATTTGATTGCACAGGCGAAAGAGACGATTCGACATTCGACACAGGAACGAGATGTGGATCAGTTAGAGGCGATCATCCGCGACTACGACGTCACGGAAGTGGTGATCGGTCTGCCCCGGCACATGAACAACGCGTTGAGCGACTCGGCGCGCCGCGCACAAAGTTATGGCGCGGCGCTTGTACGCCGGGGGGTACGGGTATTCTATCAGGACGAACGACTGACGACGCGGCAGGCGACTGAAGTATTGAAACAGACTGGCGTGCGTCGCGAAAATCGAAAGGCACATGTTGACGCCATTGCGGCAACATTTATTTTACAGGCATGGCTGGATCGGAACGGGAGAAAGCATGAACAATGAGCGGATCTATTTGAACGACGGGACAGAAGACGTGGCGCTGGACTTGATCGCCTCTTTTGGCATCGACGAAGCCAATTACTGTCTCGTTCGGGACGACGATGCGGAGTTTTTCCTGCGTTATGAAGAAAAGGGAGAGGAAGTGCTCTTCTTCCCCCTTGAAAGCGATGGGGAACAGGCCGAAGTGATGCGCATCTACGATGAACTGCTCTCGGACCGAGAGGAACAGGGAAAGAGAGGTTGCGATTGAGGAGAAAGAGCAGTGTGAAGAAGTTGCGGGTGATCCCGCTCGGAGGGCTTCGTGAAATCGGAAAGAACATGGCAGTGGTGGAATACGGCAATGACATGATCGTCATCGACGCCGGTCTCACCTTTCCGGACGAAGACATGCCGGGCGTGGATTCCGTCATCCCGGACATTTCCTATCTGGAGAAGAACCGGGACAAATTGCGCGGCATCTTGCTGACGCACGGTCACGAGGACCACTACGGCGCCGTGCCGTATGTCCTGAAAAAAATCGAAACGAATGTCTACTGCACGCGCCTCACGGGGGGGTTGCTCGAGAATAAATTCAAGGAACACGGCATCAATCCGTCAGTCATCAAGTACGTGAAGGCCGGCGACACGCTGCGCCTGGGGGAGCTGGACTGCGAGTTCATCCGCGTGGCCCACAGCATTCCGGATGCCTGTGCCATCGCCGTGCACAATCCAGTGGGGACGGTGCTTTTCACCGGCGACTTCAAGTTCGACTTCACGCCCATCGATCACGAGCAGACGGACTTGCATCGCCTGGCCGAATTGGGCGAAGAGGGCGTCTTGGCGCTCTACAGCGACTCCACCAACGTGGAGCGTCCGGGCTACACCATGAGCGAGAGGAGCGTGGGCGACACGTTCAAGAGGATCTTCGCCAACACGACGGGGCGCTTGATCGTGGCGACGTTCGCTTCGAATCTCCACCGCGTCCAGCAGATCATCGAAGCGGCAGAGGCCAACCATCGCAAAGTGGCCCTGTCGGGGCGCTCCATGCTCAACAACGTCGCCGTGGCGAGCGAGCTGGGGTATCTGCGCGTGAAGAAGAACACCATTGTGGACATCAAGGACGTGCAGAATTTGAAGGACGATCAGGTCTGCCTCCTGATCACCGGCTCTCAGGGTGAACCCATGAGCGCGCTGTCGCGCATGGCGAACGGCTCGCATCGCCAGATCGAAGTGGGCGATAACGACACCATCATCCTGTCGGCGTCCATGATCCCCGGCAATGAGAAGTCCATCGGCGACATGATCAACCACCTGATGGCGCGCGGATGCAAGGTGATTTACTCGTCTCTCATGAACGTCCACGTGTCGGGTCACGCCTGTCAGGAGGAACTCAAACTCATGCACTCGCTGGTGAAAGAGGAGTACTTCATTCCGGCGCACGGCGAACCGCGCATGATGATCACGCACAAGAAGATCGCCGAGGATTTGGGGATTCCGGACGATCACATCCTCATGGGGGAGAACGGAATGGTCTTCGAGTTCGAGCGCCGCGGCAAAAAGGTGAGCGTCAACACCGGCGAGAAGGTGCAGGCGGGTCAGATTCTGATCGACGGCCTCGGCATCGGCGACGTGGGATCCGTCGTGTTGAACGACCGCAAGCGCCTGGCCGATGACGGCATGATCGCGCTGGTCGTGACGATTGACAAGAAGTCCCGCCGCGTGGTGGCCGGGCCTGAAGTCATCTCCCGCGGGTTCATCTACATGAAGGACAACATCGACGTCATCGAGGAGATCAAGAAGATCGTGGTCCAGATTTTCAAGGACGCCGAGCGCCGCAACATCACGGATTGGGCCTTTTTGAAGTCTCGCATTCGCGAAGAAGTGAAGAGCTACGTCTACAAGCAGATGCAGCGCAATCCCATGATCCTCACCATCATCATGGAGACGGAAGGCAAGTATGTCCTCCAATAACTCGATCGAACTGCTGGCTCCGGCCGGCGATATGGAAAAACTGACGTCCGCCCTGCACTTCGGGGCGGACGCTTGTTATGTGTCCGGACGAGAGTTTGGCCTCAGAAAGGCCTCCAAGAATTTCACCTTGGAGGAACTGGATTCAGCCGTGCGCCTCTGTCACACCGAAGGCGCCAGACTCTACGTCACCATGAACATCGTCCCGCACGATGCCGACTTTGACGGACTTTTGCCCTATGTGCACGCGCTGGAGGAGATGAAGGTCGACGGCGTCATCGTCTCGGACCCCGGCATCTTCATGGAGATCCAGACGCACACGCACCTTCCCTTACACATTTCCACCCAGGCGAGTGTGACGAACGCCAAGACGGTCGCCTTTTGGGCCAACTTGGGCGCGAGACGCATCGTCCTCGCGCGCGAGCTGTCTTTGGAAGAAATCCGCGCGCTCAAGGGGGAGGTGGGTGATTCTGTGGAATTAGAGGCTTTCGTCCACGGCGCCATGTGCATGTCCATTTCCGGCAGGTGCCTTCTGTCCAACTACATGACGGGGCGAGACGCCAACCGCGGCGACTGCGCGCAGGCGTGTCGCTGGCGCTACGGCCTGGTGGAGGAAAAGCGACCGGGGGAAGTGTATCCCGTCTTTGAGGAAGACGGAAAGACCTTCATCATGAACTCGAAGGATCTCTGCCTCTTGCCGCACTTGCCGGAGGTGCTTGCCGCCGGAATCACAAGTCTCAAGATCGAGGGACGCGTTAAGTCCTCCTACTACGTGGGGACCGTGGTGAACGCCTACCGTCGGGCGCTGGACGCCATCGCCCGGGGCGCGTGGGACGAGGTTCTCATCCAGACGCTCATGGGGGAACTCTTAAAGACCAGCCATCGCCCCTTTACGACGGGCTTTGCCTTCGGAAACCCGGGTCGGGACGGACAGAACTACGCCTCCACGAGTTACGTTCAGGATTACGACTTCATCGGAGTGGTGCGCGGCGTGGACGAAAAGAGTCACACCATGGCGGTGGAAGTGCGCAATCGCTTTCAAGTGGGCGACGAGGTGGAGGTGCTGCGAGCGCGGCGTGAACCGCTCCTGCTCACGCTATCTCGCATCGAGGACTGCGACGGTCAGAGCCTTCGCGTGGCGAATCGCGCCGGCGACGTCGTCACGTTGGACGTGAGCGACGCCGTTGCGGTGGGGGACATGCTTCGGCGGAAGAAGGGGGCCGTTGAGCCATAAGAAAAGATTACTCAGACCTTTGGGGTGTTTTATAATAGTGGAAACTGACCGTGCGCTCTGCTTCGTCGAAAAAGCGTGGAGTTCGAGCGCCGGCTGGACAGAAGGAGGTAGAACATGCCATTGACGCCCTCAGAGTTTTTACAAGAGGTGAAACCCCAGTTGAGAGAGATCGTCGATCGCCTGGCCGAGCGCTATCCCTACGCCTCGCTTTTGGCCACCGATGTGGACGGCGTGCAAGTGAATGTCTTGGACAGCGACATGGCGATTTTGCCCTCTCCGGATCGCGAGCGCGGCTTCGTCGTGCGCGTGCAGACGGACGTGGGCTTTACCGAGTATTCATTTAACACCTTGGATGTGGATGCGGTCGTGAAACGCGTCGACGCCCTCGTGGCGCTGCGTCGCACGCTTTTGGAAACGGCAGACCCGCTGCCCTATCCGGGAGTTCTTTCTGACGAGCCGAAGACCTTGACGTTTGTCGCTGAGACCCCACAAGAGGAGACGGTGACACCGGAGGAAGCACTGCGCCGCATGGTGGACATCCACCGGTCGGTCAAAGAGAACCATCCGGAGCTCGCCAACCTCGCGCTGAGCACGCAACAGACCGAGGTCAACAAGATGTTCCTCTCACCGGCACGCGACCTCACCCAGACCTATCAGTACGGCATCACGCTCGCCATGGCCATGGCGCATCGCGATGCCGTCATTCGCAGCGGCTACGCGGCGCGCTCCGGCGTCCAGGGCTTGGAGATTCTCGACGCGCTGCCCCAAATGGCAGAGAAAGCCTGCACCACGGCCCGGGATCTCCTCGACGCCGAACGCATGACGCCCGGCGAGTACGACATCATCTCGGATCCCGACTTCACGGGACTCATCGCCCACGAGGCCTTCGGCCACGGCACGGAGATGGACATGTTCGTGAAGCATCGCGCCAAGGGGGCGGAGTACCTCAACAAACGCGTGGCGTCGGATGCCGTGCGCATGCACGACGGCGCTGCCGCCTATGACGAGGTCTCCTCGTATGCCTTCGACGACGAAGGGACTCTCGCCGGCGACACGCTCATCATCGACGACGGCATCTTCCGCCAGGGGATGGCAGACGCACTCTCGGCACTGTACTTGGGCGTGCCGGCGACGGGCAACGGCAAGCGCGAATCGTACAAGCGTAAGGCCTACACTCGCATGACCAACACCTTCTTTGAAGCGGGAGAGACATCCCTGGAAGACTTGATGGCCGACATCGAACACGGCTATCTCCTGGAGAGTTTCAACTCCGGCATGGAAGATCCCAAAAACTGGGGCATCCAGTGTGTGGCGTCTCACGCCCGCGAAATCCGGAACGGAAAGCTCACAGGCAAGGTATTTGCTCCGGTCTACCTCACCGGATACGTCCCCGATCTGCTTCAGTCCATCACCGCCGCCTCGCCCGACCTCGTGTTGTCCGGTTCCGGATATTGCGGCAAAGGATGGAAGGAATGGGTGAAGACGTCGACCGGCGGCTCATATGTTCGCGCGAAAGGGAGGCTTTCCTGATGCAAGAGATTCAGACACAGATCATCGAAGCGTTAAAACAATCTGCGGCCAGCGACTGGGTCGTGCGTCGTGAGACGCAGCGTACGAACGAACTCTTCTTTGTGCGCGATCAATTGGACATGAACCGCGCGGCTGAGACGACGGACTTCATCGTCACCGTCTACGTCGACTTTGAAAAAGAGGGCGAGTCCTTGCGCGGTCACGCCCAAATCAACCTCTCGCCGCTGGATTCTACGGAGGAGATCACCCGTCAAATCGAGGACGGCCTGGCTCAGGCGCAACTCGTGGAGAATCGCTATTACCCGCTGCCCGAAAACGCAGGAGAAGTAGTCCCTGCGGGACGAGGCCCGGCGGAGAAATCCCTTCGAGATCAGCTCGTTTCCCGATTCCCTCAGCTGATGGATGCGTTTTTCCATCGGGAAAATCCGGTCGCTCAGGTGAACTCCGTCGAACTCTTCGTGGAGGAGAAGGAGACCCAGGTCCTCACGTCCAAGGGCGTCGATGTGACGTATCCGCACAACACTGTGGAATTTGAACTGGTGACGGACGCCGAGGGGCAGACGGAGAGCGTGGAAGTCTTCACCATCTACAAACTGGCCTCGCTCGACGTGGGGCGCATCGCGGAAATCGTGGACGCACAGCTGGAAGAGACTGCGGGCCGCGCCGTGGCCGAGCCGGCCAGGGCGCAGGAAAATGCGCGCGTGCTCATTACGGGGGATGCGGTGGAACAGTTCTTCGACGTCTACCTGAATCTCGCTGCGGCAAAGCCCGTCTTTTTGCATGCCACGCGCGCCCAGTTGGGAGAACCCATCGTGGAGGGCGAGGCGAAGAACCCCGTCACCATCGACATGGTGCCGGATCTCGCGCACAGCCCTGAGGCGCGTCCCATTGACGGCGAGGGCGTCTTGCTGAAGCCCTACCGCCTCATCGACCACGGCGTCGTCAAGGCCATCAACGCCGACGCCCAATATGGCCACTATCTGGGCGTGCCCATCACGGGCGGTGTGAGGACCTACGTGGTGGAGCCGGGGACCGTCGCATGGGCAGATCTCGAAGCGGAGCCGCGGATCGAGATTTTGAAGTTCTCGTCGTTCCAGGCGGATTTTACCACGGGCGACTTCGGCGGCGAGTTCCGTCTGGCGAAGCAGCACGAAGACGGGAAGACGCGCTTCATCACGGCGGGGGCCATCTCGGAGAACCTCTTCACGCAGATTCCGAAGATGCAGTTCACCGTGGAACGGCAGGAAGGCGCACACAGTCTGGTGCCCAAGGCCGTCATCTTGGATGGCGTCACCATCACGGGCAGCAACTGACGCGTCGGAACAGAGTATCGACATGGAGAAAACAGATCGCAAATACAAGGCCTGTGTGCAAATTCTAAAAGAAGAACTGCTGCCGGCGATGGGGTGTACGGAACCCATCGCCTTGGCCTATGCCGCGGCAACGGCGAAAGACGTCCTGGGTGAGCTTCCGGACCGCGTCGTGGTGGGGGCCAGTGGCAGCATCATCAAAAACGTCAAGTCGGTCATCGTGCCCAACACAGATCACCTGAAGGGGATTCCGGCTGCTGCGGCGGCGGGCATCGTCGCGGGCGATGCCACTCGAAAGTTAGAGGTCATTGCTGACGTCTCGCCGGAACAGACAGAGGCCATCAAGGTCTTCCTGGAATCTACGGAGATCAAGGTGGAACACATCGACAATGGGGTGACGTTTGACATCATCATAACCCTCTACAAAGGCGATACGTCGGCCATGGTGCGCATTGCGTTGTACCACACAAACATCGTGCACATCGAAAAGAACGGCCAGGTCCTCAAAGATATTCCGGTGGCTGGCGATGAGGAAGAAGGACTCACGGACCGCAGCCTCTTGAATATGGAGGACATTTGGGATTTCATCAACACTGTGGACATCGACGACATTCGCGAGGTGCTCGACCGTCAAATGGATTACAACTGGGCGATTGCCCAGGAGGGCCTCCGGGGCAACTACGGGGCAAACATCGGTTCAGTCTTGTTCGACATGTCTGGTGACGACGTTCGCACGCGGGCGCGTGCCATGGCAGCGGCGGGGTCGGATGCGCGCATGAACGGGTGTGAACTGCCCGTCATCATCAACTCCGGCAGCGGTAACCAAGGCATCACGGCATCGGTGCCGGTTCTCGTCTACGCTGATGAATTAAAGGTCGACGCGGACAAGCGGTATCGGGCGCTTGCCCTCTCGAATCTCACGGCCATTCATCAGAAGACACCCATTGGACGGCTTTCGGCTTATTGTGGCGCCGTGAGTGCCGGCGCTGGCGCGGGGGCCGGCATCGCGTATCTTTCTGGCGGCGGATATGAGGAAGTGATTCACACCGTCGTGAACGCCCTGGCCATCGTGTCAGGCATTGTGTGCGATGGAGCGAAGGCGTCTTGCGCGGCCAAGATCGCCGCGGCGGTAGATGCGGGTATTTTGGGCTACAACATGTACATACGGGGTCAACAGTTTTACGGTGGAGATGGCATTGTCACGAAGGGCGTTGAGGCAACACTCAAAAACGTCGGTCGTCTCGGAAAAGAAGGCATGAGAGAGACGAACGAAGAGATCATCAATATCATGATTGGAGAATAGTTCGCCCTGCAAGACAGCTTTGGCACGGCTTGCAACGTCACCGGTGACGGAACGCTCACGCTCATTCTCACCGGCTATGCCGAGAAACACGGCATCGAACGGCAGAAGATCGAACAAGTTTTGTAATCAGTCCTCCTTTTGCCTCAAAGCGGGTCGTGCTTCTGTATTCACCGTGATGGTCTTGTAGTCGTTGTAATAGACCATACCCGGCTTGGCGCCCTTCGCCTTGTAGACGTTCTTGCGCTCCGTGTAGTCGATATCGACGGTGTGTTCCTTCGCCCGAGAACTGAAATGGGCCGCCAGCCAGGCTGCCGCCTCCAGGTCTTCCTGAGGCGGCTTTTTTCGTCCCGTGCGCAGGATGACATGCGCGCCGGGCACGGTCTTGGCGTGCAAAAAGATGTCCTCGCCGTCTGCCACCTTCAACGTCAGCCGGTCGTTTTGCAAGTTGTTGCGCCCCACGTAGACCGTAAAGCCACCCGCCGTTTCGAACACGCGCGGCTCGAGAGTCCCTTGCGTCTTCGCTTTCTTCCGCTGCTTTTGCGGACGCCGGACGAGCTTTTCTCGCACCAGTTCCGCCTCCAGCGCCTCGATGTCCTCCATGTCAGCGGCGCGGTCGATGAGATCCGACAAGCTCTCCAAATAGACAATCTCCTGCTCCAACGCGGGAATGTGCGCGCTTAAAAGGCGGTGCGCCGTATTCTTTTTGGCAAAGAGCTTGTACTTGAAATCCATGTTCTCGTGCCCGCTCTTTCGCACGTCCAGGACGATGCGGCGCGGCTGACCGTCGTGATAGAAGTCGGACACCACGACCTCGCTCTGCCCGCGCTCGATGGCATGGGCGTTGGCCGCCAGGAGATCCGCCTCTTCTTTGACGGCAAAGCGATCCTCCGTGTCCTCGAAGTCTTTTTTCAAATTCTCCCACTTGCGATGCCGGTGTTCGAGCGCCTGCGCAACGAGCTGCGCCAGGCGATTTTTCTCTTGTCCCAGTCGGTCGTCCCGGGCCGTCTCCTGCGTCTGCCGGTCGATGAGGGCACTCATGGAGCGGTCCGCCGCCACGGGCGCCTCGTAGTGTGTGAGCGCAAAGGGGTAGGCCTGTACCTTGGGCGAAGCGTAGAGGTGGGGATCATAGGCGTTCTCGCGCAGCGCCTGGATGCCGTCCTGCAAGACGCGGTCGAGGGCGTCCACTTCTTGCGCCGTGAGCGCGCCGATGGGCGTATCCGGCGCGACGTCGGCGCGCACGCAGAGCTCCGTCGAGGCCAGGGGAGAAAAGCCCGTGAGCTGCCCGTAAAAGAGGCGCCGGACTTCGTAACCGCCTTCGTGAGACGTCGCACTCCGAATGAGGGCGTCCACGTGCACGTCTTCGGTGAGCACGTCCTTTTTCTGCGAGGCGAAGAGCGTGTAGGGCTGTCCGGGGTAGATCTGGCGGACACGGCTCATGTCATGTGACACGCGGCGCATGGCGTCCAGCACGCGGTCGTGCTCGTCCAAGAGGATCAAATTGGAATGCCGTCCCATGAGTTCCAGCACGATGTGTTTGTCCACCAAGTCGCCCAGTTCGTTGCGCGTCTGAAACGTGAAGCGAATGGTTCGATCCAAGCCCATCTGCTCGATGGACGTGATCTTGCCCTGTCCGATGTGCTTGCGCACGAGCATCAGAAAATTGGGCGGTGTTGTGGGATTGCTGTACTTCTTCTGCGTGAGATGAAAACGGCCGCTGGAGGCGTCGGACGAGAGGTAGAGGAGCCTGTTTTCGCCGTGCGCGTAGACCGCAAGCGTGAGCTGCGCGGGGCCGATTTGGTTGATTTTCTTGACGTGGCCGCCGACGATTTTCTGATTGAGCTCGTCCACGACGGCGCGCGCCGTAATGCCATCAAAAGTCATAACGGATCCTTTCCGGTTTTTTCTCAATTATAGCATGGTCGTTTTTCACTTCGACCGTGTCCAGTGGATAAAATGTGACAACAGAGTCATATTTACGTGCGTTTTACGTCGCACGGACGTATCATAGATAAAAAAGGGCAACGATAGGAGGTACGATGAGACGCGAAGGACACCTCATCATCATTTCCGGTCCGTCCGGGGTGGGAAAAGGCACGGTCTGTACGGCGCTCAAGGCGATGCGCCCGGAACTCAAGGTGAGCATTTCCGCCACGACGCGTAAGAAGCGGCCGACGGAAGTGGATGGCGAAAACTACTTTTTTTACGACGAGAATGGGTTTTATGAGCTCATTCAACAGGGCGAGTTGATCGAATACGCCAAGGTGCACGGCAACTACTACGGCACGCCCAAGGCTTATGTGATGGACCAGCTCGACGCGGGCGAAGACGTCATCCTCGAGATCGACGTCCAAGGGGCCATGCAAGTCAAGCAGAACATGCCCGGCGGCATCTACATCTTCCTCTTGCCGCCGCACAAGAACGATCTGGAAGCGCGCATCCGCAATCGCGGGACGGAAGACGAAGCCAACATCGAACTGCGACTGCACAACGCGCAAGAGGAGATCTCGATGCTTCACGACTACGATTACGCCGTCATCAACGAGGACGTGGACGAGTGCGCAACGCTCGTCTCGCACATCATCGATGCCGAAAATCAGCGCATTGACGCGCGCCTGATGCGAAAATACTGGGAGGAATTTCATGATTAATCCGTCATTTCAAAAATTGGGCGAAATCAGTCCGAGCCGCTACGAAGTCTGCGTCATGGTGATGAAGCGCGCGGCGCTTTTGGTGGACGGTTCGGAGCCGCTTGTCGAAAGTGAGGGCGAAAAGCCCGTGACCGTGGCCATCGACGAGATCATGGCCCGAAAGGTGCGCTTGGCCGAATCAGACGAAGGCCGGACGACGGAAGACGAGGGCGAAGACAACGCCGAAACAGGCGATTCCGCATCTGCCCCCTCTGAAGCGGACACGGCGATGCCGGAGGCCGAGGACGTCTACGCCGAAGAAGCAACCACACGAGAGACAGCACCAGACGGCGCAGCCGCTGAACACGCGCCAGAAGAGAAAGATGAAGTCGGAGAAGAAGGCGAAGAGGCGAAAGCCGAAGCGGAAGAACCGGAAGAGGACGCGAATCAGAGTGCGGAGGAGGCGTAAATGAGCCTGTCCGGTAAGCGGGTGTTGCTCGGCGTTTCGGGCGGCATCGCCATTTACAAGACGCTGGAATTGCTGTCTCGCTTGAACCGCGTCGGCGCGGACACCACGGTCGTGATGACCCGGGGCGCGGCGGAATTTGTGACGCCCTTGGCGTTTCAGACCATGTCCAGGCGCCATGTCTACACGGATCTCTTTTCCGACGAGGACGGCTTCATTCCTCACATCGACCTGACCCGAGAGGCCGACCTGTTCCTCATCGCGCCGGCCACCGCCAATGTCATCGCCAAGATGGCGCAGGGCCTGGCCGACGACCTCCTGTCGTCCACGGCGCTGGCGGCGCACTGTCCAGTCATGGTGTCGCCGGCCATGAACGTGGTGATGTACCAGAATCCCGCGACGCAGGCGAACCTCGCGCTGCTTCGCGAGCGCGGCATTCGCGTCATCGAACCGGAGAGCGGATGGCTCGCCTGCGCTGAAATGGGCGAGGGGCGCATGCCGGAAGCCGCGGAACTCTTCGACGTCATCGAAGACTTTTTTACCGAAAAAGATCTCAGGGGAAAGCGCCTCCTCGTGACCGCGGGTCCCACGAAGGAGCGGCTGGATCCGGTGCGCTTTTTGACCAACGACTCCAGCGGCAAGCAGGGTGTGGCCATCGCGAAACGCGCCAAGCTGCGCGGGGCAGATGTGTGCCTCGTGCACGGCGACGTGAGCGTGCCGCTTCCCAAGGGCATCGAGACCCGTGTCGTAGAGTCCACAGAGGACATGCTGGACGCCCTCAAGCAGGCGCTGCCCGATGCCGACGCGCTCATCATGGCGGCCGCGCCGGCCGACTTCAAGCCGGTGAAGCGCGCCGAAGAGAAGATGAAAGGGCTGGACGACGGCCGCGTGCGCACCTTTGACGTGGTGGACACGCCGGACATCTTGAAGAGTCTCTCCGAGCTCGTCACGGATCAGATCATGATCGGATTTGCCACAGAGACCGAGCACCTCATGGAAAACGCGCGCGAAAAGCTGACTAAGAAAAAGCTGGACTACATCGTGGCCAACGACGTGACCCAACAGGGGGCCGGCTTTGACGTGGACACCAACATCGTGACCATCCTGGGGCACGAGGGGGAGCGGTCCTATCCCAAGATGTCCAAGGAAGACGTGGCGGACCGCATTTTGGACCTTCTGGTATGAACGTCTACGTCGAGGTGCTCATCGCCGCCACCACGCGCAAGACCGATCGGCCCTTTACGTATCACGTGTCGGAGGCGATGGCGGACCAGGCGGAAGTCGGCCGCCTGTGCGAGGTGCCTTTCGGACGTGGCAATCGGACGGCGCAGGCGCTGGTCGTTCGCGTCTTTGAGGCGGAGGCGCTCTCGTTTCCCACGAAAGACGTCCACCGGTGGCTTCCCGGCGTAGCCCTCGTGAACGCCGAGGGGATGGCCCTCGCGCGGCACATGGTCGAGCACGACCTCTCCGACCAGACGGCGGCCATTCAGACGGTGCTGCCGCCGGGTCGCCTGGGAAGTTACCGGCCGCTCTTGCGTTCGTTCTATCACTTGACGCCGGAAGGACGCTCGGCACAGGTACCGCAACGGGCGACGAAGCAGCGCGCCGCGTTGGAGGCGCTCAGAGACGGAGAGCTTTCGCGTAAAGAACTCTTTGCGCGGTCCATGGCCACGGCGGATACGCTTCGACGCCTCGAAGAAAAGGGATGGGTGGAGCGCACGGAGCGGCGTGTGGAGCGGCGCGCCTTTCACCCTCAGGCGCATGACCCCGCCAAAGTGCTGACGGCGGAGCAACGTGAGGTGTACGAGCGCATCGTGGCTCAAACCGGCACGTATCTCATCTGCGGCGTGACCGGCTCCGGTAAGACCGAAATCTATCTGCAACTCGTCGCGCGGGCTCTCGAAGAGGGAAAAGAAGCCATCGTGCTCGTCCCGGAGATCTCACTGACGCCGCAGACCATCCAGCGCTTCGCCGGACGCTTCGGCGATCAGATTGCGATTCTGCATTCGCGCCTTTCGCCTGAAGAGCGATACGAAGAATGGGAGCGCATTCAAAATGGGGAAGTGACCATCGCCATCGGCGCGCGGAGCGCGATCTTTGCGCCGTTTGAACACCTGGGCGTCATCATCATCGACGAAGAGCATGAGACGAGTTACGCCAGCGAGAAAAACCCGCGCTACCACGCGCGGGAGATCGCGCAGTTTCGGGCGCGGTGGCACGACTGCTCGCTCGTCTTGGCGTCGGCCACGCCCTCGGTGGACTCGCTTTACGCCGCCAAGCAGGGCGAGATTATGCGCCTAGACCTCCTGCATCGCGTCCACGACCGTCCGCTGCCGAAGACGGAACTCGTGGATATGCGGGAGGAACTCAAAGCCAACAACCGCTCCATGTTTTCCCGGCCCCTTCGCATGGCCATCGATCACGCACTTCGTCGCGGCGAACAGGCCATCCTCTTTTTGAATCGCCGCGGCCACACGTCGTATGTCTTTTGCCGTCAATGTGGGTATGTTTATCGTTGCGATGCCTGTGATGTGGCCATGACCTACCACAAGCATCGCGAAAAGCTGATCTGTCACTACTGCGGACGCGAAAAAAAAATCATGAACACCTGCCCGCAGTGTGGCAGTTCGGCCATCCGCGAATTCGGCGCCGGCACCGAGCAGCTGGAAGAAGCGACGCGCGCCCTCTTTCCCGCGGCGCGCATCGCCCGCGCGGATGCCGACACCATGCGTCGCAAAGACGCGTATCAGGAAATCTACGAGGGCATGCGCGACGGGCGCATCGACATTCTGATCGGCACGCAGATGATCGCCAAGGGATTTGATTTTCCCAAAGTCACGGTCGTGGGCGTCATGGCGGCCGATGTCTCTTTAAATCAGCCGGACCTCCACGCGGGGGAGCGGACGTTTCAGCTCATCACGCAGGTCGCCGGCCGCGCCGGGCGCGATCAACGCGCCGGTCACGTCTACATTCAAACGTATAAACCGATGCATCCAGTCTTGCAGGCCGCAGCGGCGCAAAATGTCGACGCCTTCTACGACGGGGAGATGGCGTTTCGCCGCGAAAACGGCTATCCGCCGGTGCGCCACGAGATGCAGATCGTATTGAGCGGGCCCAAGCGCGAGGCCGTCTTAACACGCGCACTCGCCATTCGAAAGGCCATCGAGGCGTATGAAGAGCGCAATCGACTCTTCGTCGACGGTCCCACGCCCTGTCTCATCGAACGCATGAATCTGCGCTATCGCTTTCAACTCGTGGTGCGCGGTAAAGAGCGCCTCACTCTGGAACGGCTGGGGCAGAAACTCATCGACGCGTTTCCCACGTCGCCCGAGATCTGGGTGATCGTGAGTCTCGATCCGATGACCATGAATTGAGAAAGGAACAAGATGGCTATTTTAACGATTCGTACGGAAGGCGATCCCATTTTGCGCAAGACGGCGCGGCCCGTGGAAGCCGTGACGCCCAAGATTCGTCAGCTTTTGGACGACATGCTGGAGACCATGTACGACGACATGGGCGTGGGCATCGCCGGCCCGCAAGTGGGGAAACTTCGCCGCCTCATCACGGTCGACGTGGGCGAAGGCCCGTACCGCATGGTGAATCCGGAGATCCTCTGGGCTTCGGAGGAGACGCAGCTCGACGTAGAGGGGTGCCTGTCCGTGCCGCATTTCAACGGAGCGGTGGTGCGTCCACAGAAAGTGCGCGTGCGCTACTGGGATGAGAATCAGGAGACGAAAGAGGTCGAAGCGGAGGGACTCTTCGCCCGCTGCCTCTGTCACGAAATCGACCACCTGGACGGGGTGCTGTTCCGCGACCGCGTCGAGATGGAAATCGACCTGGAGCATCCGACGGATGAACAACTGGCGTACATGGCTTCTCACGGCCTCCTGCCCAAGGAGGAAGAGGAAGTGGAAGAGTTGGAGCGCATCGCCGAGACGCTCCAGGGGGATGCCGAGGCGTCGGAAAGTGATGAGGCCCATTGATGCACGTCGTCTTTCTGGGAACGCCGGCGTTCGCCTGCACGGTCTTGGATGCGCTCCATGAGGCAGAAGATGTGGACATCGCCCTCGTGGTGTCACAGCCGGATCGTCCGCGTTCGCGCGGACGCGTGACGCCGACGCCGGTGAAGGAACGGGCGCAGGCGCTGGGCTATTCCGTCATCACGCCTCCTTCGGTGAACGCCCCCGACGTCGTGGCGCAGATCGAGGCGTGCGCGCCGGACTTTCTGATCGTCGTCGCGTTCGGACAGCTCATCGGACGCCATCTCCTGGAGGCCTTTCCGGGCCGCATCTTAAACGTCCACGCGAGCCTGCTTCCCGCCTATCGCGGAGCGGCGCCCATCGAACGGGCGCTCATGTCCGGGGCGGACGAGACGGGTGTGAGCATCATGCGCATCGTGAGAGCCCTGGATGCGGGGGACGTCCTGGCGGCGGATGCCGTCCCCATGGATGACAACACGACGCTCGATGCGCTTCAAGAGTCGATGGCAAAATGTGGGGCGACGCTGCTCCTGGACACGCTCCGCCACTTTCCCGCGCGCGATGCGGCCCGCGTCGCACAGGACGACGCCAAGGCGACCTATGCGGAAAAACTCACCTCCGCGGATTCCCCCCTCGACTGGACACGCCCGGCGCGCCTCTTAGTGCGCCAAGTGCACGCCCTCGCCGATGGGCCGGGTGCAAAGACCCGGCGGGGAGAGGACGTCCTCCGCATCCACGAGGCACATGCGGAAGCGGACGGCGAAAATGCGCGTCCGGGCACGGTGGTGCGCGCGGACAAAAACGGCATCGCCGTGGCGACGGGCGATGGCCTTTTGGTCATCGATCGGTTGCAGGCGCCCAACCGCAAGGCGCTTGCCGCGCGCGATTTTCTCAACGGCGACCCGAT
The DNA here is from genome assembly GCA_028726605.1 of Peptoniphilaceae bacterium. Lineage (GTDB taxonomy): Bacteria > Bacillota > Clostridia > Tissierellales > Peptoniphilaceae > Murdochiella. The sequence continues at coordinate 93,848 of JAQYPV010000022.1, read as the reverse complement.
TCGCGTGGGCGAATGCCTGAGCGTTGAGGGACGTCCATGACGGAAAAGAGCATGCGCGAGAGCGCACTGGACGTGTTGTTGCGCGTGGATGAGGGCGAACAGGTGGAGCGTGCGCTCAACCGCACGGACGACGCCCTTTCCGATGCGCGTACGCGCGCCGACCGGCGGCACCTGGTCTACACGGTGTTGGAGCGCCAACGCCACCTCGACTACCTTTTGGATCGCTATGCGAAAAAGCCCATGCACGCGCAAAAGCGCGTGCCACGGCTCCTGTTGCGCCTGGGCGCCGCGGATCTGCTTTTTCGAGAGACCCCGGCCCACGCCGCCATCTACGAGACGGTTGCCGTCGCAGGGAAGCGAGCGCCCTATGCCAAAGGATTCATCAACGGCATTTTGCGCTCAATCGAGCGAGCGGGGGATGCGGCACTCGTGGTGGATACGGGCGATGTCGACCTGGACTTCGCCATTCGCGCTTCCTATCCCGACTGGATGGTCGCCTACTTCGAAGAAGCGCTGGGGACGTCGGCGCGTCTCGTGCTCGAGGCGGGAAATCTGCCGTCGCCCCTCTCCCTCTTCGTCGTCCCGCATCGCGCGACGCGCGAGGCGGTCATGGCGGAACTGGAAGCTGAATGCGTCCGCGTGCGCCAGAGCGACCTCTCGCCCTTCGCGCTCCTGGTCGACGGCGGACCTGTGACGGAAAGCGCGGCCTTTCGCGAAGGGCGGCTTTCCATTCAGTCTCAACCGAGCCAGATAGCGGCGTGGATGGCCGTCGAGGACTTCAAAGCCCCTCGCGTCCTGGATCTCTGCGCGGCGCCCGGATCGAAGTCCATCGCCATGGCGGCGCTGGCGCCGGGAGCGCGGATTCTCGCCAACGACGTCGTCGCGGAAAAGCGCCAGTACATCGAAGAAAATGCCCGGCGCATGGGCCTTCCCATCGAAACGGCCGTGCACGACGGAACAGTCTTTGAGCCTTTGTGGGCGGAGGCTTTCGACGTGGTGCTCGTGGACGCGCCGTGTTCAGGCTTGGGACTCGTGGGGCGCAAACCCGACCTTCGCTGGAAGCGAAATCCGGAGGACATCCCCGCGTTACAGCAAATTCAAGTGGCGCTTTTGAAACAGGCCGGGCGCTACGTAAAACCGGGCGGGCGTCTGGTCTACAGTACGTGCACCTATGGGCGCGCGGAAAACGAGGACGTCATGGCGACGGTTGCGGCGAACTTTGTGGTGGAGCCGTTTCAGGGCATAAATCGGTTGCACTTTACGCCGCTCACGGAGGGTGCCGACGGTTTTACGATGATGCGGTGGCGTAAATTGTCCGGTAAAACGTTATAATAGGGAGGAACGATGCAACGAGCGCGCAATGCGATGACAGAGGAGGAACTCCGGGACTGGGCGGTGGCGTCCGGCTTTCCCGCCTATCGGGGGAGTCAACTCTTCCACTTTCTGCACGTGGAGCGGGGAACGGATTTAGACGCGGCGCACGTGTTGCCGCAAGCGGTGCGCGCGGCGGCCGGCGCCCTTGGGACGCATCCCCTGACGGCGGAACTCGTCAGGCGCTCCGAAGATGGCAGCGCGAAGTACCTCTACCGTCTGTTCGACGGGGCGCACATCGAAACCGTGTACATGCCCTATGAGGATCGCACGACCCTCTGCGTGTCTTCTCAGGTGGGTTGCCGCATGGGCTGCTCATTTTGCGCCTCCACAAAGGCGCCGTTCGGCCGCAATCTCGGCGCGGACGAAATCTTAGAGCAGGTCTACCAGACCGAACGCGCCGAAGGCCGCACCATCGACCACATCGTGCTCATGGGAATCGGCGAACCGCTGGACAACTTGGACGAAGTGTTGCGCTTCATCCGCCTCGTGACGGATCCCAAGGGCAAGGGGATGAGCGCGCGCAACATCACGTTGTCGACGTCGGGGCTCGTCCCCGGCATCTACCGTCTGATCGACGAAGCACCGTCGATCACGCTCGCCATTTCGCTCCACGCCACGTCAGACGAACGGCGGGCGCGCACCATGCCCGTCGCCCGGCGCTATTCCATTGCGGAAATCTTGAAGGCGACCGATGCGTATTTTGACGCGACGGGGCGACGGGTCAGCTTTGAATACGTGCTCATCCGCGGCGAAAATGACCGCGAAGAAGATATTCGCTGGATGGCGCAGCACATGCGGGGCGCCGGACGGCATGTGAATTTGATTCCGCTCAATCGCATCGATGAATTCGACCAAGAGGCGGCGGACCGGGCGGCGATGGAGCACTTCGCCGCAAGCCTTGAAAAGGCCGGCGTGCACGTGAGCGTGCGTCATCGCCGGGGAGCGGACATTGACGCAGCCTGCGGTCAATTACGCGTATTGTACGAGGGTGTTGGAGGACGTGCATGAATTTTTATTCCATCACGGATCAGGGAAAAAGCCGGAGCATGAACCAGGATCGCTATGCAAATTACTTTCATTCGCGCTTTTCGCTCTTCCTGTTGGCGGACGGCATGGGCGGTCACAACGCCGGGGAAGTGGCGGCGGAAGTGGCCATCGAGTCCGCGCGAAGCTATGTCATGGAGCAGAAGTCGCGCAGCGATTACGAGGCGCTCCTTCGGGAGGCCGTGGCCGTGGCCAATCGCTCGGTGTACGAAAAGAGCATGACGGCGCCCGAGCTTCGTCGCATGGGGACGACGCTCTGTGCGGTTTTGATCGACGATGCGCGCGTCTACGTGGCGCACGTGGGCGACAGCCGGGTGTATCGCTTTTTTGACGGCCAACTCCAGCAGGTGACGCGAGATCACTCGGTCGTCGCCGATTTGCTCGCCCAAGGGCTGCTCACCGAAGAGGAGGCCCTGCATCACCCGGATCGCAACACCCTGACGCGTGCGGTGGGCACGGAAGAAGAGACGGACGTGGACGTGGACATCTTCGAGCGCACGGACTTCGCGCGCTGGCTTCTCACGAGCGACGGCCTCACCAAGATGGTCGACGACGCTCGGATTCAAGAGATTCTCACCGAAGAGACGGATTCGCGCACGGCGTCGGTGAAACTCGTCAACGAGGCCAATGCGAATGGCGGTCTGGACAATATCACGGTGACGTTGGTGGATTTAGGAGAGCTGAATGGAAACGATCCTGCTGAACAATCGCTATGAACTGCACCAGCGCATCGGCGTCGGCGGCATGGCCTACGTCTACGAGGCGGAGGACATCGTCTTAAAGCGCCGTGTGGCGGTGAAAATCTTAAAAGAGCAATTCATCGAAGACGAAGAGTTCGTCGCCAAGTTCGAAAACGAGGCGTTGGCGGCTGCGTCGCTCAATCACCCCAACATCGTGAATGTCTACGACGTCGGCAGCGAGCGGGTGGGCGAGCGCATGATCCACTACATCGTGATGGAACTCATCGAAGGCGCAACGCTTAAGGACGCCATTCGCGCCCACGGGAAGATGACGTCGGCGGCCATTGCGAAGACTGGCAAGCAGATCGCCTATGCGCTGCAACGCGCGCACGACCGGGATCTCGTGCATCGGGACGTGAAACCGGCCAACATCCTCATCACCAAGGGTGGGGACATCAAAGTGACAGATTTCGGCATCGCCCGAATCACTTCGTCGTCCACGGTGACGTTTACGAACAACATTCTGGGAACGGTGCACTACATCTCGCCGGAGCAGGCCAAGGGAGAGCCCGTGGACGTCAAGAGCGACATCTACTCGCTGGGCGTGGTGCTCTACGAGATGGCGACGGGTTCCGTGCCCTTCGACGCCGATTCGTCGGTCGCCATTGCCATGAAGCACATCCAGGAACCTCCGGAGCCGCCCATCGAACGCAATCCGGCGTTGCATCCGGGACTCAACCAGATCATCATGACGTGTCTGGAAAAGGATCCGGACGATCGCTTTGACTCCGCCTATCAACTGGCTCAGGCGCTGGAGAAATACCGCGACTATGACGACACCGTCTATCTCACGCGTCCCATTGCCGCGCAGAAAGCGCAGACAGCGCGCGTGGAGCGTCCGCGGGAGGTGGTCTACGAGAGCAAGCGCGTGGACGGGGCGGCGGAAGAAAAGAACCCGGCGACGCTCAAGCGCTCACTCATCTTGGCGGGAGTGGCGCTTGCGGCGTTCGTCATCGTGGCGATCTTTTTGCTCATCCGCAACGACGCGATGAAAAACGGCATGGTCTCCGTGCCGGCGGTCGTCCAGTTGAGCGAAGCAGAAGCCCTGAAACGCTTGGAAGAGAACGGCTTGGTGGGCGTGGTGACGGATCGGCGGGAAGACGAAAAAGTGGATGAGGGACTCGTGTTGGATCAAAGCATCGCGAGTGGGACATCCGTGGAACGGGGCACGACGGTGAACCTCAGCGTGAGTCAGGGCCTGCTCGGCGTTCCCGTGCCCGACGTGAGCGGACTCTCTGTAGCTGACGCGACGCAAAAGTTGGAAGATGCGGGCTTCAGGATGGGGAGGAAAGAACTCGCGTACTCCAAAGACGTGCTCAAAGACAAGGTAATCGAGACGTCACCGGCGAAGGGCGAGAAGGCGCCTTCGGGGTCGCGCGTGGATCTCATCGTCTCGCAGGGCGAAGAGGTGAAGAAGAGTATCGTGCCCATGTTGCTCAATCAGGATCAGAATCAGGCCATCCAGCTCTTGACGGAGGCCGGCCTTCAATTGGGGGAGATGGAGCCGGAGTTCAGTTCGTACCCGGCGGGGACGGTCATTTCGCAGTCCATCAAGGCGGGTACGTCGGTGGATCTCAACACCACGATCGACCTCGTGATCTCGGCGGGTCAGGAGCAGACCGAGGAGGCGACGACGGAGGCGGGATCGACGCTCTACGTCTACGAAGTGCACATCATCCCGCCGGCCAACAAGGAGAGCTTTGAAGTGACCATTTACGATCAAAATCAGTCGGTGAGCGAACCCGTCTTCAAGAAGACGTTCAAAGCCACCGACGCCAACCAGTTGGGCTACATCAAAGTGGAAGTAGAAGCGCCTGAGGGCGCCAGTTTCTCGACGCTGATCGATGGAAAGCCGGCGGAGACGTCGCAGGAGTCTTCAGGGGCTGGGACGCAGCCCACGGCGGCCGAACGCCGTTAGATCATAGGGAGGGTGGATGCCAATCGGCCACATTATTTCGTCAGAAAAAGATCGCTACGCGATTGCCACGGCGGGGGCAGAGGGTGAAACCATTCGCTACGCAAAGGGTCGCGGCGTCTTTCGCGAAAAGGACGTGCGCCCCATGGTGGGCGATTACGTGGAGTGGGTGCAGGAGGAGAACGCCCTCGAGGGGACCATCACGCGCGTTTTGCCCCGCAAGAACGCGCTGGTGCGCCCGCCCGTGGCGAATGTGGATCAGGTTCTGGTCGTACAGACGCTCGTCGAGCCAGAGGTGAACGCCCTGCAGTTGGACCGTCTGCTGGCGGTCTTGGAAATTCGCGCGTTTCCCATCGTGCTCTGTTTTAACAAGATCGACCGCGTGGATGAGGGGTCGCTCAAAGCGTGGGTGAAGCGCTATGCGCTCGCCGGATATCCCATCTTCGCCATCAACGCCGTGACGGGAGAAAATGTGGGACCGCTCGGCGATGCCTTGAGGGGCAAGGTGACGGCCATCGCGGGCCCGTCGGGAGCGGGAAAGTCCACGCTCATCCGTCGGCTGAGCGGCGAAACGTCCATCGCCATTGGCGATCTCAGTAAAAAGACGTCTCGCGGACGGCAGACCACGCGCACGAGCCGCTTGTTCACCATCGGCCCCGCGTCGTACATCTTCGACACGCCGGGTTTTTCCTCTCTCGACTTGCGGGATTTCTCGACACCCGATTCTCTGGCCCTAGCATTTCCGGAGATCCGTCGACTTGTGGGTCAGTGCCGCTTTCGCGACTGCACGCATCGCAAGGAGCCGGACTGCGCCGTCAAGCGAGCCGTGGAGGCGGGGGAGATGGACGCCGTGCGCTACGCGTCCTACCGAACGCTCTATCAGATGATCGAAGAGGCGCACACGTATTGAAAGGATGAACATGAACAAGACCGTTTTGCCGTCGCTGTTGTCCTCGGATTTTTCGCAGTTTAAGTGTGAGATGGCGCGCCTCAGGGAAGCCGGCGTGACGCACGTGCATTGGGACATCATGGACGGCCATTTTGTCCCCAATTTGACGTTCGGCCCGGGCGTCATCGCCGCGGTGCGCCCGCATACGGACTTCTTCTTTGACACGCATCTCATGGTGAAAGAGCCGTCCTTTCTCATTCCGGCCTTTCAGAACGCCGGCGTGGATCTCTTGACCATTCACTGGGAGGCGGTGACGCACGTGGATCGCGTCATCGCCGAGATTCACGAATGCGGCATGCAGGCGGGCATCGCCTTGAATCCCGCCACGCCGGCTTGCGTGCTGGAGGACATCTTGCCCCTCGTGGATCTCGTCCTGGTGATGACGGTGAACCCCGGCTTTGGCGGCCAGCAGTTCTTGCCGTACACGCTCGACAAGATGGCGCGGCTGCGTCGGATGATCGACGCATCGGGTCGCGACATCGTCCTCGAAGTGGATGGTGGCATCAACGAAAAGACCATGCCCCGCGTCGTCGAAGCGGGCGTCGACTGGGTGGTGGCCGGTTCGGCGGTCTTCAACGCGGACGACCTCAAAACCTCTTTTTCCAAACTCAACGGGTGCTTCGCCTCATGAAGCGCTGCGCGATTGTCGGCGCTGGCGACTCGCTTCCGTCGGCAGACGTCTTGCTGTCCCTCTTAGACGGCTCGGACTTTGTCATCGCCGCCGACGGAGGATGGGATGTCCTGGAAGCCCTTCACGTCGAACCCGATGTGTTCTTAGGTGATCTGGACTCGCTCACCGCGACGTGGAGCGCCGAGGCGATGGACGACGCGGCGCGGGAGGGCCGACTGATCGGTAGCAGAGGGGCGAAAAGGGCACAAAAAAAGAGGGGCCAGGCCCCTCGATCGCTTGAATTCGGTTTTATTCGGCCACCGCTTCTGCCGACGCCTCCGCCTCGCTCACCTCTGCTGCCGGCGCTTCGGCTTCGACCGCCTCAGTCTCTTCGGCGAACGGGATGTCCTGCGGACGGTTGCGGTTCACTTTTCCGGAACGCAAGCAACGGGTGCAAACCGTAATCCGCTTCGGCGTGCCGTTCTCATCGTAAACGCGGACGCGACGTAAGTTGGGCGTCCAAGTCCGACGAATGCCCTTATGCGAAAAGGTAACGCTGTTACCGGCGACTTTCGATTTACCACAAATTGCACAAACTCTTGACATGACTGCCTCCTGCTCCTTGGATGAAACTAACAGTGGAAGTATAGCAGAATTGCGCGTTCCGTGCAAGTCTCGCGGTCGGCCTTCGGTTCAGAGGGGGCGGATTGTGGTATACTAATAAAACGGTTTAAGAGATGAGGAGGGAGTATGACTTCAAAAGTGCAAACCCCATTGGGCGATCTGTTCATTGACGATCAAGTCATCGCGCGCATCGTCTGTCGGACCACCATGGAGAGCTACGGCATCGTCGGCCTTGCGGCCCAGAGCCCGAAAGATCAGCTTTACCATCTGCTCGGCATGGACAACATGACGCGCGGAGTCAAGGTGTACTGCACCGGCGAACAGTCGGTCTGGATCCAGATTCACGTCATCATGGACAGCGGCGTGCGTTTGGCCACCGTCGTGAGCAATGTCATCGATTCAGTCCGCTACAATGTGGAGACGAAAACGGGCCTTCACGTCGATTCTGTCGATGTCATCGTGCAGGGTCTGCGGGCATGAGGGAGAATGAAGTGAAACACATCGATGCGACGGCTTTAAAGAAGGGATTTCGAGGCGCGTTTGCGCGTCTGGATCGCCACAAAGAGGAAATCAACGCCCTGAACGTGTTCCCAGTGCCAGATGGGGACACGGGCACCAACATGAGCTTGACGATGAAGTCCGCCATTCAGGCCATTGAGGAAGCACCCGACACGATTGAAGGCGTCATGAAGGCCTTGGGGAGCGGTTCTCTGATGGGGGCGCGAGGCAACTCCGGCGTCATCCTCTCGCAACTGTGCCGCGGGTTCCAGCAGGCGACCAAGGGCAAGACACTGCTCGTGGCTGGTGACCTCGGCTTGATGTTCGAAGCGGCTCGCGCGAAGGCGTATAAAGCCGTCATGCAGCCGACGGAAGGCACCATCCTCACCATCGCCCGAGCGATGAGCGAATACGCTTCGGCCAATCCCAACGAGGAAGACGTCATCGCGTTTTTGAAGGGGGTCTTGGAGCACGCCAATCGGACGCTGCAACAGACACCGGAGATGCTCAAAGAACTGAAGGACGCCGGCGTGGTCGATGCCGGGGGTCAGGGCCTTGTCTACCTCTTGGCGGGATTCATCGAAGGGCTGTCGGGGGAAGACGTCTCCGATCTGCTCGACCGCTCCAAGGTGACGACGAGTGTGCCGGAGCGAATGGAAGCGGGTCGCGCTGCGGCGGAGAAGAACCAGATGGCCTACTACGTGGAGTTCACTATCCGGGACGTGGAGCGGAAGCGGATGCAGCGCCACCTCGAGAAATACGGAGTGATGCAAGGCGTGCAGCCCGCGGCCGACGGCTTGCACGTGGAGGCGTATACGGACGAGCCGCTGAAGCTCCTGGAGAGTCAGGCGCGGCGCGGCGATCTCATCGATGTGCACTTCGCGAAGGCGCGCGCGCATTTGCAGGCAGAAGTCGTGGCGGAGGACGCCAACGCGGTCGTTGCGCCGCAGGAAGTGACGAAAGACGCCGGTTTTGTGGCCGTCTGCACCGGGGAAGGCTTTGCGCAACTCTTCAAAGACCTCATGGTGGATGAAGTGGTGGTGGGCGGCCAGACCATGAACCCCTCCACGCGCGATCTCTTCGAAGCCACGGAGCGCGTGCCGGCGAAGAGCGTGTTCATTCTGCCGAACAACAAGAACATCATCATGGCGGCGGAACAGGTGCAAGAACTCTCGTCCAAAGCCATTTACGTCATCGCTTCGCGGTCCATGCCGGAGGGAATCACGGCGCTCTTCCAATTCGACGCCACGGCGAGCGATGCGCAGAACGTCCAGGCCATGGAGGAGAGCTTGCAGACGGTCATCACGGGGTCGGTCACCTATGCGGTGCGCGACTCGGAGATGAACGGACTTCACATCCAAGCCGGCGCGCCCATCGGCATGGTCAACGGCAAGATCGTCGCTTGTGGGAAGACCCCTGAGGCGTTGGTCGAGCAGCTGATCGGCGAGACCATCGAAAGCGAACACACGCTGCTCACGGTTTACACTGGCGAGGGGGCGACTCAAGACGGCGTCGAATCCCTCCAGAAAGCCATTGCCATGTGCTGGCCAGAGTTGGAGTGCGAAGTCGCTGAGGGCGGACAGCCCCTCTATCCCTACATCTTTTCGATCGAATGATGGAGATCGAACGGCTGAAGGGCGTGGGTCCCAAGACGGCAGCGCAGTTTCGTCGCCTCGGCATCGCGACGGTCGAGGACTTGCTCCTCGATTGGCCGGTGCGCTACGAGGACCGCGAAACGCTCACGTCCATTGCGGATCTCGAGGATGGCGCGCTCGCCGTCATCATGGGGCGTCTGGAGGTTCTCCGGCGCCCCATTCGTCTGTCCGGGCATCGCTCCCTTTTGCGAGCGCAGGTCTCGGATGCAGAGGACGCCACCGCTGTCGTGTGGCACAATCAGCCCTATCGGGGCAAGAGTCTTCGCGAAGGGGAGACGTACTACTTCTACGGCACGTATCTGGAGAAGAATCAGGCCATCAACGACCCCGTGGTCGCGCCCGTGAGCGACAACTCGTTTCTGGGGTTTGCACCGGTCTATCGGCTGACGGAGGGGCTTTCCAATGCCAGGCGGATTCGGGCCGTGCGCGAGGCGCTCCGGTGCCATCTGTCATTAGACGATCCGCTTCCGGCATGCTTACGGGAACGGGCGGGGCTCATGCCTTTTGAGGACCTCGTGCAGGCGTTACACCTTCCGTCTCATCGCGCGACTCTTGTGGAGGCGCTCTCGCAACGCGAGAAGCGGGAGGCACTGGAAGACGCCCTCATCCGCCGCCTGCTCTTGCGGGAGCGCGAGCAGTGGCGCTCCGTCCCAATGCGACGCATGGACCTTGCGGACGTCGTCCGACGCCTGCCGTTTTCTTTGACGGCGACGCAGTGCGAGGCGGTCGACCGCATCGTGGAACGGCTGGTAGCTCCCACGCCCATGAACCTGCTGTTGCAGGGCGACGTGGGTTCGGGCAAGACTGTGGTGGCCCTTTTGGGCGCAGCGCTCGTCATGAAAAACGGCTACAGTGTGGCGTTCATGGCCCCCACCGAAGTCTTGGCGACGCAGCACGCGAAGACGGCTGCCGGGCTCTTCGGGGAGGATCGCGTGCACCTCATCACCGGGTCCGCCACGCGGGACGAGCGCGAGCGGCTACAGGAGAAAGCGCAAACGGGGCGGCCGGATCTCTTCGTGGGCACGCACGCGCTCTTTCAGGAAAGCCTCCACTTTTCCCGATTGGGTCTCGTGATGACAGACGAACAGCATCGCTTCGGGGTCGAGCAACGCGGCCGTCTGCAGGCAAAACTCACGGAGTCGAACACACTGGTCTTGAGTGCCACGCCCATCCCGCGGACGATGACCCTGGTGGATTGGGGCGATCTGGAACTCGTCCGCCTCACCGGGCGGCCGCCGGGACGCCACCCCGTGGTTACCCGTGCCGTGGACGCTCGCAGTGAACGCGCGGCGATCGACGGCATCTTGCGGCAGGTGAACGCAGGGCACCGGGCCTATGTCGTGTGTCCTCTGATCGAGCCGGGGGAGAGCGATCTCAAGCGTTGGTCTGTGGAGGAGACGGCGGAGCGAATTCGCCGTTACGCGGAGAAAAAGGCGCCGGGCGTCGCCCGCGTGGGAGTGCTCACGGGGCCGATGCCGGCGGAGGAAAAAGAACGAGTGTTTGACGCCTTCAAGCGTGGGAAGATCAACATCCTGGTGTCCACGACGGTCATTGAAGTGGGCGTGGACGTGCCGGAGGCGACGGTGATGTTGGTCATGGCCGCGGAGCGCTTCGGTCTTGCGCAGTTGCATCAATTGCGGGGACGCGTAGGGCGTGGATCGGCGGCGTCGTACTGTGTCTTTCTCGCGGCATCGCCCAGTAAGACGGCCATCGAACGGCTGCGTTTTTTGGAGACCACAGCCGATGGCTGGGACATCGCGCGCAAGGACTTGGAGCTGCGCGGCGCGGGGGCGCGTCTGGGGACGGCCCAGCATGGCTTGTCGGTGGAGAGTGCGTTCGCCCTTTCCCATGGACAACGGCAACGCTGGGCGGACGGCATCGTGAACGAGGTGTGCGATGCCTTGGGCGAAAAGGCGTTGCCTTTGCTGTTCAAAGAGAGTTTGCGGGAGAAAGTGGCGCGCCTGAGACATGTGACGCTGAATTGAGGAGAATCATGCGAATTATCGCGGGAGAGCGACGCGGCATGCGTCTGGAACCGCCGGGTAAAAACGATGCGACGCGACCGACGGAGGACAAGACCAAGGAGGCGGTGTTTAACATCTTGCAGCCTTTGCGGCAGGACACGGCGGTTTTGGATTTATTTGCCGGCACGGGACAGATCGGCCTGGAGTTTCTTTCGCGTGGCGCTCGTTCGGTGGTCTTCTGTGAAAAATCGCGGCGCATGGCGAAGGTCATCCAGAAGAATATTGAAAAAACGGGTTACGACGAGCAGTGCCGGCTCTTCATAGGGGACTACCGCGCGGCGCTCGCTTCGTGTTCGCAGACGTTTGATTACATCTACTTGGATCCGCCCTTTGGCTTCGGCATGGAGCAGGAGGCCATGGCCATGATTCGGCGGCTGAAGCGTCTCTCGCCTGGCGGAGAGGTCATCGTGGAGTCCGGCGTTTCGCGGGATCATTCTCTCGAGGTCGAGGAGATGGAAGGCTACACTCAGATTTTCTTTCGCCAGTATCGCAGTCAGTGCATTCGGATCTTTAAGGAGAGCGTATGAAAGTCATTTTTCCGGGCAGTTTCGATCCGGTGACGCGGGGACACTTGAACATCATTGTGCGCGCGTCGGCTCTGTTCGACGAGGTGGTGGTGGCCGTGCTCGTGAATCAGGAGAAGCGACAGCTGTTCAGTACCCCTGAAAAAATTGAAATGCTCAATGAACTATTGTATGATTATCACAACGTGACGGTGAAGGAGTTTTCCGGTTTGTTGGTCGATTTCGTCCAGAACGAGAAGGCCAATGCCGTGGTGCGTGGCATTCGAACGGCGGCGGATTTCGACTATGAACGGCAGTTGTCCCTGCTGAACCATTCGCTCTACAGTGGCATGGAGGAAATTTTTTTACTGACGGATGCCCATTATGCGCATGTGAGTTCGAGTTTTGCGCGGGAAGTGGCCAGCTTCGGGGGTGACGTTTCGGGTCTCGTGACCGAAAATGTGGCCCGCCGGTTGCGCGCGAAATTTAATAAAACATCTTAGGAGTCGAGGAGGCGAAATGGATATTCTGCAATTGATCGAGGAGTTGGAAGATGTGATGGAGGATGCGTCGAGCATTCCGCTTTCCAAGAAGGTTGCCATCGATCCGGATGAAGTGTTTGAGATCTTACGCGAAATTCGTGCGAGCCTCCCGGAGGAGATTCGCCAGGCGAAGTGGGTGAACGACGAGCGCGATCGCATTTTGCAGGAGGCCAACGAGCAGGCGCAGCAGTTGACGGATCAGGCACAGAAGCGCGTGGAGGATTCGGACAAGGAGATGCAGCAGCGCTTCCAGGATTTGGTCAACGATCACCGCATCACGCAGGAGGCGCAGAAGCGGGGCGAGCAGATGATCGCCAGCGCCCAGGAGCAGTCGCGCCAAATTCGCCAGAGCGTCTTCGCCTATGTGGATGAGATCCTGGCCAATACACAGGATAATTTGCAGTCGGTCATTCAGGAACTCAGTCACAATCGCGACGAGCTGAAGTGAGGAGACGACGCGGCCGGCTTTTGCCGGCTGTTTTTTTTATGGCGCAAGATGCAAATCGAGGGCATAACGCAGAAGGGAGCCGTATGGAAACGCGCACCATACTCGAACTGAAGGAGCACTTAAAAACGCACGTCATCGCGGCGACGGGTCCGCTGGAGACGCCAATCGAAGCCATTTCGTACGATTCGCGCACGGTGGTGCCGGGGACGCTGTTTTTCTGTAAGGGACGTCACTTTAAGGCAGAGTACCTGCAAACGGCGTTCCAGAAGGGCGCCGTGGGATATGTAGCGGAGAAAGAGTACGACGGGGATGTGCCGCACCTCATCGTGGATGACATGCGTGCCGTTCTGGCGCCGGCGGCGCGCTTCTTCTATGGCGATCCACAGCGCGCGCTCCAACTGCTGGCGATCACGGGGACGAAGGGCAAGTCGTCGACGGCGTGGTATCTGCATCACATTCTCTCTTACGAAGCGGAGAAGCCCGTGGGGCTCCTCTCGTCTATTCAGACGGATGACGGGCTCACGCAGGAGCCGAGCATTTTGACCACGCCGGAGCCGTTTGAATTGCAGGCGCTTTTGGCGCGCTGCGTTGCCCATGGCGTGGAGCAGGTCGTGATGGAGGTGTCATCGCAGGCGCTCAAGGTGGGGCGCACCGCGGGATTACACTTCGATCAGGGCGCGTTTTTGAACATCTCTCCGGATCACTTGTCGCCCATCGAACACCCGGATTTTGAGGACTACTTGCAATCTAAGCTGCGCTTGTTCTCACAGACCGAGACGGCGTTCGTGCACGTGAAGAGCGATCATCTGGACGAAGTGTTCGCCGCCGCAAGAAGGGCGAAGCGGGTCATCACGGTTGGGCCGGTGGGGAGCGATGCCGAGAGCACGTATGAAATACTGCGTGAGGCGCCGAGCATGGCGTTTCGCCTGCACTATGGACATCACGACTTTGCGGTCGAAATGGCGGAGATTGCGGCGTTCAGCGTCGAGAATGCGGCCATGGCGGCGACGATGGCCTTGGAGGCGGGTGCAAGTGACGCAGCCGTTCAGGGGGCGCTTAGAGACTTGGGTGTGCCGGGGCGGATGCAGGAACTGCGTTCCACCGATGGGCGCGTCACCGTCATCGTGGACTATGCGCACAACAAGTTGAGTTTCGAATCGCTCTTTCGCGCCGTGCACGCGCGCTATCCCGAAGCCAAGGTGGCCGCGGTGTTCGGCTCGGCGGGCGGGAAGAGTTACAACCGGCGTTTGGATATGGCTTCGGTGGTCGACCGCGAGGCGGACTTTGTGGTGCTCACGAATGAAGACCCGCACGAGGAAGACGTCATGCAGCCCATAAGGGACATTGCCGCGGGGCTTTCGCGCGTGCCGTACACCATGGAAGTGGATCGCGCCCGGGCCATTCGCCTGGCGTTCGACTGGGCATATGCGCCGGAACAAAAAGGCGGTCCTGTGGTGCTTTTGCTCTTGGGGAAGGGTGAGGAGCAGATGATCTACTTCGCCGACGAAAACGTGCCCTACGCGGGCGATGCCGCCATTGCGGAGGGGTGTTTGGCGGAGAGAGGACGCTAATCGACGAGGTAGCGGTAACTCTCGGGGGAGCGCGACTGTCCCGTGAGGTGCTGCGCGATGGCCCATGCGCGTCGGTCGACGGCGAGGAGACGTTTGGCATCGGATGATAAATCGTTCGGCACTTTTTTCTGAATGACGGGAGAGGGAGCGCGCTTCAAGAGTGCCGCTCCTTTTTGATTGAATGCGAGTGGCATGAGGTATGTGACGGGGACGAGATCGGCTTTTGTGATGCCCAACAGTGTCGTCCAGATCATGCGCCGGTAGCGCGCTTTGGATTGGCGCTTGTTGGCGCAGAGGGTGACGAGCTCTTCCAGCGTGTGGTGGTTTGATATGTGATCTTGCGCATGCGAATCCTGAATTTTCGCCAAAAGTTTGCCATGCGAAATCTGCGATTCACGACTCCACTGGTCGAGAACTGCGCTCACGCGCCGGTCCATGCCGGGCTCGAAGTGCGGCGATGTTTGAAAGTCCAAGGTGCCGCGGCGGTTTTCCAATTGAAGCCATTGAATGACGGCTGACGTTTCGGCAGGGTGGTACGATTTTGCCACCAGCTCTTTATCCACGAGAGCGTCAAAAGCGGGATCTTCAAAAGACTGGAGAGCATATCCATCGAGATGTACGCACGATGCGCGACTTGGAACTTTTTCCTCTTGAAAGAGACGCTTTTGAAATGATGCACCTTGAGTCAGGTTTTTTTGAGATGCCCCATTTTGGGCGAGGATGGCTAGATTTTGGCGAAGTCGCGTCGCGGACGGATCGCCGGGCGATGAAACCGGGCGCGCCAATGGATAAAAAACCCAAGACAGGCCGAGATTGTGCACGGCATGAATGTATTGGGAGGCTAAAATGGCATTGGGTGAGAGAGTGTGGCCGAGGGATGCCGCGGCTGCGCGGCGATAGGAGAGCCCAGATTGCAGCTGTTCACGTAGGACAGAGTCAGCGTCGACGTCTTTCGGAGAAAACACGGGAGCTTCGGCCTCCACGCCAAAGGCCAGTCCATCGACCGCGCCCAACGCGTTCAGCGTCGAAACGCCGCCCTTGGCGTAGTAATCCGCACTCTGTAAGACGTAGACGGTGGGGATTTGGAGCACGAGGTCTGCGCTATGACGCACGGCCTGGCGGGCACGCGTCCACGGGTCCATCACCGCCACCTCACCGCGCTGCACGAAAGGCCCCGACATCGCGATCACGACCGTGTCGGCGTGCGCGCGCGCAAAGTCCAGCAGACGCAAGTGTCCGCTGTGCAGGGGGTTCAGTTCGCAGATGATGCCCAAGGTCGTCATGAGTTACTCCTTTCACATCATTATAACGAAAGTGGGCAAACATGAAAAAATGGTTCAATCGCCTCGGGACGGTAGTGCTTGCGATGCTCTTTTTCATTGGGCTGAGCACGGCGCCGGCTTCCATGGCGATTGTCACGAGCGGCATGAACCGGTCGGATGCGTTGGCCGCGGGACCGGTGGCGCAGAAAGAAAACGCGCCGATTCTGCTGACGCGTCCGGAGACGCTGCCAGATTCCTTCGCCGCATACTTGAAGGAAGCCGCCGCGCCGCAACACCGTTTCACCGTACAACTGCGCAATGCAGCAGTCATTCGACACAACTGACGCTAAGAAATTGAGATTTGAAAACGTGCCGGCGAAGGGGGCTTCGCCGGCACTCCTTTTATGTGGGAGTGATCCGGAACACGGAGATTTGAGACGAGCGGCCCGATGGGGCGCATTGCAACGATGTGAATATTTATCAATATAATAGGATTTATTATCAGTGATTTCCCCGCCGACATTGACACCGAATTGACAGGAAATAGGTTGTATTCTCATAATCGAAAAGAGCCACCGATCTTTCGGGAAATGGCTGAATCGCTGATTTCCAAATCGGGTTTTGACACCTACAGATCCGAGCGCTGAGATGGGTTGTGTTTTTTATATGTGATTAGCGACCTTTTACAGCATCGCATAGAGATGGATAAGGGAGCTTTGCGGAACCCCCAAAATGCCGTTTTCTCGTTTTCCCGCTTTTGGGTGTAGTGGCTAAATTCGAAATTGAAATTAGCGACAACGAGTCCTCCGAAAATGTAAGGGCTATTTCCAATTTCGCATTAAGCCACCTATGGCGGACGGGGAGGCGATAAGCCGGCGCCATGGCAAACGCCGAGAAGTTAAACTGACCATGACGCCAGGAAGGGCGTTTCTGAACCAGTCCAAGTCGGAGGACAAAAGCGCCTTTAACCATGACACCGGCGCGTCGGGCTCCCGGCATCGACCATGGCGAATACTCGAAAACAGAACCTTATGAGCGCTAGCTATAATCTCATCTTTGACACCAAAAGCAAAAAAAGTCTGAGCGGAACGGCTGAATTCGGCCATTCTGTTCAGACTTTTTAGGTTGCGATCCTTGCGTAATTTATTTCGTTTTGGTGCTCCGGATTATTTTTCGCATTGTGCTGGCTGAGACAATCTCAAAATCACTTTGGAAGCCAGAGATTTCATGGAGTTTGTCGGTTAGAGCGGTGCGTGTATACACCGGAACGTATCCACCATGGGACACTTCCGTGAATTGAAAGTTTCTCAGCTGTGCAATGATTTGCGACAAAGTATATGTTTCACCGATTTCTTTTTCGAGAATCCGGAAAAGATACAATGCCAGAAAGCAGATCAGAAAATGGGCTTGGATGCGCTCGACGCGTGTAAGATACACCGGCCGTGCGGAAAACTCTGTCTTCAAGATGCGAAAGCTTTCCACGATCTCCCAGCGCTGTCGATTGATGCGCAGAATGTCTGCCACATCGCCGTCGAGATTGGTCGCCACAAAGTAGTATCCGTCGAAGAGCGACTCTTGCTGCGCACGCTCCAAGTTTAAGGCATACACATCATGGTCGGCGATTTCTCCATCATCCGTAAAGCTCAGTTGTTCCACGTACCGCGCGGGGTTATTGGGGTTCTTGTTCTTGAGCGTTTTTCGCTCCACCATTTTTGCTGCTCGACTCAGGTGATTCTGTCGCAGACGCTCCATGTACGCCTTGTACTTCAAGCTAAATGTGGCGACGTAGCGTTGTTCTAGGCCGTTCTCATTGAACCAGCGCTCCTTGTAAAACGTCGTTTGCGCATAGCGTTTTTGGTTCTCCTCACTCGAAAGAAGGATATCCAAAATCACAGTGTTCGCCTTGAATGGTGTCATTCTCCTTGGCAAAGAGGGAAAGCGCTCGGTAGATGGCGTGTTCAGGGAAAGCAACTGGCTCGAGCATGGCCTGCGCTAAGGTAGAGCGAAGTGGTATTTTTAGATTTGCTGACTTGTAAGCGCATGATCCCTATCCTTTACGCATTCTTTGAGACTTATTATACAAAACTACGGAATATTACGTAATATAAAAACGAGAAATTTGACTAAAAAAAAAAGGCCCTGAGCGGGCTAGAGAGGATGTGAGGGTGTACGAGGTGTCAAACTCCCGTGAATGCAAAAGGCTTGCTGTTTATTTAATGATCTTATATAATGACCTCAAGGGGAGTTGCTGAGTTGGAGAGGCGGTTGCTCCATGACGAAATTGAATTCAAATAAACTGCACATCTTGTTACTAGTGTTTTTTGTGCTCACCATATTGACGTCTTGTTCTCGTTTTTCCGAGTCAAATGTTGATTCTACGGCTGATGCTCTTGAAAACGAAGAGGACTTGTCTTCAAATAACGATAAATTGTTAGTATTTACGCCTTCGGACTATAAGCTTGAAAGAACTCATGCCTTTGTTGATGTACCCTATGAAGAGGATTATTCGCATATTCACGTCGATTTAGACAAAGAGGAGTATAGTGTCAACGATGTTATTGTATGTACTCTTCAAAGTGATAATCCAGGGGTTGGCTTCTATTACTTTTCAGAACCGTTGTTATTTGAAATGGATGGTGATAAGCCTTTAACGAATCCTACTGATAGAGGTTTATGGTTGTATTGTGCTGTGGAAGATTCTCGCGAGTTATTTTCTACAGACATTTGTGTAAATCTATCCGAAGTCGATACGTTGAAAGGAGGTGTGTACAAGATATTTGTTTTCGTCGGCGATGTTGTTGTGGAAAAGTACTTTTTGGTAAAGGAGGATTAACATGAAGAACTCTCACAAAGTGAAGCTATTTGCCGTTTCTTCGTTATTGGCCCTCTCATTAATGGCTCCGATGACAGCAGCGGCGGAAGCCCAAGAACACGGGTATTACCTGTATGATTATGAAACAAAGAAAGAGACTTTTATTCCGCTTGAGGAGTACTCTGATCTCAGGGATGAGAATGAATTGAAGCCTCTTCGGGTAGGGGAAAGTGTGGTTTACGAAACTGAACCCTATACGCCTGAATCTTTGCGTGATGATGAAGCATCTCCATTCTCTGTGATTGGATCAGACGATAGAGTGATAGTCAATCCGAATCAATCGCCTTACTGTAGAATCATAGCTCTTCGAATGGGGCAGGATAAAGACGGAGATGGTAAAGCAGAGTCGTGGTATTTGGGGACAGGTTTCATGGAAGGACCGGATTGCTTTGTGACTGCCGCGCATTGCATGTGGGATGAAGAATATGGGAATGTCGAGGAAATGAGACTATATCCTCGTCAAAACGGTTCCTCTTATGGCGATGTTTTTTATTATCCACTGCAATGGATAACTCCTGCTGAATACAAAAATGGTGATGATAATTACGATTGGTGCATCGTGAAATTACAGAATAATTTAGGTGATTCCTTAGGCTGGTTCGGAAAATCTACAGGATCAGTATTAAGTAAAGAAGTCATCGTTGGAGGATATCCAGCAGATTATAATGGACGGCAGACAACGTCTGTGGGACGAGTAACTTGGGAAAACACATATCGATTGAACCATACAGCTGACACAAAAGGCGGATCCAGTGGAGGACCAATATACGCATCAAATGGAATGGTTTATGCTATTCATACTAATGGCGCTACATCCTACTATAATGGAGGCGTTCGAATCACTAAGCGGATGTTCGACATCATGCAACGATACTATTTAGAAGGCGTTGAAAAATGGCATTGAGTTTTATTAATTAGGAGGTTTGTGATGCGCACACAAAAAAGAACGCGGCTCATCATTGCCATAATTGTTCTTTTGACGTTCACTGTTCCAAGTCAGGTAAACGCAAAGGCAACACCACGGCGTCTCGATGGAAAGAATCGATTTGAAATTGCACTTCATGCTGCATTTCAGGAATTTGAAGATACCCATAAAGTGATTCTGGTCAACTCGAATGCATGGGCCGATGCGCTTTCTGCATGCAATTTAAGCGACGGAGAGGCTCCTATCTTCTATGTGAGGAGCAATTCCATTGATGACGACACTTTCCAATGGATGGCCGCTCATCCATTGGATGAGATCATCCTCATAGGTGGGGAAAAATCGATCTCGAAAGATGTGGAAGCAACGCTTAGAAGTCAGTTTTCAGATGCCAAGATTGTGCGGTATGATGGAAGAGACCGATATGAGGTTTCCCTTGCCATCGTTGAAGCCGCTCCAAAGAAAAAAACCATTTTAGCGACAGGAACAACTTATGCGGATGCACTCGTTGCGGCCCCGCTCATCACTTCCCAAGATGCCAACTTGTTGATTGTTAATCCACAAAACTTGGGCGAAGAGGCTGTAACCTATTTATGTCAGAAGAATGGTGATCTGATGATCGTTGGAAATACTATTTCAGATGAAACGGTGTCAGCGGCACTTGATGCTCATGACGCATCACAAGAAATTACGGTCATTGGTGGGAGCGATCGATACGAAGTTTCAGCAAACATCCAAAAGATTTTTTTTAAAGATCCGAGATCGGTCATCGCCGCTTCAGGAGAAGTCTTCTCCGATGCCGTCATTGCAGGTCCTATTGCGCAGAAGATTAATGCTCCCATTCTTTTGGTGCGAAAGGATAGTGCCTCGCCATCCGTGCGTGAAGGATTATTCGCGGATTCCGTTAAAGGTCTTATGGTGGTTGGCGGGGACGAGACCATCGCCGCCTCCGAAGGGCTTTTCTCTGAGTTCTATGAATGATAGACTAAGGCAATGAAACGATAATCTGATGCCTTGTTGAGAGACGAAGCGAGAGGCGAGAACGGCACAGACGTTCCGCCTTTCGTTTCGTTAGCAAGAGACAGCTGACCTTTTAATTGTCACTCAAGACGTGCTGGATAATACAAAATGGTTCACTGGCCGGCAGCTATTTTAAGAGGAGTTTTTTATGGGAAAGACCGGATTTAAAAGAATAGGATATATTCATAATTATAGGGAGTATCCACAGTTGATTCGCGAAAAAGCTGGAATTACATATTTCAACTATCCGGAGTTTGATGCACATATTGATTTGTTGTGGGCCAATAAAGATAAGACGGATGGGATTATCTGCTATGATGCAAACGGAGAGTCGGTATCTGCTGAAAGTAAGCAAATTGTGCTATTTCTCATTGACACCAGCTTCCGTACAGCCAATCGTGGAGAAGTTATTTATGCGGCGTTTCAGCACAATGTGCCTGGTGCACTGGACGACTATGGTTGGTCTGGTGTGACAATAGGAACAAAGGATGAATTGGTCATGTCATCGGCTTCTGTTGAAAACAGTGTATCAACACTTGAACAATATACGTCGATTGGAAATTATCACGCCATTGCAAGGGTTATTAATGAATCATCAGGAGAATCACTATCCGATGATGAATGTGCAGAGATTTTAAAAAGTTCTTTCGACAAGGCCCAAAGCGAAGGGAAACTGGCCGTCATTGAAAACCAGTATGATACCAAGAAACAACTTTCATTTTTTCCGTTAGTCGGGCGTGATTTGATTGAGCAAGCCGATCTCTTTATCAAAATGGAGAAAAATAAGTATCCGAATCCGAAGAGAGAATGGTTTGGTGCATTTGTTATTTCTGGAAAAGACTTGAAAGAGGAATTGCTTTCCTTCTTTTGTTTTCATGTGGGCAGTTTTTTGTTTCAATCTCTTTCTCATGCCAATGCTTTCTATAATAACTTGGCTGAAAAAGCCATGCGAGAGAATTGGAAATGGAGTGACCCTTCTAGGAACGATTCTTATGATCAACCGGTATTGAAATCGTATCTGGAGTTTACCTACTACAGATTGGCCGATGAAGATGCAGAGCGTGAGGAGTCGATGAAAAAAATCATAAGCCTTAACGGGAAGATTTATTTCAATTCTGGTCTGCTGGATCGAAACTTTAGACAAATTATCATTGTTGGAAATGAATATATCTTGGAAAAACAGATTCCTGGAATGGGATTGTGTCAATGGAAGCTGCTGTCTGATGTGCAGGCATTCAGTCACAATGAACATGAAATCGCCAAGGATTTTAATGAAGATGAGCTTCCTGCGATCGCTTCCTACTTCAACGACTATCGGCAAGTGGTGTTTGATGCTCGATTGGATATCCACACCAATGACCATCACATTTTTGAAGACGGAGTGGCTCGTGGGCGTTTGCCTAAGTATCAAGAGGAGTACGAGAGGGTCAAAGATGACGATGTGGAACGTGAACGACTGTTGACACGTATTGCGCGTGATTTTGACAGTGCAAAAGAACGCGCCAAATTAATGGCTGAAAGGAATTATAAGCTGGCCGTTCCTCAATTTTTCAAAGAAACTGGTGAAATTCAGTTTTTGCTGCCGATTTATTTGGGGGAGCGTGAGGAGGCAGAAAAAGCCCATTGCGCATTAGTCCTCAGCCTGGATACATCCGGACGCAGACCATATTATCGGGGTGAAACGATACTGACTCTGGATATGGCATATAACAATGCTCGATTGATCGCAAAGCCAGATGTCTTCTGGTTGAATGATTTAGTTTGATTTTACAAACACCAAAAGGAACCCGCGGGGACAATTACCTCTCTGCGGGCCTTCGTCCTCCACCGAAGATGTTTTGAGCTTGAGCAAAATTTTGCTTGCTTTTACCCCCCCCCCCGATAGAATGAAAGTGGCGGGTCATTTCTTTTTTATGTGAAAAAACGTTTGCTGCTGTTATCATAGGCGATCGTGAATCAACCGGAACGTTAAATATGTACAAAGGCGTCGAAATAAAAGGACTTACGACTAACGGAGCTTCACTGGGTTCTGCCGTCAATATATGGATTGGGACATTTAACATGTATGGAGGCGATATCCACGGTAATACGAATCAAGGCCGTCCCGGAATGGGCAGGGCGCTTGTTCAGTAGTAGGAAATTGGTTACGAAAATAGATAATAAGAAGAGATTTTGATACAATGCTTTAGTCAAATAAGCGGATGCTTTACGCACTTCTGCTGTCACCAATCTTGAGAGTTCGGAGAGTGACCCTAGAAAGAATATATATTATGGACAATGAATTTATATCACTCGTGTTGGCTTCGGTTTGACCAAAGTGAAGGCCGCACTTCATGGGAAAATGAAAAAACGCTGTTTTCAACGGACGTTTTGAACAGAAAAATGTGTCGCTATTTTTAATCATCGACATTGCAACCACACGTTAGGCGCACTGGGGTGGTGGCAATGTCAAAATGGGGAATCGCAACCACAAAAGGGCCTGTATAAGGGTGAATTACTGTGTTGAGCGTCAGTTGAAAATCGCAAATCAGAGATTTCACATGATTTTCACACGCCGATCGGCGATCGCGAGATGCAAAATCGAGATCTCACCTTTACATGAATGGCTGAGCTACGCCGTCGCGCAGGCAAATCACGGCAACCCAAGCCCTCGCCGTCGCGCAGACAAATCACGGTAACACGAGCTACGCCGTCGCGCAGGTAAATCACGGCAACCCAAGCCCTCGCCGTAGCGTTGACAAACCTCAGCATCGCGAGCTCGGTCGTGATGGCTAGCTGCATCGTGAGGTTGCTACACCTCGTCGTCTCTCGCTTCGGCGGTATCAGATGTCTCCACCGTCAAGAGTCGCCTTGAGCGTCTTGTCCCTTCAGAACTTGACACGAGCCCCTTCCGTGCATATAATTTTCATGTTATTCTCTTACTATGAATTTTAGGAAGAAGGAGGTGTTCCGATGGCAGTACCTAAGAGAAAAACGTCGAAGCAGAGAAGAGACAAGAGAAGAGCTTCTTCCTACCGCTTAAAGACATATGCGACGGTTGTCTGCCCGCAATGCGGTCAGCCGAAGCTCCCGCACCGCGTGTGCCCGAATTGCGGTTACTACGACGGGAAAGAAGTGATTGCAGCTGAATAAACGAAAAGGTGCGGATGTTCCGCACTTTTTTTGTATAAGGAGGAACCATGACGAAAATCATCGTGGATGCCATGGGCGCCGACGCCGGCGTCGAGATGGTGGCAGACGCGCTGACAAAGGCGCGGCGCACGCGTGACTTTGAGGCGGTGATCGTCGGGCCAGAGGACGCGCTCGGGGCTCGTTTCCGAGAAGACCCGAAGGTGGAGATTCTGAACACCACGGAGTACATCTCCAATGACGAGGCCCCTGCGTTTGCCATCCGACGCAAAAAAGAGGCAAGCATCGTCAAAGGCCTGCGACTTTTAAACGAAAGCGGGGATGTGCTGGTGACGGCCGGTTCGACAGGCGCACTTTTAGCCGGAGGTTATCTGATCACCAAACGAATCGCCGGCATGGAGCGCCTCTGTCTGGCCGCGATGGTCCCGCGCGGCGATGGCGGCGTGCTCATGGCCGACGCCGGGGCGACCATGGACACCTCGCCAGAAGTGCTCTTGCAATTCGGCGAACTCTTGTCGAACTACGCTGAAGCGGCACTTAAAAAGGTCAATCCGCGGGTGGGCCTGCTCAACATCGGCGCGGAATCCGAAAAAGGAGACAAACGCGCAGTGAAGACCCATGAGCTCTTGCGTGAGAGTTCACTCAACTTCGTGGGCAACGTGGAAGCGCGGGACATCCTGACCGCGCCCGTCGACGTCATCATCACCGACGGATTTGCCGGCAACATCGCCTTGAAGACACTGGAAGGTACGGCGCGCTACTTCCGCTCCATCGTGAAGCAAGTTCTCACGACGAGTGCCAGAACTAAGCTCGGCGCCCTACTCATTCAAAGCGAACTCAAAAACGCCTTACAGCCGCTCGACTACCGGGCGCACGGCGGCGCGCCCCTCTTGGGCGCTCGCAAAGCCCTGTACAAAGCCCATGGCAACTCCAATGCCGAGACCTTTGCACTCGCCATCCACGAAGCGCTGGACTTCGCCGAAAGTGGGGTCGTGGAACGCCTCAGCGCGCTCAGCGAAACTTCAAAGGAGCAAGCATGAACGAAGCGCGAAGAGACGCGTTGCGACAATTCGCGGCCTCATGGGGCGCGCCCGTTGAGAACTTTGACCTGCTCGACCGCGCCTTTGTACACCGCTCCATGCTCAATGAATCGCCCGAAACCTTTCACGAGAGCAACGAACGACTGGAATTCCTCGGCGACGCCGTCATGCAGATTTTGGCCACGGAGTACCTCTTCAAACACTTCCCCAGGGATCCCGAAGGCGAGTTGTCGCGCAAGAGGGCCCTCGCAGTCTGCGAAGACTCATTTGCCAAGCTCGGACGTGAAATCGGCATCCCGCCCTTGCTCTATCTGGGACACGGCGCCGAGATGCAGGGCGGACGGGAGAAGCCCTCGCTCATCGCAGACGCCTTCGAGGCGGTCTCTGGCGCCGTGTATCTCGACGGCGGACTGCCTTTTTTGCGCGACTGGTTTTTTGAAAAACTGCGCAGCATGGAAGACCTGTTTGCGGCAAACCGAGCCGGCACCGATGCCAAGACGACGCTACAGACAGTGCTCTTTCGGGCCGGCCAGAGTTATCGCTACGTCCTGATTCGCACCGAAGGTCCGCCGAACGATCGCCGCTTCACCATGGCTCTGGAAGTGGAAGGTCGCAAAGTCTCAAAAGGCAGCGGCTCCAGCAAAAAGCGCGCAGAAGAAGAAGCGGCCCGAATCTATTTGGAGGAACGCGATGCGGCTCAAAACCGTTGAACTGTACGGCTTCAAGTCATTTGCACAGAAAACCGTCCTGCGCTTCGATGACGACTTTGTGGCCATCGTGGGGCCTAACGGATCGGGCAAATCCAATTTTTCCGATGCCGTGCGCTGGGTGCTCGGCGAAACGTCGGCCAAGGCCCTGCGCGGCAGCAAGATGGAAGACATCATCTTCGCCGGCACAGACCAGAAAAAAGCCATGAACATGGCCGAAGTGAGCCTTGTCTTTGACAACGCCGACGGCCAATTAGCGCTACCCTACGACGAGGTGGTCGTCTCCCGCAAAATGTATCGCAACGGCGAGAGCGAGTACACCATCAACCGCCAGACGGTGCGTCGCAAAGACGTCTACGAACTTTTCTTCGACACGGGCATCGGCAAAGAAGGCTATTCCCTCATTGGGCAGGGGCGCATCGACGAGATCCTGCGCGCCAAAGGGGAGGACCGTCGGGCGGTCTTTGAAGAAGCCGCGGGCATTTCCAAGTTCAAGTTCAAGAAGACCGAGGCCCTTCGTCGCCTGAGCAAAACGGAACAGCAACTGGACGAGCTGAAACTCGAGATGAAAGGGCAAGAGGCGGAAGCGCGCGTGTTGAAGCAACAGGCGGAAAACGCGCAGCAGGGCATGGCGCTCTTAAAGACGCTGGAACAACACGAACTCTCCTTTTTACAAGCAGGGCTCTCACACGACCGCGAGGAACTCCAAAAGATCGATGCCGAAGCCGATAAAAATCGTGCGGAACAGGAGAACTGGGCGCAGCAAAAGGCACAAGTGGATGGGGCGCTGGAACCGCTTCAGGCGTTCATGAGCACCTACGAAGCGGACGAAAAGCGCGTTTCAACCGAGATCGCACAGTGGGAACGGCGCATCGAACAAGAGCAGATGGCCGAGAGCGCAGCGGAAGAAAAACTCCATTTTTACGCGGAGAATGCCCGTCGTCTGGCGGAGGCGGCGGCCCGAGACGAGGCGCGGGGCGCCGCCCTTCAGGAGGAGATAGCGCGCGCCACAGCGGACGAGGCCAAGGCCGTGGCCGCCTTTGAACGCCTGGAACGGCAAGCGGTCGTTGCAGACGAAGCGGAAGCAGATGACGCCGCAGATGCGGACTACGCTGCGGCGCAACAGCGCGTGCACGAGGCCCAAGAGGCGTTGACCGTGCTCTCCGTGCGAGAAGAACAACAGCGCGCGCAGCAGGAAAGCGACGAAGATCTGCGTCAGCAGGCGAGGGGAGAGCTTCAGTCTCTGCAGGCGAAGCGAAATGCCATCGACCAGGCGCAAGCCGAACGGCAAGAGGCGCTGTCACAAGCAGAAAAGAAATTGCGCGACATCAGCGAAACACTCGCTGCCTGGGAAAAGCGTAAGCGAAATCTCGAGGAGGCAGAGGCCGACACGCGGCAACAACGCGCAAAGGCCGTCGAGATGAGAGCGGGCGTGGCGTCGCGCGGGCGCGTGCTCCAGTCCCTTCGCGACCAATACGAAGGCTACCAGCGGGCTGTCCAACTCTTGATGAACCTGGCCAAGCAAGACGCATCGGTCAAGGCCCGGATCGTCGGCCCGTTGGGCGAACTCGTCACGGTGAAAAAAGGGTTCGAGACGGCCGTCGAAGTCGCGCTGGGCGGGGCCATGCAGAACATCGTCGTGCCCGACGAGCGGGATGCGAAGGCGCTCATCGCCCTCTTAAAAGAAAAGCGCTGGGGGCGGGTCACCTTTTTGCCGCTCGATCGGATTCGCGGGCAGAAGCCGGTGAAGCTGAAACGGCCACAGGAACTCTGTCAAGGCTTGGAAGCGCTGGAATACGACCCTTCGCTCGAGAACGTCTTGTCCCATTTTTTGGCGCGGACGAGCTTTGTCCGCACCATCGACGACGCCCTCGCGCTGTCCCATCAGACGAGTCAAAATCGCCTGGTCACGCTGGACGGCGAGGTCATCAACACGTGGGGGTCCATGGTGGGCGGTACCAACCGACGCGCCTCAGAGGGCACCATCTTCTCCCGAGAAAATGAATTAGCAGAGGCCAAACAAAAGGCGAAGGAACTACAGAAAGTCATTCAGGAGACCGACGACACCCTCGCTTCAATATTAAAGGAAGATGAGGCGATGGAGGCGCAGCGCGCGTCTCTGAATGCGGAACTGGAAGACGCCCGCGTCAGCGTGGCGGCCCTGCGCGAAGCCATCGCGGTGGCGGCCGTGACGATACAGGAGACGGAGCGCGACGTGTTGCGCATGGAAGAGGCGCTTTCGTCCAAAACGGGCGATGTCGTGGACTTTGCCACACTAAAAGCGCAGGCCGAAGACGCGCTCCAAGAGGCGCAGGCGGCCTTTCAGCAACAGACCGACGCGCGAAATGAACGCATGAAGCGCCAGGCGGTGCGCGCGGAGCAGAAGCGCCACGAGGAGAGCGAACGGCGTCAAGTGGAGCAGACGAAAAATGCGCTCACGGCGCGGGTGCGACAGTTGCAGGAACAGTGGGACGACCTCTTAAGCCAAGACGCCGAACGAAAGCGACAGCAGGCCGAGGCAGACGCCGTCATCGCCCACAATCAAAAACAGATCGAAGAGAGCCGCAAGGCCCACTCAGAGGCCCTGGCAAAACGCCAGGAACTCAACGAAACGCTCGCGAAACTGCAAGAAGAGAATCGCGAAAAGAGAAAGCGCGTGGAAGACCTGATCGAAAAGCAGAGAGAAGCTGAGGCGACGTTGCAACAACTCGAATCGGCGAAGGAAAAGCTCCTGTGGCGTCGGGAAAGTCTGGAGACGCGCCAGAAAGAGCGCCTGGAAAGCTATGCGGGGCAGTACGATCTGAGCCTCGAAATGATCCGGGCGCGCCTGGCACGGCTGGAGTACGTACCGACGACGCAAAAGCAGATCAACGACATCAAACAGCAGTTGTCGCAGATCGGCTATTTCAACGTGGAAACCATCGAACAGTACCGCGAGTTGTCCGACGCGATCGCTTTCTTACAAGGGCAGATGGACGACTTGTCTAAATCCAAGGCGGATATCGAAGACCTCATCCGCGAACTGGACCAGACGATGATCCTGCAATTCCGGGAGATGTTCGACCAGATCAACGCCTCCTACGACCGCATCTTTCGCATCCTCTTCCGCGGGGGACAGGCGTCCTTGAAACTGGAAGGGGACGACGTGTTGACGGCCGGCATCGAGATCGAAGCGCAGCCGCCGGGCAAGAAGCGGCAGAACCTGGACCTGCTCTCTGGCGGCGAACGCTCGATGACGGCCCTCGCCCTGCTCTTCGCGCTCTTCTCCATTCGCCCCACGCCGTTTTGCATTCTGGACGAAATCGACGCCTCGCTCGACGAAGCCAACATCGGCCGCTACGTCGACTACTTGAAGACCCTCAGAGATGAGACGCAGTTCATCGTCATCACGCATCGCAAGACGACCATGCAGCTCGCCCAGACGCTCTACGGCGTCACCATGCAAGACGGCGTCTCGCAGGTGGTGTTTTTGCGTTTTTCCGACGTGGAAGCAGAAAAGTTGGCGCAGGCACAACAAGCATAGAAAGGACGTGTCATGGGATTTTTTGACCGGCTGAAACAAGGACTCCAAAAGACGCGTGAGAATCTGGGAGGCGCACTCGACAACCTGTTCAACGGCAAGGCCACGATCGACGACGACTTGTTCGACGAGATCGAGGAGACGCTGGTGTCGGCTGACATGGGATTTGAGACCTCGATGGAAGTGATCGACACCTTGCGTGCCGTCGTGGCGGACGAACACATTCGAGACACCTCTCTCGTCCGGGAGCGACTCATCGAGATCTTGAAAGACAAGCTCACGGCGTCCAATTTGGACACCTCCCTGTCGTTTGAGGCGGGCAAGCCGATGGTCATTCTCGTCATCGGCGTGAACGGCGTGGGAAAGACCACCACCATCGGGAAAATTGCCCATTACCTGCAGAGCGAAGGAAAATCGGTCCTGCTCGCGGCGGCGGACACCTTCCGCGCGGCGGCCATCGAGCAGTTGAGCCTCTGGGCGGAGCGGGCGAATGTCCCCATCGTAAAGCGCGAAGAGGGGGCCGACCCGGCCTCTGTGGTCTATGACGGCATCCACGCCGCACAGGCGCGCAACATCGACGTGTTGATCTGTGACACAGCAGGACGCTTGCACAACAAGAAGAACCTGATGCAAGAACTGGAGAAGATCCACCGCATCATCGAACGGGAATACCCCGAGGCGACGTTGGAATCGCTGCTCGTTTTGGATGCGGCGACGGGGCAGAACGCCATCTTGCAGGCGCGGGAGTTCAACAAGGTCTCTCAAATTACGGGACTGGTCCTGACCAAGTTGGACGGCACGGCGAAGGGCGGGGTGGTCTTCCCCTTACAACTGGAAGTGCAGGTCCCGGTCAAGTTCATCGGCGTGGGCGAACAGATGGACGACCTTCGTCCCTTTGACCCGCAGCAGTTTGTAGACGCTATCTTCTCTTGAGGTGCATTGAGGGCGGCAATGAGTGTCAAACAAAAATGCTTGACATCTCAAAATCGACCCTTTACAATAACTGCGTTGCGTTGTCGGTGTCATTGGGGGTGAATGTGGAAAAGAACGTACGCAATGGGTGGCTGTTCAGCATCTACGGCTTCGTGTTGACTGAAACACAGCAGGAACTGATGCGCGCCCATTACGAAGAAGACCTTTCACTCAGCGAGATCGCCGAGGAACGCGGGATTTCCAAGCAGGCCGTCTCCACGCAGCTGCAACGGGCCGTGGACAAGATGGAGATGATGGAAGCGCATCTCGGCGTGGTGCGCCGCGAAGCTGACGCCCAGAGGCCGCTCGAGGTGATCGAGCAAGCGCTCGAGGGACTGGCGCCGGAACGGGCCGATGCCGCGCGCGAGGCGCTCAACGCCCTTCGCGTGCTCTTGGCTGAGGACAGTCGTTAAAGGAGGAGCCATGTTTGACAACTTAGCACAACGCCTCCAGGAGACTTTTTCGAATCTGACGAAAAAAGGAAAGCTCGACGAAAAAGATGTCGATCAGGCCATGCGGGAAATTCGCCTGGCGCTCTTGGAAGCCGACGTCAACTACAAGGTCGTCAAGGACTTCGTCAAGGAGACCAAGGAAAAAGCTATCGGCGAAAACGTCATGAAGTCGCTGACGCCCGGCCAGATGGTGGTCAAGATCGTGAGAGAGCAGCTCATTGCGCTCATGACGGATGACGACATCGCCTTGCGACGCGAAAAAGATCCGCCGACGGTCTACATGATGTGCGGCCTTCAGGGTTCGGGTAAGACGACGCATGCGGCAAAGCTCGCCAAGAAGTTCGTCAAAGAGGACAAGCGTCCGATGCTCGTAGCGTGCGATGTCTATCGCCCGGCGGCTGTGGAGCAGCTGAAGGTCGTGGGTGCGCAGGCCGGCGCGGATGTGTTTGCGCAGGGCACGGAAAAAGACCCGGTCTTGATCGCGCAAGAAGCCGTCGCCGAGGCCAGGCGGACGGGACACGATCCCGTCATCATCGATACGGCGGGGCGCCTGCAGATCGACGACGCGTTGATGCAGGAACTCAAGCGCATGAAGGAGAGCGTGAGGGTGACGGAGACGTTGCTCGTGGTGGACGCCATGACCGGTCAGGAAGCTGTCAACGTGGCCAAGACGTTCAACGACGAAATTGGCATCACCGGCGTCGTCCTCTCAAAGCTCGACGGCGACGCCAGAGGCGGCGCGGCGCTGTCCGTGCGCGCGGTGACGAAGCGGCCGATCAAGCTCATCGGGACGGGCGAAAAGCTCGACAATCTGGAGGTCTTTCATCCCGACCGCCTGGTGAACCGGATCCTCGGCATGGGCGACGTGCTGACCTTGATCGAACGCGCGGAAAGCGTGGTGGATCAAGAGGAGGTGCGTTCCCTCGAAGAGAAGATGCGCAAGAAGACGTTCGACTTGAACGACTTCGCCGAGCAGCTCAAGAAGATGCAGAAGCTCGGTCCCTTTGAGGAACTGATCAGGATGATCCCGGGCATTCCGGCAGGACAGCTGGACGGCATCAACGTCGACGAAAAACAGATCAAACACCTGGAAGCCATCCTGTCATCCATGACCGACGAGGAGCGCAGAAATCCGGAGCTCATCAACAATCAGCGTCGCGCAAGGATTGCCAGGGGATCGGGCACGGACCCCGTCATGGTCAACCGCGTGTTGAAGCAGTTCAAAGAGTCGAAGAAGATGATGAAGATGGTCACGAAGATGCAAAAACGTGGCAAAAGACGAGGATTCCCATTTAAGAATCCGTTTATGAAGTAAAAGGTCGATCGAGAAGGAGGAGAGTATGTCAGTTAAAATCAGAATGAAGCGGATGGGAGCGAAAAAGGCGCCGTTCTATCGTATCGTCGTGGCGGATTCACGTCGTGCGCGCAACGGTCGTTTCATCGAGGAACTCGGATTTTACAATCCGGTCTCGGATCCCAAGATGTTCCGCGTGGACGCCGACAAGGTCAAAGAGTGGGTGGCCAACGGCGCACAGCCGTCGGACACAGTGCGTCGCCTGTTCCGCGAATATGGCGTGATGGAAAAAGAAGGCGTCGTCTTAGAGGGCGTTTCCACGGAGCGCAAGCCCAAAGCGAAGGTCGTGGATTTTGATAAGACCGAAAAGCCCGCACCGGCGGAGCCGGAGACGGTGGAAGAAGACGTGAAGGAAGAGGACGCACAAGAACCGGCGGCCGAGCCGGCGACTGAAGAAGCCGAGGCGTAAATCATGAAAGAGCTCTTATACTCCCTTGCCCATGAGCTCGTCGATCACCCGGAATCGCTGGACGTTCGTGAAGAAGAGAACAAGGGCGTCGTGACGTTGTCGCTTCGCGTTCATCCCGAGGATATGGGCAAGGTGATCGGAAAACAGGGCCGCATCGCCAATTCGATGCGTCAGGTACTCAAGGCGTGCGCCATCAAGGAAAACGTCAAAGTGAACGTGGACATCGATCAGATATGAGTCGTGTTGCAGTGGCCCGCGTCCTGAAGACGCGCGGTTTGGCCGGCGAAGTGAAGGTGGAAACCGCCGATGCGCGGAAAGATCGCTTTAAGGTGGGCGACGTCTTGAAAATTGAAAGCGGGATGACGCTTACGGTGAAGCGCTATCAGGCGCAGGGCATTTACGGTTTTTTGCGCTGTGACGAGATTTCCTCCATTGAAGCGGCCCAGCCCCTGGTGGGAGAGACGCTCTACCGCGAGGAAGAAGATCTCCCGGAGCCGGAACCCGACTCCTACTACGTGAAGGACTTGGAAGGCTTGCCGGTGATCACCGAGGACGGCGAGACGCTGGGGACGCTCGAGGAGATTTTGGAGACGGGCGCCAACGACGTCTACCGCGTCGTCGACGCGACGGGTCATGAGATCTTCATCCCGGCCGTCAAGGCCTTCGTGGTCGGCGTGGAGCCGCGTCACCGGATCCTCGTCCGATTGATCGAGGGAATGCGATGAAAATTGACATCTTGACACTCTTTCCGTCTTTTTTCGACATTCTGAACGACTACGGCGTCATCGGTCGTTCCCTGGCGGAGGGGCGCCTGGACCTTAGAGTGCATCAGATTCGCGACTACGCGCACGACCGTCATCAACAGGTGGATGACACCGTCTTTGGCGGTGCGGCCGGGATGCTCATGAAGCCGGATGTGCTGGCGGAGGCCATCGAAGACGTCAGCGGCGACGACGGCCACGTGATCTTCCTGAGCCCTCAGGGCAGCGTGCTCACGCAGGATAAGGCGAGACAGCTCACGGAATACGACCACTTGGTTCTGCTCTGTGGACACTACGAAGGCGTCGACGCCCGCATCACCCGGCACTTTGTGGACGAGGAAATCTCCATCGGCGATTACGTTCTGACCGGCGGCGAGTTGCCGGCGATGGTGCTTTTGGATACACTGGTACGCTGGGTCGACGGCGTGCTGGGCAATCCCGAGAGCGCCAAGACCGACTCTCACGCCGAGGGACTGTTGCAGTACGACGAATACACCAAACCCCGTGACTTTCGCGGATATACCGTCCCGGAAGTGCTCTTGAATGGCAATCACGGCGCTATCGCCGAATGGCGACTCAACAATGCGATCGAAAAGACAAAAGAAAGACGTCCGGATCTCTACGCGCGTTGGCGCGAGGAGCATCAGGAATAAGGAGGACTCCCATGGATTATTTGAAGGAATTGGAAAATCAGCAAAAGAAGACGGATATTCCGGAATTTCGTGTCGGCGATACCGTGCGCGTCGCCTACCGCGTCACCGAAGGCGCCCGTGAGCGCATTCAGATGTTTGAAGGCACCGTCATTCAGCGTCAAGGCGGCAGTACGAACGAGACGTTCACCGTGCGCCGTCTGAGCTACGGCGTGGGCGTGGAGCGCACGTTCCTCATCCACTCTCCGCGCATCGACTCGATCACAGTGACACGCCACGGTAAAGTGCGTCGCGCCAAACTGGGTTACTTGCGCAACCGCGTCGGCAAGGCGTCGAAGGTCAAAGAGAAGACGAATTACTGAGATCGTCGCCCCGGAAACGGGGCGTTTTTCATTGGAACGAGGAGAGGGACATGGCCATCAACTGGTACCCCGGACACATGAAGAAGGCGCATGACGCCATCGAAAAGGCGCTCGCACAAGTCGACGCCGTCTTGGAAATTCGCGATGCGCGCATCCCACAGTCGAGTCGAAACGAACAGCTTGAACGTCTCACGGCGCGCAAACCGCGCATCATCCTGCTGAACAAAAAGGACATGGCACAGGCGGCGGAGACGGAGCGGTGGATGGCGGCCCTTCGCCGCGACGGTCAGCGAGCCATCGCCGTGGAAGCCACAAGGGAGCGTCCGGCCCGGTTGATCTACGAGGCGGCGGCGACACTTCTGGAAGATCAGCGCGCAAAGCGCGAACGGCGCGCCATCATCAACCGCGAGATTCGCCTGCTCGTCATGGGCATTCCCAACGTAGGTAAATCCACGGTGATTAACGCCTTGGTCGAACGACGGACGGCAGAAGTGGGGGACCTCCCCGGCATCACCAAACATGAGCGGTGGATCAAGACCGAGGCGGATCTGCTGCTTTTGGACACACCGGGCATTTTGCCCACGAAGTTAGAGGAAGCGCGGGCGATGCGTCTGGCGTTTACGGGAGCCATTCGAGACGACGTGCTGCCCGAGCAGGACATCGGCCTCGAACTCATCCGGCTCCTCATGGCGCGCGTGCCGGAGGCGCTTGCGGAACGCTATCACCTTTCGGGACTCTCCGATCCGCTTGAGGTCATGGAAGAGATCGCCCGGCAGATCGGCGCGCTGGTGAAGGGTGGCGAGGCAGATTACACGCGCACCGCGCGGCGGGTCATCGACGACTACCGCAAAATGCGCTTCGGGCGTCTCACGTTGGAGCCTGCGCCATGAAGAAGGACACGTGGACGCCGGAGCAGCTCACGGCGCTCCAAAAGAGAATCGATGAAACACCTCTGGTATGCGGGGTGGACGAAGTGGGACGCGGTCCGCTGGCGGGGCCGGTCGTCGCTTGTGCTATAATCATGCCGCATGGGGAGAGGATTGCCGGCGTTCGGGATTCCAAGAAGCTGTCCGAGCGAAAGCGAGAACGGCTCTACGACGAAATCCTAGAGGCGGCAATCGCATGGGGGATCGGTCAGTGTAACGCAGAGACGATCGATCGGATCAACATTCGAGAGGCGACGCTCCTCGCCATGCGCGAGGCGGTGCTGACGCTCAAAGACAAGTCGGGTCGCGCAGTCACACCCGATCTCGTCATCGTGGACGCAGAGACCATTCCCGTGGATCTGCCTCAGGTGGCGGTGATCAAGGGTGACGATCGCGTGTATCAGGTGAGCTGCGCCTCCATCGTCGCCAAAGTGACGCGGGATCGCCAAATGGTCTCGTGGGATGCGAAGTACCCTGAGTACGGCTTCGCCCGGCACAAGGGGTATGGCACGGCTCAGCACTACGAAGCCCTTCGCGCGCACGGCGTATCGCCCATCCATCGTCTCAGTTTTATCCATGGAGAGGATGGAAAACATGCAAAAGCCCCCCATTCCGGCGCGTCTGGCCGGCGCAAAGGCTGAAGACGCCGTTGCGGCGCTGTACGATCAAAACAGTTACCGGATCCTCGCGCGCAATTACACGCGACGCGGCGGTGAAATCGATCTGATCGCGATGAAGCACCATGTGGTGCACTTCGTGGAAGTGAAGGCGCGTCAGAGTCTTTCCTACGGCGCGCCCCGTGAAGCCGTCGACTATCACAAGCGACAGCGCCTGCGCCACGTCGCCCAGGACTACCTGTGTCATCATCCCGGAATTGACCGTGAGACGACGTGCTTCGTGTTCGACATTGCCGAAGTGTACCTTGCTTCCCGGTGCATTCACGTGATCTTCAACGCCTTTGGCATGGAGGAGGCGTGATGGAAAAAGACCTCTTTGCTGTCCCCAGTGCGACGCCTGAACCCGAGCGTCTCTCATCGGAGGAAATCTTGCTCCTCGCCTTACAGGGCCTCTATCCCGAACAGATTGCGGCGTTGGACGCCGGGACCACCGTCATCGGCACGAAGAAGCCGAAACACCGGTGGGAGCTTCTCACGCGCGATGCGGAACGCGAAGCGCTCCTTTCCAAGTGGGCTCAATTGAGGCAGATGGGGTATTGGTCGCTTCAGCGAGGCGATGCGGCATTTCCGCCGCTCTTAAAAGAAATCGCGATGCCGCCCTTCGTGCTCTTTGGCCGAGGGAAGGTCGAGGCGTTACAGACGTTTTGTATTGCCATCGTCGGGACGCGCAACCCCAGTCATTACGGGGAAGACATCGCCCTGCGCTTTGGCGAGGAGCTCGCGCGACGTGGCGCGACCGTCGTTTCGGGTCTCGCGTATGGCATTGACGCCTTGGCGCACCGCGGCGCGCTGAACGCGGAGGCGGTGACTGTCGCCGTCTTGGGCAGCGGCATCGACCGCATCTATCCGGCCACGCATCAACGTCTCGCCGATGCCATTTTGGAACAAGGCGGCTGCATCGTGTCCGAGTATCCGCCGGGGATGCGGCCCTATCCGCATCACTTTTTGCGGCGCAATCGGCTGATCTCGGGGCTTTCCCGCGGCGTGTTGGTCGTGGAAGCGGGGAAGCGCTCGGGCACCATGTCCACGGTGACGCACGCTGAGGAACAGAATCGCGACGTGTTCTGCATTCCCGGCAACGTCGATCAGCCGCGCAGCGAAGGCACGAACGGGCTGATTCAAAAGGGCGCGGCTCTCGTGATGGATCCGCTGGACATCGTCCACGCCTACTACGATTGGCCCAAGCCCGGCGTTGCGACGAAGGCCCGTTTCAACGACGCGTTGACCCGGCGGGAACAGGAGATCGACGACCGCCTGAAAGCGCAGCCTCTGACTGCGGAGGCGCTGCGCCGATCGATCAACGTCGATGCGTCGACGCTTTGGAGCGCCTTGACGCTGATGGAAATGAAGGGCCGCATCTGGCAGAGCGGCGACGGCCGCTTCCATCGCTATCAGACGGATGAACCAGAGGAAGGATGTTCATGACTAAAAATCTGATCATTGTGGAATCTCCGACCAAGATCAAGACCATTTCCAAATTTCTGGGCAAGAACTACAAGGTGATGGCCTCGAAGGGTCACCTTCGCGATTTGCCCAAGAGTCAGTTTGGCGTGGATTTGGACAATGACTTTGAACCGAAATACATCAACGTGCGCGGACGTGCCGACACCATCAACGAACTCAAAAAAGAGAGTAAAAAAGCGGATCACGTCTATCTCGCCACCGACCCGGATCGAGAGGGGGAGGCCATTTCCTGGCACCTGGCACAGCTGTTGGATCTCAATCTGGACGACGCCAACCGCGTGAGTTTCAACGAGATCACGGCACAGGGAGTCAAAACCGGCATGGAAGCGCCGCGTCAGATCGACATGGATCTCGTCGACGCACAGCAGGCGCGCCGCGTCATGGACCGCATTGTGGGTTACCAGATCTCGCCGATCCTGTGGAAAAAAGTGAAGAGCGGGCTTTCGGCGGGGCGCGTGCAGTCCGTGGCACTCAAATTGGTGGTGGACCGCGAGAAGGAAATCCGCGCCTTCGTTCCGGAAGAGTACTGGACCATTCACGCCACGCACAGTGTGGATCACCTGCTGTTCGAAAGTGAACTGGTGGGCATCAAGGAGGGCGCCAAGCTCAAGAAGGTCAAACTGCCGGATGAAGCGAGCGCACAGGCGCAAGTGGACGGTCTCGTGAATCCCTTCGTCGTGGAAGACGTGGAGCAGAAGAAGCGCAAAAAGAAGCCGTTTGCGCCCTTTACGACGTCCACGCTTCAACAGGAGGCAAGCCGCCGACTGGGCTTTTCAACGGCGAAGACCATGATGGTCGCACAGCAACTTTACGAGGGCATCAACCTAAAGGGGAAAGGCCAAGTCGGTCTCATCACCTACATGCGCACCGACTCCACGCGTCTCTCGGACAGTTTCATCGCCGAGGCGCGCGAGTTCATCACGGCCCACTACGGCAAGGATTACGCTACGCGCGGCATTCACTACGGGAAGAAAGCGAAGAACACGCAAGACGCTCACGAAGGCATTCGTCCGTCGGATATTTCCCTTGCGCCGCAGAGCATTCACGACGACCTCTCGCGCGACCAGTTTCGCCTCTACGACCTCATCTGGCGGCGCGCCGTGGCGTCTCAGATGGCGTCATCGGAAGTGCTGTCGACGTCAGTGACGCTCTTGTCCGATACGGCGGTCTTTCGTGCCAACGGCGTGAAGCCCGTCTTCGACGGCTTCCAGAAGGTCTGGCCGGTGAGTGAAAAGGAAGTGGAACTGCCAGAACTCCACGTGGGTGACGCCGTCGAAGCCAAGAAGATCGACAAGAAGCAGCACTTCACGCAGCCGCCCGCGCGCTACAGCGAGGCAAGCCTCGTCGCCGCCTTGGAGAAGAACGGCATCGGGCGGCCGAGCACGTATGCGTCCATCATCCACTCCATCTTGCACCGTCGCTACGTGGCGTTGGAGAAAAAACAGTTCGTGCCGACGGAGTTAGGCGAAAACGTGAACGACTTTCTGGAGAAGAACTTCGGGGACGTGATCAACGTGGCCTTCACCTCACAGATGGAGGAGCAGTTGGACCGCGTGGCGCAGGGGGAGATTGCCTGGCGCGAACTCATGGCGCGCTTCTACGAGACGTTCTCGGGTAACCTGGAGAAGGCGAAAGAAGACGTCTCCAGCTATAAAGTGATGGCGAAGAAGACGGGGGAGAAATGTCCGGTCTGTGGGCACGACTTGGTGTACAAGTCGGGGCGCAACGGCGACTTCATCGGGTGCAGCAATTTTCCGGAGTGCACCTACACCAAATCCATCGTGAAGTCCACGGGCGTCACGTGTCCGCGCTGTGGTCAGGGCGAAATCGTGGAGAAAGTGTCCAAGCACGGCAAGGTTTTCTACGGTTGCAACCGCTATCCGGACTGCGATTACGCGAGTTGGGATGAGCCCACGGGGGAAAACTGTCCGCTCTGCGGCGATCTCATGGTGCATCGCAAGAATCGCCGCGAGGATCGGGTGTTCTGTCACAACGAAAATTGTCCCAATCACGGGTAAAGTTTGGCGCGATGGCGCTTTCGTGCTATAATGTTTCGGTATGTCACACGCTCCTTTGAATATCGGCGTCAGTGTTCCGCTCAGGCGGTGAAGCGGCGATTTGAGAAGGGCGGAGGGTTAAACACAGGAGGAAACTATGTCAGTGGTATCGATGAAGAGTTTGTTGGAAGCGGGCGTCCATTTCGGGCATCAGACCCGTCGTTGGAACCCGAAGATGAAGCCGTACATCTTCACAGAGCGCAACGGCATTCACATCATCGACTTGTCGAAGACGGTGGGGATGATCGAGCGCGCGTATGACAAAGTGCGTGAAGTGGCCGCAGACGGGGGCAAGATCCTCTTCGTCGGCACCAAGAAGCAGGCGCAGGACACCATCGAGCAACAGGCCAAGCGCGCCAACATGTACTATGTGAACCAGCGTTGGCTGGGCGGTATGCTCACGAACTACCAGACGATTAAAAAGAGCATTGAGCGTCTCTTCGCGTTGAACGCGATGGAAGAAGATGGGACGTTTGACATTTTGCCGAAGAAAGAAGTCGCTCAGCTGCAGCACGAGGCGGAGCGTTTGGAGCGCTTCCTGGGCGGCATCAAAGAGATGAACGGTCTGCCGGATCTCATGTACGTGGTGGATCCGAAGAAGGAAGCCATCGCCATTGCCGAAGCGAAGAAGTTGGGCATCCCCGTAGTGGCCATTCTGGACACCAATGCGGATCCGGACGAAGTCGACTACCCGATTCCGGGCAACGACGACGCTATCCGTTCGGTCAAGCTCATCACGAGCATTATCGCCGATGCCGTGGTGGAAGGCCGTCAGGGCGAACAGGGCGATGAAGAAGAGCCGGCGGAAGATGTCGCAAACGTCGATGCGGACGAAGCGGAAGTGGAAACGGAAGAGTCGGAAGACGAAGCCGACGCTGAAGACGCCGAATAAGCGAAAGGAGAGGCAAGTGGAGATTAAAGCAGCACAGGTCAAAGAATTACGTGACATGACCGGCGCGGGCATGATGGATGCCAAAAAAGCGCTGATCGAAGCCGATGGCGACATGGACAAGGCCGTCGATATCCTTCGTGAAAAGGGCGCCGCCAAGTCGCTCAAAAAAGGCAGCCGCGTGGCCGCCGAGGGCCTCATCGGCTCTTATGTGCACCAGGGCCGCATCGGCGCCATGGTGGAAGTGAACTCCGAGACTGACTTCGTGGCGAAGAACCCGGATTTCCAGGAATTCGTGAAGCACGTCTGCATGCAAGTGGCTTCCATGAATCCCAAGTACGTCAGCCGCAACGACGTGCCGGAAGAAGAAGTGGCTCACGAGCGCGAAGTCTTGATCCAGCAGGCCATGAACGAGAGCACCAACGTCCCCGAAGACAAGCGTCAGTTCGTCGCGGAGAAAAAGGTGGCTGGCCGCATGGACAAGTACTACGAAGAGATATGCCTCATGGACATGAAACACATCATGGAGACAGACAAGACCGTCGAGCAGGTGCGCCAGGAGTTGGTGGCTAAGATCGGCGAAAACATCGTCGTGCGTCGCTTCGTGCGCTTCGAAGTGGGCGAGGGCATCGAGAAGAAACAAGAGAACTTCGCCGAAGAAGTGGCAAAGCAGATGAATCTGTAATTCTCATGAGCGAAGAGGCGTGCCTCTTCGCTCTTTTTTTGCGTGACGCCACAATTGAAAGCGGAGAGTGGTGCATGCTAAAATGAAAGCAAACGGAGGCATGACATGCTGAACTATAAACGAATCGTTCTGAAGTTGAGCGGAGAAGCGCTGGCCGGTCCCCAGAAGGTCGGACTGCACGATGAGACGGTGGAACGCATCTGTCGTTCCATTCGCGAAGTCCATCAGAGGGGATTTGAGATGGCCATCGTCGTGGGGGGCGGCAACTTCTGGCGCGGCCGCACGACGGGCACCATCGAGCGCGCGACCTCGGATCACATGGGGATGCTGGGGACCGTCATCAACGCGCTGCGCGTCCAGGCGGCCCTGGAGGCGTTGGGCGTAGAGACGCGCGTCCAGACGGCCATTCAGATGCAGGAAGTGGCGGAGCCGTACATTCGCCGCCGCGCCATTCGCCACATCGAAAAAGGCCGCATCGTCATCTTCGGCGCGGGCACGGGACTTCCCTATTTTTCGACCGATACCACTGCGGCGCTGCGCGCCTGTGAGATCGGCGCAGATTGTTTATGGATCGGCAAAAAAGGCACGGACGGCGTTTACGACCGTGACCCCAACCGCTTCGTTGACGCGAAGAAATACAAGACGCTGACCTATGATGAGATGCTCCAAAAGCGCCTGCAAGTGATGGATGCGACGGCGACGTCGCTGGCCATGGACAACGAATTGCCCATCGTGGTCTTCGGCATCGATGATCCGGAGACGATGGTGCACATTGCACGCGGTGAGGATGTCGGCACGACGATCACACAATAGGTCTTGCCGAGAAAGGGAGAAGACGATGTTTGATCAAAAAGAGATGCAGAAACGCATGACGAAGACCGTCGAATCATTTAAAGAAGATATCGGGAAGATTCGCGCGGGGCGCGCCAATCCGCGCATTTTGGATGACATCACGTTTGAATACTATGGCGTGCAGACGCCCTTGGCGCACGCGGCCACGATCAACGTGCCCGAAGCGCGTCTGATCACCATTCAGCCGTGGGATGCGAAAAATCTGAAGCCCATCGAAAAGGCCCTCCTGGCTTCGGATTTGGGCATCACACCCAGCAACGACGGCAAGGTGATTCGCCTGCCCTTCCCACCGCTCACAGAGGAACGCCGCAAAGAATTGGTCAAAGAGATGAACAAGCGCTTGGAAGAAGCGCGCATTGCGGTGCGCAACATTCGTCGCGACGGTATGGATGAAATTGCCAAAGCGGAGAAGTCCAACGAGATGACGGAGGATGATCGCCGTGACGCTGAAGATGAATTGCAAAAGCTCACGGATCGTTTCATCAAGGATTTGGACGCGCTGGGCAAGGAAAAAGAGAAAGAGTTGTTGGAAATCTGAGGAGGTGCCGCTTGTCGGAACATCCGAAACACGTGGGAATCATCCTGGACGGCAATGGCCGATGGGCGACGAAACGCGGCCTCAAGCGGACGGCGGGACATGAAGCCGGCACCAGGCGGGTGCTGGACATCGCACGCGCAGCGGCTGATGAGGGCATTGAGGTCTTAAGTCTTTACGCCTTTTCCACGGAAAACTGGAAGCGCTCGGCTGAAGAGGTGAGCGCTCTTATGCGCCTTTTGGTGACCTTTATTGAGTCATCGTTGGATGAGTTGATCGCCCGTCATGCGAAATTACGCGTGATGGGCGATATTTCCCGTCTGCCGCTTGTGACGCGCAAGGCCGTGGAGATGGCCATGGCGCGGACGGCGCAGAACGACCGTCTCATTTTGAACGTGGGATTAAACTACGGCGGACGCTGCGAGCTGGTCCGCGCGTTTTCGCGTGCCATGAAGGCCGGAGAGACGCCGGAGACGCTCGATGAACAGGCTCTCGGGCGTTATTTGGATACGGCAGATCTGCCCGACCTCGATCTCTTGATTCGCACGGGTGGGGAGCAGCGCATCTCGAACTTCATGCTCTGGCAGGTGGCCTACACCGAGATATACTTTACGCCCGTTCTCTGGCCGGACTTTGACCGCGAGGCGTTCCACGAGGCCCTCACGTGGTATGAAAAGCGCGATCGTCGATTTGGAGGTGTGTGATGAAACAACTGATTGAACGCACCATCATCGGCGTCATCTTACTCGTTGTGAATCTGGGCGTCGTGCTCTCGGGTTCGCGGACTCTCCTCTTTTGCTTCTTTGTGCTCTTGAGTTCTGTCGCCATTTGGGAACTCTTCGCCTGCCTCGACCCAGAGAACAAGGGGCGCAATCGGGCGTTGACGATCATCGCGAACTTCTTTTTTCAGTATGCCGCGTATCGCGGAGTGACGGAATGGCTGTTGGCAAGTGCCATCGTCTTCTATATCTACCTCTTCATGCTTTCGGTCATCCACCCGTATCGTGAGTTTGAAGAGTTGTTTCTCACGCTCTTCATTACCATCTACATCACGTACTTCACCTCTTTCGTCTATCTCTTTCCCGATCGGCAGCAACACTATTTGCTCCTCGTCTATGCCGTTTCCTGGGGGAGCGATACGTTTGCGTACTTGAGCGGCCTCTTGTTCGGGAAGACGCCCTTGACGGCCATTAGCCCTAAGAAGACGAAGGAAGGCGCCGGGGGAGGGATTTTGGGCTCTATCTTTCTCTGCACGCTGCTTCGCGAATTTGCCATGCCGGAGATTCCCAAAATGGTCATGGTCCTCATCGCCGTCTTCGGTTCCATTAGCGCCCAGATGGGCGACTTATTTGCCTCACGGTTAAAGCGTAAAATGGGCATCAAGGATTTTGGCACCATCTTTCGCGCGCACGGCGGGGTCATGGATCGCTATGATTCGTTTCAATTTGCACTGCCTGTCGTCTGGCTCAGCTATCGGCTGATCACGAATGTAATATAGGAGAAGCTATGAACATCATCGTCGCATTGATTGTCTTCATGATCGTCATCCTCTTTCATGAAGGGGGACATTTTTTTGCCGCTAAAAAAGTGGGCATTCGCGTAAACGAGTTTTCGGTGGGTATGGGCCCGGCGTTGTGGCAGACCCAAAAGGGCGAGACCACGTACTCGCTGCGCGCGCTGCCCTTGGGCGGCTACTGTGCCATGGAGGGCGAGGAAGAAGATTCCGATGTCGAGGGCAGCTACAGCATGGCGCTGCCGTGGCAGCGCTTTTTGACCGTACTCGCCGGTCCGGTGATGAACCTCGTCATCGCCTACCTCTGCTTTGCCCTCTTCCTGGGACTCAGCGGCAAACCCGTGCCCGTCGTGGACTCGTTTTCGAAGAACTCTCCGGCGGCTGAAGTGGGGATGCTTCCGGGCGATCGCATCACGGCGATCAACGGGCAGACGGTAGACACGGCGGATGAAATGACTGCAGCCATTCAAGAGGCGGGCAAGGACGACGAGATCATCGCCGTCACGTATCTGCGCGACAACGAGACCACGACGGTACGCCTGCGCCCGCAGGAACAGGAAGGTCGCCTTTACGTGGGCATCGTCATGCAGCGCAAGGCCGATCCCCTGGGAGCCATCACGGGCGGCGTTTCGATGCTGGTCGACACGTTTGTCTCGCTCTTCGTCATCATCGGGCGTCTCATCACGGGAGGCCTCTCGGCCGATGCCATTTCCGGGCCGGTGGGGGTCATCTCGCTCATCGGACAGGCCGCCTCTCAGGGCTTTACATCGGTGATCTACTTGACGGGTTACATCTCGGTCAACCTCGCCTTTTTCAACCTGCTGCCCATTCCGGCGCTCGATGGATTTACGCTCCTGCTCATCATCATCGAAAAGCTGCGGGGAAAGCCTCTCAAACAGCAAGTGGAAGAGCGCATCAAGATCGTGGGCTTTTCGCTCTTGATGGGACTCATTCTGTTCGTCTCATTCAAAGATGTCATACGCCTCTTTTAGGCGCGAATCAGGAAGGGGTTCTATGTCTTCCATAAGACAGATTAAAGTAGGCGGCGTCGCCATCGGCGGCGGCGCGCCCGTGACAGTGCAG
Organism: Peptoniphilaceae bacterium; assembly: GCA_028726605.1. Taxonomy (GTDB): domain Bacteria; phylum Bacillota; class Clostridia; order Tissierellales; family Peptoniphilaceae; genus Murdochiella. Next base: position 49,238 of record JAQYPV010000022.1, on the reverse strand, counting down.
TCCATGACCACAACTCAGACCGCGGACGTGGACGCGACCGTAGCGCAAATTCTCGCCTTGGAAGAGGCCGGTTGCGACCTCTCGCGTTCGGCCATCAACTCGAAGGCCGACGCCGAGGCCATCCCACTCATCAAGGAACGCACGCACATTCCCTTGATTGCGGACATTCAGTTCGATGCGCAGCTCGCCCTGTGGGCTGTGGAGTACGGGTGCGATTGCCTGCGCATCAATCCGGGCAACATCGGCGACGACGATCGCCTCGCTCCGGTTGTGCAAGCCTGTCGAAAGAAAAACATCCCCATTCGCGTGGGCGTGAACTCGGGTTCGCTCCCGCAGGAGATGATCGACCGCTATTACGGTGTGAACGAGGAGTCTCTGGTCCATGCGGCGCTCGCCGAAGTCGAGCGCGTGGAGCGGCTCGGTTGGGATCAGATTAAGGTGTCCATCAAGTCCAGTGACGTCATGACGATGATCGGCGCCTACGAGCTCTTTTCCACGCTTTCGGATTACCCCTTACACCTCGGGGTGACCGAGGCGGGGCCGCCATTTACGGGCACCATCAAATCGGCCATCGGCATCGGCACGCTCCTCTCCCAAGGCATCGGCGACACCATTCGGGTTTCCCTCACGGGCGACGTGGTGGACGAAGTGCGCGTGGGGCGCGAGATCTTAAAGGCGCTGGGGTTGCGTCACGACGGGATCAACCTCATCTCCTGTCCGACCTGTGCGCGCACCAAGCTCAATCTCGTGGGACTCGTCGAAGCGGCGGAAAAGGCCCTTTCGACCTGTCACAAGCCGCTCACCGTCGCCATCATGGGCTGTCCGGTAAACGGGCCGGGCGAAGCGCGAGAGGCGGACATCGGAGTAGCGGGCGGGAACGGGTACGGAGTGCTCTTCAAGAAAGGCAAGGTCCTGCGCCAAGTGCCGGAGGAGGCCTTGCTCTCGTCGTTGCTGGATGAAATTGCGCAGATGGACGACGCTTATGAAGTTTGACGCACTTTTCTCAAATGAACCCTTGTCGGGACAGTGCGGACAATGGGACATCACTTCTGTCGTCTATTCGGAGAAGACGGGGGAGGCGACGTTTCACCTCGCGGGTCCTTGCGATGGTGACACAGAAACCGCAGAGGCTTTTCTCTCGAAGCGCTTTGCCGCGCCCATTCACGTGGCCGTAGAAGCACTCGCACCGTTGGCGGGGCCGTCTGCATCGGCAAAGCCGTCTTACGACTCGGACGAAGAGCGAGCGAAACCGGTTTCGGACGCTTCTCCTTCGGTGAAAAAAACTTCAGAAATGGTCAAAGCGCCCGCTGACGCGACGCCTCTAGAAGAGGACGACTCATTTGACAGTTTCTACAGCACGCCCATCGCGGTTCCCACTGCCAAGCCGAAAGAGGCGCCGGCGGCGAAGGGAGAGGCCGTCTTCGGCCGCTTCGGTAAGAAAGACACGGTCATCCCATTGGACGAAGTGCTCTCGCACACGGGCGTGGTGAATACGGTGGGCATCGTCTCCGGGCGGGATCCCAAACAGGATAAAGAGACCAAGAACAACAGCAAGATCATCCAGTTTGAATTGTCGGATCGGGTCGGTCATGCCATCACGTGCAAATTGTTCTTAAAAGAGGAAGAGTCGACTCTCGAAAGCCTCTTTGGCAACAAGAAGACCCTCGAGGTGCGCGGCCAACTCCAGTTCGACCCGTATAAAAAAGAACAGATTTTTACCATCCGCGGGGCGCGCAAGGCAGCTCCCCTGCCGTTTCCTCTGGACCATGCACCCGAAAAGCGCATCGAGCTATCGGTGCACACGCAGATGAGCAATATGGAAGGGTTGATCGACGTCAAAGACCTGGGCAATCGCCTGGAAGCGTGGGGACACGACGTCGTGGGTATCACCGACACGGGATCCCTTCAAGCCTATCCCAACATCGCCAAAGAGGCGAAGGCGCACGACATCAAGGTGCTCTACGGCTATCAGGCGAAGCTTCTTCACGACGAGCACTCCATCCTCTTCAATCCTTATCACCGCGATGTAGAGGCCCTTTCCGGCGCGTTTACGGTTTTCGACTTGGAGACCACTGGATTTTCTCGCTATCTGGAGAGCATCATCGAGATCGGCGCTGTGCGCTATGAAGACGGCGTCAAGGTGGGGGAGTTTTCGGTCTTCGTCAACCCCGGAAAGAGCATCCCGCCGCACATTACGGAACTCACATCCATCACCGATCAGATGGTGGCGGATGCCGAGCGCATCGAGACGGTGCTGCCCCAGTTTTTGTCCTTTGCGGAGAATTCCATCTGGGTAGCGCACAACGCCGCGTTCGACGTGGGGTTCATCCGCGAGAAGGCTAAGCGCCTGGAACTCGAGTGCACACCCGTTTGGATGGACACGCTGGGGATGGCGCGTGCGCTGCATCCCGAGTTCAAGAATCACAAATTGGACACCCTCACGAAGGAATTGCAGATTCCGCTCTTGCATCACCATCGCGCTATCGACGATGCCGAGGGGACGGGCGGCGCCTTCCTCAAGATGTGGGCAGAATGGGAGGAGCGCCAACAGCCGCTATCTGAGATCAACACCATGGCCTCGGATTTTCCCTTGGCCAAACACGAAAGTGATGAGGCCTTGATCTACTGTCCGAAGCAGGAGGCACTCAAAAACTTCTATCAGATCGTCTCCATCGCCAACCTGGAACACTTCGCCTTCGGGCGTCCGGGCGTGCCGTATTCGGTCTATGAAGAGTACGGCGAGGACCTCTACCTCGCCTCCGGCTTTGTGGGCTCGGAACTCTTTCGATTGGCGTCGCTCGACATGCCAGACGACGTGCTCCTCTCGGCGGCGGAACAGTACGACGTGATCATGGTCGAGCCGGACGACTTCACCGAGAGCGCCTTGCAAAAAGAACTCGTCGCCGACACGGCGCACTACCGCGAAGTGGTGAATCGCCTGATCGCGTTGGGCTCTCGCCTCGGAAAACCCGTGCTCGCCATGGGCGCGCCGGCGTATTTGGATCCCGGGGAGCGGCTCGCGCGCAACATCCTGGTCAATTACCAGCGCAACATCGACTTTGACGCCAACAGTCGCTATCAGCTGAAGATGACGCAGGAGATGTTGGACGGCTTTTCGTGGTTGGATCCGACGCTCGCGCGGCGCATGGTGATCGAAGCGCCGCGGGAGTTTGCCGACACGTTCGAATCCATCACCCCGGTGCCCCCCGGCACGCACGCGCCGGAGATGCCGGGCGCGCCGGAGGAACTCGAAGAGTCGTCGCTGGCCAAAGCGCATGCCATTTACGGCGACCCGCTTCCGGAGATCGTGCGCGCGCGGTTGAAACGCGAGTTGGATTCCATCATCGGCAACGGCTTTGCGCCGCTCTACGTCATCGCGCGTCGCCTGGTCCTGAAATCCCAAGGCGACGGCTATCTCGTGGGGTCGCGAGGTTCGGTCGGCAGTTCCTTTGTGGCGACCATGTCGGACATCACGGAGGTGAACCCGCTGCCGCCGCACTATGTCTGCCCGAAGTGCCAGTACAGCGAGTTCATCGAAGACGGCTCGGTGGAGAGCGGCTTCGATCTCCCGGCGAAGGACTGTCCCGTCTGTGGCACGCCGCTGCGCCGGGATGGGCACACCATTCCGTTTGAAGTGTTCCTGGGTTTCAACGGGGACAAGGAGCCAGATATCGACTTGAACTTCGCGGGACCCTACATGCCGACCATTCACAAGTACACGGAAGAGCTCTTCGGCGAGGGTAAGGTCTACCGCGCGGGCACGATCGCAGGCGTGCAGGAAAAGACCGCCTACGGATTTTTACGCAAGTATCAGGAGCAGCCCTATGTGCCGCGTGAGGACCGCATGCTCTCTGATGCGCGCATCCGCGCCCTACAGGCTACGATGTCAGGCACAAAGCGCACGACGGGACAGCATCCGGGCGGCCTCATGATCGTGCCGCAAGACATGGACATTCTCGACGTCACGCCGGTGCAGTACCCGGCCGATGACGCGCAGAACGAAGTGAAGACGACACATTTCAGCTTCAAAGATCTGGACCACTGTCTCCTGAAACTGGACGAGCTGGGACACACCGTGCCCACCATCATCAGCGAACTGGAGGAACTCACCGGCATCGACCCCTTGACCATTCCCTTCGACGACCGGGACACCATGGACATCTTTCTGTCGGGAAAGCCCTTGAAACCGCTGGCACCCTACGCCAACATGGAGGACGGGTCGCTCGGAATTCCGGAATTCGGCACCAAGTTCGTGCGCGGCATGCTGAAAGAGACCAATCCCAGGACCTTTGGGGAACTGGTGCGCATTTCGGGCCTCTCGCACGGCACCAACGTCTGGCGTAAAAACGCGCAGGATCTCATTCAGCAGGGCACCACGGATCTGCAGAACGCCATCTGCACGCGCGATGACGTCATGAACTACCTCATCCGCATGGGCCTCGACAAACTGGAGAGCTTCAAGACCATGGAGGCCGTGCGCAAGAACAAGCCCCTGCCAGAGGGGGCGGAGGAGCACATGCGCGAACACGGCGTGCCGGAGTGGTACATCGAGTCGTGTAAGCGCGTGGAGTACCTCTTCCCGAAGGCGCACGCCACGGCGTACGTCATGATGAGTTACCGCATCGCCTGGTTTAAGGTGCATCAGCCGGCGGCTTTCTACGCGACGTATTTCACTCAGCATCTGAGCGCCTTCTGCTCGGAGTTTCTCGTGCAGACCCTGGAGGAAGCACAGGAGAAGATGGAAGAGCTCTTGGAAGAAAAGCGGCAGACGAACAAACTGGACAACGGCAAGTGGACGCTGTGGGAGATCGTGGAGGAGATGTACGCGCGCGGCCTCCGCTTTGCACCGCCGGACCTCATGGCGTCGGAGGCATCGCGCTTCGTATTGACGCCGGACGGCTCGGTGCTTCCGCCGTTTGCGGCGCTCGACAATGTGTCCGAAGCAAACGGGCTTGCCATCGTCGCCGAACGCGAAGAGGGCGAATTCATCTCGCGCGACGAATTCCGCAAGCGCACGGGCATCAACAAGTCGGCATTTCAGAGCCTCGTGAACCACGGCCTTTTGGATCACCTGCCAGAGAGCAATCAGATGAGCTTTCTCATCGGTTTTTAAGCGGTTCTCTTGTCTTTTGTGCGCTTTTTGCGTATAATAACAGTAGTTAAATGGAGCGTTGAACAAGAGCGGTTTTCCCGCTCTTGTTTTTTTAAGACAGGGAGGCGAAATGAACCAGAGAGAACTCACGGTGCTACGGCCGCGCTTTGCAGAGGTCATTGAGCACGAAGGCTACGAGATGCTCGACGTGGAGTTCGTCCACGAAGACGGGGAAGCGGTCTTGCGCTTCTACATCTACCATCCGGACGGCATCACGGCGGAGGACTGCGAACAAGTGTCGAATGCGCTGAGTCCCAGACTCGACGAATGGGATCCCATCGACACGCATTACTTACTCGAGGTGAGTTCGCCGGACTTGTCGCGGCCTCTGGTGACGGACCGACAGCTGGAGCTCTCGATTGGGGAGCGCCTGGAGGTTTCGCTGTATCAAAAAATCAAGGGCACGAAGCACTTCGAGGCGACGCTGCTCGGCTTTAACGACGAATTTGTGGAACTGGAGATGGGCCACGATGTGTGCCGCCTTGCGCGCAAGGACATCGCACAGCTTCGCGTGGCATTGGACTTTTAGGGGGAGACATGAGCAGTGAATTGATGCAGGCTCTGGACGAATTGCAGGCGGCCAAGGGCGTATCTAAAGACAAAATTCTCGAGGCCGTGGCGAAGGCGCTCGAGAAGAGTTATGAGAAGAACTACCAGGATGAGACGAATGTCGAAGTCGTCGCCGACCGCAACACGGGCGAGTTTCGGGTCTATCAGATCAAAGACGTCGTGGAAACGGTGGAGGATCCCATCTCTGAGCTCACGCTCGCGGAAGCGCAGGAGAGAGACCGTGAGGCGCAGTTGGGCGACCAGGTGCGCATCGAAGTGAAGCCGCAGAACTTCGGCCGCGTCGCCGCGCAGACCGCGCGCAACATCATCATCCAGCAGCTCAGAGACGCCGAGCGGTCTGCCGTCTATGACGCCTACATCGACAAGATGCGCGAGATCATCGTGGGCACGGTGCAGCGCTTCGACCACAACAACATCTACGTCGACCTCGGAAAGAGCGAAGGCGTCATCCCCAAAAGAGAGCAGATTCCCACGGAGCGTCTGCACGTAGGGGATCGAGTGAAGAGCTATGTCGCGGACGTGCGCATCTCCTCACGGGGACCGCAGATCTTGCTGTCACGCGCCCATCCGACCTTTGTGGCACGCCTCTTCGAGGCGGAAGTGCCGGAAATTGAAGAAGGGATTGTGGAGATCTACTCCGTGTCTCGCGAGGCCGGCTCGCGCACGAAGATCGCCGTCTACTCGAAGGATCCCAACGTCGATCCGATCGGCGCCTGCGTGGGGTATAAGGGTAATCGCGTGAACCTCATCGTGGACGAACTGAACGGCGAGAAGATGGACATCATCATCTACGACGACAATCCGGAGGTATTCATCGCCAACGCCTTGAGTCCGTCTGCCGTGGACCGCGTGATCGCCAATGCCGAGGAAAAGTCGGCCGTCGTAGTCGTGCCTGACGATCAGCTGTCGCTCGCCATCGGCAAGGAAGGCCAAAACGTGCGCTTGGCGGCGCGGCTGACGGGGTGGAAGATCGACATCAAGGGCAAGAGCCAATTTGACGAGGATCCCTCGGCTTATTTGACCGATGACGAAGAGACGCAGGGTGCGCTGGACCTCTTCACTTTGCCGGAGGAACGAGCAGAGGAGAGTCCGGAGCAGGAGGATCGAGTAGAGGAAAACCTGGAGCCGGAGGACGAAGCGGATGCCTAAGAAGGAACCGGTGCGGCGGTGCGTCGTCTGTGGCGAACAAAAACCCAAAAGAGAACTCTTGCGCGTGGTGCATACCGTTGATGATGAAATTGTGATCGATGCGAGCGGAAAGTTGAACGGGCGCGGGGCATATCTTTGCAAGAGCGGAGACTGCCTTCAAAACGCGCAGAAGAAAAATCGATTGAAACAAGCGCTGAAAACGAATGTGCCGGAGGAATTTTATGAACAGCTAAGGCGCGTAGCGGAAGAATAGAGGTGTCTATGAGAGTCTATGAGTTAGCAAAATTGCTGGGCAAGCCGTCGAAGGCGTTGCGCAACACACTAGAGAAAGAGTTTGGCTTGACCTATCCCTCTCACATGTCTTCCATGGAAGACAGCGATGTGCAGTTGATCAAGGAATACTTCTCCGAAGACAAAGAGGCCAAAAAGCAGGAAAAGGCTGTGACGACGGAGAAGACGCAACACACGGAAAAGAAGAATCAGCCCAAACGCACCCAAGAGGTGGCGGAGGATGCCGACGACGAGATGCCGCGTCACGAGAAGAAAAAAGAAGGTCACGAGAAGCATCGCGCGCATCAAACTGACGCCGAAACGTCACAACCGGTGAAGAAGAATCGCAAGAAGAAGAACCAGGTCGCCAGAAAAGAGGCGCCGGCGGCGGGCAAAAAAGACAAGAAGAACAAAAAGCGCGAGGAAAAGTCTGACGTGCAGGACGACTTCGACGCCATCATCGAGATTCCGCCCGAGATCACCGTGGGCGACTTTGCCAAGGCCATTCACAAGAATTCCATGGAGGTCATCACGGCGCTCATCAAGATGGGCGTCATGGCGGGGCTCAACGAGTCCATTACGTTTGAGACGGCAGAGAAAGTGGCGGAGTCGTTCGGGGTACTCATCACGGAGCCGGAAGCCGCCGGCGACGACGAGATCTTCGCCGATCTGGATGAGCCGGACAGCCCGGAGTCGTTGAAGCCGCGGCCGCCGGTCGTGACCGTCATGGGTCACGTGGACCACGGCAAGACCTCGCTCTTGGACGCCATCCGCGAGACGGCCGTGACGCGCGGCGAAGCCGGTGGCATCACGCAGCACATCGGCGCCTCGGTCGCCCAAGTGGACGGCCAGACCATCACCTTCATCGACACGCCGGGCCACGAGGCGTTTACGCAGATGCGTTCGCGCGGCGCGTCCACCACGGACATCGTCATCCTGGTCGTGGCCGCGGACGACGGTGTCATGCCGCAGACGGTTGAAGCCATCAACCACGCGAAAGCGGCGGGCGTGCCCATCGTGGTCGCCATCAACAAGATCGACCGCGACGGGGCGGACCCGAATCGCGTCATGACGGAGCTCACGGAGCAGGGCCTCATCGCAGAAGAGTGGGGCGGCGACACGATCATGGTGCCGGTATCGGCGAAGACGCACGAGGGGTTGGACGACCTCTTGCAGATGGTTTTGATGGTGGCGGAGATGGAAGAACTCAAGGCCAATCCGAACCGTCCTGCGGTGGGCGTGGTCATCGAAGCGCAGCTCGAAAAGGGGCGCGGCGCCACGGCGAGCGTCCTGGTGCAGCGCGGCACGCTGTCCGACAAGGACTACGTGGTCTCCGGTGAGGTGAGCGGCCACATCCGCGCCATGTTCGACTCCAAGGGCAAAAAGGTGAAGAAAGCCGGCCCATCCATGCCGGTCAAAATCACGGGCCTGTCGGATCTGCCGGAAGCGGGTGACAAGTTCTACGCCGTCGCCGACGAGAAGATCGCGCGCAGTTATGCGGCTAAAGTGGAGCAGCGCAATCGCAACGAGCGCCTCAACAAGACCACGCACATCTCGCTGGACGATCTGCACATGCAGATTTCGGAAGAGGGCCTCAAAGAACTCAACATCATCGTGAAGACCGATGTGAAGGGCACCATCGACGCCTTGGCGGGTTCCATCGCCAAGTTGTCCAACGATGAAGTCAAGGTCAACATCATCCACGGCGCGGTGGGCGGCATCAGCGAAAGCGACGTCATGCTGGCCGCGGCGTCCAACGCCATCATCATCGGCTTCAACGTCCGTCCGAATCAGGGCGCCATCGCACAGGCGGAGCGCGAGGAGATCGACATTCACACGTATCGCGTGATCTACGAGGCGTTGGACGACATTGAAAAGGCCATTCGCGGCATGCTTTCGCCGGTGTACAAGGAAGAAGTGCTGGGCCGCTGTGAGGTGCGCGACACCTTCAAAGTGCCCAACGCCGGCACGGTGGCTGGCATTTACGTCACCTCGGGCAAGATCGTGCGCCACGCCAAGGTGCGCCTCCTGCGCGATGACATCGTCATCCACGAGGGCACCATCTCGTCCCTGCGTCGCTTCAAGGACGACGTCAAGGAAGTGGCGAGCGGCTACGAAGGCGGCTTGGGCATTGAGAATTACAACGACATCAAGGTGGGCGACGTGATCGAATGCTACCACGACGTGGAGGTGCCCGTCGAATGACCCCGTGTGAAAGGGGAAATCATGAACGAAAAAAGAGTGGGTCGCATTTCTCAGGAAGTGAAAAAGGCCCTTTCTGAGGCGATCTTTTTCGAATTAAAAGATCCTAAAATTGCAGAAGTGCTGACGGTGTCCGAGGTGCGCGTCTCAAGCGATCTCTCGTATGCCGACGTGTACGTGAGCGTGATGGGCACGGATTGGGAGCAACGTCAGACCCTGGAGGGGTTGGAGCAGGCCCGCGGGTTCATGAAGAACTATCTGGCGCGTCACGTGAAGCTGCGTCAGGTGCCGGAACTGCGCTTCCACTTGGACGGGTCCATCGCGCACGGCATGTACATGGACCAGCTCATCGCCGAGACGCTGGCCAAGGACGACGCCAGTCGGCGCGCCAGGGGAGAAAGCGAGGGCGAGGAATGAACGAAGCCTTTCTCGCGGCGCGCGAAGCCATTTTCAATGCCCGGACCATCGCCATCGCCGCGCACGAGAACCCCGATGGGGACGCGTACGGCTCGATTTTGGGGTTGGGTTTGGCCCTAGAAGCCGCAGGCAAGTCCTGTGACCTCTTAGCGGACGAGCGTTTTCCGCACTTCTCCTACATCCCGGGTTTCTCCCAACTTCAGTCCGTGGATGAGGCCAGGAGGTACGACCTCGTGATTCGCGTGGATCTCGGCGACGTACGGCGCATGGGGCGCGGGTCGGATGTCTTTTTGACGGCCCGCAAGACCCTCAATTTCGACCACCACATGGAAAACGCCCACGACAGCGACATCCTGATCCACGAGCCGACCGCGTCGTCCACCTGTGAGATCCTGGCGCGCTTTCTGTTGGATACGGGGTTTGACGTGCCACCGGCTGCGGCGACGGCGCTCTACGCGGGACTCACGACGGATTCGAATCGCTTTCTGTACGACACGGCCGATGCCGGGACGCTGCGCACGGCGGCGGATCTCATCGATCACGGGGCGGACAAGCAGTACGTCTACCTCTACGAGTATCAGAGAGAAGATCCCAAACTCATGGCCTTCGAAGGGGACGTGGTGCGTGGTGCCACGTTCCTTCAAGACGGCAAGGTGATCGTGGCAAACCTCACTCACGAGCGCGTGGCGGCGACGGGTTACACCATGCCGGAGGTGGAAGGCGTGGTGAGCAAACTCCTCACCCTCGCGGGCGTGGAAGTGGCGGTCATCTTAAAAGAACAGGAACCGGAGCGCCAGAAGATCAGTTTCCGGTCCAAGTCGACCTACGACGTGCAGAAACTCGCCAAGAGTTTGGGCGGCGGGGGGCATCAGAAGGCCGCAGGCGCGTCCCTCGACATGACCAATGACGAAGCCTGGCCGTATCTCATTTCGATTTTGGAGGGCCTTTCGCTTTGATGGGCATTTTGAACGTAAACAAAGGGGAAGGCATGACCTCCCACGACGTCGTCGCCCTCGTGCGGCGCGCGACAGGGGAGCGGCGCGTAGGCCACGGCGGTACCCTCGATCCCATGGCCACAGGCGTTCTGCCAGTCTTCATCGGCCGGGCGACGCGGCTTGCTGAATACCAGAGCGACAGGGAAAAAGAGTACGTCTTCACCATGACCTTTGGCCGCATGACCGACACGTTGGACCGCACGGGGACCACCATCGAAACGGGTACGGATACCGTGGATGAGAGCGCCTTTTGCGCGGCCGTTTCGTCGTTTGTCGGCTCCTCGATGCAGACGCCCCCGATGTACAGCGCGGTCAAGGTGAACGGCAAAAAGCTCTATGAGTACGCCCGAAAGGGGCAGACTGTGGAGCGCGAGGCGCGTCCCATCACGATCTATGAGATGGAGATTCTGTCGTTTGACGGCCACGAGGCGACGGTGCGCTGTCGCTGCTCGAAGGGGACCTACGTTCGCCAGCTCATCGCGGATCTCGCCGCACAATTGGGAACTTGCGCCATCATGACAGCGCTCGTGCGCACGGCGGTGGGCGCGCTCCGCCTTGACGAGGCGCTTTCCATCGACGCCATCCAAAAGGGCGAACACTCGGCACTGGAAGCTCATCTGCTGCCGCCCGATCGGGCCGTCTCAGACTATCCGGCGATTCACTTCAACCGAGATGAGGGGCGAAGGCTGTTGCAGGGACAGCGCGTGCGCACAACTGAGACATCACTTCCGGGAGAACTCTTCCGCTTCTACGCGGCGAAGCGCTTTCTCGGTATGGGAACTTGTGAAACAGCCGGTTGGCATATCCAGAAGGCCATCGCAGAAATGGGGGATTTATAATGAAGATCATCGACAGTGATCATTCGTTTTCTGCGCCATCCACCGGTTGCGTCATCGCCTTGGGCAATTTCGACGGCATTCACCTGGGACATCAGAGACTGCTCGCCAAAGCGCGCGCGCTGGGCGATGCGGACGCGCTCGACGTGGCGGTGCTGCTCTTTAAGACGCACACGAAAGCCGTGCTCGTTCCCGAAGAAAAGCGGTACTTGTCCAGCACGGAGGACAAATTAAAGAGCCTCGAAGGATTCGGCGTCGACCGGGTGTATCTGCGCACGTTTGACGCCGCCTTTGCGCGCACCCCGAAGGAGGTTTTTCTGCGGGATGTGCTCGTGTCGCAACTCAAAGCCGTCCACGTCGTCACGGGCGAGGACTACACCTTCGGACGGGACGCCGCGGGGACGGTGGACGACCTCATCGCCGCCCAGGAGGCGGGGCTGCTCCAAGTCCACGTCGAAGACTACGTGGACTACGAGAAAGAGCGCATCAGCTCCACGCGCATTCGCCATGCGGTCGCGGACGGCCGCGTGGAAGACGCGCGCGCGATGATGGGCAAGCCCTATCACCTCGTGGGCACCGTCGGCCACGGCGCCCACCGCGGCCACCATTTGGGCTACGCGACGGCCAATTTAAATCTGAGCTTTCCCTACGTGTTGCCTGGAGAGGGCGTCTACCTTACGAAAAGTCATCTCGGCGGCCGGATCTACTACGGCATGACGTCCGTGGGGGACAACCCCACCTTCACCGATACCGCAGGCGTCACCATTGAGACGAATCTCTTCGATTTCGACGCCGACATCTACGAAGCGCCCATGCAACTCGATTTTCTGCGCTTCGAGCGACACAACGTGAAATTTGACACGGCGGATGCCCTGCGCGAGCAACTCGTGGCGGATGAACGCCTGTTGCGCGCCTGGGCGGCGGAAGAACGCCTTGCCGAGCACGTGGGATTCTGATAAACTGTACAAGTACTCTTTCGAAGAGACCGGCACTCCGACCGTCTCTTGGATTGGAGCGAATTCATCAAAAGGAGAAGCAGATGTTAACGAAAGAAAAAAAGCAGGAAATCATCAAGGAATTCGGCAAGAACGAGAAGGACACCGGGTCTCCGGAAGTGCAGATTGCACTTTTGAGCTATCGCATCAGCGAACTCACCGAGCACCTGAAGTCCCACCCGAAGGACACGCATTCCCGCCGCGGTATGTACATGTTGATCGGTCAGCGTCGCGGCCTTTTGAACTACGTCAAGAAGGTAGATGTGGAGCGCTATCGCAGCATTCTCGCACGCCTGAACCTGCGCGGCTAATGCGTCTTTCGAAGAGTGCTCCGGCACTCTTTTTTCATTGCGGAGGAAAACATGCAAGGAAAGACAACTCTTGTCGTCTACAATCCCGTGGCCGGTTCTGAGGGAGCGGGGGAATATCTGAAGGACCTCGTGGAGGCCATCAGCGCAAAGGGACACCCGGCCCTGGTGTTTGCAACGCGCAAGGAAGGGGACGCGAAGACGATCGTCAGAGCCTATGGGGAAGAGGTCGAGGACATCGTCACCATGGGTGGCGATGGGACGCTGAGCGAGGTGACCTCGGCGTTGATGACGCTTCAGCATCGCCCGCCGGTGGGCTATATCCCGGCTGGCACGACCAACGACTTCGCCAGCGGAGTCGGCCTCTCGGAACTCAGTCCGGAGCGCGCCGTCGCCATCGCCACCACCGGGGAAGGCCAGGCGCTTGACATGGGCCGAATCAACGGCACGCCGTTCTTATATGTGGCGGCGTTTGGGACGTTTGCCACGGTGAGTTATCGGACGAGCCAAGCCAAGAAGAACGTCCTGGGGAAGATGGCCTATTTTCTCGAGGGACTGCGCGACTTGGCGGAGATCGAATCGTACCACTTGGAGATGGAGACCGATCACGGTCATGAGTCGGGCGATTTTCTGCTCGGATTGATCACCAATTCTAATCGCGTGGCAGGCTTCATCAACTTCACGGATCAGACGGATTACGCGGACGGCGTGTTCGAAGTGCTCCTGGTGAAAAGTGGCTTTTCGGCGCTGGATTATGCGGCAGTGGCCCGCGATCTCGCGGCGGGGCGCACCACGCATCCCGCCTGTTTCACGTTTCAGACCTCGACGCTTACGATTCGCTCGGAAAAGCCGTTGCAGTGGACCATTGACGGCGAAGAAGGCGATAATGCGGTGGAGAGTCACATCGAAGTGATGCCGAACGCTCTACGCATGCGCACAGCCCTTTGAGGTCGTTGTGAAAGAAACCTGACGAAGAATGATTTCGTTCGGTTTCTTTTTTTTGTTATACTGATAGAAATGTATTCAAAAGTGCAAACTCGTTTTGAAACGAAGGATGAAGACTCATCTTTGAGGAGGATGAATGAAAGAATTTGACTATCGTTCCCAGGTTACGGACAACGCGTTTCACGTCACGTTGGGGAAAGTGGCAGAGCAGGCGAACGGGGAGTGCATCATTCGCGCGAAGGACACCATGGTCTTGACGACCGCGGTCATGAACCGCAATGTGCGCGAAGGTCAGGACTTCTTCCCGCTGACTTGTGAATATCAGGAAAAACTCTACGCGGTCGGCCGCATTCCGGGTGGCTACGTGAAGCGCGAGGGCCGCGGATCCATGGAGGCGACGCTCAACGCGCGCCAGATGGATCGCCCCATTCGCCCGCTGTTCCCGGAAGGCTTCATGAACGAAGTGCAGGTCATCGCCACCGTCCTCTCGGTGGACGAGGTGGAGCCGCCCGAGATCGTGGCCATGAACGGGGCGTCGCTCGCGCTCTCGCTGTCGGATATCCCATTTGACGGCCCGACGGGCGCGGTCATCGTGGGCTACATCGACGGTCAGTATGTCATCAACCCCTCGGAAGAACAGATGCTGCATTCGGATTTGCACCTGACCGTGGCCGGCACGGAAGAAGCCATCATGATGGTAGAGGCGGGTGCCAACGAACTTAGCGAAGACGAGATGTTGGGCGCCATCCTCTTCGGACACGAGGAGATCAAGTCCATCTGCCGTTTCTTCAAAGAGATCATCAAAACCGAAGGCAAGGAGAAATTCGACTATCCTAAGCACGAAATCGAGCCGCAGCTGCGCGAGCGAGTGGAGCGCTTCTCCAAACAGCGCCTGATCGATTCGCTGCGCACGGACAACAAGATGATCCGCGAGGATGGCATTTCGGAAATCAAGAAAGAGACCTTCGAGCTCTTTGAAGCCGCCGATCCCGACGACTACCCGCAGATTCGCGGCGACGTCGACGCCATCATGGAGGAGACGGTGCGCGATGAGGTGCGCCGCCTGATCACGGAGGACAAGGTGCGCCCCGACGGCCGCGCCATGGACGAGATCCGTCCGCTTTCGGCCGAAGTGGGCTTTGTGCCGCGCGTGCACGGCTCGGGCCTCTTCAAGCGCGGCCAGACGCAGGTGCTCTCGGTCGTGACCTTGGGCGGCCCGCAGGATGTGCTCTACATCGACGGGCTGCACCGCGATGAGGTCGTCAAGAGCTATTTCCATCAGTACAACTTCCCGCCGTTTTCGGTGGGCGATACCAAGCCGCTGCGCTCGCCCGGACGTCGTGAGATTGGACACGGCTTCCTGGCCGAGCGCGCGCTGTTGCCCGTGTTGCCGGATCTCAGCGAATTCCCATACACCATTCGCGTCGTCTCGGAAGTGTTGAGTTCCAACGGCTCGAGTTCGCAGGCGTCCATCTGCGGCTCGACGCTGGCGCTCATGGACGCCGGCGTGCCGATCAAAAAGCCGGTGGCCGGCATCGCCATGGGCCTCATCAAAGAAGGGGAGAACACGTCGATTCTGACGGACATTCAGGGCCTGGAGGATCACCTGGGCGATATGGACTTCAAGGTGGCCGGAACGGCGGACGGCATCACGGCGTTGCAGATGGACATCAAGATCAAGGGCATCGACGCGCAAATCATGGAGACGGCACTCGCTCAGGCGCACAAGGCGCGCAAGCAGATTTTGGAGGTCATCACCGAGGCAATCGCGACGCCGCGTGCCGAGCTCTCGCCGTACGCGCCGCGCATCATGGCGGTGGACATCGATCCGGAAAAAGTGCGCGACGTCATCGGCAAGGGCGGTAAGACCATCAACGGCATCATCAATGAGACCGGGGCGCAGATCGACACAGAAGACGACGGCCACATCACCATCACCGCAATGGATGGCGAAAGCGGAGAGCGCGCGAAGCAGATGATTCTGGACATCGTCCGCGACGTGGAAGTGGGAGATGTCTACGAAGGCACGGTCGTGCGCATCATGAAGTTCGGCGCCTTTGTCTCCATCGGCGGAGGCAAGGAAGGCATGATCCACATTTCGAAGCTCGCTCATGAGCGCGTCGAAAATGTGGAAGATGTCGTGGAAATCGGAGACAAAGTGAAAGTCAAGGTCATCGAAATCGACGACAAGGGGCGCATCAACCTTTCGCGCAAGGCGCTTTTGCCGCGTCCGTGAGAAATGAGCAGAAAATGAGACGGTCTGACGCGAGGATGGGACGCCCATCCTCACGTCTGGCCGTCTTTTTTATGCACGATTATGGTATACTAGATGTTGGGTGAGGAGGAAGCATGGCTCGTAAAACGCAACGTGGAAAAAAAGGTAAACGTGATCAATTGAATCATCTCGTTGCCGCCGGCTTCATCGTCTTTGTCATCGGTTCGATGAGCATCTATTTTCGTCCGGTGACCGGTTGGCTCGGCGAAAAGGTGGGCAACTTCTTCTTTGCCGGCTTTAGCGTGTTGAGCTACGCACTGCCGCTTTTGGTGCTGGCGTTTGCCACGGCCATCTTTTCCGGACGCTTTCAGGGAAAATTGCGGCGGACGCTCTGCTACGTGCTGGCCCTCTTCTTGCTCGTCGGCGCTCTCCTGGCGTCCATGGACCTGCCGAATGGCAAGTTCTGGACGGTCATGAGTCTGGCGGCACAGCGCGGAAAGGTCATGCGCGGCGGCGGCGTCGTGGGAGGACTCTTGGCCTTCGGATTGGTGCGCTTCATCGGCACCATCGGCATCATTCTGTTGATCGCCTTTGTGCTCTTTTTTTTCATTTTGCATCTGTTTGACATCAAAATGGTCGATTTTTTACGCTATCTGGGGGGCTGGACGTCCAGCGGCTGGCAGAAGACGCGTGAGACGACGTCGCGCTTGAAAGAGCGTGCGCGGGAGCGTCGTGCCCAGCAGGAGAAGCGGCCGACGCGTTCGGGGCGAAACGAAAAGCGAGTGCAGGAGGAGGTCCCCTCTCAAGCGTTGCCCGTCGTGACGGACCACGCGGACGCCTTGGTGGACGACGCCCTCTCTTCGTTTGAACCTTGGACGGATGCGCATGAAACGGTTCCTGTTACCACAGGAGGGCTGACGCTTCGCGAGGCTCCGAAGGAGGAGCCTTCGCCGGCGCCTCAGGGGTCGGACGAAGCGGACGAGGTGTCCTTTGACGACGCCTTGGCCGGTGATGGCGGGGAGGCGACCTACATCACGCCGCCGATCGAACTCCTCGAGTCGAAGCCGTCGGATCGACGTATGGACAGCGAGGGTTTGCGCAAACTCGCCAACGTGATCGAACAGACGCTGCGCTCGTTCGGCATTGAGTCGCAAGTGGTGTCCATCATGCGGGGCCCGACGGTCACGCAATTTGAATTGAAGCCGCAGGCCGGCGTGAAAGTCAGCCGCATTACGAACCTCGCGGATGACCTGGCGCTCGCGCTGGCGGCGCAGGAGATCCGCATTGAAGCCCCCATTCCGGGGAAGCCCTATGTGGGCATCGAAGTGCCCAATACGAAGGCGGATACGGTGTGGTTGAGGGATATTCTGCAGAGCGACGCCTTTGTGACCACCACGAAGGGTATCCCCGTCGCCTTGGGCGAGAGCATTGAGGGCAAGCCCGTGATCGCGCAGATCGCGAAGATGCCGCACTTGCTGATCGCCGGTGCGACGGGCGCGGGCAAATCCGTGTGCATCAACACGATCATCATGAGCATTTTGTACAAGTATTCGCCGGCTGAAGTGCGCCTCATTTTGGTGGACCCTAAAGTAGTCGAACTTTCGGTGTACAACGAGATTCCGCACCTCATGATTCCCGTCGTGACGGATCCCAAGAAGGCGGCCAAAGCGCTCTACACACTCGTGAAGGAGATGGAACGGCGCTTCAAGCTCTTCTCGCAGTATGCCGTGCGCGACATCGGCGGTTACCGCGAACAGCGCACGCTCGATCCGTCCATGGAGAACCTGCCCTACATCGTCCTCATCATTGACGAGTTGTCCGACCTCATGATGGTGGCGTCGAAGGATGTGGAATCGCACATCACGAGACTCGCGCAGATGGCGCGGGCGTGTGGCATCCACCTCATCATCGCGACGCAGCGACCCTCGGTCGACGTCATCACGGGCACGATCAAGGCGAACATCCCTTCGCGCATTTCGTTTGCGGTCTCGTCGTCCATCGACTCGCGCACCATTTTGGATCAAACGGGCGCCGAGAAGCTCTTGGGAAAAGGGGACATGCTCTACTATCCGGCCTCGATGTCGAAGCCACAGCGCATTCAGGGCGCTTTTGTGAGCGATGCTGAAGTCCGGCGCGTGGTCGACTATCTGACCGAGAAACACGAAGTCCATTACGATCGCGATTTGATCGAAAACCTGGAAGAAGAGAGGACCGTGGAATGCCAGGATGACGGGACGCGCGACGCCTTGATGGACGAGGTCTTGGAGTTCATCTCCCATGAGGAGACGACATCCATCAGCGGGTTGCAGCGCCGTTTTCGTATCGGATACGCGCGGGCCGGTCGCCTGATTGACGAACTGGAAGCCATGGGCGCGATTTCGCCGCAGGACGGCAGCAAACCGCGTCAGGTGTTTGTGCGTCCGGGACAGGAATGGGGAGGCAGTGATGAATCTGGCCAATAAGATTACGATGGTGCGACTGGCGAGTATTCCGGTGTTCGTTGCGGCGTACTTATTTTTACCTGAGGAAAATCCCCTGGCGGGGATCATCTTCGTTCTGGCTTCGATGACGGACTTCATCGACGGCCACATTGCGCGCAGTCGCAACATGGTGACGACGTTCGGCAAGTTCGCAGACCCTCTGGTGGACAAGATCCTCACGATCTCTGCGTTTGTGCTGTTGGCCGAATCGCACCGCTTGGCCGGATGGATCGTGGTCATCATCGTCGCCCGTGAACTCATCATTACGGGGTTCCGGACGGTGGCGGCATCGCAAGGCACGACCATCGCCGCCTCGAAGTGGGGCAAATTCAAGACGACGTTTCAGATGGTCGCCGTCGCGGAGATGCTCTTTGAAGAAAACCTGTTCCCCTTTCTTCTGGGGACGCCGGCCCGTCAGGTGCTCGTCTTGCTTGCGCTATTCTTTACGATCCTGTCCGGTGTGGATTACATCGTCAAGAACAAAGAAGTTTTAGATCCGCAAAACATGTAGCGGTTCCGATAGGAGGATGATATGGCACTTGCCAATTTGAATCACGAGGCAAAAGAGAAAGCGCTTCAAGACGCGTTTTCTAAGATCGAAAAACAGTACGGCAAAGGCGCGGTCATGCGCTTGGGCGAACAGCCTAAGCAGGAGATCGACGTCATCTCGACGGGCGCGATCAACTTGGATCTGGCGCTGGGCGTGGGAGGTCTTCCGCGCGGACGCGTGATCGAGATCTACGGTCCGGAGAGTTCCGGTAAGACGACGCTGGCACTGGAGTGCATTGCACAGGCGCAACAAAATGACGGCATTGCGGCCTTCATCGACGCCGAGCACGCCTTAGACGTGGGCTATGCGCGGAAACTCGGGGTGGACGTGGACAACCTGGTGTTGTCCCAACCGGACGACGGAGAGTCGGCGCTGGAGATCATGGAGAGCCTCGTGCGCTCCAATGCCATCGACATCGTGGTCTTGGACTCCGTGGCGGCTTTGGTGCCGCGCGCGGAAATCGAAGGTGAGATGGGGGATGCGCACGTGGGCCTCTTGGCGCGCCTCATGAGTCAGGCATTGCGCAAACTCACGCCGGTGGTCTCCAAGTCCAACACCACGGTCATCTTCTTAAACCAGGTGCGTCAGAAGATCGGCGTCATGTACGGCAATCCCGAAGTCACCACAGGCGGCGTCGCGTTGAAGTTTTACTCCACGATTCGCCTGGAGATCCGTCGCGGAGAGGCCATCAAAAACGGCGACGAGATCATCGGCAGTCGCACCAAGGTGAAAGTGGTGAAGAACAAGGTTGCTCCTCCATTCAAGCGAGTGGAGTTTGATATTATGTACGGAGAAGGTATTTCGAAGATTGGAACCTTATTGGATACCGCAGTGGACCTGGGGCTCGTCAAACGGGCGGGCGCGTGGTACAACTACGGCGACGAACGGCTCGGACAGGGCCGCGAGAATTCAAAGCGATTCCTTCAGGACAACGTCGACGTGCGTGAGAAGCTAGTAAAAGAGTTGCGTGCGACGTTGGAGGACAAGGACGGCGGTGAATTTAAGGGGAGCAACGCGTCCAAAGCGGATGATGCGAAGGATTTTGATGACGCCGACTTTGGAGAGGATACTTTCTCACCGGATGAGCTATAAAATCTTAAAAAATGGACAGTAGGAGGGAGCGATGGAATTTGTCTTACCGATTATCGCCTTCGTGCTGGGTGGAGCGTTGTTCTTCTTCATCGGCAGCAAGGTGCAATCGGATTCCAATGCGGCAAAGATTGGCTCTGCGGAATCGCTCGCAGAAAAGATCATCGATGATGCCAACTATGAGGCCGAAAAAAGTAAAAAAGAAGCTCTTTTGAGCGCCAAAGAGCAGATTCACCGCCTGCGCGACGAGCAGGAGGCGTTGGCTCTGCAGCGCCAGAACGAGCTGCAGGAGATGGAACGTCGTCTCATCAAGCGCGAAGATGCGCTGGACGTGAAGACGGAGCAGCTGGCGAAGCAAGATCAGCGTCTCTCGCGTGACAGCGAGCGCGTGAAGCAAAAGGAGCAGCGCGCAGATCACCTGCTCGCCGAGCGCCAGGCCAATCTCGAGAAGGTGGCGCAGTTGACGCCGGATGAGGCCAAGGCCATGGTACTGGATCAGGCGAGGGAAGACGCGGTACACGATCGCGCGGTGATTTTGCGCGAGGCAGAAGCGCGCACGCGCGATGAGGCGGAAGTGCGTGCGCGAGAGATCGTCACGCGTACGGTCCAGCGTTACGCGTCCGATTACGTGGCGGAGACGACGGTCTCCGTGGTGTCGCTTCCGAACGACGAGATGAAGGGTCGCATCATCGGCCGTGAAGGGCGCAACATCCGCGCCTTTGAGCAGATCACCGGTGTGGACCTCATCATCGACGATACGCCGCTCGCCGTCGTGCTCTCCTGCTTTGATCCCGTGCGCCGCGAAAAAGCACGCGTCGCCTTGGAGAAACTCATCGTGGACGGGCGCATACACCCCACGCGCATCGAGGAACTCTACCACAAGGCAGAGCAGGAAGTGGACAACACCATCCGCGAAGCCGGAGAACTCGCCGTGGAGCAGGTCGGCATTCGCAATTTACATCCCGAACTGGTGAAGACCTTGGGCAAACTCAAGTACCGCACCAGCTACGGTCAAAATGCGTTGGGACATACGATTGAAGTGGCGCAGATTGCCGGCATGCTCGCCACGGAATTAGGCGCCAATGTCAAGATCGCCAAGCGCGGCGCGCTGTTGCACGACCTCGGCAAGGCGGTCGATCACGAGATCGAACTGCCGCACGTGGAACTCGGGGTGCGCCTGGCCAAAAAGTACAAAGAGAGCCCTGAGGTCATCCACACCATCGAAGCGCATCACAACGACGTCGAACCGCAGTCGCTGGAGGCCTTCATCGTGCAGGCCGCAGACGCCATTTCGGCTGCCCGTCCCGGCGCGCGACGTGAGTCGACCGAAAATTACATCAAGCGCTTGGAGGACTTGGAGAACATCGCCAAATCCTTCCACGGCATCGACCAGGCCTTTGCCATTCAGGCCGGCCGTGAAGTGCGCATCGCGGTGAATCCGAGTCAGGTGTCGGAAGATCAGATGACGATTCTGGCACACGACATCGCCGAAAAGGTGGAAAACGAACTGGAATATCCGGGTCAGATCCGCATCAACGTCGTGCGCGAAACGCGCGCCATGGATTACGCCAAATAGTAACGCCCATAAAAAATCCCTCACTGCATGGCAGTGGGGGATTTTTTAGTGGGATCGCAGGCTTCGTCATCCAGATGAATGGGGTTGCCGCAGTGCACACAGGCCTCGGGGAGGGGAAACATGCGCTTTCCCAAGTGATAGCCGCAGTGGGGACAGCGGTAACGGCGATAGTCCCAATGGGCTGAGAAACCGAAGAAGCACGCGCTCAGCATGAGGGGCATCCACGGGTGTAAAGTGGGGGGCGTGAAGAACGTCCCCACGAACAGGACACTTCCCACCGCGCGTAAAATGAGCGTCACCCAGCGCAGCTGATTGAACGTGAACCTCATGCCAGGACATCTCCTTTGGTCTCGTCGCGCCGTTTGGCTTTGCGCTCGTCCTGGATTAAGAGGATGAAACTAAAAACACCACCCACCGTGAGCGCCAACCCCGGGTAGAGCAGCGGCTCGGTGAACGAGAATTCGACGGTGTGCGTTCCCGGCGTGACGTCGACGGCGGTCAACGCGTCCAAGACCATGCGGGTCGGAACGGTCTCGCCGTCCAGCTTGGCCGTCCACCCTTCGTCGTACGGGAGGCTCAGAAGCAGCAGAGGGGTCGTTTCGTCCGCCGTAAACGTGCCTTTGAAGTACGTCGGCCGGAAGACGTCGAGTTTCAAACCGTTTTGATTCTGGTAAGCCACTTCGTCCTTTAACGCCGCTTCGTCCAGCGTGAACAGGGCCATGTGATTGAGCTTGAAGGAATCCGTGTCCTTCTTCATTCGGATTTCGAGTTTTTGCTGCTGCGGCGCATCGCCTTTGGCGGAGACGTTTAAGATCTGCGACGAAGAGACGCTTCCCGTGCGTTTGTTGCCGACGAGTTCGTCGTTCAAGTACACGTTCGAGTTGTTCATGTTGAAGGTCTCCGACATCGTAAGGTATGCCGACGCAGAGCCATCCGTTTCAAACGTCCACGAGAGCGCTGCTTTTTTGTCTTTGTCCTCGGTATCCTCGCGCTTGTAGTTCTTGAGATCCGCATTCGGATCTTCGAGCACCAGGTTCTCAGCAGTTTCCTCAGACATGGGCTGGCGTTTGAAGTAGTTGATTTCGCCTTCTCTGCCGTCCAACAGGTTGGCGAGCTCGTCCTGGACGTCCATGGGGTTCTTGCGCCCGGCGTCATACGTCGAAAGCGGCTCTTCGGCGAGCATGCCCAAAGGCATGGCCCAGGGGTTTTCGTAAATTCTAAGGTACTCGAATTCGTCCGCAAGGGTCATGTTGGCGAGGTCCGGCCGATGAACCTGGGGTTTGAGTTTGCTCATGCCCGGCGTGGTGTCTTTCTGCGCCTCGTCGTACTTTCCATCCATGTAGTAGCGGATGCTGAAGAGACCATCGGTGAACTTCGTGCTGTTGCCGCCATCGGTCGACGCGCGCGCACGCGCCATGCCGAGCGTGGACATGAGTTCGATGGTGTTGTACTCGTAGGTCGAATTGAAATGCGTGAGACCCGACAGGTCGAACCGCAACCCGTCATTGCGATCGTGACGGAAGGTTCGCTCCACGCGATAGAATTCATTTTCGCCGGGCTTTACGGCATCCGACGGCTCCTTCAAAGCCTGATGGAAGAACTCAAATTCCGCGAGCGGTTCGTAGTTGTAGACGCCTTGATAAAACGCGGTGTTGAACGCAATTTCGAGACAACTGACGAAAAAGAGCGCCGCGCTGTACAGGGTGAAGCGACGAGCCGGCGCCGTTCGATGGATGAAAAAGAGATAGACTATCACGAGCGCGGCCGTGGCGACGAGGTGGTACGGCGTCAGGAACGCGAAGGCCTCTTCATCGCCTTGTTTTTTCACGAAGATGTAGATCAGAAGCGCCGCGTAAAAGGCCACCACGACGCCCACTTGTAGGAGCGTGATGTGCCAACTGCGTCGGAAGCTGCGATATCCGATGATGAGCGTAAAGAGGATGAACACCCATGAGAAGCGGAAGTTGTACCAAATGGGATACTGAATTCCGTGCCAAATGAGGTTCAGGATCTTGACGTTCATGCACAAGAGGAGGATCACACAGACCACGGCCGACGCGACCTTCTCCCGCAGGCGGATGTGGCGATTAAAGAAGTAGAACAGCCCAAAGATGACCGAAATCGTGCCCGCGTAGATGTCGGCGTAACCGTTTTGCACTTCATCGTAATCGAACGCCGCCGGCAACAGGCGCGAGAGGGGGTCCGGAAGGCCGTAGGCGAAGTCCCAGACCAGATTGGCATTGTTCTGATAGGGCCCTTTGCTGAGCAACAGCGAGTACAGATTGGGCAGGATGAGCCACATGGTCATGGCGGCCGCCGTGACCGAAATGAAGGCGAAGCGCACGAAGAGGCCGACGGCGGTCTTCGCCCACTCTTTTTGCGTCATCCCCTGAGGACGCGGCCGACGCACGAGCGTCCAGATGGAGTAGAAGACGAGGAAGAGACAGAGCATGTAGGCCGTGTAGAAATTGGTCAAGATGGCAAAAGCCAACACCATGATGTAGGGCACGGCGCTCTTGCCGTCGAAGAAACGCTCTAAAAAGAGCAATACTAACGGCGCCAGGTAGATGGGATCGAACCACATGAGGTTTAATATGTTGCCCACGGTGTAGCTCATGAGCGCGTAGCAGGTCGAGAAGAGGATGGCCCCCCAGCCTTCGCCGTGTTGCACTTCTTGAAGGTAGACGCAGAAAAAGGCTCCGGCCAGTCCGATCTTGATGACCTGAATGAGTTCGACGGCGAGGGGAAGGAGAGCGTCGGGGAAGAGGAAGAAGATGAGGTTTAACGGGCTCATCAAGTAGTAGGCGTTGGTGCCGGCCATGAGACCGCCCATGCCCTTGTTCCAATTGTAGATGAAACTTTCCGGTTGCGTGAAGTAATTCTTATAGGCCTCGAAGAAACCCACGTATTGATTGCGCAAGTCCACGGCAAGCGTAGTATTGCCGCCGAAGGGAAAGATATCCAGCACGATGAATGCCGGAATGAGCAAGATGATGGGAATCAAAAAGCTCATGACCACCGCAAAAGCGCGGCCGTGTGCTTTTGCACCCGGCCGTCTCGCAGAGAGTATGCCACGCCGGTTTCGATGCATGAGCGTGCGATACTGAGACATGAATCCTCCTTATTCGGGCTTATAACTGTCGCGCAGCGTCACGATGCGGTTATAAACGCGGTGTTCGGGTGTGGAGTGTTTAGAATCCTCGATGAAATATCCCTTGCGCATGAACTGGTAGCGCTGTTCGCTCACCTCGTTCGAAGCGAGCGCGGGTTCCACGTAGGCCTTGGAAATGACGACGAGGGAGTCCTCGGCCATGAGATCGCGGTAGTCCGCTTCCTCGGCATCGGGATTCTCCACGGTGAAGAGCGGGTTGTAGAGGCGCACTTCGGCTTCGATGGCTTCATCCACCGGAACCCAGTGTATGGTGCCCTTGATCTTGCGCCCGTCTGGGGCGTTGCCGCCAAACGAATCGGGATCGTAAGTGGCGTGGACGACCGTGACGTTGCCGTCCTCGTCCGTCTCGTAGTCGGTGGCTTTCACGATGTAGGCCTTTTGCAGGCGCACTTCGTTGCCGGGGAAGAGGCGGAAGTACTTCTTCGGCGGATCGACTTCAAAGTCCTCGCGCTCGATCCACAGTTCCCGTGAGAACGGCACTTCGTGCGTTCCCATCTCGGGGTTTTTGGGGTGGTTCTCGATGGTGCACATCTCGTGCCGGCCTTGCGGGTAGTTGTCGATCACGAGTTTGATGGGGTCGAGCACGGCCATGGCGCGCGTGGCGGATTGATCCAGATCCTCGCGGACGCAGTAGTCCAAGAAGCGCGCGTCCACCATGGAGTCGGTCTTGGCGACGCCGATGCGGTCGCAGAAATTGCGGATGCTCAAGGGCGTGTAGCCGCGCCGACGTAAGCCGCGAATGGTCGGCAGCCGCGGGTCATCCCATCCGTCCACCAGCCCCTCTTCCACCATCGAACGCAACTTGCGCTTGGACATCACCGTGTGGGTGAGGTTTAAGCGCGCAAATTCGATCTGACGGGGCACGTGCGGCACGTCCGTGTGTTCCACCACCCAGTTGTAGAGGGGGCGGTGATCTTCAAATTCGAGGGTGCACAAGGAGTGCGTCACGCCTTCGAAGGCGTCTTCCAGGGGATGTGCAAAGTCGTACATGGGGTAGATGCACCACTTGTCACCCTGGCGATGGTGGGGCGTGTGCGAGATGCGGTACAGCACAGGATCTCTCATGTTGATGTTGCCAGAGGCCATGTCGATCTTGGCGCGCAGGGTCTTTTCGCCGTCAGCAAATTCGCCCTTGCGCATGCGTTCGAAGAGGTCCAAATTCTCCTCGATGGAGCGGTTGCGCCAGGGGCTCTCCTTGCCGGGCTCGGTAAGCGTGCCGCGATAGTCGCGCATCTCTTCGGCGCTCAAATCGTCCACGAACGCCAGCCCCTTGCGGATGAGCACGAGGGCCTGCTCGTACATCTCGTCAAAGTAGTCCGAGGCAAAGAAGAAATCGTCGCCCCAGTCAAAGCCCAGCCACTTCACGTCTTCTTGAATGGACTCGACGTATTCGTTCTCTTCTTTAATCGGATTGGTATCGTCCAGACGCAGATGGCAATGCCCGCCGTACTTCAATGCCGTTCCAAAATCCATGTTGATCGCCTTGGCATGGCCGATGTGCAAGTAGCCATTGGGTTCCGGCGGAAAGCGCGTGATGATCTCCTGTCCTTCGACGCGTCCGCCCGGCGCCATTTCCTCTTCGATGATCTGATGGATGAAATTGGTCGTTTCGTATGCCATGTTCCCCTCCTTAACATATGGAAGAATTATATCATGAAAGCGAGGCCTTCGATTTGAGGACATCGTGCGCGAAAAAAAGATCGAACCCGTTTCTCTTTTTCTACAATAAAAAAGGCGCTTGCTGTCTATTTTCGAAATGGGACTATGGTATGATGGGAAAGAAAGAAGACAGCGTGTTCCCACATGCTGTTGTTGAGTTATAAGATCACTCAAAATGGAATGGTTTGAGGACTTTTGAAAAGAAAGGAAAACGTATGAATCCAATTCAAGTATTCAGCGAAATTCAGCCATTGAAGAAGGTTTTGGTGCATCGTCCGGGCGATGAATTGAAGTATCTGACACCGGATACGCTTCAGGAGTTGTTGTTCGACGACATCCCCGATGTGGTGAAGGCACAGAAAGAGCACGACGCGTTTGCCGACATTTTGCGCGGTGAAGGCATTGAAGTGGTCTATCTGGAAGACCTCATGGCGGAGACCCTGGACGCCAATCCGGGACTGCGCGAGCAGTTCATCGATGAATTCCTAAACGATGCGGGCATCTTCACCAAGACCTACCACGACATCCTGAAGGACTTCTTCAGCAAGATCAAGGACAACAAAGAGTTCGTGCTGAAGACCATGGCCGGCGTCACCTTCAAGGAGATCGGCCCGGTCGACACTGACTTCCTCGTTGACCAGCTGGAGCGCGCTTACTTGCTGCTGAATCCGATGCCGAACCTCTACTTCACGCGTGACCCGTTTGCCTCCATCGGCAACAACGCCTGCATCAACAAGATGTTCTCAGTGACGCGCAATCGCGAGACCATCTACGCCGACTACATCTTCCGCTATCATCCTGAGTACAAGGATCAGGTGAAAGACGTCTACGGCCGTCACGGCCAGTTCCACATCGAAGGCGGCGACGTCTTCAACATCGACGAGAAGACGCTCTTCGTGGGCATTTCGCAGCGCACGCAGGCCGACGCCATCCAGAACTTGGCGCACAACCTCTTCTTCGAGACGGAAGGCAACAAGATCGAGCGCATCTTCGCGCTGAACATCCCGGTGTCGCGCGCATTCATGCACCTGGACACCGTCTTCACGATGATCGACCACGACGCGTTCACGTATCATCCGGGCATCACCGGGACGCTTCAGATCTTCGAACTGCGTCCGGACTATGACAATCAGAAGATGATCATCGAGGAGCACAAGGGTCAGCTGGACGAGATCCTCGCGAACATCCTCGGCATCGAAAAGGTGCGCCTCTATCCGTGCGGCGGTGGCGATCTGATCGCCGCAGAGCGCGAACAGTGGACCGACGGTTCCAACACCCTGACCATCGCGCCGGGCAAAGTCGTCGTCTACGCACGCAACCGCGAGACCAACGAGAGCTTGCGCGCGGCGGGCTTTGAAGTCATCGAGCTCGATTCGGACAACCTGACGGTGGGTCGTGGCGGCCCGCGCTGCATGTCCATGCCGCTCGTCCGTGAGTTGGCCAAGTAGTCGCAGGGGAGAACGCCTTTTATGACGAAAAAACGCATCGTTGTCGCGTTGGGCGGCAACGCACTCGGCAACACGCCGGAAGAACAGTTGAAATTGGTCCAGGCGACGGCCAAAACCATCGTCGACCTGGCCGAGGAATATGATGTCATGATCGGCCATGGCAACGGCCCGCAGGTCGGGATGATCAACAACGCCATGGAGTTTTCGGCAACGCATGGGGGCAAGACGCCCGCCATGCCGTTCCCGGAATGCGGCGCCATGAGCCAGGGCTACATCGGCTACCACTTGGTGCAGTCGGTGGCGGCGGAACTCACGCGCCGGGGCTTGGAGGACCGCCATGTGGCGTGCCTCGTCACGCAGGTCGTCGTGGATCCGGACGATCCTGCGTTCCAGAAGCCGTCGAAGCCGATTGGCAGTTTCATGGATAAGGAGACGGCGGACCAGATTGCCGCGGAGACCGGTTATCAGTTCGTGGAAGACGCGGGTCGCGGGTATCGCCGCGTCGTCGCCAGCCCGATGCCGAAGCAGATCGTGGAACTGCCCGTGGTCAAGCAACTCGTCGACCAGGGAGACATCGTAGTTACCGTAGGCGGCGGCGGCGTGCCGGTCATCGAAAGAGACGGCATCTATGAAGGCGTCGCGGCGGTCATCGACAAGGACCGTTCGGCATCGCGCCTGGCGCTGGATGTCGACGCCGACATGTTGGTCATCTTAACGGCTGTGGATCAAGTGGCCATTCACTTCAACACGCCCGAGCAAGAGTCTCTTGCGGAAATGACCATCGAAGAAGCAGAGCGCTACATCGAACAAGGCGAGTTTGCGCCAGGGTCGATGTTGCCTAAAGTGGAGGCCTGCCTGGACTTTGTGCGTCAAAGAGAAGGCGGTACGGCACTGATTACTTCCCTCGCACGTGCGAAGGAAGCGTTAGGAGGTAAGACAGGGACTGTGATTCGTTCGTAACCTGTCATCCACCCGGCCGGCATCCCGGCCGGGTAATGGTGTTTGTAGAAAGGAGTTTTTTATGGACAATAAAGCGAACGCTCCGGCCAAAAAGGAGAAGCATTCTCTGTCCGCCTTTACGATTCTGGTCATCGTCTTAGCCGTTCTTTGCATTATCTCGTTCTTCTTGAACGGTTCACCCATTCGTAACGAAATCATTCAAACATTGGACCCGGAAAAGTACGCCGACTTATTGGAAATGGTCGACAAGGGTGAAACCGTCACCGTCATTGGGGCCAAGCTCAAAGACTTCGTGATGGCTATTCCGAATGGCTTCGTCGACGCTTCTAACCTCTTGATGTTCATCGTGGCCTTGGGTGGCTTTTTGAACGTGGTCATGAAGACGGGCGCCCTTGAAGCCGGCATCAACCACCTCGTGCATAAGATGCGCGGCAAGGAGGAATGGCTCATCGTGGCCTTGATGTTCCTCTTCTCGTTGGGCGGCACGACATACGGCATGGCCGAAGAGACCATCGGCTTCTACGTCTTTATCACGTCGGCCATGGTCATGGCCGGATTTGACACCATGGTGGCACTGGCCGTCGTCCTTATTGGCTCGGCCTCCGGTGTGTTGGGGTCCACGGTGAACCCGTTTGCGACCGGCGTCGCCATCAGCGCTCTCGATTCGGTCGGCATTACGGCGAATAGCGGACTCATCTACCTCATCGGCGCCGTTTTGTGGCTTTCTGTCGTGGGCGTTGCCATTGCCTACACCTTGCACTATGCCAAGAAGGTGAAGAAGGACAAGGGGTCGACCATCCTCTCACTGCGCGAGCAAGAAGTGATGCGTGAAGAATTTGGTACGGATGACAACAGCACGATGTTGGAATTTACAGGACGCCACAAGGGTGTGCTCGTCGTCTTCGCGCTCATGTTCATCGTCATGATCGTCTCGCTCATTTCGTATCAGGATCTGATCTTCAATGGAGACGAAGAGGCGTTCCTGGCCGCCTTTGGCTGGTCTGAATTCCTCACCGGTCAGCCCCTCGGCTGGTGGTACTTCTTGGAGCTCGCCGCATGGTTCATTTTGGGCTCCATCGTCATTGCCATCATCGGCGGGTACAATGAGCACAGCTACATCGAGGCGTTCATCGACGGTTCAAAAGACCTGTTGTCGGTCGGGCTCATCATCGCCGTGTCGCGTGGCATCACCGTCGTGATGTCGGCCACGCACATGGATTTCTGGATCCTCGATCAGTGCACGCAGCTGCTCTCGGGTGTGCCGAGTGTGGTCTTCGTCCCGGTGTCCTTCGTGGTCTACCTCATCTTGAGCTTCCTCGTGCCTTCCACGTCTGGCCTTGCCGGCCTTTCGATGCCGGTCATGGGCGGCTTGGCGGCACAGCTCGGCTTCAACCCCTCGGTCATGGTCAACATCTTCTGCGCCGGTTCCGGTGTGGTGAACATGGCAACGCCGACCTCTGGCGTGGTTATGGGCGGTGTTGCAGCATCGCGTGTGGAGTACTCGACCTTCCTCAAGTGGGTGTTCAAGCTCCTCATCGCGGTCGCCATCCTCTGCACGGTCATTCTGACGGTCGCCCAGATGATCGTATGATTACAGAGTACAATTGAGCAGAATGCAATGCGAAAAAGCGCCGGTTTACGGCGCTTTTTGTATGCGTTCATGAACGAAGTTTCTGTCGATGCAAAGGCAGCACGGGCACATTCTGCTCTCTTGGCCTATAATATAAGAAAGAGAAGGAGGAAAGCATGGCGCTAGGAAATTATGACGACTTTAACCGATTGGAATGCGACACCCGCATCGCCGAAGAAAAAGACGGCTACTACGCCTTTGAGGACACCGTGTTCTGGGGCGAAAAAGGCGGCATGCCGAGTGACAAAGGGACCATTAACGGCCTTCCTGTGACGGACCTCAAATGGGTGGACGGCACGTTGTGGCATCAGGTGGACGGTGCGCTGTCGAATCCCATCCACATGCAGGTGGATGCCGAGGAGCGCTGGCAGAATACGGCCATCCAGAGTGCGCTGCACCTGTTTGACGGCTATTTTCGCCGGCAGAATCACACCATCGTGGCCATCGGCGTCCATCCGCACAGCCAGTGGATGGAAGTGGACGTGGATTCCTTCACGGACGACGAATTGGACGAAATGCAGGATTACATCGATGAGGCCATCCGCGCGGACATTCCGCTGGAAATCTCGTACGCGCCGGGCATAGAGTACCCGGATCCGAATTACCGGCAGTACGACCAGGTGCGCATCGTCAAGTATGGCGATTTGGATGTGCAGCCCTGTGGCACGCCGCACCTGCATTCGACGGGTGAGATCGGCTCATTTGTCATCTTGAACGCCGAGAAGACGAACCGGGGCACACGCGTCTATCTGACGGTGGGAACGGTCACGCGCGATCGGCTGAAAAAGACGCATCGCCTCGTGCGCTCTC
The DNA here is from genome assembly GCA_028726605.1 of Peptoniphilaceae bacterium. Lineage (GTDB taxonomy): Bacteria > Bacillota > Clostridia > Tissierellales > Peptoniphilaceae > Murdochiella. The sequence goes on along the minus strand of JAQYPV010000022.1, from coordinate 17,810 downwards.
TGATGGCGAAGCTCAACACGTTGGAGGAAGACCTGGAGGCGCGCGTGGACGCCCTGTTGGAACAGGAGCAGCAACAGAAGGCGGAGATCAGCGCACTTCAGAAAGAAAAGGCGGGCTTTGTCGCTGTACGTCTGGCTCAGGATGACGCGTCCTATGCCGTCGTCGATGACGAAGACGTGTCGGGCCTTCGGGCCATCGGTCAGGAGATCGCCTTCACCCTGGGCAAGAAAAAAGTCCTGCTGTCCGAAAAAGACGGCAAGACCTCGATCGTCATTGCGGCGGGGGATGACAGCGCCCGCGATACCTTAGCCTTGTGGAAAGACAAAGCCGACATGCGTGGCGGCGGATCGCCCAAACTCGTGAACGGCCAACTGCCCTATACGGTGGACGAAGCGTTGGAGCGAATGGGACTGCGTTAACACTGTCCTTCGACGGTGCCGTCGGCGTGTTGATAGTGGACCTCTTCTCGAAATTCCGTCGGGGAGAGGTCGTAGTATTTGTGGAAGTAGCGGTAAAACGTCTTTAATGTGTTGAAGCCCACGATGAGCGCGATCTCCGTGACAGGCAGGTCCGTGCACAGGAGCATCTCCGCGGCGCGGTTGACGCGTAGCCAGGCGATGAATTCCGATGCGGAGCGCTCCACGTAGTACATGGTGATGCGGTTCAGTTCAGCGATGGAAATCTGGTATTTGTTGGCAATCGTCTTGGGCGTGAATTGCGGGTTATCGTACTGCGCCAGGAAGTCGTTGATGATGGCGAGCGTCGCTGCCGACTCACGGGTCTTGAGTTGGTCCAGTTTCTCCGGGCGTCGCATGGTCTGACGGTACGCGTTCGGCGTCATGTAGGCCTGCTGGGAGAACGTGCGCACGAGGTGCGCGGCGTCGTTAAAGCCCACGAGGTGGGCGATGTCCTGCAATTTGAGGTCCGTATAGGCCAGAAGGTCCATGGCCTTGTAGATGCGCATGGCCGTGATCAGCTCTTGGAACGTGTAACCCAGCGTGCGCTTGAGTTTCTTAGTGATGGTGGAAGGGCTGACAAAAAAGACCTGGTTGAGGCGATCCAGCGTGATCTTCTCCTGCATGTGACTGTAGAGGTAGTTGAGCATGTTGCGCACTTCAAAATCTTCCGTCTGATCGAGCGCTTCGGTCTCAGGGGCCTCATCGTGTTTGCTGCGTTCGAAGAGCACCAGAATTTCGATGATGAGGGAGACGATGTAGACCTCGCTGAAGGGCTTCGCTTCCTGATTTGCGGCCTCCGAGGAATAGGCATCTGATCCGACTTCGCGGTGCAGACGCTCCATGATGCCCTCCAAGACTTCGTATTGAGCGGGGTCGATTTGGGCGACTGGCACTTCGTGCAGGTTCTGCCATAGGTTCATGAAGATCTGATGCGGGTTAAAATCCGAGCGCACGAACAAGTTGATGAAATTCAAATTGTAGATGATGCGCTTGTACGTCAAGGGCTTCTTGACATCCACAATCTCCGAGATGTCCCATGGTTGCAAGGACACCATGGTGTGTGGCACGAGACGGTATTGTTTTTCGTTGATCTGTATGGTTCCTTCGCCCTCCGTGATGTACAGCAACCGCGCCGCGCTGTGAATGAGCCGCATCGTGGGTTCGCGATCTGTCTCTTCATCACAACTTACGATTTTATAGGGATTCAGAATCGAAGTGAATTTGGACTGAATCAGACTTTCACTCATAACAGCCTCTTTCTCAGAATTGCAAGCCGTAATTCACTTAGGTTAACTCGCATGGATGTACTTAGTATAGCACATGAAAAAATAATCCGAAAAGCAATCCGTAAACGTTTGTTTTGACTCCGCGATTTGACTTCTCCCGTGGCGTGGGGGAGGGCACAAAAAAACCGCTCGAAACGCTTCAAGCGGTTTGACGTGCCATTGAGGATTCGAACCCCAGGCCTTCTGGTCCGTAGCCAGACGCTCTATCCAGCTGAGCTAATGGCACATGTCTCGTTACTTCAACTATGATAGCACAATCCGAATGAATTGCAAGGCCAATGGCGATGATTTTCTGCCCTTGGAATGCAATGGCACTCTTTTCCTTCAATATGCTACAATAGGGAAGTATAGCATAACATCAAAACATCGTGAACAAAGGCGGAGAACATGACAATCGAAGAAAAATTAGCAACGTTGATCAGTGACGTATTGAAGGTCCAATATGACATCCAGCTGGACAATGTCCCGGTCGAGATCCCGCGCAACACCGAATTCGGCGATTATGCGACGACCGTTGCCATGCAGTTGGCCAAACAGCTCAAGCGCGCCCCGCGACAGATTGCCGAGGAATTGAAGCCGGAGTTGGAAAAGACGGACTGGGTGGAGACGGTGGAAATTGCCGGACCCGGTTACCTCAACTTCCGCTTGAAGAAGGATTCGTTGGCCGAGGTCATCACGCGCGTTTTGGACGCCGGGGACAAGTACGGGAACAACTACAGTGGCAAGCGTCAGTCCATCCTCGTGGAGTACGTGAGCGCTAACCCCACTGGCGACTTGCACTTGGGTCATGCGCGCGGCGCGGTGTGGGGCGATGCCATCTGCCGTCTGCTCAAAGCCAGCAACTACGATGTCTTGCGAGAATACTACATCAACGATGCCGGTGCGCAGATGACCAACCTCGGTCTCTCCGTCTACGCGCGTTATGCGCAGTACTTCGGTCGCGATGTCGAGATTCCGGAAGACGGCTACATGGCCGACGACGTGAAGGAAATCGGCGAGCGCTTGGCGAAGGAGTTGGGCGACGTGTGGCTGGACAAGGAGGAAGGCCGCACGGAGTTCTTCAAAGAGCAAGGTTATAAGGAAGAGTTGAAGAAGATCGAAGAAGTGCTTCGCGACTTCCGCGTGGAGTTCGATTCGTGGGTCTCTGAGCAGTGGCTCTACGATACGGGACTGGTGCAGGACGCCATCGACCGCATGAACGATCTGGGTGTCATCTACGAGCAGGACGGCGCGCTGTGGCTTCAGACCACCAAGTGGGGCGATGATAAGGACCGCGTGCTTCGCAAGGCCAACGGGCTTTTGACCTACATGACGCCGGACATCGCAAATCACCTGTACAAGTTCGACCGCGGCTACACGAAACTGGTGAACCTCTGGGGCGCGGATCATCACGGCTACATCAACCGCATGAAGGCCGCTTTGATGGCTTTCGGCTACGAGCGCGATGACCTCGAAGTGGACATCATTCAAATGGTGCACCTCGTGGAGAACGGCGAGGAAGTCAAGATGTCCAAGCGGACCGGAAACGCCGTGACCATTCGCGAACTCATCGACGACGTGGGCGTGGACGCCGCGCGTTACTTCTTCGTGAGCCGTGCGGTGGAGGCGCAGATGGACTTCGACTTGGGCTTGGCGCGTTCGCACTCCAACGAGAACCCGATCTACTACATTCAATACGCGCACGCACGTGCGTGCGGCATCTTGGATCACGCGCCGGAATACCATGCGCCGAAATCCTTCTCTCACCTCACGAGTGACAAGGCAAACGTACTCTTGAAACTCATGGATTCGTTCCCGGACCTCGTGGCGGAGGCAGCGAAGTTGCGTGCGCCGAACAAGATCGCCAACTTCCTGATGCAGTTGGCGACGGCGTTCCACAGCTACTACGCGGAAACCAAGATCGTGGACGAGGACGATCGAGAAGGCACCAACGAGCGCGTGGGACTGGTGCTGGCCACAAAAACCGTTTTACACAACGCATTAGCCCTTATCGGTGTATCGGCTCCCGAGCAAATGTGATATAAAAAAATGACTGAATGCTGGGCCGGATGGCCGAACAACGATAGGAGGAACTATGCCAATTAACCTGTTGGGAAGAAGCTTTTTAACGCTGAGCGATTACACGCCGGAAGAAATCCAATATCTCATCAATCTGGGCGCCGAATTCAAGCGCCTGAAGATGACGCATACACCGCATAACTACCTGGAAGGCAAGCAGATCGTCTTGCTCTTCGAGAAGACCTCGACGCGTACGCGCTGCTCCTTTGAAGTGGCCGGTCGTGAGCTCGGCATGGGCGTCACGTACTTGGATCCGGGTTCGAGCCAGATGGGCAAGAAGGAGTCCATCGCCGACACTGCGAAGGTGCTGGGCCGCTTCTATGACGGCATCGAATACCGCGGCTTCGATCAGCGCAATGTGGAGATCCTGGCTGAAGAGTCTGGTGTCCCCGTGTGGAACGGCCTCACCGACGACTTCCATCCCACGCAGATGATCGCGGACATGCTGACTGTGCAGGAGAACTTCGGACATCTGAAGGGCATCAAGTTCGTCTTCATGGGCGACTGCCGCAACAACGTCTCGAACTCGCTGCTCATCACGTGTGCAAAACTCGGCATGCACTTCGTCGGCTGCGGTCCGAAGGAACTCTGGCCGAAAGAGGAATTGCAGGAGAAGGCCAAAGCCTTTGCCGAAGAGACGGGGGCGACCATCACCTTCACGGAAGACGTCGAAGAAGGCACCAAAGACGCCGACGTCATCTACACCGACATCTGGGTCTCCATGGGCGAGCCGGACGAAGTTTGGGAACAGCGCATCCAGCAGTTGTATCCGTACAAGGTGACGCAGAAGGTCATCGACAACGCGTCGGATGACGTCATCTTCATGCACTGCTTGCCGAGCTTCCACGATCTGGAGACGACCATCGGCAAAGAAGTCAACGAGAAGTTCGGTGACAAGTACGACCTGAACGGCATGGAAGTCAACGACGAAGTCTTCTTGGGCAAGCACTCGCGCGTGTTCGACGAAGCCGAAAACCGCATGCACACCATCAAAGCGGTGATGTACGCGACGCTGAAGTAAGCGCAACTCAACACACTAAAAAAGGATGTCTCGAGAGGGACGTCCTTTTTTTTACTTTTTTTTGATGGGTGTGCATTTTTCGATGGACATGCCATGGGCATCTCTCAGGCGTAGGGGAGCAGGCGAAAGAGTCATCGTCCGCTGCATTTTGACGATCTAATTTTTGTCACAAAATCAATATTTTGTGACAAAACAGGGCGGGAAAGGCAAGGGATATTGCACGCCACCTGTCAGCAGATGCCGCATGCCGGGCGTCGCCGAGCAAGGCGCACATAACGCGCAACTCTCACGGGACACGCATCACTGCCACGGGTGTCCCGGCGCCGTGATCACGGCGTTCCACAGCCACGTGAACCCTCGGGTCCTCTCGCGGTACATCATGTCGAGCGCCTGATACCACGTGTAGAGCGTGGCGACGTCGGCCTCGTCGACGTCACGCGAGCCGTAACGCAGTTCTTCGAGCGCTCTGGTGACGCCATCCACATCCATGGACGCGTCCGTATACTGCGTGAGGATCTGCTGCATCATCATCACAGCACTGGGCATCGTCGCGGACGGCGGCAAGGACAAGTCGTTCAATTGAGCGTACCGTCTCACATGTCGTGTGAGCGCCTCAAAACGCGCTTGAGGCGTGTCTCCGGCGAGGTTGAGAGACGTTGGATCCGATCGCTTCTTCCACGCGCGATAGCGCAAGACGACGCCGAGAACGATCATGAGTACGGCCAGGAGTGGCAACACGATGGCCTTCCAATGAGGTGACGCCTCCGTTTTAGGTTCAGGGGCCTCCGTCTCTTCGGGTTCTGCGGTATCTAAGGGCGCTTCCGTGGATTCCGAGGATTCGGTCGAATTGGTGGGTTCACTTGTGGCCTCTGACGTCTCCGTGCTCTCTGAGGTTCCTGATTCGGAAGATTCAGGAGTGAGCTGCTCCGGCAGGACCGTCTCCGGAGGTGTCTGGGAGACCTGATCGCCGGTCAGATGAGAAATCTCACTCACGTGCGTGGTCGGCGTCGCCTCCACGGGAATCCAACCGATGCCGTCGAGATACATCTCACACCACGCGTGCGCCTGATTCGCGCTGATGGCGCGTGCAGACAGCGCTCCGGGCGCCACATCGCTCTGAGGGACGACAAAGCCTTCCGCATACCGCGTCTCGTAGCCGATATCCGCTAAGAGCACGCTGTAGGCCGTGGCAAAGTAAACGCAGTATCCCCTCTTATTTGTTAAAAAATGGTCAATAAAGTTCTGTTCGTCTGGAATCGTGGGCACATCCAAAGCGTAGGCGTAATGCGCCTCGAAGTGATCGCGCATCATCTGATAGCGCGTCGGAAAATCTGCATCGCTGTCGTAGAGAATTTGGGCGAGTTCGGGGTCATCGCGACGCACCGTCGCCTCGTAAGCGCGTGGTCCGTCGTGCTGCTCAAATTGCAGCGCCTTTTGAATGTCCGTACGCCAGAGATTGGCGATGGGCGGCACGTAGTCCGAGACGACGAGTCCGAAATCGTCGTAGGCTCTCTCCCCTGCCATCATCCCGCTCTGCGCGTAGTAGAAGTGATCGCCGGTGTTCAGGCGGCTCAGCACCTCGTCAGTAGGCATCTCCGGCGTGGGCTCGTCAGAGAGATGCGTGAGAGAGACCACTTTGCCACCGTGAAAGACGATGCGCGTGGGCTTCTGCGTCTTTTCGCGGTAGATCGCCGGTTCGAAAAGGCCGCTTCGAAACGCGCGATCACGCGCCTGGGCATCGGCAAACCAAAACACTTGAGATTGCGGTGAATCAAACGTATCGTAGAAATCCGGATTGATGTCGAACGCACTCAAATTTTGCGCCGCCGTGAGCGACCACGTGCTGCCGTTAAACTGGTCGTACGCGGAACCGCGCAGGTAAAAAGCGTTGGCGCCGGCAATGACTTCCATATAGGGTTCATCCGACGGCGTCACCGGCCCGCCCACGTGTAAATTTCCCTGGGGATAGAAGCCAACTTCGGAGAGTGAAAAACTGGTGATTTCGCCCTGATCTTGCGTCGGAGCCGCTTCGTTCAGCCGATTTGAGAGATCTTGATTGAAGAACGTCTCCGGCGAAAGCAGGAGCGAGAACGTGACCGTGAGGGCCATCAAGAGCGAGCCGAACAAAAGGGGCGGGCGCTGGTCGTGGCGATCCGGATCTTGCCGATACGCATAGGACGTGTAGACGCAAAAGAGACCCAACATGAGAAATACGAACCACGAAGGATCTTGGGCGAGGTCTTCAATGTAGAACAACGGGCCGATGAGCAGGAACATGTTCAGAATGGGGATGGGCAGTACCCAGAGTGTCAATACGCACGTCAAGGAGACGACGGCGTAAAAACTGGGCATAAAGGAGGACGGCAGTGGACCGCGCGTGGCGACTTCGGTGAACGTCCATCGCACCGCCTCGCCCATCGGCGAGAGCAATGCCTTCCACCAGGAAAGTCCGATCAGCGGGACGTCAACGGGGTGGCGAAGGAGCATCTGTGCGCCAAGGAGCAAGGAGAGCGCGACGAGGACGCCGCCCCAGATTTTCCAGAGGCGGAGCAAGAGATAGATGAAAAGCGTCGTCACTAAAAAGGTCCCGCCGAGCACCACCATCGACGGCATCGGGACGCGAAGCAGGCGCAAAAAGAAGACGCTGATCACTGTGGCAAAGAGGGCTGTCGTGAGCCAGGTTTGCAGCGTTCGCGCTCCATCTTCATGCCAGAAGGTCTTGAGACGAGTCACACTTCCTCCTCATCCAAAAAGTCTACGGGGATGCCGCTGTGCGCCACACGTTCCACCATGTCGCGGTCATTGGCGTGGCGTTCTGTGATGACGACAAAAGAGACGCCTTGACGGAGGGCCTCCATCAGGCTTCCCAGAGTTTCTTCGTCGATTTTCTGAATCCAAAAGATCTGACGCTGTCCTTGAAGGAGCGAGATGCGCCAGTCCAAACCGCTGGTCGAAAACGGTAGCTCGGCAATCCACTTCGCCAAGAGCGGTTCATCGGCCGCTTCATCCAGGTTCAAAAACTCCGACGTGCGATTGGACACGTTGACCGGCACATTGGCCTCGATGAGGGACGAGATCGTCGAATAGACCGTGTCCAAAAAAGCCGTGCGCTTTTCGAGGACGTCGACCAGGGCGGGGTCACGCACCTTGCCGTCGTATTCGGGATAGGACGCCGCATCAGGCACGTTCAGGGGGTCGATCAAGATGCGCTGAGGTTCTTGTTCCACATCGGAGTAGTGTTTAATCATCCACTGCTGTAGGCGCGCCGAGAGTTTCCAGTGCGCTCGCGAAAGGCTCTCCCCCTCGCGCATGGGATCCACGGAATAGATCTCATCGGTATTTGTGGAACGCGTCGGCCGGTCGACACTCACGCCTTCTTCCGTTAGGCGATCGGCAAAAGAGGGCAGTTTTCGAAGGTACGAGCGGTCTGGCAGCGCGTCGCACGTGAGCGGCGGCACGACCGGCATCTTTTTCTTTAAGAGAAAAAAGCCCAAAAGGTCTTCGTAATACAGCAAGGGCGATCCCCCCGCGCGCAGGGTGAAATGGCCCACCTGGTCCAGCGAAAAAGGCATGGTGAATGTGCGCTTTTCCTGCGGCTGCAACATGAGTGGCGTGGCCTTCTTCTGGCCCGGCATGAGTTGCGGCAAAAAGACGTAAAAGGCCATAAATCGCGTGCGGTTTTCCAAGCGCCATTCGTGGACGCCCGCTTCCCCGTGGACGAGCGCGCGCGGGGAGAGCTCTTCTTTCATCGCGAGGCCACGCGCCAGAATCACGCTGAAGAGAAGGGAGACGATGGGAAGCAGACTCCAAAAGATGATGAGGATGTGCGGAAAGAGGCGCAATTTCGTATTCGCAAAGAGAAAGAGTGCCACCCAACCGACGATCCAGAACAGAAAGCGCAGGCGAATGCGTTTCATCGGGGGACCGCCGTGGACTGCAAGATGTCTTCCACCACGTCGTAAGCGCTCACACCGCGACCGCGGGACTGCGCTTTGAGGATGATGCGATGGTCCAGAATGTCGTGCACCAGCGCCTGGACGTCATCGGGGACGACGTAACCCCGCCCGTCCATCAGCGCGTGCGTCTGCGCGGCAGAAAAGAGCATCTGGCTGGCGCGCGGGCTGACGCCCAGTTCCACGCGGGAATCGTCGCGCGTCTGACGCGTGATGTCCAGGATGTAGGAGACGACCTCCGGCACGACCTGAACTTGAGTTATGGCTTGACGCAGCCAGCGGACGGTATCCGCTTCGGCCACGACTTCGATCTCCTTATCCATGCGCGCCATGGCGTCGGAGGAGATCATCATCATCTCTTCTTCTTTTGACGGATAGCCGATCGAAAGGCGCATCATAAAGCGATCCAATTGCGCCTCCGGCAGCGGATAGGTGCCGACGTTTTCCACCGGGTTCTGCGTCGCCATGACCATGAACGGGTCGGGCAAACGATAGGTCTTGCCTTCGACGGTCACCTGACCTTCCTGCATCGCCTCCAACAGAGCCGACTGCGTGCGCGGGGACGAACGGTTGATTTCGTCGGCCAACAAGATCTGCGTGTTGACCGCGCCTTCGCGAAATTCGAAATTCGATGTCTTGGGATTGTACAAGTTAAAGCCCGTGACATCAGAGGGCATGAGATCCGGGGTGAACTGAATGCGACGGAAGTCCAGACGCACGGCATGAGCGAGCGCGTGCACCAGCGTGGTCTTGCCGATGCCGGGCACGTCCTCCAAGAGCACGTGGCCACCTGCCAGGAGGCAGATCAGCATCTTGCGCGCCGCCTGCTGTTTGCCGATGATCACGCGTCCGATGGACGCGAGCACGTCCGATGTCATTTTTTGGCAGACCGCTGCCGCATTCGCATTACCGTTCATCACTTCCCCCGTTTCCCTATCGAAGCCTTTTCTGATTTGTAACCTTTTTGTATTATATAAAGAAGAATGAGGCATTGCAATGGAGGGCGGCATGGACAATCCACAGATTCTCGACGATTATCTCAACTATTTGAAGACGATTCGCGGTCTCTCGCCGAAGACCATTCACGAATACGGCTACGACCTGTCGCGCTTCTTGCGCTTTACTGTGCGACGAAAGGGCGGCGCCGCATTGCGTCACGCCCCTCTGGAGGCCGTTGCCATCGACGCGGTGGACGAGGCGATGCTCTCAGAGGTCACGTTTGACGACCTCCTGTCCTTTCTCGCGTACTCCGAAAACGAAGAAGGCCTCTCCGCAAGCCGTCGCGCGCGGCTCAGTTCGGCGTTGCGCTCGTTTTTCAAGTACCTTGTCACGGTGCGGGAGGCCTTTGAAAAAAACCCCGCCGAAAAGCTCACCACCCCTAAACGCAAAAAACGCCACCCGGTCTACCTCACCTTGGAGGAGACGGTGACGCTGTTGAAGACGGCAGCCGCCGAGCCCAATCGCTTCTTTCGCGCCCGCGACGTCGCCATTTTGATGACCTTTCTCACGACGGGTATGCGCCTCAGCGAACTGTGCGGACTCAATCTCAATTCCATCCGCGACGGGAAAATCCACGTCATCGGCAAGGGCAATAAGGAACGCATGATCTACATCACCGAATCCTGTGCGGCAGCCATTGATCACTACCGCGCAACACGTCCCGTTGTGCCCGACGAGGAAGCCCTCTTTCTCTCGTCGAGAAACCGACGCATCTCCCCACGTGCCGTCCAGCACCGCATCGAACAGTTGCTGGAAAAAGCCGGCTTTGATACGCGCATCTACACCACGCACAAACTGCGTCACACGGCGGCGACGCTCCTCTATCGGGAAGGCGTGGACATTCGGACGTTGCAGCGCATTCTGGGTCACGAGTCCCTCTCCACGACGCAGATTTACACGCACGTGGACGACGATCAGGCGCGAATTGCGGTTGAGAAAAACCCCCTCGCCCACCTACCACAGTCGCTCGAACCGCCCGAAGACTGATCCCTCGACACGCGTCACCCTTTGAGGCCGCGCGATTGGCGATCCATGTCCTCCACGACGATGTCGAAGATCTCACCCAGCGAGCGGCAGTATTCGAGCACTTGCCACGGCTCGTTGGTGTGATAGTGGATTTTGATCAAGTTCTCATCCCCCACCGCGAGGAGGCTGTCCCCCTTGAAGTGGCTCACGAAGTAGTCGAAGATCTCGTCCTCGTCCAAGTCTTCACCGTCGATCAAGAGTTGTGTATCGTAGCGAAATTCCGGAGAGTCATTCATTTGCTTTTCCTTTCTGATTCCTGAGTATCACAGACGCTCGATTCGCGCCTCTTACGCACCTGACGTAGGGCGCTTCGAAAGAGCACGGCTGACGTCTCCACGAGAAGCAGCCCCAGCGCGATGGCGATGGCGGCGATCATGGTCTGAATGGCCGCTTCGCCGGCCGTTCCCATCTGCTCCATGAAGAATGCGTTGACCGTTCGGTAGAGCAAGGCCCCGGGGACGAGTGGATAAAGCGAGGGGATGATGAACTCCGTCATTGGCGCGCGAAAGTGAACGGCGCCAAATTGCGCAGCGAGGCCCACGACCATCGCTCCTAAGAGCGTGGCGGCGAAGTTCGACATGCCCTGATCCGATAAAATGGAGAAGACGTCCCAACTGATGGCGCCGATGATGGCATTGAAGAGCCCTAATCGCAGGGATTCTCCCAACAAGAGGGTGGACACCACCACGGCGAGTCCGGCGCCGATGCCCTCCATGACGTACTTGAGAAACGCCGGTTCTTGGATCGGATAGGCCAGAAACTGCCACAAAACATTCATACGAAACGGCCTCCTGTGAAGAACATGGCAAAAAAAGTGCCCGCGGCCAGCGCCATGGCCGAGACGATGGCGGAGAGCAAATTGCCTGCCCCCGAGAGATAATCCGCCTTCATGGTGTCGCGAATGCCCGTCGTGAGCGTCGTCCCCGGGAAGAGGCTGATGAGCCCGCCGATGACCATGTATTTGAGATGGAGCATGGGAAAGAAGCGCACGATGACGCCGAGGACAAACGTGATGGCGAAGGCGTGCAGAAAGGACGGCACGAAGTTGCCGCTGATGCGACCGCGCACGAGGCGCGTAGAGAAGATCATGCTGCACGCCGCGAGTCCGCCCACGATGCTCTCCAGAATGCTCGCGCCGGACATGAGCGCAAATCCGGCGGCAGGCAGCGCCATGAAGAGGGGTGAACTCGGCGGTTCCTTTTGGCTCAGTCGCAACTCGTGAATGGTCTGGGCCGCTTGCTCAATGGTACACTCCCCCGCGCTCAAATCGCGCGACACCTGATTGACGTCGCGGATGATGTCCAGACGCATCCGCCGCACCTTGATGCGTCGCGTGGCCGTCACGTACGAGCCGTCTGAGAGGGTGAGCGTGACGAAGAGACCGGTCAATAGCCCGATCACGTCCACGGCCTGATGCTCACTCAGCGAGAGGATGCGCTCTACGGTCTCTTCGACCCGGTAGGATTCGGCGCCATTTTCCATCAAAAGAACGCCCGCGTCTAAAGCTGTATCTAAGACCAGCTTTTCGTGATGCGAAAGCGTTTTACCGGCTATTAAATTGACCTCAGTTCGCTCCATTGCGCCTCCTCTTTAGGTATCATTATACAAAAGCCCGCGGGGTTTCGCGAAAAAATCTTCATCATTGCTGGACAGGGTTCTGTTCTTACGTTATAATCACTTTGTTGTCACGAAACGCAGGTGTGGCGGAACGGCAGACGCGCTAGTTTCAGGGACTAGTGGGAGCAATCTCGTGGGGGTTCAAATCCCTTCACCTGCATACAAGCCCGGTTCGTTAACTCAGGAATTATCGAGAAACGGTGATCAGGCACTGAAAAGCAGTCATGTGGGACAGTCGTCCCGGATGACTGCTTTTCTTTTGGAATGACTTGCCCTTTCGCATGGATCTGTTGCATTTTCAACCCACAGTGGAAACCAGAACGAGGTACCACCGCCTTTTACGGCGATTAACGCATAAAAAAAGCCGGCGCCAGAGCGCCGGCCGATTGCCACATTACTTCACGTAGTTCAGTTTGATGTTGGAGAACTCACCCGCGATGGTGGTCGGATCACCCGACGGATCGAATGCCGGAATCTTGTCGGCAATGCCGTCCGTGTTCGCCTTCAACGCTTCGAAGATCTTCGTGTAGTCTTCTTGAGTGAACTTCTGGAAGCGCGAGAAGTCTTCCGAAATCTGGACGCCGTCTTCCGCCGCGCCAAAGACCTCCGACTTGCCACCGACGAATTCGCCCTTGTTCAACTGCACCAGCGACTGATACACAGCGCTCTGCAAGTTCTTCATGGCCGACGTGATGACCGCCTCGCCCATGTCCTTCTGGTCGACGTCCACGCCAATCATCTTGCCGTCATTCGACATGGCCGCTTTCAGCACCGAGGAACCGATGCCGCCACCGCAAGAGAAGATGACTTGCGTGCCGTTGGTGTACCAGGTGGCCGCCATGGTCTGAATCTCCGGCGTCGGTTCAAACGAGCCGGTGTAGTTGTACGTGAGTTCCACGGGGTTGACGTTCATTTCCTTCGCCGCAGCGTCCGCACCGGCGAGGAAGCCAAAGCCGTAACGCACGACGGCCGGAACGGCCACGCCGCCCGCGAAGCCGAGCTTCGTGTACCCGTCTTTGACGGCCGCGTAGCCCGCGAGGTAACCCGACTGCTCTTCCTTGAACAGAATGGACGTCGTGTTCGCCTCGAAGTACTCTTCTTTGACCGGCGAACCGTCTTCATTGGTCTGACCTTCGACGATGCGCTGCGGCGTGAAGTCGACGGCGATGAATTTCACATCCGGATGATCCTTCTGTGCGGTTCCGACGGCCACTTCAAACAAATAACCCGGCGTGACGACGACCTTTGCGCCCTGCTGAATGGCCTGCTCGATGGCCTGCAGATACACCTGGTCGCCCTGGCCCTGCGGACGGATGTAGTTGGCTTTGACGCCTATCTCGTTGGCGAACTGCTCCAAGCCCTGGAAGGCGCCCTGGTTGAACGACTTGTCGTCGATCGTCCCGAGGTCCGTCACCAGGTAGAGGGAGTTGTCATCCCACTGGATCTGTTCGCCCGTGGCCGCACCGGCGGCTTCCGTGCTCTCCACCACATCGGCGCTTTCCACCGCGCTCTCCACAGCCGTCGTGTCTTCCTGGCTCGCTTCCGTGGCGTCATTCTTCGACCCGCAGGCCGTCAGAACGAGCGTCAGCGCGAGCAAGGAACCCCACAAAAACTTAGATTTTTTCATAGTTCCTCCTCTGTTGAACCTACAACCCTACTCAGACCAAGTTTAAACGATACATGGATTTTACACAATAGGACGACGACAATTCTCAGCGCATGCCCTTGTCGAAGGGGACGCCTTCCGCAGCCGGCGCGCGCGATTTTCGGCTGGTAAAGGCCAACAGAATCACCGTGATGACGTAAGGCAAAATCTGGTAGAACACCTGTGGAATGCCCAGGTTCACCAGGAATGGGATGCCGGAATACGTGGCCGAGAGCGCCTTCAAGAGGCCAAAGAAGAACGCCGAAAAGCCGATCAAGAGCGGCCGCCACTGTCCGAAGATGAGGACCGCGATGGCGAGAAAGCCGTAGCCTGCCACGGTGCCGTTAAACTCCGTCGTCACCGGCAGAATATAGGCAAGCCCTCCCAGTCCGGAGAGCGCCCCGGAAATCAGGACGCCCGCCCAGCGGATCTTGCTGACCGAGACGCCCGCGGCGTCCGTGGCCTGCGGAAACTCGCCCGCCGAACGCAAGCGCAGTCCGAATGAGGTCTTGTACAGCACGATGGCCGAAACGGCCCACAGGATGAGCACCACATAGGTCGTGAGGTACACGCCGTTGAAGAGCACCGGTCCGATCAGGGGGATGTCGCCGAGCAGGGGAATCTTCCCCACGGTGAACTCACCCATAAACGAGATCTGCTGGATGCCGATCAGCGAACGCGCGACGAAGATGGCGAAGGCGCCGGCAAACATATTGAGCGCCGTGCCCGAAATGGTCTGGTCGGCGAACATGTTGATCGACGCAAAGGCGTGGAACGCCGAGAAGAGCGTGCCCGCGGCGATGGAAATCAAGATGGCGACGACGAGCGCGCCAAGTCCCACCGGGCCGCTCTCACCCACAAAGTGCAGATAGAGCGTTCCGGCAAATGCACCGAACACCATGATGCCTTCCACGCCGATGTTGATGACGCCACTGCGCTCGGAAAACATCGCCGCCAGCGCGACGATGAGAAGCGGCACGCTGAAACTGAGCATTTGTTGCAACACGAAGACGAGCAAATTCACTGTGCCCCTCCCTTCTCTTCGGGATTGTGATCCCCTCTCTCTCCGGCCACAGGCGCTGGGGGCGTTGCGGCATGGGCCTTCGCCGCCCCTTCGTCAATGGGGCTCTTCGTGCGGCGGTCTAGGAGCTGGCGGAACAGCACCGAGAGCGCCGAGACGTACAAGATGAAGGAGATGATGATGGTGATGAGTTCCGGCGCGTAGCCCAGCGTCTGAATGGCCTGTCCACCCATCTTGAGGTAGGCAAAGAACAGCGCCGAAAGCAGAATGCCGATGGGTTCATTGAGGCCCAGGAGCGAGACGGCGATGCCATCGAAACCCTCCTGTGGCAACACGTTGGCCACGGCGATGGCTGTGCCGGCGCCGGATAAGTAGAACAGGCCGCCGCCCAACCCCGCCATGGCGCCCGCAATGGCCATGGACTTGATGATCGACGCCTTTTCGTTGATGCCGGCGTACTTGGCCGCAAAGCGGTTGAGGCCGACGCCTTTCATCTCATAGCCCAACGTCGTCTTCTTGAGGATGAAGTGGAGTAAGATCACCATGACGACGCCGATGAAGAATCCCCCGCCGGCGATGGTGCCGGGGAACAGGATGTCCATCCCCATGGACGGCACGTGCGTGGCCACGGCGATGGTGGTGTTGCGTAACTGGTCATACACGTGCAGGCGCTTGATGAGGTCGTTGACGACGTACATGACGATGTAGTTGAGCATGATGCACGTGATGACTTCGTTGACGTTGCGGTAGGCTTTCAAGACCCCCACGATGGACGCGAGAAGCGCTCCAAAGAGCGCCGCCGACAGCAGGGCAAGCGGCCACATCAGGGGACTCGGCACGAGCTGTGACAGGCGACTGGACAGCAAAATCGAGATAAAACCGCCGATCAGGAACTGTCCCGAAGCGCCGATGTTGAAGAGTCCGGTCTGGAAGGCGAAGCCTACGGCGAGGCCGCACAAGAGCAACGGCACGGCGTGATAGAAGAGGTTGCCCACGCCGGCGCGCCCGTTGACCAGAGGTCCCTTAAAGAATTCGGGGATGGCCTCTCCGGCAGCCGAAGGATTGGTCGCCACGATGATGATGAGGCCGACAATGAAGCCCACGAGAATGGCGATGAGTGACGGCGCGGCTTTGCGCAAGGCGGAGTGTTTTTCCCTCATACTGTGACCTCCATTCGCTTCGCTCCGGACATGTAGAGGCCGAGCTCCTCCTCCGAGGTCTCGCTCGGCTTCAGCGACGCCACGATCTCCCCGTGGTGCATGACCAGGATGCGGTCGGAAATGCCCAAGACCTCACTCAATTCAAACGACACCAACAAGACGCCCTTGCCTTCATCGCGCTCATCCAGAATCTGACGGTGAATGTAGGAGATGGCGCCGACGTCTAAACCGCGTGTCGGCTGAACGGCGATCAAAAGGCGATGGTCGCGCTCAATTTCGCGCGCCACAATGGCTTTCTGCTGATTGCCGCCCGACATGGAACGCACGATGGTCTCCTCACCGCGCCCGGCACGCACGTCGTACTGCTCGATCAACTTCCGGGCGTACTGCGACACTTCGTCAAATTGGATGCGACCGCCCTTTTGGAACGGATCTTCGAAGTAATTCTGCATGAGGAGATTTTGCGACAAGTCGTAGTCCAAAATGAGTCCGTACTTGTGGCGGTCTTCCGGAATATGTGAGAGTCCATGTGTGTTGCGATAGCGTATGGATTCTTTGGTCACGTCGTGTCCCACGAGCTCAATGGCGCCTGTAAAGTTGTCGATGAGACCCGTGACGGCGTTGATGAGTTCGGACTGCCCGTTCCCGTCGACGCCGGCAATGCAGACCACTTCGCCGGCGTGCACGTCGAAGTTCACGTCCGAAAGCGTCTTCTGTCCGTCGTGCGGATGATCTAAGGTCAGATGGCGGACCGAGAGCACCTTTTCGCCGAGCTTCGGCTCGTCGAGATCAAAGGAGAGGTTGATGGTGCGCCCCACCATGAGACGGCTCATCTCCTCCACGGAGATTTCCGAAACGCGGTGCGTGCCCACCAGTTCTCCCTTGCGGAGCACGGCCACCGTGTCGGCCACGGCTTTAATTTCGTTGAGCTTATGAGTGATGAAGATGATGGACTTGCCTTCTTGCACGAGCTGGCGCATGATCTCCAAGAGTTCGTCGATCTCCTGCGGCGTCAACACCGCCGTCGGCTCGTCAAAGATCAGAATGTCGTTGTTGCGATAGAGCATCTTGATGATCTCCACGCGCTGTTGCTGCCCCACCGAAATGTCTTCGATGCGCGCGTCGGGATCGATGTGAAATTGATAGCGTTCGGACAGTTCCAGCACGCGCTTACGCGCTTCGTCCATTTTCAAAAAGCCCGCTTTCGTCGTCTCCACGCCCAAAATGACGTTCTCAAGCACCGTAAACGGCGGCACCAACTTGAAGTGCTGATGCACCATGCCGATGCCATAGCGCGTGGCGTCATTCGGATCTTTAATGCGCGTCAGTTTTCCGTTCACCAAAATCTCTCCGGCGTCGGCCTCGTAGAGGCCGAACAGAATGGACATCAGCGTGGACTTGCCTGCCCCATTCTCGCCCAACAAGGCCAGAATCTCACCCTTGTGCAGGGTGATCGATACGTCACGATTGGCCACGACGCCGGGAAAGGTTTTCGTTATGTTGCGCATTTCTATAACCGGTTGCGACATAATACCCCCTCCTCGTAGATTTTCTTTCATTATAGCA
>JAQYPV010000021.1 GCA_028726605.1 Peptoniphilaceae bacterium | reverse complement strand
ACGAAATGTTTCACGTGAAACATTCTTGCTCACCTGAGCGATATCGGCTTTTGGCTTTTCGTACGAGTTTTCTAATGGCTCTCTAATATCGCTCTGTATTGCATCGTCTCAGAATGTCCCGTGCGTTACACAATGAATACCTATTTCTTACGTTCAGCGTAAATCGATACGTTTTGTTAAATGGCTTTGTTATAATGATGTTGCATTTGGGTGAAGATGGTTAATGTTTCACGTGAAACATGAAAGAGGGAATATGATCGTCGAATTCATTTCTGTCGGTACGGAAATTCTGCTCGGTGATATCGTAAATACCAATGTTCAATACTTGTCGCAGGTGTGCGCGCGTCTCGGGCTGGACGTGTTTCACTCCTCTGTTGTTGGGGACAATCACGATCGTCTCATGGACGCGTTGCGCTTGGCGACGAGCCGTTCGGATTGCATTATATTAACGGGTGGCCTTGGTTCCACGGACGATGACATTACAAAGCGCGTCGTGATTGAATTCTTAGGAAACGAAACCGAAGAAAGTGACTACAACAGACAGGTCGTGAACAACTGGTTCGCCGATGATAAGGCAAAGGAAGACAATCGGATAGTTTACACCTTCCCCAAGGGTTCGACTATTTTGGAGAATCATGTGGGAACGGCATCGGGAGCATGGGTGCCATTTGAAATTGACGGACATGAAGGTTTCATTGCCATTCTTCCCGGGCCGCCAAACGAGATGCAACCCATGGTCGATGAATCGCTCGTTCCCTTGCTGACAGAACACTCTGAGGGAGTGACAAAGTCGCTTGTCATACGCATGGGTGTCATCGGCGAGTATCAGATGAATGAAGTATTAAAAGATGAAATTGCTCATAGTGTGAATCCCACGTTTGCTCCATATGTCAAGGATGACGGGGCGCTTCTGCGAATTACGGCGAAGTCATCGAATCTCATGGAGGCCGATCGGATGATCTCTTCGGCCATGCAAATTGTTAAAGAGAAACTGGGCCATTACATCGTGGCGATGGGCGAAGAATCACGCCCCGAAGTACTCGTGCGCCTTCTCCGAGAAAAGGGAGAGAAGATTGCGACAGCAGAAAGTCTGACGGCGGGACTCGTCGCAGCGACGATTGTCGATGCAGCGGGAGCCTCAGATGTCTTTGAACAGAGCTTTGTCGTTTACAGTGATCGGGCGAAGCACAAAATTCTGACCGTGCCGAAGAAAAAATTGAAGGAATCAACCGCCGTCAGCGAGACGGTCTGCAAGGCCATGTTAAATGGGCTCTATGCACGAACAGGTGCGGAACTCTGCATTGCGACGACCGGTTATGCCGGACCAGATGGTGATGATGTGGGTCACGTGTTCATTGGCATCGCCTATCACGGAAAAAATACAGTGCATGAGCACCATTTTCATGGAAGTCGTGGTCAAATTCGCAATCGCGTCAAGAATGTGGCCATTGACTATGCGATTATGACATTGAAGAGAGGGTGAGATGGGAAAGATCATCAGCGTATACAATCAAAAAGGTGGTGTCGGGAAGACGACGACGGTTGTCAACCTCGCCGCCGCGTTGGCGTATACCGGACTTTTCAAGAAGAAAATACTAGTTGTGGACATGGACCCCCAAGGCAATACGACTTCGGGTCTGGGAGTGGATAAAAGCGATGTTGCAGAGGATATCTACACAATACTCGCGGGCACATCGTCGGTGGAAGGTACGTGGAGGGAAATTCAATCGGAACGCCTCAAACTCATTCCATCAACTCCGGATTTAACGGGCTTTGAAATTGAGGCTGTGGGGCTGGAAAGGGCACATTATCGATTAAAGGAAGCGCTCGAACCGGTGCGCGAGGCTTTTGACTTCATACTAATCGACTGTCCGCCGTCACTCGGCATGCTCAGCATGAATGCCTTGGCCGCCTCAGATTCCGTCCTCATCCCCATTCAGACGGAGTTCTATGCGCTGGAAGGGGTGAGCCAATTAGTCGAGACGCTCAATTTGGTCCGAGAGAGGATTAATCCCCAGTTGGACGTGGAGGGTGTCGTGCTCACGATGTACGATGCGCGCACGAATTTGGCGCAGGATGTGCGCAATGAGGTGAATCACTATTTCGAGGGCAAGGTGTTTAAGACCGAGATTCCGCGCAATATCCGTCTCGCAGAGGCGCCTTCGTTTGGACAGAGCGCCATCACGTATGATCGTAATTCTAAGGGTGCGGAGGCGTACATTCAGCTCGCGAAGGAATTAAAACGCCGCAATAAAATGAGATAACGACGAAAAAGAGATGGAAAGGAGGGACTATGGCACGAAAAGGCGGTCTCGGTAAGGGATTAGGTGCATTGCTCGCGCAGGGCATGGAGCCGCTCTATGACTTAGATGAAAATCAACTGGAGAAGGAAAGCGCAATAAAGGCGAAGACCGAAGAGACAGAGACAAAGCAAAAAAAACGCGAACAAGAGAAGCCCAAGAAACGACGCAAATCGACGACTTCTCGCGGAACTGATTCGCAACAGCTTCCAGAGCAGCCAGAGCAAGAGGAACCTCAGGGCATGCGGACGTCTCAGGAGCAAGAGGAACTTAAGGACGTGCGAACGTCACAAGAGCAAGAGGAACCTAAGGACGTGCGAACGTCACAAGAGCAAGAGGAACTTAAGGACGTACGAACGTCACAAGAGCAAGAGGAACTTAAGGACGTACGAACGTCTCAAGAGCAAGGTGACGGAACGGATCCGCAAGAATTAGAAGTTCGCGCTGAAGAAACGACCCGACATGAATCTCAAGAGCGGACTGAACAGCCCATTCATGGAGAACCTCAGGTGCAAGAGGAGCAGCCCATGCAGGAGGAGCCTGAACATCAGGTCGATGGTCAGCATCGTCGAGAATTTCGTAATCAGGGCGAACAGCACGTCTCAGAAGAGACTCAAGGTGAACCAGAACAGTTGGGTCAAATGGGCGCGCAACGTGTCGCAGAAGCAGTGGACTCAGTGACAACGCAAGAGTCGGTCGACACAGCGCGAGATGAAAAAACTGAGTCACCGTCGGGCGCGATTCAAGAAGACATCGAACAAACGACAAGCCGAGAGAGAGAGAATTCCGAGTCCGCCATCGCTCAAAAAGAGGTCAAACCGGAGACTGTCGCGGAAGAGGTTCTGAATCGTTTGGTGACAGTATCGCTCGATCAAATTGAGCCGAATCCGGATCAGCCGCGCAAATCTTTTCCGGCGGAAGCACTGTCGGATTTGGCGGCATCCATTCGCACTTACGGGATTTTACAGCCCATTGTGGTGGAGCCGTACACGCGTGAAGGCCATGCCCCCTATCGGATCATCGCGGGTGAGCGGCGTTATCGCGCGGCGATCGAGGCGGGTTTCAGAGAAGTGCCAGTGGTGGTGCGCACGGATTTGCCCGAGCAGACGGCCATTCTCTCTGTGGTGGAAAACGTCCAACGTCAGGATTTGACGCCGGTAGAGGAGGCGGTCGCCTATCAGGAGATCATGGATCAACGTCACATGACGCAGCAGGAATTGGCGTTCGCTCTGGGAAAGTCCCGGCCGTATGTTGCGAATACCGTCCGTCTTTTGCAATTGGATGAAGCGACGCTGGCGGCTTTGCGCGACGGTCGGCTCACGTCTTCACAGGGACGCACCCTTTTGGCGGAGAAGAATCTCAAAAAGCGCGCTGCTTATCGTCGTCTTTTGTTGGAGGGAAAGTCCAGTGTGTCGGACGTCGAACACAAGCGCAAGACGCCGACGAAAAACGAATATTTGGATGCGGCTGAGGCGGAGATGAGTGAGGCATTGGGT
Source organism: Peptoniphilaceae bacterium (assembly GCA_028726605.1). GTDB lineage: Bacteria > Bacillota > Clostridia > Tissierellales > Peptoniphilaceae > Murdochiella. The sequence continues at coordinate 81,283 of JAQYPV010000021.1, read as the reverse complement.
ACGTCGGTTTCCATCGTGCCTCGGCGCCGAGGCTGGAGCGTTCAAATTCAGTGCTTCACCGAAGCGGATCTGGAGGCGCTCTTGTTGCGGCTCAAAGGCGAAGAATGATCACAGGCGAAGAGTGAAAAGGGAGGGAGAAAACGCATGTCCAATGGGATCATCATCGCCGTTCTGGTGCTCTTGCTCTTGATGGTGACGGGTAGCTTCTATGCGGCGAGCAACATGAATAAAAAGCTCAACCGAATGCGACGGCGCTATGACATGCTGTTGCGCGGGCACGGTGAAGTGAGTATGGAAGAATTGCTCAACGGGATGCATGATGAAATGCAGCAGTTTTCCAACGAACGCAAGCAGACCGAGCAGAAGCTCTATCACGTCGAACAGTGGATGGCGCGAACGGATACCGACCAATCAGCACATGTGGACGAGCGTTTTGATGCGCTGTCGCATCAATTGACGGAGGAAATGCGTGCGGCGACGGGTAATATGAGGCAGACGCTGACGCGTATGGATGAAGAGGTCTTTGCGCGCATGGATCAGGTGGAGACGGAAACGCGAGATCGTCTGACGCAGGAAACGGCGGCGTTGCGCGCACAACTGGTGGAAGAGATACAGAAGCTCACCCGCAAAGTGAAGAAGGATGAAGAAGACGCGTACATCCACTTTGACACCTTGGAAAAAGAGACGGCGAAAGCGTACGACGTGGCCGTGGAGAATTTTAAGCGTCTGGATCAGGATTTAGAGCAGCGCACGATGCATCTCGAAAAGAGCTTTATCGAAAAGTTGGTGAACTTTCAGGGAGCGACCGAGAATCGCTTCCTCGTGACGGAAAAACAGATCAGCGAGGACATCGACGCATTGAGGACAGAAACGAGAGAAAATGTGGCGACACTTCGCACGGACACGAGCGAGAATCTCTCTGAACTGCGCACGGATACGAGTGAGGCACTCTCCGAACTGCGCACGGACACGAGTGAGGCACTTTCCACATTGCGCACGGAAACGACCGAGCACAGCGAGGCCTTAGCCGAGGAGGTGCATCAATCCATCCGGAAATTGGATGAGGAGACGACGGCGCGTGTGACGGAGTTCCAAGCGGATATCAATGAATACGTGCGCTCGGAAAATGAGCGGCTCTCGGATCAGTTGTCGCTCGCCATTCGCAAGGTCTATCTCCATCGCTACAACGCATTTGACGACGTGGCGGGCGAAACGAGCTTTACGGCGGTTCTTCTGGATGAACATCGCAACGGCATCATCCTCACCAGCATTTATGCGCGTCAGAACTCCACGACCTTTGCGAAAGAAGTACGCTCCGGCGAGCCACAACAGAAGTTGTCGCCGGAAGAGGCCAAAGCATTACAGGAGGCGATGAAGCGCTGATGGAACCCATGGAGAAAGGATCACAATCGAAGGAATCTCTGCCGGAGAAAGGATCACAATCGAAGAAATCTCTGTCGCGTGCAGCGCGTATCGCTTGTGGTGTCGCCGCCACCGTCGTGGTTGGCGGAGGTGTCGTGTGGGCGCTCAAGACGCTTCCGAACTCGAACGGACCGGGCGCCCTCGCCCCCGTCGTGCTCACCGACAGTGCGGACGGATCGTTGCTTGCCGAGGAGGAGTTGGACCTCTTTCGCGTCGACGCCTCTTCGGAGGGCGTGACGGTCGGACCCGAAACGGATGCTTCTGCGGCATCGGATGCACCTGTGATCGCAAGAGGGGCCAGGCTTCCCATGGGGAGTGAAGCGGATCTCGTGGTGCCAGAAGACAAGCCATCGGCTGGAGTGAACTTGACGTTGCGGCCTTTCGACCGCGATTCCAATTCCAGGGTAACCGCACGGCGGCACAAGAAGCCCAAGAAGGGCGTCGTCGTCTCCCATCTCCCCTCGTCTAAAAAGTCAAAAGTCAAGCGGCCGGCAAAGCCGACGAAGCCCAAGGAGAGGTCTGCTGCGAAACCCAAAAACGAAGGGAAAAAGCCAGAGACGAAGCCGACGGAAACTCAGGGACAGGTAAAGCCGCAAAAACAGGAGACATCGCAAAAGCCGGCCGCGCCGGAAAACGAGACCTCGCAGACGCCGCAGGCGTCTCAGACACAAGGCAGTTATTCAGAGAGCACACCGACCCTGTCGGAATCGTCTCTGCTCAATGGGAGTTCCGCCGATACCGTCACGGGGGAAAATTCCAAAGATCTGGAGGGAAACCCGCAAAAGCCAGAGGAAACGCCTTCGGAGCCAGAATTCAGCCCTGAGGAGGCCCTGAAAAAGGAGATTCAAGCCCAAAAACTGGACTCTCGCCAATACGCGGAATCCGGCTCTGCGGACCTCGATGGCGATGGCGTGGCGGAATACATCGTGCACGTCAATGAGTTAGAGGAATCCCAAGGGATCACTCGTGCGTCCTGGCGTCTCTATCACGTGAAGGATAACACCCTGCAAGTGGCCTATCAGGCGTTTTCCAATGGGCCTTTGGTCGTTCAGGGAGAGAGAGTCCTCTCGTTCTACGTCGATCGTTCCGAAAAAACGCCTAAGCTCTACGTACGTCAGGATAAACTGATATCACCCGGTGGCGAAGCTCTGACCGATGAACCGGCGGCTCCACCGGCCGGAATGATCGAGGTCGAGGAGGCCCTTGACGACAACGGTGCGCTCACCGAAGCTGGCATCGCGGCTCTCGTGCCGTTGCTGGGCGCGCAGGCCGTCACAGTTCTCCCCGCACAGGCCCATCGCGCCTCAGTGGAAGGAGGAGCCAAACCGGGCGCGGACGATTTGAGCATACCGAAGCCGCAGACCTTTACGTCGTTTGAAGCCTTTTTAAATCAGGAGCACGTCTTCGATATGTAAATCCCTGGATGGGTACCACGAAACTGTCAGAATCTCTCGACAGCACGGGAAGGGGTCACGAAAAAAAGTCAGAAGGAAAGGGTCCCCAATGAGACGCAGGAAGCCATTGTGGGCATATGCCCTGACGCGCACCCACCGAGTTTATACGATGAGTGCCATCCTCTCGAGTTTGCTCTTCACGCTGAGCTACTTCATGCAGGCGGCGATCCCCATGCACCAGCGCAAGCTTTCCGAAACCGTGGGAAATGTGTATGGATACTTTTTTGCCATCTCCTATCAAGATGCCACAGATGGGTTCGATGACCTGCCATCGTAGACGGCGGCCATTGAAGGCTTGCCGCTGGAAAACGGGGCCGTCCTAGCTATGCGTCATACGCTGCTTTGGGGGCATCGCGCTTTTCAATGGAAGAGGCTTGTGTCTCTTCAAGCGACGCCCCACTCGAGAAAAATCCCATCTCCTAAAGGGACGCGTCGTACTCCTCACGATGGGACGCCTCTTCATCATCTTCAGCCTGTACATATCAACTGTGGTTAACGCCATGCGCGCCGTGTCATCTTGTCGATACTCCCGTGGCCGGCGCGACCTATCAAAAGTTGCTTGTAGCGGACTCAACCTCTTTCTTGTCTATCGTTTATTGCGAGGTCGTCCTATTCAGGCGACGGTCTATCTTTTTGCGGCCTTTTTTTGGATATTGCTTGGCTTGTCTCGGGACAATGGACAGCGTCTGCCTTTTCGTTGGCCATTTTTTCTACACGCTTTTTTTGGCAAGTCTTTTGAAGTTGTATATGTCTTTGGTTAAGAAGCGTGGAGAAAGAAAAAACAAATCACAAGAAGGGACAAACGGCTCAATTTGAGGTGAGTAAGAGAATGATAAGAACTTGAACACGACGAGAGGCGGAAGGAAGCCCCTCGTCGTTTTTTTTGCGAGTAAAATCTTGACGGCCTATCCCAACATGAGTATCATTCACAAGAATACCTGCGCAGGGAGAGCGGAAAGGAGCGATGTCGTGGGTCGGTTGCGCTGCGGCGTAGCCACGCAAAAGGTGTGGCGATACAGGCGGCGTGGCCACAAAAATGGCGGGCGTTACAAGTTACGTGATGACGCAAGTGGCGTTGCCATACAAGTGAAGATGGGACGTTAGGCGAAACTCGCAGGCTTAGCGGGTGTGAAAGGAGGCGCTATGGACGGCGAAAACAATGCGGCCGTAAGGGGTCGCAGCGTAGAGGATACGGAGTTTTCACTCTCGGCGGTGTCGGAAACGAAGCGGCAGAGTATATGGGCGTTACTCATGGTGCTCGTCGGGTTTACTTATTTTTCACCGAGTATGTCGGCCGGTGGCAATTTGGGATTGGGATTAAACGCTCGCGATTTCTTCATTGCCATGATCTTGGGAAATGCGTTTTTAGGAATTTACACCGGCGTCTTAGCCTATATCGGTCAGAAAACCGGTTTGACACTGGATTTATTAGCCATTCACTCTTTTGGTTCTAAAGGTTCTTATCTCTCTTCAGCACTTGTCAGTTTTACACAAATCGGTTGGTTCGGCGTAGGCGTTGCGATGTTCGCGCTTCCTCTTTCTGAAATCACTCACATTCATCCCCTTTTAATTGTGTGCATCACCGGGTTACTCATGACCATGACGGCGTACTACGGCTTTAAGGCCCTCGCCATTCTCGGCACGATCGCCGTGCCGCTCATCACCGTTCTTGGCATCTATTCCGTAAGCTACGGCGTGAACACCGTGGGCGGTTGGGCACACGTCTTCAGCGACAATCCATCCGAGCCTCTCACGATGGCCGCAGCCTTAACTCTCGTCATCGGCAACTTCATCAGCGGCGGCACGAGTACGCCGAATTTCACCCGCTTTGGGAAGACCGCCTTTGGTGCCGTCTTCTCCACGGTGGTGGCGTTCTTCATCGGCAACATCATCATGTTCCTCTTTGGAGCGGTCGGCGGGGCCACGACGGGTCAGGCCGACATCTTCTACATCTTGATGGCACAGGGCCTCACCTTGCCGGCCATCTTGGTTCTGGGTCTTAACATCTGGACGACCAATAACAACGCGCTCTACACGGCGGGGCTGGGCCTCTCGAACATCTCCAAAAAGCCCTCTTCGCCGCTGGTTCTGGTCGGCGGCGCCATCGGGACGGTCCTTGCCATCTGGCTCTACGACAACTTCACCGCCTATCTCACCTTCCTGGGCGGCCTCATTCCGCCAGTGGGCGCGGTCATCATCATCCACTACTTTTTGCACCGCGCGGAATATGAGCACGAAGGCTTCGTGCCGGAGATGGTGAACCTCGGAGCCATTCTGGCGGTCGTCATTGGCGCGGCCGTGGGCACCCTTCTTCCGTGGGGCGTCGCACCGGTAAACGCCCTGTTGACGGCGGCCGTCATCGAAGGCGTGTGGGAAATGGAAAGGAATAGACATGATCATTAAAAATGCACAAATCGGAAACGACACCGAAAAAGTGGACATCGTCATTCAAGATGGGAAATTCAAAAGCATCAAGCCAGCTGGTACTGTGGAGGATCCGGCGGATTCCAACGTGTTGAACCTCGACGGCAAGATGATCCTGCCGCCGTTTATCGAATCCCACGTGCACTTGGACGCCACGCGCACCGCGGGTGAGCCGCACTGGAACATGTCGGGCACGCTCTTTGAGGGCATCGCCACGTGGGCGGAGCGCAAGGAAAGCCTGACGAAAAAGGACGTCATGGACCGGGCGCGTGAGACCATCCGCCACCAGGCCAAAAACGGCGTGGGCTTCGTGCGCACGCACGTGGACGTGACGGATCCGAAGCTCACGGCGCTGGATGCGCTCTTGGAACTCAAAGAAGAATTAAAGGACATCGTGACCCTCCAGATCGTCGCGTTCCCGCAAGAGGGAATTCTGAGCTTCCCCCACGGCAAGGAACTCATGGAAAAGGCCATGGAACTGGGGGCTGATGTCGTGGGCGCCATTCCGCATTTCGAGTTCACGCGCGAGTATGGCGTGGAGAGCTTGAACTATGCGGTGGAACTGGCCGAAAAATACGACGCGCTCTTGGACGCGCACTGCGATGAGATCGACGACGAACAGTCGCGCTTCGTGGAGACGCTGGCGACGCGGGCGTATGAATCCGGACACGGCGAGCGCATGACGGCGAGCCATACCACAGCGATGGGTTCCTACAACGGCGCTTACGCCTCCCGCCTCTTTAACGTCCTCACGAAATCACATCTAAACATCGTCTCCAATCCTCTGGTGAACATCCACCTGCAAGGCCGCTTCGACGACTATCCCAAGCGCCGGGGCCTCACGAGGGTGAAGGAACTCGTGGCGGCGGGCGTCAACGTGGCCTTCGGACACGACGACATCTTCGACCCGTGGTATCCTCTGGGCGACGGAAACATGCGCGATGTTGTGCACATGGGACTGCACGTGGCGCAGATGATGGGCTATCCCGAGATTCAGGAGTCCTATCGGTTTATCACGGACAACGCCGCCCAGGTGCTGCAACTTACGGACTACGGCATCGCAGAGGGGAATTCGGCAAGTTTCATCGTCCTGGACGCACCGGACTGGTATACAGCCCTCAACGAAAAACGCGAAGTGCTCTACCACTTTGAACAAGGTCGCTTGATCGCCGAGACCAAGCCCCACGAGACGACGCTGCATTTCTGATGCAATACCTCTGACGGCATCGATCCATCGGCCTTATGGACGCTTCGTTATGAAATGCCACCTTTCGCCCCGCATTCTCGATGCTTCCGTTTGAAGTGGTCCCACTTAAGCCGCTTTTTCGCGCCACATCATCGCGTCTCTCGCGACTCGAGAGAAGTTTGCGATGGGAAAACGCCATCAAAAAACCCACTCATTTGACGGGAATGGGGTATCCTAGATGCAGTACAGGAAACGTGTTCAGAGCAGGAAGGGAGAGCGCATGAGTATTATCAGTGAAGTGACCGAAAAGATTCGGGGCAAGAACATCCGCATCGTCTATCCGGAAGGGACGGACGCTCGCATTCTGCGCGCGGCAGTGCGTCACGCGCACGATGGCCTCATTCACCCCATCGTCTTGGGTCAGAAAGACAAAGTGGAAGCCTTAGCCAAAGAGGAAGGATTGTCGCTGGAAGGGTTGGATCTCCTGGATCTCGACAACTTGGAAGACTATGACGAGATGTTTGAGGCCCTCCTGGAACGCCGCAAGGGCAAGATCGACGAGACGAAAGCGGAGAAACTGCTCCGCGACCGCAACTACGTCGGGACCATGCTCGTCTACATGGGCAAGGCCGACGGCATGGTGTCCGGTGCGGACGGCCCTACGGGCGACACCATCCGTCCGGGCCTACAGATCATCAAGACGAAGAAAGACGCCAAGCTCGTCAGCGGCTGCTTCCTGATGATCTCGCCGGATGACAAGGAGCGCCTGGTGTTCGCCGACTCGGCCGTCAACATTTCACCGAACGAAGAGGAACTGGCCGACATCGCCTATCAGACGGCGCAGACGGCGAAACTCTTCGGCATCGAACCCAACGTGGCGATGCTGTCCTTCTCCACCTACGGCTCGGCGAGTTCGCCGGAGCAGGAGAAGGTCGCCCGGGCGACGCAGATTGCCAAGGAGAAGTTCCCGGATCTGAACGTCGACGGCGAAATGCAGCTCGACGCGGCGTGGGATGAGACCGTCGCCAAGAAGAAGGCCCCGGGGTCGACCGTCGCCGGCAAAGCGCGCGTCTTCATCTTCCCGGACATCCAGTCGGGCAACATCGGGTATAAAATTGCACAGCGTCTGGGTAAATATACGGCCCTCGGCCCACTGTTGCAAGGCATGGCCCACCCGGTCAACGACCTCTCCCGCGGCTGCTCCGAGCAGGATGCGTATGAGATCGGCCTCATCACGGCATTCCAAACGCTGGTGTGAATCGGCGCAAAAAGAACAAAACGCATGACGCCTCGCCCCTGTGGGCGGGGCGTTTTTAGCGGAAAAAACGCAGCGGCCGAAAGATGCGGCGACGGAGGCAAAGGATGTTCACGTTGCAAAATGTGACCTACAAAGACATCGTAACGGTTGACGATCTGGTGCTGGACGATGTGCCCGTCACGGCCATCTCCTATCAGATTGCCATTATGCTGGGCATTGTGGGTGCAATCTCCCTGTAAAATGTGCTATTTTTATCTTGGAGTACCAAACAATTATTTAATGACGCCGCGCAGTTGACGATGGCGGCGGATCATATCGGATGACGGAGAGGGGGAATGATGGCGGTTCGATTCATAGTCGATTCGGCAAGTGACTATACAAAACGGGAGGCAGAACGCGAGGGCATGGTCTTTCTGCCCATGAGCGTCTCATTCGACGGCGTGGCGTATCGGGATGGAGAAAACCTCGATAAAGACACGTTCTTTCATCTCTTAGTCGATGAGGGCAAATACCCGACCACCAGTCAGCCCACACCGCAGAGCATGATGGACGCGTTCCAAACCGTCGTGGACGACGGCGATGAAGGCGTGTTCTTCGTCATGGGCAGCAGCCTGTCTGGTACGTATCAGACGGCGCAGCTCATCGCCGAACGCTTTGGGGGCAAAATTGAAGTGGTGGACACGTGGCAGGTCACCATCGGTGAACGCCTCTTGATCCGCTTCGCGCAGCAGTGCGTGGCGCAAGGGATGGCCACGGCCAAAGAAGTGGCGGACGCCGTGCGCGCCCAGCGCGAGCGCGAATACGTCTTCGGTTATCTCGACACGCTTGAATATCTGAAGCGCGGCGGTCGCATCTCGCCGGCCATTAACCTCATTGCGGGGCTGCTCGCTGTCAAACCCGTGGTGATGCTGAGAGACAACCAACTGAACCTCGCCGCCAAAGGGCGCGGCCGCGGCAATGCCTTGAAACTGCTCACAAAAGAAATGGAGAAGATCCCCCATCGCGACAACGAGACCATGATTGCGGCGTATTCAGGCAAGACCCGCGTCGTTTTGGACGCCTACTTGGACGAGACGCCGCAGATGCGCGTCCCTCCGGAGCGCATCTTCCAGTTGGGATCCACGGTCGGCACGCATGCGGGTCCCGGAGTCATCGGCTTCGCCTTTTTCGGCGATCCCGTGTGAGTTACTCCTCGCTGTGCGGATAGTCCGCATCCAGCGCCGTCACGGCATCGGCCGCGACGCCTTCAGTGCTTTCACTCATGAAGATGACCTTAAACGTCGCAAACAGAATGCGCAGATCCTCCAGGAGAGAAGGGTGCGCGATGTAGATGAGATCCATGATGAGCTTGTCGTACGGCGACGTGTTGTACTTCCCATAGACTTGCGCATAACCCGTTAGCCCCGCTTTTGCCTGCAGCCGCAGCGCAAATTCGGGGATTTTTTCTTCGTATTGCACCGCAATCTCGGGGCGCTCGGGACGCGGCCCCACGAGGCTCATGTCCCCTTTGAGAATGCAAAAGAGCTGCGGCAGTTCGTCGATGCGCGTGCGGCGAATCCAGCGCCCGACTTTGGTGATCCGCGGGTCGTCCTCGCCACTGGAGAGGCGCGCCACGTTGTCCTTTTCCGCGTCAGTGCGCATGGAGCGAAACTTCCAGATCTTAAACACGCGCCCTTCTCGCGTCAGGCGATCCTGCGTGTAAAAGACCGGCCCGCGGTCGTCCAGTTTGATCGCCAGAGCCGTGACCAGCAGGATGGGGCTGATGAGGATGAGACCCAGAAGCGACACCACAATGTCCAGGGCGCGCTTCATGAAGCGGTATTCCGGCGTGGCGATGGAGCGCGTGACATAGAGCATCGGCAGGTGAAAGAGGTGCCGGGTTTCCGCGCCCGTCAGGATGGCGTCGCTGATCTTCGGCAGCGCATAGAACGCAATGGAGTGGTTCATGCAGTACTTCATGATGTCGTTGCGGGCCGTGGCCTTGCCGCCGCTGAAGAAGACGGTGGACGCCCGGTCCAGTTGACTCAAGTCCCGCAGCGCCTCGTCGACCTGAATGTTCTCGATGACAGCGTACTTCCGGGTGAGGCCGTAGGCGTTGATGAGGTGCGCAAGGCTCGCCGTTTCGTTGTAGACCACGATGGTCCTTTCCGCGGGAAAGCGGCCGTAAAAGAGGCGATGCGCGCCGTGCGCCGTCACCCCCGCCACGACGAGCTGCGTGATAAACATCAAGAGCATGGGCCAGACGGAGACCAAGTGGCGCGAGAGGAGGCTGATCACGACGTAGAAGAGGCCGTCGCACACGATGAGCGTAATGGATTTGCTGTAGAGCATCTCCGCAGGGCTCTGTGTGATGAGGTCGAAGGCGTCGTACACGCGCCCGATGATGTTGAACAGCACGAAGTAAAGGGCGAGGACGAGGAGATTGCCCCGGTGGTAGAAGGGCGTGACAATGCGGTTGGCGTAGTAGAGATACCAGGCCAAGAAGAAGGGCAGGCTCACCAGAAAGGCGTTGATCACCCGCAACAGCAGCAAATAACTCTCCTGTTGTTTGCGCAAGCGCTGTCGTCCGATGGCGTTGAGTCGCCCTTCGCGACTGGATTTGTGGTGTGATGCGTTCAAACTCATCCTCCTACGGACGGATCTGTTGCTCAGTTTGCGCCAGCAGATCGTGCTTCATATTCCACACCGCAAGCGACAGGTCCACTTTGTACTCATGCGGATTGTCAAAGCGCTTGTACTCGTCCCACAGGGACTCCGTCTCCTGTGAGCAGTAGGCGCGGCGCTCCTTGAGATCCGGAAGGGTGTAAATGCACGTGCCACCCTCAAAGACTTTCACGCGCATGGGACGCACGGTGTAATGCTCTAGACGCGTGCGCTTCCACGTGTAGGTCGGATGGAAGATCTCGTACGGCTTACTCTCGTCGATCACCTCGTCGTGCATGGTGATGAGGTCCGCCAGAGCTTTGTGCGTCTCGTTGTCGTAGAAGCGGTAGAAGGTCTTAAAGCCCGGCGTCGTAATCTTTTCGACGTTTTCGGAGATCTTGATGCGCGGCTTAAATTCTCCGTTGCGCTCCACGCCCACCAATTTGTAGACGCCGCCGAACACGGGCGATGACTTGGACGTGATGAGGTTTTCGCCCACGCCGAAGTTGTCGATTTTGGCGCCTTGCTCCAGGATGTCGCGAATGCGGTACTCGTCGAGGGAGTTGGAGGCGGTGATGGTGGCGTCAGCGTGGCCGGACTCGTCCAGCATGATGCGCGCCTTTTTGCTCAAATAGGCGATGTCGCCTGAATCCAGGCGGATGCCGCCGTGCTGGCCGAGCGGGGTTAAGACTTCGTCAAAGACGCGAATGGCATTGGGCACGCCGCTGGTCAAGGTGTCGTAGGTGTCCACCAACAGCGTCGCGTTGTTGGGGTAGGTCTCGGCGTAGGTCTTAAACGCCTCGTATTCGCTCGGGAAGAGCTGCACCCAGGAGTGAGCCATGGTGCCGAGAGCCGGAACGCCGAAGCGCTCGTCGGCGAGCGTATCCGCCGTGCCGAGGCAGCCGGCGATGTAGGCGGCCTGAGCGCCCAAGTTGGCCGCATCGGCGCCGTGGGCGCGGCGGGAGCCGAATTCCATGACGGGGCGCCCTTGCGCGGCGCGTACGATGCGGCCGGCTTTCGTGGCGATGAGGGACTGGTGGTTCACGATCAAGAGCAGCATCGTCTCGATGAGGCTTGCCTCGATGATGGGGGCGCGCACGGTGATGAGCGGCTCACCCGGGAACACGACGCTGCCGTCGGGCACGGCCCAGACATCGCCCGTGAAGCGGAAGGTCTCCAGATAGTGGAGAAAGTCTTTGCTGAAGATCCCCTTCTGACGCAAAAAGGCGATGTCGTCCGCATCGAAGTGCAGATTTTTCAGATAGTCGATGATGGATTCCAGTCCACAGAAGATGGAAAAACCGGCATTGTCCGGATTTTTCCGATAGAAGACGTCAAAATAGCCGACGACGTCGTCCAGACCGTGGACAAAATAGCCATTGGCCATGGTCATCTCGTAGAAATCGAAGAGCATGGACAAATTTTCTTCGGATCGTTGAAACATCACTTGCCTCCATGGTAAAAAACGCCGGAGCGCGCCGGCTAAGACGTTTGTTTTGCCCCATTCTACCACAATGGCCTCATTCCTTATGATAAAATGGCAGAAATTGGCGCTTGCGCGAGGGTTGGGAGCGAAAGGGGAGGACATGCGTTTTGATTTGATGATCTGTGATTTGGACGGCACGTTGCTCGACACGGCCACCTCCATCACCGTCTGCCTCAATCGAGAACTTCAAAAGGCACAGCTGCCGCAGATCACGGTGGATGAGACCAAAGCGTTTTTGGGCAACGGCTCGAAAGTGCTCGTCGAAAAGACGCTGGCGCTCGTGGGCGCCGGCGACTGGCCTGAAGAGGCGAAGGCGCAATTTTTAAGCGATTACGATGCGGATTATCTTTCGCATCCCATTGCATACACTAAACCCTATGAGGGTATATCTGAACTGCTGGCCGAGGCGAAACGCGCCGGCCTCGAGGTCGCCGTCTTTTCGAACAAGCCCGATGCCATCGCGAAGCGGGTCATTCAGCACTTCTTCGGCGATCTTCAAGTGCGGGGGCAGCGCCCAGATACGCCGAAAAAGCCGGATCCCACGGGCCTCAACGCCTTAATTGAGGAGGCGGGCGTGCCGCGCGAGCGCGTGCTCTACGTGGGCGACACCGAGGTGGATGCTCAGACGGGGGAAAACGCCGGTGTGGAGACGTGGCTTGTGACCTACGGGTTCCGCTCGGCAGAGGAACTCAAGGACGTGCGCGCCCAGCAGAGATTCGCACGCGTGGCCGATTGGGCGGCGGCGTTACGGAAAGCAGAACGAGAATAGGGATGGCGACGATGAATTTGTTTCACAGTATCTTGAGTCAGACCATCTTAGTCGTGGAGATCCTCGCGTATTCCATCATGGTGGTGACGGTGGCTCGAAGTATATACCATCTCGTCATCGTGCACCGTTTTGACACGAGCTGGTTCGTGGCGGAGAATACGCTGACGGATGGCGTCATGGTGGCCCTCGAATTTCTCATGGTGGCGGAGGTCATGAAGACCATGATCGCCTTCGGCCTGCAGGAGCTTTTGACGTTGGGCATCATCATCGCCTTGCGGGTGTTCCTCTCGTTCGTGCTGCGCGGCGGGCATGGCAAAGTCGAAAAAGGAAAAGGAGAACGTCATGAAGATTGATGAAAAGCAGTTTCGGGATAAAGTGTTGGCGGGCAAGGGCGTGAGCCTGGTGGACTTTTCCGCCACGTGGTGCGGGCCGTGCCAGATGTTGGCGCCCATCCTGGAACAGATCGAGCAAGAAGGACACACCATCTACACGGTGGATGTGGATGAAGAGGCGGCGCTCGCCATGGAGTACCGCGTGGTGAGTGTGCCCACGATGATCCTCTTCAAGGATGGCGAGAAGAAGGAACAGCTCGTCGGCTTGACTCCGAAGCAGACGTTGCTCGACAAGCTCGCCTACTACGAGAACTGATGGATCTCTTCGATGTCGCCGTCATCGGCGCAGGGCCGGCGGGGCTTGCGGCGGCGCTCAACGCGGCGGTGCGCAAGAAGAAGGTGGTCGTCTTCGGGCCGGCGATGAGTGAGAAGCTGCATCGCGCGCCGGAGATTGCAAACTACCTGGGCCTGCCTGACACGTCGGGAGAGGCGCTCATGGCGGCGTTTCGCCAGCACGTGGAACGCCACGACGTGACGTTTCGCGAGGACCGCGTGCAGGTGGTTTACGACATGGGTGAGTCCATGGGGATCCTCCTCGCGGGCAATGAGATCGTCTCGGCGCGGACGGCGGTCTTGGCGACGGGTGTGAACTTTGGCACGCCGCTTCCGGGTGAGGCGGAACTTTTGGGCCACGGCGTGGGCTACTGCGCCACGTGCGACGCGGCGCTCTACAAGGGCCGCCCGGTCATCGTCATCGGCTACAACGACGAGGCCGTGGAGGAGACCAACTTCATCGCCACGATGGCGAGCGAGACCACGTTCATCAACCAGACGGGGCGCGAGGTGGCGCTTTCTCCGGGGGTGACGGAGGTGGCGGAAAAGCCGCAGAGGATTTTGGGCGAATCCCAGGCCGAAGGCGTGGAACTCAAATCGGGGGCGCTTCACGCGGACGGGGTCTTCGTCATCCGCGACGCGCGCAAGGCGGATCAGCTCGCGCCGGGAGTCGAGATGGATGGGGCGCACGTGGCGGTGAACGCCGCCATGGAGACGAATCTTCCGAATCTCTTCGCCTGCGGGGATCTCGTCGGGCAGCCGTACCAGATCAACGCGGCGGTCGGTCGGGGCCAAATAGCGGGGCTCTCCGCGGCCAAGGCGGCCACGCGGCGCGAAGCCGAAGAAAAGCAGGAAAGCGCCAAGTTAAGCAACCGGGTGTAACGCTCGTAACAGAAACGAAAAGCCAAAAACGCGACGGTCGTATTGCGGCCGTCGCGTTTTTGTATGGGATATTGCGCGGTTTAGGAGATGGCGTCACGCGTGCGCTTGAGTGCTGAACGGACATGGGTGCCACGTGTGCGCGTCTGGCCGAGGCGGCGTGGGCGTCATTTTTCCACGTTGCGCCCCTCGATGGCGTCGACGGCGGCGATGACGGAGTGCCGAAAGCCTTTCTCTTCCAAGGCGGCGATTCCGCGGATGGTCGTTCCGCCGGGCGAGGTGACGCGGTCTTTGAGCACCCCGGGATGCAGTCCCGTCGCGAGCTGCAATGCGGCTGCGCCTTTCAAGGTCTGTGAGGCGATGCGATAGGCGGCCGCACGGGAGAGGCCGTATTTGACCCCGGCATCGGCCAGGGCTTCCAGGAAGAGGTCCGCAAACGCCGGACCGCAGCCCGAGAGCGTTCCGGCCACGCGCATCTGCGTGGAAGGAAGCGGGACGACGGCGGCGATGGGGGAGAACAGTTCCTCGACGAACTGGAATTCGTCCTCCGTCAGGTCGTAGGCATCGTCCACGATGAGGACCCCTTCTCCGACGGCCATGGGGAGGTTGGGCATGGTGACGAGCACATGCGTCGATTCCGGCAAAAAGGCGCGGTAGTCTTGTGTCGTGAGGCCTGCGGCGAAGGAGATGACCACTTTCCCGGCGAGGCGGGACGCGAGGGGCTGAAGGACGTCTGGCACGAGGTGCGGCTTGATGGCCACGATGACGACGCCCACGGCGTCCAAAAGCGCCTCATTGGACGGGAGCGGCGTCACGTTTACGTTGCGAGCGCGCGGTACCAACGCGTCGTAGTGCGCGGCGGTGGCGTAAAAGTGGTGCGTGGTCCCTGTCTGTTTCAGACCCTGTGCGACGGCCTCAGCCATGTTGCCAAATCCCAGATAGCCGATGTTTGCCATAGTGTATCCTTTCTCAAATCCCTTGACGGAAGAATTGTGTTTTCGATGGTCGTTCGTTTATAGTATAGCGGGAACGGACGTAAAAGAGTCGAAAGGAAGAAAAATATGGCCATACGTATCATCATCGATTCGTCGAGTGATTATTTGAAACCGGAAGCTGAAGCGATGGGGATGAAGTTCATTCCTCTCTCCGTGTCGTTTGGCGAGCGCTCTTTTCGCGACGGGATTGATCTGTCAAAGGATGCGTTTTATGAAAAGTTAGAGGTGTCAAGGGAGCCGGCGATGACGAGCCAGCCCACTAGGCCGGACATTGAAGCGGTGTATCGCGAGGTGGTCGAAGCGGGCGATGCCGGCATTGTCCTCACGCTCGCGAGCGATCTCTCCGGCACGTATCATCACTGTGCGATGGTGGCGAAGGAGTTCGAGGGGAAGATCGCCGTCGTGGATTCAGGAAATGCGACGCTCGGGATGCAGCTCATCGCCGAAAAGGCACTGGATTTGGTTTCCGCCGGCGCCGACGTGGCGGACGTCATCGCGACGATCGAGGAGCACAAGAAGCGCGTCTATTCTGCGGCGACGCTGGACACGCTGGAATACCTGAAGCGCGGTGGGCGCATTTCGCCGGCGATGCAGATGCTGGCAGGGCTACTCTCGGTGAAGCCCGTCGTGATGCTGCACGAAAACACTTTTGAACTGGCCGGCAAGGGGCGGGGGCGGAAGAACGCGTTTCGCGTCTTGCGCGACTTTTTTGCACAGAAGCCCGGCGCGGAGGGGGCGTCGCTGCGCGTGGCGTATACGGGTACGTCCCCGGAGCCGGCTGAAGCGTTTTTGGCGCAGTTTCCGGAACTGGAGCCGGGGGCGCGGCCGCTTCGCCAGGTGGGCCCCATTCTCGGCACGCACTTGGGGCCGGGCTGTGTGGTGCTGTCGTTTTTTGCGGATCCCGTGGAATGACGGGGGCGTCGGAGGAGAGAGGAGGACAGATGGAAGTCAAGCGTGTTCATGACACCATGGGCGAGGTCATCATCCCGGAGGGCGCTTACTACGGGGCGCAGACGGCGCGAAGTCTGGAGCATTTTCCGCCGGTCAGGGGGATCATGCCGCTTCCCGTGGTCTACGCCATCGCGACGATCAAGAAGGCGGCGGCGGAGGTGAATGCTCAAAAGGGTCTGTTGTCGGCGGAAAAGGCCCGGTCCATCGCTAAGGTCGTGGACGAGATTCACGACGGGCGCTTCGACGACCAGTTTCCGCTCTCCATCTGGCAGACGGGCAGCGGGACGCAGACCAATATGAACGTGAACGAGGTCATCGCGAATCGCGGCAATGAGCTTTCGGGGCAGACTCTCTTGCATCCCAATGACGATGTGAACCGCTCGCAGAGTTCCAATGACGTCTTTCCGAGCGCCATTCACCTGGCGACGCTCTTGGCGCTGCGGGAGGAGTTCGTCCCCGAGGCAGACGCTCTCGTGGCGTCTCTGGATGCCTTCATCGCGCGGGAGGGCGAGACGCTCAAAACGGGGCGCACGCACTTGCAGGACGCGACGCCCATCACCGTGGGTCAGGAGGCGTCGGCGTGGCGCACGGCCATCGACGAGGGAAAGCGCCGCATCGTGGAGGCGTCCCGGGAATTGGAGGCGCTCCCCATCGGGGGCACGGCGGTGGGCACGGGGCTCAATGCGCCGGAGGGCTTTGACGGGGACATCTGTGCGGTGCTGTCGCGGGAGACGGAGCTTTCGCTGCGTCCGTTGGAGAACAAGTTCTACGGGCTCTCGATGAAGTCTCCGGTGCTTCGCGTGCACGGGACGCTCAAGGCGTTTGCGGCGGATCTCAACAAGATCGTGCAGGACGTGCGCTTTTTGTCGTGCGGGCCGCGCTGCGGTATCGGCGAGTATCGCATTCCGGCCAATGAGCCGGGTTCGTCCATCATGCCGGGCAAGGTCAACCCCACGCAGGTGGAGGCGGCCAGCATGATCGCTTTCCAGGTCATGGCCAACGACTTTGCCGTGACGCTGGCGGCGACGTCGGGACAGTTGCAACTCAACACGTACATGCCGCTTCTCATCCGGAACGTCTTGGAGTCCATTGCGCTCTTGGCGCTCGCCCTGAACGGCCTGCGTCGCTTCCTCTTTGACGGCATGGCGGTGAACGCCGTGCGAATGGGGGCGTTGTTGGACCGCTCGCTCATGCGCGTGACGGCACTTTCGCCCGTCATCGGCTATGAAGCGGCGGCGGAGATTGCGCATCGCGCGGACGAAAATGACACGACGCTGCGGGAAGAGGCGCTCAAAAGCGGGCGGCTCTCTGCGGAAGAACTGGATGACCTCTTGGATCCGCGGCGCATGATCGGGCGTTAACTGTCTTTGTGTTGTTCTGTGACGCGATGTGGACGCGACGCATGATAGAATCATTCCGGGTTTTGTGATGTTAGGCAAATTCCGCGCTTGGATTTGAAAAAAGGAGGTTTTGATGACATTCGAAGTGGTGGATTCGGTCTTCACGGTCAACTTGGACAATGTGCTGACGCTGGCGCTTGCGGCCATTCTGCTCTTGATTGGCTACGTCTTGGTGCGCAAGGTGCATTTCTTGGAGAAGTTTTGTATTCCGGCGCCGGTGGTGGGCGGCTTTTTGTTCATGGCGATCACGTGGATCGGTCACAGCACGGGGACGTTCCAGTTTACGTTTGACGACCCGTTTCAAAGTGTCTTTATGTTGGCATTCTTTACGACCGTCGGTCTGGGCGCGAGCCTGCAACTCTTGAAGAGCGGCGGTAAGCTCTTGATCATCTACTGGCTGGTCTGCGGCGTCATTTCCATCATTCAAAACGCCATCGGCATCGGCGTGTCTCGGCTCACGGGGCTGGAGCCGCCTTATGCGCTTTTGGCGAGCGCCATTTCCATGATCGGCGGCCACGGCGCGGCGCTCTCTTACGGGACGACGTTCACCGAAATGGGCTATCCCATCGCGAAGACCGTGGGCGCGGCAGCGGCGACGTTCGGCCTCATCTCTGCGGTGCTCTTGGGTGGGCCGCTCGGACGGTTGCTCATCGAGCGTCGTCATTTGACGCCGTCCAATCAGAACTTCACGACGGCGGCGGAGGATGTGAATCAGTCGGAAGGGCGGACGCTCACTTCGTTTGAACTCATTCAGAACGTGGTCGTCATCATCGTCTGCATGGCGGCGGGTTCCATCATCGCCGGCTGGATCAGTTCGCTCATCAACATGAAGTTCCCCACGTACGTGGGCGCGATGTTCTTTGCGGTGCTCATCCGCAACTTGAATGAGAAGTTCCATTTTTATCACTTCGACTTTGCGTTGGTCGACGGCATCGGCACGGTGACGCTGAACCTCTACCTCTCGTTGGCGCTGATGACGCTGGCGCTCTGGGAACTGGCCGATCTCGTCGGTGCGGTGCTCCTCGTGGTGGCGGCGCAGGTGCTCTTCATGGCGGTGGTGGCGTACTTCATCGTCTTCCGCATTTTGGGCGCGGACTACGATGCGGCCGTCATGTGCGCGGGCCTCTGCGGCCACGGCCTGGGCGCGACTCCGTCGGCTATCGTCAACATGACCGCGGTCAACGACCGCTACGGCTACTCGCGCAAGGCCATGATGATCGTGCCCATCGTCGGCGCGTTCTTGGTGGACATCATCTACCAACCGCAGACGATCTGGTTTATCTCGACCTTTGTGCAGAATTTGAAGTGAGTTTCAAGGCCCTTGGCGAACGGGCTGGCGGCTGGGGCGGGGCTGCGATGAAGTTGACAGCCGCAGAGCCGGCGAGAACAGGGCATATGTGCTGAAAAAGGGTTGACCGACGTCGTCTGCGGACGGCATTGGTCAACCCATTTTTGTTTCTACGAGTGCACGGCGGAATTCATGGCCCGCTGCGAGAATCGCCTCCCAGCCGTGTACTGGAGGGCGGCGGAATACATGTTACATCGCATGAACTGCTTTCCAGCCGTGTACTGAAGCGAGTTGGAATACGTGGCTTATTGCGAGATCCGCCTCTCAGCCGTGTACTGGAGGGCGGCGGAATACGTGGCTTATTGAGAGACTCGCCACCCAGCCGTGTACTGGAGGGCGGCGGAATACATGGCTTATTGAGAGACTCGCCACCCAGCCGTGTACTGGAGGGCGGCGGAATACATGTTACATCGCATGAACTGCTCTCCAGCCGTGTACTGGAGTGCGGTGGAATACATGGTACGCTGAGAGATTCGCCACCCAGCCATGTACTGGAGGGCGTTGGAATACGTGGCTTATTGCGAGATCCGCCTCCCAGCCGTGTACTGGAGGGCGTCGGAATACATGGCTTATTGCGAGATCCGCCTCCCAGCCGTGTACTGGAAGCGCGTTGGAATACGTGGCTTATTGCGAGATCCGCCACCCAGCCATGTACTGGAGGGCGGCAGAATACATGTTACATCGCATGAACTGCTCTCCAGCCGTGTACTGGAGGGCGGCGGAATACATGTCACATCGCATTAACCGCTCCCCAGCCATGTACGACGGCAAAATGAGAATCGTGGCTCGGCAAGATGCGTCGTCCCGTCAGGCTTCTTTGACGCGCTTTCCCGTCATGTGGTCCACGGTCAGCGCATAGACTTGCACTTTGCTGAACGAGCGATGCATGGCCTGCGCGACGCTTTCGGCCGTGGGGTAGTATTTCAATCCCAGTTGATGGACGGCGCGTTCGGCTTCGGTCTCATCCGTCACGATCTGGGCTCGTCCCCGGATGACGACGGAAGCGACGCGATAGGCCCACTCCCCTTCGGGGATTACGCCTTGATCGAATACCGTCAGGCAGACCTTGTCATTGCTGCGTAAGAGGTCAACTTTGAGCCCCTCGCGCGCGCCGTGAAAGTAAATTCGATTCCGTTCCGGCTCGTAATAGAAATTGATGGGGACGGCATAGGGGCAGCCATTCTCCCCGTTCATGGCCAACACGCCGCGGCGCTCTGCCCGCAGTACGCCGATACACTCCGCATCTGTCATCAGCTGGTTAAAGCGTCTCATCCTGCGCCATTCCATGGGATCTCCTTTCGGTTTTGCGATTCTTTCTTTCTATTTATTTCTAATTTCGTGCGGCGCGATGCCGATGTGCGAAAGTCACGGCGATGCTGTGGCGCCAACTGACGTCATCACCGGAGCCATTCGTTCGTCTGGATGGCGACGCTGTGGCGCCCGAATCCGCATTACGACGAGTGACACTTGCCTTCTCATGCGTCGACGCTGTGGTGCGCCAGCCAGCGTCGTAAAAGGTAAGTGGCGAAGAGGGCGCCGCCGAGTTCTCCCAGCGCGAGTGCGCCCGCCAGTCCGTACTGCCCGAAGAGGTGATCGAGGAGGAACATGAAGGGGATGTAGAGCCCAATTTCACGCACCACCGCGTGTAACAGCGAATCCCGCCCGTCGCCCATGGCCTGGAGGCAGAACGAACTGTGGTAGTTCAAGAGTTGGAAAGGCGAGGCCAACGCGCGGAGACGCAAGAAGACGCCGGCGAGAGCGACAGTCTGCATCGCAACGGCGGCATTCTCCCCGCTGGTGTTCAGGAACAGACTCGAGAGGGGGTTCGCGAACACCAAAAAGAGCACGAGGCTTACGCCGGCGATGAAGAGGCCCACGCGGCGCGACAGGTGAATGACGCGCTCCATGCGGTCGTGGTCGCGAGCGGAGAAACTGTAGGCCACGAGGGGGAGCATGCCTTGGCAGATGCCGATGTTGATGGCGTTCGGGAGGCGTTCGGCTTTCATGACGATGCCCATGGCGGCTAGGCTCATGTCGCCGTGGGCGGCCATGAGGGCGTTCATGAAGACGTTCGCGAGGTCGAAGAGGCCGGGAAGGATGCCGGAGGGCAGGCCCACGGAGTAGAGTTCGCGCTTGTGGGCGGTGCTCAGGTGCAGCATCTCATGGACGTTGGCGCTCAGGGGCGAGGTCTTGCCTTGCCGCAGGTATTGGACGAGGAGGAAGAGGCACGAGGCGACATTGGAGAGGAAGGTCGCCAGCGCGGCGCCAAGCACTTCCATGCCCGGAGGCAGGAGGACGAACATGAAGAGCGGATCGAGGATCATGTTGAGAACGCCGCCGCCGGAGAGGCCGTAGCTTGCGATTTTAGCTTCGCCGACGTTTCGAAGCAGCATCGCCAAGGTCTGCGAGAGGATGATGGGAAGGCTGCCTAAAATGACCACGAAGATGGTGTATTGCTCCGCATAGGGCAGGGTCTCGGGTGAAGCGCCCAGGACGGCGAGCAGCGGGTCCATGAAGACGGCGATCAAGAGCGAATAGGCGAGCGCGGCGACGATGGCGCCGTAGAAGCTATACGCGGAGACGCTGCGACTCTTGTCGGTCTGGCCGCGGCCCATGAGGCGGGCGATGAGGCTGCCGCCGCCGGTGCCGAACACGTTGGAGATGGGAATAGTGAGCATGAAGAGAGAGAAGGCCAACGTCACGCCGGCAATCTTGTACGAATCCCCCGTGAAGCCGATAAAGTAGGCATCGGCCATGTTGTAGATGAGGTTGATGAGCTGGCTGATGACCGTGGGTACGGCCAGCGTGCGCAGGGCTTGGGCGACGGGCATGGTCGTAAAAAGCGCCTCGTTGGCGTTTTGGGGGCTCGGCGTGCCTTTTGTGTGTTGTTCGTCCATTGCGGGGACGGCGTTTTGTTCGTCCTTTGAGGGCGTTGTGTGTTGTTCGTTTTGCGTGTTCTGTGTCTTTTCTTTCATCGTCTTCCTTCTTCGTTCGTTACCCCATTCACTGTTCTCATGCGCCCCCTCACGCGAGGGGGGTATGTACAGTGTTTCATTTTACCACGCCGAGCAGTGTACGCGGCAGACATTGTCAATCGCTGCTAACAGACGAATCCAATGAAATATCAAAGTAGAAAGTGCCTCCAGTGTCGGACAGTACGATTTGAAAGCGGTGGCGCCCTCGTACAAGAAGTACGCCTTTAATCGTCCGGCGTTCAGTTCGACGTTCGGCGAGGACGGCATCGCCGCCGCCATCACAATGGAACCGCTTTTTGCTACGGGGATTGTGCTACAATGAATCGAACGCAGGAAGATGTGGAGGGAAAGAAGGAAAAATGGAATTACGATCCATTGCCTCCGGCTCGAGCGGGAACTGTGTTTACGTGCGTTCAGGCGCGACACAGATTTTGATCGATGCGGGATACAGCGGTCGACAAATTGAAAAATTATTAAAGATGGCGGATATTGAGCCGCGCAAGCTGTCGGCGATTCTGGTGACGCACGAGCATTCGGACCACATCGCCGGAGTGGGGGTGTTGAGCCGCCGTCATCACATTCCAGTCTACGCAAATGCCAATACGTGGCGCGCGATGGAGCATAAACTCGGGAAGATCAAGGATCACGATCATAAGGAGTTCACCAACGGGAAGCCGTTTCTGCTGGGGGACATGGAGGTGCTTCCCGTGCCGGTGCATCACGACGCGGCGGATCCGGTGGGGTACACGTTCTCTTCCGGCCGCGAGAAGATCTCCGTGGTGACGGACACCGGCATTGTGGATCGCCACTTGCTCGATGCGATGGCGGGATCGGATATTTATTACTTTGAAGCGAACTACGAAGAGTTTTTGCTGATGCACGGGGACTACTCGCCGTGGTCCAAAAAGCGGATTGCGTCGGAACTGGGGCATCTGTCGAACGTGCAGTCGGCGGCGGCGCTCTGCGAGCTCTTGGAGGGGCGCGGGGAGCAGGTGTTGCTTGCGCATATGTCGATCAACAACAACACGAGCGCGTGTTGCCAGAAGACGGTCTGTGACTACTTGGAGGCGCAGGGGTTTGACACTGGGCGCGATGTCCACGTGCTGGTGGCCCCGCGGTACGAGCCGTCGCCGCTCTTTTCGGCAGAGGCCATTCACGCCCAGCGGGATCGTCTGGCGGCGTTTGCCGGACAGCGGGCGCGCGCTGAGGCTGACGTGCCCAACGGCTTGCCGAACGATCTGTCATATAATGAGTTGGCCAATGCCGGAGGGCGAGCGTGAACATCACGATTGTCACTGTGGGCTCCGTGAAGGAGCCTTTTTATATGGCCGCGGCGGCGGAGTATGTGAAGCGCCTGAAGCCGTATGCGACGCTGGAGATCATCGAAATCCCGGAGACGCAGCGGCCGGCCAAGGCAGGCGAGAAGGCCATTTTGCAGGCGCTCGAGGACGAGGCGACGCGTATCGTGAAGGTGCTGCCCAAATCGGGCACGATCGTTTCGCTGTGCGTGGAAGGCAAGCAGCAGGACAGCGTGCGCTTTGCCCAGAGCATGGCCGATTGGGCGGAACAGGGCGGCGCGCAGGTGACGTTCATCATCGGCGGCAGCGATGGGCTTTCGGAGCGCATCAAGGCGATGGGCGTGAAGCTCTCGTTTTCCAAAATGACGTTTCCGCACACGCTCATGCGTGTCATCTTGTTGGAACAGGTCTATCGGGCGTTTCGGATTTTGCATCACGAGCCGTATCATAAATGAGAGGAACTTATGACTGAACATTGCGATGTGCAGCGGCCGGAGGCGACCGCGCCGCCGGATGAAATGACCATCCGGGTGGAGCCGCGGGAGGGCGAGACGCATGAGGAGGCGGTCTTTCGGATGTATCCGGAGATGGCGCGCCTCTTTGGCCAGAGCCTCAAGCCCTGCAAAGAAATTGAACATGCCATTCAGAAGACGTATCGCGGGCGACTGATGTCGAAATTCACTAAGGCGCTCAAGACCTACGATATGCTCCAACCGGGCGATGTCGTGGGCGTGGCCATTTCCGGCGGCAAGGACAGTTTGCTTCTGGCGAAGCTGTTTCAGGCGCTCGTGCGCTATACGGAGATTCCGTTCGAGGTGCGCTTTTTGGCGATGGATCCGGGGTACGCGCCCCTGAACCGTGAGCGGCTGGAGTTCAACCTCTCGTGGCTTAACATCCCGGCGACCATCTACCGCTCTGACATCTTCGCCGTGGCTGAAGGCGTGGCCCAGCAGCCGTGTTACATGTGCGCCCGGATGCGGCGCGGCTTTCTCTACGATCATGCGAAGGCGATGGGGTGCACGAAGCTCGCTCTGGGGCATCACTTTAACGACGTCATCGAGACGACGCTTCTGAACGTGCTCTGGTCGGCCAATTACAAGAACATGATGCCGAAGATCGTGGCGCGCAATTTTGAGGGCATGGAACTCATCCGCCCGCTCTACTTCGTCGAAGAGAAGGACATCATCGCCTGGCGGGATTACGCAGGACTCAAGCCCCTGGACTGCGCCTGCGTCGTCACGCGCGCCAAGGTTAATTCGGAGCGGCGCAACATCAAGGAACTCATTGCCGCGCTCAAAAAAGTCAATCCCAATGTGGAAAAGTCCATCTTCCGCAGCGGTGAGAATGTGGCCATTGACGCCATTTTGGGCTATACCTTGGACGGCGAAAAACACTCATTTCTGGAACAGTATCATCGGGAGGATGCATGGACGTCGTTACGCTCTTCAAAGTCGTGATCTTGTCCCTCATTGAGGGCATTACGGAGTTTCTGCCGGTGAGTTCCACTGGCCATCTCATTTTGGCGAATGCCTTTGTGGGCCTTTCGCCGCAGGAGTTCGCCAACGCGTTTTCCGTGATCATTCAACTGGGCGCCATTTTGGCGGTGGTCGTGCTCTACTGGAACCGCCTGAATCCCTGGCACGTCTCCGATCAGCGGCGCGCGATGCGGCCGCGTCGTTACGCGCAGTGGAATACGCAGACGCGTGTGTACTACGACTTGACGCACCCCGAGCCGACCACCATAGCGCTGTGGGAGCGCGTCATCGTGGGCGTGCTACCGGCGGCGGTGTTGGGTTTTCTGTTCGACGACTTGATCGACAAGTACTTCATGACAGTGCCGGTGGTGGCGGCGACGCTCTTCATCTACGGCGTGGCCATGATCTTCATCGAGAAGCGCAATCAGGCAAAAGGCGAGCCGGCGCGGTTCACCGCCACCCATGAACTCCCCTTGGCCATCGCCTTCCAAATCGGACTCTACCAGTGCCTGGCGCTCATCCCCGGCACGTCGCGCTCGGCGGCCACCATCATCGGGGCGATGCTGCTCGGCACGAGCCGCGTGGCGGCGGCGGAATTCAGCTTCTTCCTGGCCATTCCGACGATGCTGGGCGCAACCTTCCTGAAAGTGGTGAAGAATCTGGGCAGCTTCACCTTGGGGCAGTGGGGCCTCATCGCGCTCGGCTTTTTCCTGTCGTTCGTCGTGGCGTACGTCGTCATCCGCAAGTTCATGGACTACGTCCGCCGGCACGACTTTACGCCCTTTGGCGTCTACCGGATTGTGTTGTCGGTGGTGCTCGTCGTGTGGATGGCGCTGGGACGGGGATAACGCAGCCGTTTTATGCTAACCAATAGAAGGCAGAGCCCCTCTGTATGAGCCTACAGAGGGGTGTGGCTTTCGGCTCGTAAAATGATATCTAACGATTTCAGTCTCCAATCGAATGTACGTTATAACTTGAATGCATGGCCTATTCTATTCTCTTTTGCTCTGTTGACGGAAACGTTTTTCCTTCGCTAGACTGTGATTAGCTTGTACAGGCAAATGACACTGAGGAGGAGGAATGACCATGGCAAAAGGCAAGAAGCCGATGCCGCTCTATGCGAAGATTTTCATCGCGCTCTTTTCGGGTATCGTCTTTGGCTACATACTCAACTTCCAAGGAGGTGTTGATAACGCCTTCATCAACGATAAGATTCTCCCGTTTTTGCAGTTCTTAGGAGATCTTTTTATTCGTCTCATTAAGATGGTGGTCGTTCCGCTGGTGTTTTTCAGCATCATCGACGCGGCGCTGTCCCTCGGCGACATCAAGAAATTGCGCAGCGTGGGCGTGAAGACCATCGTCTGGTTTCTTGTCACCGGAATGATTGCGGCTGGCATTGGACTGGTCTTCGTCAACCTCATTCAGCCCGGTCGCGGATTACAGCTGGGCGATGCGGTGGCCGAAGTGCAGGTCAAGGAACTGCCGGGTATTTACGAGACGATTCTCAATCTATTTCCTGAAAATCCGTTTGCTGCGCTGACCAGTGGAGACATGATGCCGATCATCGTCTTTGCCCTCTTTGTGGGTTTTGCGATCATCGCCATTGGGGACTCCGCCAAGCCGCTTGCGGATGTCATCTCGAATCTATCTCAAGCGATGTTCAAGATCATCGACATCGTCGTGCGCATCATCCCCATCGGGGTGTTCGGCCTGATGTCGGTCACCATGGCAAAGTACGGCGTCGCCATCTTCGGGCCAGTGATGAAATTCATCGTGACGGACTATTTGACGGCGATTACGGTAAGTGTGGTTGTCTACTCATTATTGCTGCGGTTCATCGGTAAGGTGAATCCCATTCTCTTCTGGCGCAAGGCTTTTGATTCCTGGATTGTGGCGTTCAGCACTTGCACCTCGTCCGCGGCGCTTCCCATTTCCATGGACATCGCGCCGAATCGCATGGGTGCGCCAAAGGACATTTCCAGCTTTGTCCTGCCGCTCGGCTGCACCGCACAGATGAACGGCACGTGCGGCTATTTCGCCGTCGTCATCTTATTCTGTGCACAGCTGTACGGCGTCAATCTCAGTTTACAACAGCAGTTTTTGCTCTGCGTACAGGCGACGTTTTTGAGCGTGGGCTGCGCCGCTACGCCGCAGATTGGCCTGGTGATCAGTTTGACGCTGATGACGCAGATGGGTCTTCCGCTGGAGGGCTATGCGTTGGTCGCTGGCATTTACCGCATCGTCGATCAGATTCACACGGCGACGAATTCTGTGGGCGATCTCGTGGCGACCGTCTGCATTTCCGAAACGGAAGGCGAACTCGATCACGAAATCTTCAACAATAAAGCGCTCATCAAAAAGAGCCAGGTTTTGTCTTAATTAAAATCGACAAGGAGGATGAAAATGAATGATAATCGGATCATCGAATGTGTGGAACGCGCGCATTACATTCTTTCGAATTTGATGGCGGTGAAGCCGGGTGAAGAAGTGCTGATCGTGACGGATCCGCAGACGGACATGCGCATGGCGAATGCGATGGCGTCTGCCGCTCATTCACTGGGTGCAGAATATGGAATTTACATGATGCCCATTCGCGGCAAGGACAAGGCGACGATCTTCCCGAAAACGCTGGAACTGGGCATGGACGCCTGTGACGTCTTCGTCGGGATGACGACGGCATCGGGTGCGGCCATCTACAACAACCATTTGAAAGAACTCATCAATCAGAAGAAACTGCGTGAAGTTTCTATCTGCCTGCGCAACATCGACAATTTCACGCGTGGCGGGGCATTGGCGGATTATGAAGCGGTTTACGCCGACGGCGTTCGACTCCAGGAAATCTGGCGGGGCCACAAGATGGCGCATATCACGACGCCGGCGGGCACCGATTTGACCATGGAGATGAACCCCATGGAACCCATTATCGAGTGCGGGATCGCGCGCGAACCGGGGGATGCCATGGCGTGGTCGGACGGTGAAGTGTCGCTGGGACCGGTGATCGGCACGACGGAAGGGAAATTGGTCATCGATGGCCCGATTTGCTACTATGGATGCCCCACCATTCCGGTGGAACTGAAGATTCGCGAGGGGCGCATCGTCGAGGTGGTCGGCGGGGATCCCAATATCTGCAAGGAGATTCGTCGGCAGATCCAGGAGATCAAGGATTCGGACAACATCGCCGAGATTGGGATTGGTCTCAATCCGGAGAGCCTCTTTAACGGCGACTTTGAGGAAGAAAAGAAAGCGCGGGGCACATGCCATATCGCCATGGGCAATGGTTTCTATTATGGACAGCCGGCGCGCTCGACGGTCCACATCGACATGGTTCAGTACAATCCGACTATCGTGTTTGACGAAGGCACTCCGGAAGAGGTGTTGATCGTTAAGGCGGGGAAGGTCGTCTGCCTGGGCGACTGAAAACTGCTGCATCGCGCGAAGACGGATGAATATGCAAAGAGGATGAATAAGACGAGGAGTGGCGGCAGGCTGCTCCTCGCTTTTGGCCTGTGTATTGACGGAGGGAACGATGCTCCGCGAAATGAAGTATATTTATACGGTCTATGAAGAGCAGAGCTTTTCAAAGGCGGCAAAAAAGCTCTACATCAGTCAGCCGGCGCTCAGCAAAATCGTGCGGAAAGTGGAGCATGAGCTGGGGACGCCCATTTTTGATCGCAGCACGGTGCCTTTCACGGTGACAAAGGAAGGCCGTGTCTTTTTGGAGGCGACGCGACGCATTTTGTTGGAGGAACGCAACGTCCTGGCTTATTTTTCTGACCTTCGTTCACTAAACGTGGGCCACCTGTCTTTGGGTGGTGCGGCGTACTACTGCTCGTTCATTTTTCCCGATCTTATCGATGCCTTTCATCGGCGGCATCCGGGCATTCAGATTGACCTCTTGGAGGGCAACATCGACGAATTGGCCAAAGGTCTGGAACAAGAGACGCTGGACATCGTATTGGAAACGGGATTCAACAGTGAAAATACGCATGTGCAGCGCATTTATTACCACGATGAAGTCTTAATTTTGGCCGTGCCGTCGGGTTTTTCTGTCAATGAGACCTTAAGAGAGTTTCAACTTTCTCTGGAAGCGATAATGACGGGAGCGTTTTTGGACGCGACCGTGCGCCCCGTTCCTCTTGATGCGTTTTGCAAGGTGCCTTTCATCAACATGAAACCGGGCAATGACCTCTACAAGCGCGCGAACCGGATCTGTGAAAATGCGGGATTTCACATGCACACCGTCATGTACTTGGATCAGGTGCTGACGAGTATGAACATCATCCGTAAGAGTGCCATCGGGGCATGCTTCATTCGTTCTGACATCGTCCGCTATGCATCTTCCGAAGGACTTGTTTACTACAAGTTAGCGGATCCTCTGGCGTGCCGCCCCGTGAATTTTGTGGTGAAGAAAGACCGCTATCTCTCGCACGCGGCCGATGCCTTCATTCAACTTTCGCTCCGCCACGTGCTCTAGGTTCACGCGTGCGTGTCGACGTCTTGTGTGCTCACTACGTGGTGTACTCATATAATGCGTTGTCGCCACGTGATGTAGCGCGTGCTCGTCGAGTGTTATATTGGGCGTTCACCGAGTTGTAGTTTGATGGACAGGTCGATGGCCTCTAAGATGAATTGCATTTGTCTCGATTCGCGGTTCTATATAATCTGCCTGTCATTTTCATCATGTTAGAAAAAGGTGCCCTGAAACCATATGTTCTATTAGAAAACGAATGCATGAGAGAAGCTCATTTTGGGAGCATATTAACAGAAGAAATGCGTTAACGACAAAGTTTTGTGTGATGACTAGAGATTTTGACGGTCGAGTAAAACGTTATCGATTCCCTTATTTTTTTTCTTGACGAGAGAAGAATAATATGTACACTTGTAATTGGAAGGGAGGAGGTTTTTAACTGAACTAGTAAGGAGGAAAAAATGAAACATTTTGCTCTATTGGCTCTAGTACTGGTTTTGGTTGGAGTGCCTAGCATCGGATATGCAGATGGCTGTTCAACGACAGGCGTCAAGTGTAAGTATGTGCAAAACTATTCTGAATCAGTAGGTTCAAGACGAAAGGTTACTCAGTATACACATCTCGTTGGTCCAAACTCCGTTTCTTCAGACGTAAGCTATACGGTTACGCTGACACAAACGTTAAGCTTAAAAACGGGCGTGTCGGGTAATGTTAATTTCCTACTTGCTAATTCTAGTGTTAATTTTGAAATGGGATCCTTAGGGAGTCGGGAAATAGAAGAGAAAGTTACGTGGAAAGACATTCCAGCGGGAGAGAAACATTTGTTAAGGGCTGGAAGAACGTATATTACGGTCACTGGATATAAAAAAATAACGGGCACAGATTGTAAGAGGAGAACGGAAAAAACAGTCGTCGACGGTTCGACTGGCTCATGGCATGATTCAATTAAGCAGTAGGAGTGAAAAATGAAACGTGTACAATTGAGTATTGCGTTCCAGTTGGTATGTATGTTATTCGCCTTGAGTGCATGCCAAGCGACACCGCCGGATTCCGCTGAAATCCAGACATCGACGATCGGTGATGGTAGTGACCATTTAGTCACGGAAACAGCGGTTAACACAGGAAATTTGGACGATCAGCGGGTGATTCAACAATTGGGGAGAGGTAGCGGGCCTATGAATTTTGCCCTGATGTATGACGCCGAGCATCCCTTTCTGATCAGCTCCGACGGAGACCGTTATCGTTTGGACGTGGATTTAATCCGAACGGATTTTGGTGAACATCTGGATTTTTCAATGTATGATCGCCAAACTATCTATGTCTGTGTTTCGTTTGACGGGGAGGTTCCTTCGACGATACTGGATTCTAGACACAAATACCAGCCCATTCCTCTGGAAGAGGGTAAACTTCCGAAGACGATCTTGTTCCCGATTACGTCGGAGATGAATGCTTTTGATGAACAAAATGAGAAAATGTTCCAGGATTTTCTTCAGGAAAAAGTAGATGAAATCAATCCCGCTGTCTATCTTTTTGATCCTGATGGCTATAACATGCTGACGATGGTGACTTTTTCGAAGCCGAGCCAAATTCGATGGGGGGAGTCTTACCTTTCGGAGCCAATCCAGCATATTAGAGAAACGGCTGTGGATAATAAAATTCAGGAGGAAATGGAAGTCACCATCAATGCCACTCGGATTAGTGGAACGGAAGACGTTCAATTTGGAGTTAAGTTGAGTATGCCTAAGGATTATTTGGGTGACACGGCATATCTTTACTTAGACACAAGCTCTCAGTTTCCGTTTTCGCTACAAACTGAAGAAGCCGCAACGTTGGTTCTACCCACGAAAGAAGGGCACATTGCTCTCGATGAAACCTTCCAAGTTTACGCGAATGATGTATTTCAGACTGAGGAGGAGAAGAGTCAGTTAGAGAGCTTTCTGACTGGCAAGTCATCTGAGTTGGCTCTCTCCGTCGCGGTTTATGGCGCTGATTTACGCATTAGTTATTGGGCGTCAGTGGTTCTCAAGCGTTAACCATGAACAGCTTTTCCTTTCTGAAACCATTTGTTGATTGAGCCGTTTCGCGTCGTTTGGCGGGAAGCCGAAGAGGCCTGAATTGTCCCATCGGCTTTCCCTCCGCTTAGAAGTAGATTTGAGGAAGCGTCAAGTTGAGTGATGTTGGGAAGAGGAGATACGAATCACATTGCTTTTCAAAGAACTTCGAGTCGTCCGACAGGCGCGGTCACGTGATGGACGGCTCTTTTTCGTTTCTGAGATCTCAATCCACAGATGAAGGCCGAACTAGGAATCCAGACGCTTCCTATGTTGTGGCTATTTCGATATTGGGCCCTGACCATTGACGATTATCGAAAACCGTGAATTGCTGATCCCAAAATCGATTTTTCAACCCACTTATTTCGGGGTCCAGTAGGGACACAAATTCGACAAAAAGCCTTCCTTCGAGCGCACTTTGCGAAGAAACCAGCGTCCGTTTCAAATTAAGATGTTCAAAGCAATAGAGCCTAAAGCTATTTTATGCTTCGGTAATCCATCTCAATGCGAGAATGCGCACGAGCGTTTTCTGAGGCCCCGATCTGGGACGGTAATGAGTTTCTCGAAATTGAAAAAGCGGTTACTTGGGAAGATATTTAACTCGGATTCCAAGAACGCAGAACGAGGCCAGCCTCTTAGAATTTAGGAAATTCGTCTAAGACATGCCCTCTCTGATTGAGTGCTGATTTGTGAACCATAGAAAGCGCCACGGTGACACGCAGTCCAAAATGGTGGCGTAGCGGTGTGGGCATTTTTGAAAAAGTGCTGCATAGCGTCTACACCATGAAAAATGGTGTGGGCAAAACGAGCAAAAGCGCTTTTTGCGTCTATATTTTAACGGCAAAAATAGACGCAGTGAGCGGAAAAAGTCAAAATGCGTCTATGTGTGGGGACAAATCTATACGCACTTGAGGACAAAGTCGATTTTGCCGGCACGTCGAAGCGACGCTGATCGTAAAAACTCGATTTTCCCCCTACGATTTTTCCGATGCTAGACGGCTTTGCCCAAAAATGAAATTTGCCACGACGGGATGTGCCGGCTTTTTTATTAAATTTCGAATGTCCCCCTACGGCCGTCGTTGATACGGCTGCTACAGCGTCTTCGTGGAGGATCCGGCCATCATCACGAACCCCGGCGCGGCCTTTCGCAAGCGCGGCCCGATCTGACCGGCGGCATCTACGCGTCCGCCGGCTTCGGCGATTACATCGACTTCAACTCCGCTTGGGGCTATTGGGTGAGCGCGTGCTTCTCCAATGTCAGTTTTGCCATCCTGTTCTTTGGCGCCATCGGCGCCATCATCGTGAACGTAGCCGTGATGGCCGTGGTCTTGCCTCTACCTGCAAATCTCGGGTGTCCATCCTCTCATCTGAGACGCGGCGGGCCATTTGTGGTAAGATAGGCGTGTCTCTTTGAATACAATCGCGTCCGATAGAGGAGGAATGAATGGACCAAGGCGTAACCGACCCGGGGGCCGGGAGTACGGGCATATTATTTCAGTTGATGGTTATTGCCATTTTAATCTTTGTGAATGCGTTTTTTGCGGCATCGGAGATGGCATTGGTCTCCGTAGATGCCAACCGCTTGCGCGAACGCGAAGCGGAGGGCGATGTTAAAGCCAGGCGCATTCTGGCTCTGCTAGAAGACCCCTCACACTTCCTATCCATGATTCAGGTCTGCATCACGCTGGCAGGGTTCTTCAACTCCGCCAATGCGGCGACGGGTTTGGCGACCTATGTGGGTGGAAAACTGGCCGCCGTTGGGGTGCCCAGTGCGGTGAGCATAGCCACCATCCTCATCACCATTTTGCTGTCGCTCTTCACCATCATCTTTGGCGAACTCGTGCCCAAACGACTGGCGCTTCAGAACGCCGAGGGCTTTGCCAACGGCGCCATCAACTTTCTGTGGTGGGCGTCCAAACTCTTAAAACCGTTTGTGAATTTCCTCTCGTTTTGCACGAATGGGGTGCTGCACCTGTTGGGTGTGGAGATTGACGCCATGGAAGAAAAAGTGACGCTGTCCGACATCAAGTCCATCGTGCAGGTGGGCCAGAGTCAGGGCCTCATCAACAAAGACGAGAGCGAAATGATCAACTCCATCATCACGTTCGACGACAAATCGGCCGAGGAGATCATGACGCCGCGCACCGAAGTGTTTGCCATTGACGTCAACGACCCGTACACGGAGTACATCGACGAACTCCTTTCGGTGCGCTATTCGCGCATTCCGGTGTACGACGACGAGATCGACAACATCATCGGCGTGCTCTACATCAAGGATTACCTGCAAGAAGCCTACAGCGAAGGGTTTGAGAACGTCCAGATCCGCAAGATCATGCGCCCGGCTTACTTCGTGCCGGAGCGCAAGAACGTAAACGAGCTCTTCAACGAGATGCGGGATGAGAACTGGCACATGTCCATTCTGATCGACGAGTACGGCGGCTTCTCCGGCATCGTGACCATGGAGGACTTGCTGGAAGAAATTGTGGGCGACATCGATGACGAATACGACGAAGACGAGCCGGAGATCGAAAAGCTTTCCCGCAACACCTATCTCGCGAAGGGGACGCTGTCCATTAAGGAACTCAACGTCAACACCGAATCCGAATTCGACGAAGAGACCGAAGATTACGACACCTTGGGCGGTCTGCTCTACTTTTTGATGGGGCGCATTCCGGAAGACGGCGAGCATCCGTTCATCGAATATCAGGGCATGCGCTTTAAAATCGAGGAGATTTCCAACAAACGCATCAATTCCGTGCGCATTGAATACGATGCTGAAGCGTGGAAACGTCGTCAAGAAGAGCGAGACGGTGTGAAATAAAGGTTGAAAAATCGGCGCTGAGAAGGTATACTAGTTGTGGTACAAGTCGTACCCCTATCAGCTGCCATAGAAAAAACGGCATCCGCTCTTCGAGTGGGTGCCGTTTTTGAACATAGGAGGGAAAATGGCGGAGAATCAAGGTTCGAAGCGAAATTCGTTCATCTTCGCGCTCCTCGCGACGCTCGTAGTGGGGCTTATTGTGGTGGGCCTCTTGCGCCTCAATCGGTCCCGTCCGGAGGAAACCTTTGCCCTTCCCTGGTCCGACACGTGGACCGATGCCGGCGCCATCGACGGCTACGTCTATTTTCGCGATGGCAACACGCTGTCGGCCTTTGATCAAAACGGGATGCGGTGGAAGCAAGACCTCACGCCACAGGCCCAAATTGCCTACGGCGCCCATGTCTTCATCTTGGAAAATGACGCACTTTCGGCGCTCCAAGCTAAAGACGGCTCACTTCTGTGGACAAAAGAGCACACGGGATACACCGCGCTGCGCGTGTTGCCTCCTACGGGAGAACGCGAGGGGACCCTTGTCGCCCAAAAGGCGGACCGCTTCTTGTGCATCGATGAAAAAACCGGAGCCGTCGACTTCGTGCAAGTGACGCAGGGCGCGCCGGGGGCCTTTGCGGCGGGCGAATCGTGGCGCGCCTGGACGGAAGAAGGCGATGTCCCCGGCGTCCAGATCGACGGCGCGCGATCGACGCTTGTAGACCTCTCGCCTCTCTTGATTGCGGAGACGCCGACGCGCACCATCCTCTCGGCGACGCCTTGGGATGTGTCGGCCGTGCCGGCGGCACAGAGCGCGGAGGACGCCGAACGGGATCCGGCGCTCTCGGCCCTTCCCGCAGCGCAGGTGGGACGGATGCCGGCGTTTCGCACGCCGGTGACGCGCCCCGTGACGACGCTTTTGTCCACGGGGGCGGACAGCTTTGTTGCGGCAAGTGAAACAGCCCTCTACTTCATCCAAAGCGGCGTGCTGACGAAAGTGCTGCCGGGGCAGGACGTAGTCGACATCGCCCGAGAGAGTGACGGCTGCGCCGTGGTCACGCGCGATGCTCTCGTGCGCTACGATGCAGCGGGACAGGAGCGGGAGCGTCGCCCCTTGGATTTTGAGCCCAAGGCCGTCGCCGCGGGGGAAACGAGCCTCGTGGTGGCGGGCGCCTCCCACGCACTTGTCCTGAGCGGTGGCAACGAAGAAAAGCGAGAGACGGGTGAATTCGTCCGGAAGGTGGAACCGGAAAGGGGTGCACCCCTTCTCATCTACCGCGAGGAGGTCGTGCCCGTGAAATGAGCGGGGTTGGAGACGAGGCAGCGCTTCTCCCTCCGGCGAGGCGGCCATATTCGCTGAATGAGCGGGTGCGGCGATGCCACGACAGAGCGCATTTCAATGCAAAAGACAGAAAAGAGGAACGATGCAGAATTTGGCAAAGACAGTGGCCGCGTCCTTGGGACTTCCGTCTTTTTTAATTCAGATGGTCTTGGTGGTCGTCGTGCTCATACTGGCCCTTTTCCTCTTAAAGGGGATCGACCGCCTGATCGACCGGATGAGCGCACGGCGTCCCGTGTTGGGAGAAGTCCAGCGCGTGCGCACCTATCATTCGCTCATCGTCAACGTCGTGCGCGTGGTGGTGTGGTTCTTTGCCCTCAGCGCCATCTTGAGCATCTTCGGCATCAATACGGCGTCGCTCTTGACGGCGGCCGGGATTGGCGGAATTGCCGTGGCGCTGGGCGCACAGCGCGTGGTGAGCGACATCATCAGCGGCGCGCTCTTGCTCTTTGACAACACCATCAATGTGGGTGATTACGTGACGTTGCAAAATACGATTACGGGAGAGGTGAAGGAACTGCGCCTGCGCCAGGTGGTGGTGCGGGGCTACACCGGGATGCTCTACATCATCCCCAACGCCGAAGTGAAAGTCATCGCGAACTACGGCCACGGGCCGCTGCAAGCGGATATCTCCATCGACATCCCCTACGGCATTTCCATTGAACAGGCAAAGGGGCTGGTGCAGGACATGGCCGTGCGCCTCGAAGCAGAGGCGGGCGATCACTTTGTGCGCTTGCCGTACTGGATAGGCGTCGACGCCATGCATCCGTTCAGCTATACGGTGACGATTGGCGCGCAGACCCAAATGGACGACTTCTTCACGGCGCCGCGCCGGATGCGTGAGATCATGATCGAAGAGTTGCAGGCCATCGGCGCGTATGACGCGCCCCTCGTTCCGGAACGGCCGGAGCAGCCAGAATAAGCCGGAGCAGCCAGAATAAAAGGAAGCCCCTCGTCGACGATAGAGGGGCGTTACTGTACCCGAAAGGAGAATCCCATGGCCAAAGTGGGAGTGGGCAGCGTGGTGCAACTGAAAAAGCCGCATGCGTGCGGAACCAACGAGTGGACCGTCAAGCGCACGGGCATCGACTACCGCCTCATCTGCTCCGGCTGCGGTCAGGAGCTCTGGATGAAGCGGCCGGAGTTTCAAAAACGCCTGCGGCGCATCCGCCAAGCCGACGGACGCTTTGTAGCCGTGGTGAATGCGCCGGATTGGGAGGCGCCGCCAGACGCTCAGGCGTAAGGTAGAATGTGCACGTTCTCGAATTCGGCGTACACCTGTTCTCGCGTCGGCAAGGCCTCCACGTAGTACGCGGCGTTGGCTGCCGCTTGGGCGGCGCGGAACGACTCCTGCGGGTCGCTAGTGCGCATGTAGTGGCCGATGAAGCCGGCGATCAGAGACATATTGGTGTAGGTCTGCGACAAGATGGCCGCTTGGGGGCCGTTCGCTTCAAAGACGTCTTTCGCTTCGTTGATGAAGAGAGAACCCTCGCGTTCCATGTTGACGATGACGTTTTTCGCGCCACGTTCCACGAGCTCGACGCCAGCGGCCGCGGCTTCCTCTTTTGTCTTCACGTCAGTTCCGGACAGGACCTGCAAGTCCTCCAAGGTGGGCGTGATCAACAGGGGCTTCTTTTCGATCAGAGGCGCCAGGTCTTCGGCGCGGATGGCTGGCAAGAAGGACGCGCCGTTGACGACGGAAATCTCCACCATGCGCTGGTAGACTTCCGAGGACAGATTGGGCGGCAGCGAACCGGCGATGACGAGAAAATCGCCTTCGCGCACGCGCGAAAGGTAGTACATGAGCTGATTCACTTCTTCGAGGGACACGTCAGCGCCTCGTCCCAAGATGCGAGTTTCGATGTGATTCACAAAGAGCGAGAGGTTCAGGCGCGTGCTGTTTTGCGTGTGGATGAAGTCGTGCAAGATGCCTTCTTGATCCAGCGCTTCTTCAATAAAGGCGCCCGTGTGGCCGCCGACGAACCCCGTTGCGGTGGTCGGCACGTCCAACGTTTTGAGAATACGCGACACATTTAGCGCGCGGCCGCCGGCGAACATGTCATCTTCTTTGGAGTAATTGGATCGTCCGGCGCGCACTTCTTCGAGCCTTGAAATGAAGTCGACGGACGGATTCATGGTGACGGTGTAAATCACAGGGGCCTTCCTTTCTTCTCTCAACCTTTCTCTTTTCCTCGCTTATCCTACCATATCTCTCTCTTTCATGCGCCCCAGTGTGGCAAACAAATTGACGGGCATCGTCGCTCGCGCGGCGTCCAAATGCGCCAAAGAAAACGTCGCAAGGGACGCGCGCTCCGCCGCCTTGTCGCCAAATCGGTGGCGAAGGGAGTGCATGGTGCGGCTCACTTTTTCGCGCTTATCAAAGCGCATGATGTCCGAAAACACGGCGCTTTGAACGGCTTGTTCTGCCGGGACGAGGTGGGTGGCCGAGAGGGTCATGGCGCGCAGCGGCGTATTGGGATCGCGGTAGCGGTCGGCGATCAGCATCGCCGGGCCTAAAAGGGACGTGGCGTTGGTAGTGGGGTAGTCCAAGTGCACTTCGCCGCCAGTGTACTCGAGGTTGCGATCCCGTAACGACAAAGAGAGGTGTGTGGCGGCGAAGTGCTCGCCGATGAGGCGCTGTTCGACGGTCTCGGCCAGGCGCAGGAGACAGAGTTCCACTTCATCGCGCGTCTTGAGGTCTTGCGTAAACGTCGTGCCGCAGCTGATGGACTGCGGGGGCGGTTTCTCGCCGTATCGGGCGACGGGCGTGGCATCGAGGCCGTTTGCAGCGCGCCAGAGGTAGTAGCCGTTGATGCCAAAGCGGTGGTGCAGCAAGTCCGGATCACTTTGGGCGATCTCTCCGATGGTGTGGATGCCAAAATGAGTCAGAGCTTGCCGCGTGTGTGGGCCCACGAAGAGCAGGTCGCTGGCGGGAAGTGGCCAGACGCGTTCGACCATGTTGTCTCTCGTCATGAGCGTCTGGGCATCCGGCTTTTTGTAGTCGCTCCCCAATTTGGCGAAGATCTTGTTGTCGCTGATGCCGATGGAGACCGTGACGCCCAGTTCCTTTTTAATGCGCCGGCGGAGGTCCGTGGCGATGCGTTCAGCATCGCCAAACAGGCGCGTGGAACCGGTGACGTCGAGCCAACATTCGTCCATGCCGTAGGGTTCGACGCGGTCGGTGTATTGGAGGTAGATCCCCTGCGCCAAGCGGGAGAAGGTGTGGTAGCGTTCGAAGTGCGCGTCCACGAGCACGAGGTTGGGGCACTTCTGTCGGGCCTGCCAAATGACTTCACTGGTTTTGACGCCCATGGCTTTGGCTTCCGGCGATTTGGCCAGGATGATGCCGTGCCGTTCGGAGGCCTTACCGGTGACGGCCATGGGGATGCCCCGCAGCGCCGGATTGTAGGCCTGTTCTACGGAGGCGTAGAAGTGGTTCATGTCGACATGCAGGATTTGGCGTCTCATGGGTTCTCCTTGACAGTGCGCGCCTCTTCGTTGAAAATAGAGGAAGATAAGTTGCGTGTTTAGGAAGAT
Organism: Peptoniphilaceae bacterium; assembly: GCA_028726605.1. Classification (GTDB taxonomy): domain Bacteria; phylum Bacillota; class Clostridia; order Tissierellales; family Peptoniphilaceae; genus Murdochiella. The sequence goes on along the minus strand of JAQYPV010000021.1, from coordinate 42,451 downwards.
TATACGAAGATAAACTTCACTTTGTCAAGATAAAAGTGAAGAATCTCTTCACTTTTCTGAAACGCTCTGGCAGGGGGATGCTGGAAAAGGAGGATGGGATGACCTTTGGGGAGAAAGTGCGTCTGTATCGCCGTCAAAAGAGATGGACGCAAAGAGAGTTGGCCGAGCAGTTGGGGGTGTCGACGCGCACCGTCGTGAGTTATGAAAATGGCACGAGTTACCCGAAGCAGCGTGAGACGTACGACCGTTTGGCTGCGCTGTTTGGCCTCTCTCGAGCGGAGCTTATTGCGGAAAGTGAGCCGACGGAGGAGCCTCTGTTTGCGTCGCCGGAGGCCGGTCGTGCGGAGGCGGAGCGCCTCGTGACGGAGATGCGGGCCATGTTCAGCGGGGGCGAGTTGTCCGACGAGGATCGCGATGCCGTGATGCGCGCGTTACAGCAGGCGTACTGGGACGCGCGGGAGCGGAAGGCCACGTCCTGAGGACGTTTGTTTGAAAGAACCGTGGCGCAAGAAACACAGGAGTTTTTGCAGTCCTTCGTGGACGCGTTCGTCGCCTTTGCGGGGAAATTCACAAAATAATCGACACGATCAGAGTGCGGGGAAAGGCCCTCGCGCATGCAAAAAGGCTGCCCCTTCGCGTTTGGAGGGGCAGCCTTTTTGCTTGGGTGCACGCCCGCATCCGGCGGGCGGCGTATTCTGGGAATCAGCCATGGACGTGGGAGCCTCAGCATCGCCACGCGTGACCAAGCGCGGTCAGGCTTTAACGGATGATGCGCACGGAGTCGGATGTGCCGGCGGCCGCTTCCACTTCGCCGTGTTTCACTGAAGTCAGGGCGAATTCGTTGTTTTCGGCGGCATCGATGGTGCCGTTCTGGAGTGCGGTGTAGACTTCACCGAATCCCATGGGCACGGCGCCGGCGTCGAAAGCTTGCATCATCTGGACGTTCATCGGGGACGGCTGGACGCGGATTTTTAGGCCTTTTAGGTCGTCCACGGTTTTGAACGGCTTGGTGCCGTAGAAGTTGCGCGTGCCGGCATCGAACCAGCCGACGGAGAGGACGCCGCTATTTATAGTGGATTGATACACTTTGTCCGTGATGTCGTCGTTGGCCATCACTTCGTGGTAGGCGTCCTCGTTCACAAAGAGGTAGGGCATGGAGAAGATGGAATACAGTGGGTTGAACGTCTCCATGTTGGACGCGCTGCCGACGACGAAGTCCAAGGCGCCCGTCTGGGTCAGCTCAAGGGCGTTTTTCGTATCGCCCAAGAGGCCGTTGGCGTAGATTTGCACTTCGTACTTGTCGCCGAGCTTACTTTCGATTTCCTCTTTCATGCCGTTTAAGGCGATATGAATGGGGTGGGCTTCCGGTTGTCCGTGTGAAATGCGGATGATTCGACGTCCTCCGGCGGCTTCACCCGGGCGGACACAAGCCGTAAGGGTGAGCATGAGGACGAGCACCAGAATGATGCCGAGGGTTTTTTGGCGTTTCATCAGTTCTCCTTTTCTAAACGTTTTCCTCTGAGGCGGGCGACGTGAGCGATGTTGCGCATTGGCGTCGCTCCGCCGGGTCACAGGCGGGGACATCGGGATACGACGTCGCCCGTCCCTTTGGCGAGCGGCATGGTCTGCGTGGTAATCTGTCGGAAGCTCGTCAAGTTATTCCGAATAACAGAACGTGATTTCTATTAATGAAACTAACATGAGGATACAAAGCAAAAATGAGGTTGTCAACCCCCTTTTGGTGTTTTTTCGTCGGTCAGCGATCATGTCATCCCAAAGGGCGTCAAGCAAAATGACACTGTTGGAACAACGAGAGTAAAATAGTATAAGAATTAATTATTTAGAATATATAATCGGTTTTTCGAGCCATTTCTTTGACGTCTCAATGTGGGCTTCAGTTGAAAATGGATAATCGCTCTTTTGCCCTGACGTTTTAAGGACGATTTTATGTCGCTAAATCCGAAATCAATTTTTCAACCACACGATACGTCCAGCCGGAGTGGTTGCAATGTCGATTTGTGAACTAGCCATCACAAATTTGTCCTGAATAACGATGAATCCTTCAGTTGAAAATCGCATATTGGCGATATCCCATGAATTTCGAGACCCATAACGACCCATAACGCTCGAGTGTCTCCAAATCGAGGCTATTCGAGGACGTCGCCTAAATCTCGGGAAATGGCCCTAGCGGTTTGGCGCACCCGTTCATCGAGCGCGTGCCCCATCTTGTCTTTCATGCGATAGGTAGGCCCCGTGACGGAAAGCGCGGCCATCACTTGGTGTCCCGCGCCGTGGATGACGGCAGCAGTGCACATGATGTCTTCTTCGTTCTCCTCGAGGTCGTAGGCGATGCCAGTACGACGCGTCTCTTCCATGCGCTTCATGAAGGCCTCGAATGTGAGGATGGTCTGTGGCGTGCGCTTCTCATGCGGTGAGGCTTCCCAGATGTGGCGAATCTCGGCATCGCTTTTTTCGGCCATCAGCGCTTTGCCCACGCCGGTCACGATCATCGGCGCACGGGCGCCGATGCGGGAGCGCATCGTCACGGGGTGGTCGGATTCCACTTTGTCCACATAGATGACGTAGAGGTCATCTTCAATTACGAGGTGCACTACTTCATCAATTTCATGCGCCAGTGCCTTCAAATGGGGCCGAGCCACTTGGACGAGAGACTGCTCGTTCATCACGCGACTCGAAAGCGCATACAGCTTCAGAGTCAGCCGGTAGGTCTTATCCGGCTTCTGATCCACATATCCCATCTCCCTCAAACTTGACAAAAAGCGCAACAACGTGGTCTTATTCGACTGTAGTAAATCGCTTAGTTCTGCAAGCGAAAGGCCTTTGGGATGCTCGGACAATCGTTCAATGATCTCAAAGGCCTTCATCACAGATTGATTTTTGGCTTCCATCTCTTCTCCTTTTGTAGTCGTGTGCCAAATCGGTTTCGTGAACGCGTCATGGAACGCAAATCGACTCTTGTCATTGGCCTTGTCCGATTATATCGATAATCGGAATTGCGTTCCACTATAGCGCTCCAAAAGGTGAAGTTGACTTGGCGGTCTTTTATTAAGGATAAAGGGTAAAGAACCTTCATTAAGAAAGATGTGTGTGCTCTTGCGTTCAACAGATTTGAAGAATGAATGGTAATAAGAGGGTCAGTCATAGCTGTCAAAACAAACTTCAGCAGAGGCCCGGTCGTGGCGATGCTGAACGAAAGAGTCCCGGCTTTGGCGTGGGGCCCCTGTACACGGCATATCGCGCAAAGTGGGAATACGCCATGTTTGGCGCGGGATCCCTGTACACGGCATATCGTGCAATGTGGGAATACGCCATGTTTGGCGCGGCGTCCCCAGCGTCGCCACGGGAGGGTGTAGCCTGATCGCTCTGGGTCACACCCGCGTGAGGAAGGCGCGCGCGGCCTTGAAGAGTTCGAGGTCTTCGACGGGAGGCAGGTTCTGGTACAGGTACTGGCCGACGCGCTCGCTGTGTCCCATCTTGCCGAAGATGTGGCCGTCGGGAGAGAGGAGGCCTTCGATGGCGCCCATGGATCCGTTCGGATTGTCGGCGATGGCCATGGACGGCGCACCTGTGGCATCGACGTATTGCGACGCCACTTGGCCGTTCTTGAACAGATTGCCGAGCAGTTCTTCGGGCATATCGATGCGACCCTCGCCGTGGGAGATGGGCACGTAGAGCATGTCTCCGGGCTTGCGATGCGCAAGCCACGGCGATGCCGTCGAGACCAGACGCGTCCGCACCATCTGCGACTGGTGCCGGCCGATGGTGTTGTACGTCAGCGAGACGCGGGCTTCACTGGGGGCGACGATTTTGCCATAGGGCAGAAGCCCCAATTTCACGAGCGCCTGGAAGCCGTTGCAAATGCCCAGGATGAGGCCGCCACGCTGATCCATGAGATCCATGACCGCCTCGTGGAGCTTTTCGTTGCGGAAGAAGGCGTTGATGAGCTTGGCGCTACCCTCCGGCTCATCGCCGCCAGAGAAGCCACCAGGCAAAAACAGAACCTGCGCCCGGGCGATGGCATCCGCCATGGCGTCCACGCTACGGGCGATGTCTTCCGCCGTCTGGTTACGGATGATCTGAATGTCCGGTACGAGGCCGGCATCCGCCACGTAACGCGCCGAATCCACTTCGCAGTTCGTGCCGGGGAAGACCGGGATGACGACACGCGGCTGATCCGCCGCAAAGGACGACGTTGCGGCACGTTCCGCGCCACTTTGTACGCCGCCTTCGTCACCGCGGACGTCGAAACGGCCAACCGAACGAGTTGAACCCACCGGACTGGCGTCAAGCGGGGCCGCCGTTTTCGCTTCTGCCGCGGTAGCGGCGAGCGATACCGCATCCAGCGCTTCCGGTGTCAGCGGCGCCGGCTCTTCATCCGGCTCCGTCGGGAAGATGTCCTCAAGCGTCGCCCGACGCAACGCCTCGATCTCTTTTAAGTCGATGGACACCTCGCCTTGCACGAGCGTGTACGCCTCCGTCGTCTCGCCAATGACACGCGCGATGTAGTGAGCGTCGTCCTCCACCGGCGCTTTCGACGCCACGAGGAAGCCGCCGACGAATGGATGCGTGAGCAGCGCCGCGTCCACGTCCGCTTCGAGACATGCACCGATGCGGTTTCCAGCCGCGGCGTCCAAGAGCGCGCCCAAGAGGCCGTCTGCCCCCAGCGCCACGATGCTCTCCACATCCTCTCGCTGCGAAAGCGCGGCAACCGCATCGAACAACGCGTGCAGCGAATCAGTCGAGGGCAGCCCGGAAGCGGCGTCTTCTTGAGGAGCGAGCAAGGACAGCGTCGCCTGCGGCGACTTCCACTCCGGCGAAAGCACCCGCGTCGCCGAATCCGACGTGATGGCAAAGGACACCAGCGTCGGCGGGACATCCATCTGCTCGAACGTGCCCGACATCGAATCCTTGCCGCCGATGGCCCCTACGCCCATCGCGAGCTGTGCGTCCAGCGCGCCCAGCAGAGACGAAAGCGGCTGGCTCCACCGCGACGGCACGTCATCCGGCCGCGCGAAGTACTCCTGGAACGTCAAATAGGTGTTCTCCCGCGACGCCCCCGTCGCCAAGAGTTTGGCGAGCGACTCGACCACCGCGAGATACGCGCCGTGATACGGACTTTTTTCGGCGATCTCCGGCAGATACGCAAACGACATGTACGACGCCGTATCCGTATGGCCTTCGAGGCGCGCCACCAAGTGCACCATGGCCTGAATGGGCGTCGCGTGGTACGCGCCACCGTACGGCATGAGGACGCTTCCCGCCCCAATGGTCGAATCGAAGCGATCCACGAGGCCGTGCTGATCCGCGTGACGCAGATCCGTAGCGAAGTCGACCACCAGCGTGTTCAGATCCGTGGACGAAGCCTCCAGATCCGCCGCCGTCCACAGCGCCGGCGCGGCGTCAATCGAAATGTGCTTTTCCGCGCCATTCGAATTCAAGAACTCACGCGACACGTCCACAATCGTCTGTCCCTGCCACGTCATCACCAGACGCGGATCCTCCTGAATGCGCGCCACGAATGTCGCCTCGAGGTTTTCCTCCGCCGCCATGGCCAAGAAGGCGTCCACGTCATTCGCCGCGATGACGGCCGCCATGCGCTCCTGCGATTCGCTGATCGCAAGCTCCGTCCCGCTCAAGCCCGCGTACTTCTTGGGCACCCGGTCCAGATCGACGCGAATGCCGTCCGCCAGCTCCCCGATGGCGACCGACACGCCGCCCGCCCCGAAGTCGTTCATGCGCTTGATCATGCGCGACGCCTTCGGATTGCGGAAGAAGCGCTGCAATTTGCGCTCTTCCGGCGCGTTGCCTTTTTGCACTTCCGCGCCTGCCGTTTCCACCGAGTGGAGCGTGTGCGCCTTGGACGACCCCGTCGCCCCGCCGATGCCGTCGCGCCCGGTACGGCCGCCCAGCAAGACGACCACATCGCCCGCCGCCGGCGTCTCACGCTGCACCTGATCCTCTGGCACCGCCGCGACGACCGCGCCAATCTCCATGCGCTTCGCCGCATACGCCGGATGGTACACCTCGTGGACGATCCCCGTCGCCAGACCAATTTGGTTGCCGTAGGAGGCATAGCCCTGCGCTGCATCCACGGTGATCTTGCGTTGCGGCAATTTGCCGGGGAGCGTCTTCGCCATGGGCGTGCGCGGATCCGCCGCGCCCGTCACGCGCATGGCCGCATAGACGTAGGCCCGCCCCGCCAGAGGATCGCGGATGGCCCCGCCGATGCACGTGGACGCCCCGCCAAACGGCTCAATTTCCGTCGGATGGTTGTGCGTCTCGTTTTTGAAGAGCAAGAGCCACGGCTCCGTCCGCCCGTCCACGTGGACGTCAATCTTCACCGTGCAGGCGTTGATCTCCTCCGATTTGTCTTCGTTTTGGAGGAGGCCACGCTGCCTGAGCGACCGCGCCCCGATGAGGGCGATGTCCATGAGACAGATGGGCTTGTGATCGCCCGTCTCCTCGCGCAGCGCCAAGTAGTGCTCATAGGACTGTTGCAGGAGGGGATCCTCAAAGTGCACATCGTCGATGATGGTCTGAAACGTGGTGTGACGGCAGTGATCCGACCAATACGTGTCGATCATGCGAATTTCCGTCTCGGTGGGGTTGCGCTTCTCGCTGCGGAAGTAGTCCTGGCAGAAGCGCAGATCGTCCAGATCCATCGCCAGCCCCCAGTCCTCCCGCAGCGCCTCAAGCGCGTCGTCCGCGGCCTCGATGAAGCCGTCCACCGACGGCACGGCCTTCAGCGTGGTGAGCGTCCACGCCAGAGATTGCGGCACATCGCCCCGCGCCTCCCGCGCTTCCACAGGGTTGATGAGATGCTCGCGAAGGCGCTCCGCCTCCTCGTCCGTAAACGTGCCGGTGAAGGCGTAGATCGTGGCCGACGCCACGCGCACGTCCTCCACGGGCGCGATGAGGCGCAGACACAGCGCCGCAGAATCCGCACGCTGGTCAAACTGACCGGGCAGCATCTCGACGCCAATGACGAGATCCGCGGCGGGGACGTCTTCCACGATCTGATCCACATTGGGATCCGAAAAGACCGTCTCTACGGCGCGCGCATAGGTGTCCTCGTCCACATTCTCCACATCGTAGCGATGCAGAATGCGCACGCCCGTGGCGCCCGGGATCTCTAAGAAGTGATGCACATCCTCCAAGAGCGCCAGCGCCTCGCCGTTGTGCGGCGGCCGTTTTTCCACATAGATGCGACGAATCATGCTTTTCCTCCTTTGCCCGCGCGCAAGACGCGGAGGGCTCTTTGGCCGATGTCCCGGCGAAACACCTTGTTCGCAAACGTCACGCGCGCGGCCGTCTGGTAGGCGGCGTTGATGGCCTCTTCGAGCGTGGGCGCCGTCTCCACCACGCCCACCACGCGTCCGCCGTTGGTGTAGAGTGTGGAGCCCTTTTTGCGGATGCCGGCCGCGTAGACCTTGTCTGCCACGTCGCGCGGGATGGTGATTTCCAGATTCTTTTCGTAGTGCAGCGGATAGCCGTCCGAGGCCAAGATCACGCAGCAGGACGCGCCGTCGGCAAAGCGCACCATCTCCGGCGATAGCGTGCCGTCCGTCGTGGCCTGCAGGGCCGTTAAGAGATCGCTCTCCAGAAGCGCCAAGACCGCCTGCGCCTCCGGATCGCCGAAGCGGCAGTTGTACTCGATGACCTTCGGGCCGTCTTGGGTGAGCATCAGCCCGAAGTAGAGACAGCCCGTAAACGGCGCGCCTTCCTCCGCCATGCCGTTAAGCGTCGGCGTGAAGATCTCTTCCATGCACCTTGCAGCGATCTCATCCGTGTAATACGGATTCGGCGCGATGACCCCCATGCCGCCCGTGTTCGGGCCCTCGTCTCCGTCGTAGGCGCGCTTGTGATCCATCGACGAGAGGAGCGGCACCACGGTGTGGCCGTCCGTGAGGGAGAGCACCGTGACCTCCGGGCCCTCCAAAAACTCCTCGATGACGACCTCGCGGCCGCTGTCGCCGAATTGTCCTTCTTCCATGAGGCGGTGAATCGCTTCCTTCGCCTCTTCCAGCGTCTCGGCGATGGTGACGCCTTTGCCCAGCGCGAGCCCGTCGGCCTTCACCACGAGGGGCAAATGCCCCGCGCGGGCCTCGTCTTCCACGTAGGCGTATGCGGCCTGGGCATCGTCGAACACCTCGTAGGCCGCCGTCGGAATGTGGTGGCGCTGCATGAACGCCTTGGCGAAGGCCTTCGAGCCCTCCAGCTGCGCCGCCTGTTTAGACGGGCCGAAGGTCTGAAAGCCGGCATCGCGAAAGGCATCCGCCGCGCCCGCGACCAGCGGGTCATCGGGACTCACGATGACGAAGTCCACGTGCTCGGTTTGCGCAAAGGTGATCTGCCGCTGGGTGTCCATGACGTCGATGGGAAACGGCGTGGCCTCCGGCATGCCGTCGTTACCCGGAATGCAGAAGACGCGATCCACATTCGGATTTTTGCGAATGGCGCGGACGATGGCGTGTTCGCGCCCGCCGCCGCCAATGACCAAAAGATTCATATGACTTCCTCCCGAAGCGAGTTAATGGTGGAACAGACGCTGATGCGTGAAGACCATGACCATGCCGAAGTCGTCGGCCGCTTGGATGACCTGCGCATCTCGCGTGGAGCCTCCCGGCTGCGCGATGGCGACGACGCCGCTCTGCGCGGCGCGCTGGATGTTGTCCGGGAAGGGGAAGAAGGCGTCGCTCGCGAGGACGACCGGACGGGACGCCTTCAGGATCGCCTCGCGCTCTTCTGGACGCAAGGGGGCGACGGGCTCCGTGAAGAGCGTCTGCCAGACGCCGTCCGCCGTCACGTCCTGTTCATAGGCGTGCAGGAACTGGTCGATGGCGTTGTCCCGAATGGCACGGGGCAGCCCCTCTTGGAACGGGAGGTTCAGCACGCGCTCGCTCTGCCGTAAGAGCCACGTGTCCGCTTTGTCCCCGGCGAGGCGCACGCAGTGAATGCGCGACTGCTGCCCTGCTCCCACGCCGATGGCCTGACCGTCCGTGGCAAAGGCCACCGAATTGGACTGCGTGTACTTAAGTGTGTAGAGCGCCACCACGAGGTCCCGCGCCGCTTCGGCAGAGAGGTCGGTGCGCTTTGTGACGATGTCACCCAGCGCGTCCGGCATAAACTGTGCATCGTTGCGCTTCTGCGTAAAGCGCACGCCGAAGACTTCCTTGGACTCTTCTTCGTCCGGCTCAAAGGCGGGGTCGATCTGGATGATGTTGTAATTGCCGTTTTTCTTGGTTTTCAAAAGCTCCAGCGCTTCTGGCGTATACGAAGGCGCGATGACACCGTCCGAGACTTCTCGCTTCAAGATCCGGGCCGTCGTGAGGTCCACCTCGCGCGAGAGCGCCGCCCAGTCCCCGAAGGAACTCATGCGGTCGGTGCCGCGGGCGCGGGCGTAGGCGCAGGCGAGCGGCGAATCATCCAGGCCCTCGATGTCATTGACAAATGAGGCCTTTTTGAGGGCTTCTGGCAGGGGAAGCCCCAGCGCCGCAGACGTGGGCGAAACGTGCTTAAATGACGCCGCCGCAGGCAGATGGAGGGCGTGATCCAACTCCCGCACGAGCTGCCAGGAGTTCAAGGCGTCCAAAAAATTGATGTAGCCGGGGCGGCCGTTCAAGATGGTAAAGGGTAGCGCAGCCCCATCCCTGCGGTCCAGGTAGGCCGGCTTCTGATTGGGGTTGGTGCCGTATTTTAATTCAAATTTTTCCATAATAACCTCCTAAACGCGCAGCGTCGCCGTTTCGTGTGCTTTGAGGGTCTGGGCGATCAGCGGGCGTGCCACGTCCGCGAGAAACGCCTCGACCTGCTGTGGCGCCAACCCGATGTAGCGCTTCGGATCGAGTTCGGAGCGAATTTCGTCCTCCGAGAGCGGGATGCGCGGGTCGTTCGCCAAACGGGCGATGAGGTCGTTTTCGGCCCCTTCTTTGACCGCCTTGGCCGCTGCATGCGAGTGGACGCGGATGATCTCGTGGATCTCCTGACGGTTTGCCCCGCGCTTCACCGATTCCATCATGATGTTCTCCGTGGCCATGAAGGGCAGCTTCGCCATGACGCGACGGTGGACGACCTCTTCGTACACGGTGAGGTCTTCGGTGATGTTCATGTAGATGTTCAAAATGGCGTCTGTGGCGAGGAACGCCTCTGCCACGGCGAGGCGCTTGTTGGCCGAGTCGTCCAAGGTGCGCTCCATCCACTGCACGGAAGCCGTCATCGCCGGATTCAAGGCGTCGACCATGACGTAGCGGGAAAGCGCGCAGATGCGCTCCGCGCGCATGGGATTGCGCTTGTAGGGCATGGCCGACGAGCCGATCTGGTCTTTCTGGAACGGCTCTTCCATCTCTTCAAAGGACTGCAAGAGGCGCAAGTCGTTGGCGAACTTGGATGCGCTCTGGGCGATCCCCGAGAGCACGGCTAAAAAGGCGCTGTCGATCTTGCGCGAATAGGTCTGTCCGGTGACCGGAATGAGACGCGAAAAGCCGAATGCTTCGGCGATTTTCAAGTCCAGCGCACGCACCTTCTCGGCGTCGCCATCGAAGAGATCGAGGAAACTCGCCTGGGAACCCGTGGTGCCCTTCGCGCCGCGCAGGGCGATGTGGTCGATCTCGAACTGGAGGTGTTCGATGTCCATGACGAGTTCATTCATCCAGAGCGTGGCCCGCTTGCCGAGCGTGGTGAGCTGCGCCGGCTGCAAATGCGTGTAGGCAAGGGCGGGCACGTCTTTGTATTGGTCTGCGAAGTGCGCGAGGTTGTCCAACACCTGTGCGGCCTTCTGCAGGATGATCTCGGCGGCTTCGCGCAGGATGATGAGGTCCGTGTTGTCCGTCACATAGCAGCTCGTCGCGCCCAGGTGGATGATGGGCGCCGCGTGGGGCGCTTGCTGCCCAAAGGCGTAGACGTGGCTCATGACGTCGTGGCGCACTTCGCGCTCCCGTGCCTCGGCGACGTCGTAGTTGATGTCGTCTTTCACGGCCTCCATCTCGGCAATCTGGGCGTCGGTGATGGGAAGGCCCAGTTCCTTTTCGGCACGGGCCAAGGCAATCCACAGTTCGCGCCACAGGCGAAACTTGTGATTGGACGAGAAGAGGAATTGCATCTCGTCGCTCGCATAGCGCGTGGAAAGCGGGGAAACATAACGATTGTGTTCGTCCATGCAAAGCTCCTTATTCATTCGACAGTAGCGAAAAAGCGCGTGAGTAACGAAAAAGGCGTCGCCTGTAAAGCGACGTCAGAGAACCGCCCCGTCGGCAAAACGGCTGCGGGATTCGTGAATCTCACCTTGAGGTCCCGTGGACTCGACGTAGAGGGCGATGCGATTTTCGGCATCGAGCGCATCCCAGAGGTGCTCCGTGAACGCATGGGCGTCGCCGTCGAAGGCAAAGCGAAGCGGCTCGCCGCTGAACGTGGGCAGCACCGCGTCATCGGTCTGGTAGGTCGAAATGAAGTAGCCGATGCCGGGCTGGGCTTCGTACCCGAAAGAGAAGTAGCCGGCTTTCTCGCCGGCGCCGTCCAGTGCTTTCCAGATGGAGAGCTTCAGGGCGTCCTTCTGAAGGAGCCCGGAAATGCGCGGAGTGAAATGGGGTCCGTCTGGTTCAAAGCGCCGCGTCTTCAAAGCGTCGTCAAACGAGAGCCCTTGTGAAAGTCCGTCCAGAATGGTGTCCGTCTGGTCGCCGTTGGTGACCACGGTCACGCGCTCGCCGTCCACGGTGGGATGCGAGAGCGCGCGGTAGATGATGAGGGACGGGTCTTCCACGAGCGCGGGGTCGTGCGCTTCGGTGTAGAGGTCGTCGCCCGCGAGGCGGAACACGCGGTTGCGACTGTTCGCGCTGCGCCCCATGATGAAGTATGCCACGAGCGTCTCCCCGTGTGGGCCATGGGCGAGCGCAATGCCGCGCCCGGGATAGGGGTTGCCTGTGACGAGGTTCCACAGGGGGACGGCATCGCCCACTTGTGTGCCGGACTGCGCGGGTGTGATGTCTTGGACCGGAAGGGTCGAAAGTGCTTCATCCATCGCTTCGGGCAGATCCAAGGACAGGACGCGGCAGGCGGGATCCAGGGGCTTTTGGAGCGCCTCGCCCGTCACCCCGTCGGCGATGCGTCGCGCCATCGTCGCTGTCACGAGCGGCAAGAGCACCCACTCCGCTTCTTCCATGACGCGACGCTGCAAGACTTCCGGCGTGTCGTCCGGGAGAACCCGCACGCCCTTTTGCGCCACGATGGGTCCGCCGTCCGGCTCTTCGTTGACGATGTGGACAGTGGCCCCGGTCACCTGCACGCCGTGGGCGAGGACCGCCTCATGCACGTGCAGGCCGTAGTAGCCCCGTCCGCCGAAGGCGGGGAGCAGCGCCGGGTGAATGTTCAAGATGCGGCTCGGATAGGCGTCGACGAAGCGATGCGAGAGCACTCGCAAGAAGCCGGCGAGCACGATGAGTTCCACCTGGGCGTCTCGGAGCGCGTCGAGCACTCGCGTGTCCCAGGCGTCGCCGCGGGCGTCTTGGGACGTCGCGGTCAGCGTGGGGATGCCGGCTTTTTGAGCGCGCGCTAAAGCATAGGCATCGGCGCGATCCGACACCACGAGCACGATCTCAGCGGGCGTTAGCGCGCCACGCGTCTGTGCGTCGATCAGCGCCTGCAAATTGGTGCCGCCGCCCGAGACGAAGACGGCGACGGGGACGCGTTGCGCGCCCATCAGAAGATCACCGCTTCCGGCGACGAGACCACTTCGCCCAAGAGGAAGGCGTCTTCGCCCTCTGCCTGCAAGATCTCCAGCGCCTTGCCCAGCTCGTTCGGGGAGACGATGAGGATCATGCCCACGCCCATGTTGAAGGTGTTGTACATGTCGTGTGTGGTGATCTTGCCCGCTTCCTGGATGTACTTGAAGAGGAAGGGCTGGCGCAGTGCGCTCTTGTTGATGGCGACGCCCAACCCCTCCGGCAACGCGCGCGGGATGTTCTCAAAGAAACCGCCGCCCGTGATGTGCGCTATGCTCTTCACGCGCACATCCTCCAAGAGGGCGAGTACGGGTTTGACGTAGATACGCGTCGGCTCCAAGAGCGCCTCGCCCAGATTCTTGCCGTCCAGCACCTGGTAGCGCGTGTCGTAGTCCGTGTACTCGTTGGCGTCCAGAATCTTTCGCACGAGAGAGAATCCGTTCGAATGCAGTCCGGAGGACGGCAGCGCAATCACGCGGTCGCCGGGCTTGACGTTTTTCACGTCGAGCATCTTTTCGCGGTCCACAATGCCCACGGCAAAGCCGGCGAGGTCGTACTCGTCTTCTCGGTAGAAACCCGGCATTTCCGCGGTTTCTCCGCCGATGAGCGCCATGCCGGACTGCTCGCAGCCGTCGGCCACGCCCTTTACGATTTGGGCAATGCGCTCGGGGTCGTTCTTCCCACAGGCGATGTAGTCCAAGAAAAAGAGCGGTTGGGCGCCCACGCAGAGGATGTCGTTGACGCACATCGCCACGCAGTCGATGCCGATGGTGTCGTGCTTATCCAAGGTGAAGGCGTACTTGAGTTTGGTGCCCACGCCATCCGTCCCACTCACGAGCACGGGCTCCTTCATGCCGCTGATGTCGGGCTTGAAGAGGCCGCCGAAACCGCCCAGATCCGACAACACGCCCGGCGTCGTCGTGCGGGCGATGTCCTTTTTGATGAGCTCCACGGCGCGATAGCCGGCCGTGATGTCCACCCCGGCAGCTTTGTAGGCTTCAGATTGTGACTTTTTATTGGGGGTCATCTTCTTCTCCTGTCCAGCAATACGTGCACAGTTTGCAGCGCGGAAGCCCAATGGCTTCGATCGTGCCCTCAAGGGTCTGGTATTCGAGCGAAGCGAAGTGGAATTTCTCGGCGATGACGTCGCGCATCTTGCGCCCGCGCTCGGTGGTGCCGTCGAGGTACTCGTCCAGGTGGTTGAGCCCCTCTTCGCCCTCTAACTCGTCGATGACGCGCCGCGCCAAGAGTTCCATGTCGTCATTGGAACGCGAGAAATTCAAGTACTTGCAGCCGAAGAGCACCGGCGGCGAGGCCGAACGCATGTGCACGCTCTTCGCGCCGTTGCGATACAGAAAGTCCACCGTCTCGTGCAGCTGCGTGCCGCGGACGATGGAGTCGTCCACGAAGAGCAGGTCTTTGCCTTCGATGTAGTCCGTCACCGGCAGTTGCTTCATGTGCGCCACGCGGTTGCGTTCTTTCTGATTGGACGGTGTAAACGAGCGGGACCACGTGGGCGTGTACTTGATGATGGCCCGTCCAAAGGGGAGGCCCGCCTCGTAGGCATAGCCCTGCCCGTACGCCAGCCCCGAATCCGGCACGCCGCCGACGTAGTCCACCGCCGGAATGCCGCCATTTTCGCGGTCGTTTTTGGCCAGGATCTCGCCGTTGGTGGTGCGGGACTTCTCCACGCCCGAGCCCTCGTAGATCGAATTGGGATAGCCGTAGTACGTCCAGAGAAACGCGCAGATCTTCATCGTATCGCGCGGCGGCACGAGGGTGATCATGCGGTTGTTGGAGACGGAGACGATTTCGCCCGGGCCGAGCTCCTTGGTCGGCGTGTAGCCCAACTTGCGGTAGGGGAACGACTCGAACGAGACGCACATGCCGTCCTCGTTTTCTCCCACGAAGACCGGAAGACGCCCCATCTTGTCTCGCGCCGCAATGAGGGTGCCGTCGTCCTGCAAAATCAGGATGGACGCGGTGCCCTCGATCTTCTCCTGCGCGTGGCGCAGGCCCTCCACCAGCGTGTCCTTCTCGTTCATCAGCGCCCCGATGAGTTCCACGTTGTTGACCTGTCCGCCGGTCATGGCGTCGAAGTGGGCGCTGGGTTCTTTCAGCACCTCTTGAATGAGCGCCTCGCGGTTGGTGATGATGCCGATGAAGCACAGCGCATAGGTGCCAAACTTCGAGCGCAAGAGCAAGGGCTGCGGGTCGTAATCGCTCACGCAGCCGATGGCCGAAATGCCCGACATGTCGTCAAAGATGTGCTCAAAGCGCGTGCGAAAGGGCGAATTTTCGATATCGTGAATCTCTCGTTGCAATCCGATCTCGGGATCATAGCTTGCGATGCCGGCGCGATGCGTCCCCAAATGGGAATGATAGTCCGTTCCGTAGAAGACGTCGACCAACGCGTCACGTCGGCTGGCAACGCCAAAGAAACCACCCATAGATTCTCCTTTGTTCGCTCTTACGCCTCGTTGACGCGACGCATCATCTCCTCATACGCTTCTTCCACGCCGCCCATGTCGCGACGGAAACGGTCCTTATCCAACTTCTCGCCCGTGGTCTTGTCCCAGAAGCGGCACGTATCCGGCGAAATCTCGTCGGCCAAGACAATCGTACCATCGGCAAGACGTCCGAATTCCAATTTGAAGTCGACCAGAGTGACGTTCAGACGGTCGAAGAACGCCTTGAGCGCGTCGTTTACGGCCAGAGCGTACTCGCCAATGGCGTCCAGTTCTTCCGCCGTCGCCAGCTTCAGTGCCAACGCGTGCGAGCGGTTGATGAGCGGGTCGTGCAGGTCGTCATTCTTATAGGAGAATTCCAACGTGGGTTCCTCGAAGACAATGCCTTCCTCCACGCCGTAGCGCTTGGCAAACGAGCCGGCGGAGATGTTGCGCACGATGACTTCCAGCGGCACGATCTCCACTTTTTTGACCACCGTGTCGCGGTCATTGAGCTCTTCCACGAAGTGCGTGGGGATGCCCTTTTTCTCCAGCATCTGCATCAGAATGTTGGTCATCTTGTTGTTGATGGCGCCTTTGCCCACGATGGTGCCCTTTTTCGCCCCATCGCCCGCCGTGGCGTCGTCTTTGTACGAGACGATGACCTTCTCGGGATCCTCCGTGGCGTAGACTTTCTTGGCTTTTCCTTCGTAGAGCTGTTCTTGCTTTTCCATGGCAACCTCCTTGTTTTTCCCTTTCCTACTGTGATTGTACGACAATAACGGATGTTCGTCTGAATATCGTAAAAAAAACAACCGCAGGAAAACTCCTGCGGTGTGGTCTTATTCTGCGTGGTATTCGGCAGCGATTCTTCTGTCTTTTTCCAGAATCTGCGAGGCGTCCGCTTCGCGCTTGTCATCCAGTGCTTTGGCCAGCGTTTCGTCTTCTACGGCCAGAATCTGGATGGCCAAGAGGGCGGCATTCTTCGCTCCGTCGATGGCGACCGTCGCCACCGGGATGCCAGAGGGCATCATGACCGTGGAGAGGAGCGCATCCATCCCGTCGAGCGCCTGAGACGTGCAGGGGATGCCGATGACCGGAAGCGTGGTGTTGGCAGCGATGGCGCCCGCGAGGTGTGCGGCCATGCCTGCAGCGCAGATGACGACGCCGAAGCCGTTTTCACGCGCACTGACGGCGAAAAGGCGCGCCGCTCCCGGCGTGCGGTGGGCAGAGTACACGTGTGTCTCGTAGGGTACCTTGAATTCCTTCAAGATGCCGATGGCTTTCTCTACGATGGGCAGATCGCTGTCACTGCCCATGATGATCGCAACTTTTTTCATAATCCCTCCTTAAAGAGATGCCCGCCGCTCTTCCACGGCCTGATAGCCTTCGCTCGCCACAAACGGGATGATCGACAAGATGAGCGTCGGCACCCATTCCTTGAGCGTCATAAACGAGACGTTGAAGAGATCGCGCAAGAGCGGAATGTAGAGCACGATCAACAGCAGCGCCACGCCGATCAAGATGGCGCGATTCATGTGTTTGTTGCTAAACCACCCGATCTCGTTCATGGTGTGCACGTTCGACCGAGCGGCCATGGCGCGGAAGAGCTCCGCCAAGATGAGCGTGGAGAAGGCCATCGTGCGTCCTTCAGCGAGTTTTGCGGCCCCGTCCAGGCCCTGACCGAAGTAGTAGTAGCCGATGCCAAAGGCCCCCAGCGTCGCCACGCCGATGGCAATGGCCTGCACCATGATGCGCTTGAAGTCTGCTTTGCCGACGATGGGCTCTTGCGGATCACGCGGCTTGGCCTGCATGATGCCGTCCTCGCGCGGCTCCATGCCCAAGGCGAGTGCCGGCAGCGAGTCCGTGACGAGGTTCAGCCACAACAGCATGATGGGCGACAGCGGCGTGGGGAAGCGGAAGCCTGTATTCGTGAAGGCCATGATGATGTCCAAGACCATCGCCACGGCGATGACAATCACCTCACCAATATTACACGAAAGCAGGAACGTGACAAATTTTTTGATGTTCGAGTAGATGATGCGCCCTTCTTCGACGGCGTTCACGATGGTCGCGAAGTTGTCGTCGGTCAGGATGACGTTGGCCGTATTCTTGGCGACGTCGGTGCCGGTAATGCCCATGGACACGCCGATGTCGGCGCGCTTGATGGCCGGTGCGTCGTTCACTCCGTCGCCTGTCATGGCCGTGATTTCGCCATTGGCCTTCAACGCGTCCACGATCTGGACCTTGTTCTGCGGCGACACGCGCGCGAAGATGCGGTGGGTCTTGACGATCTCTTGGACTTCTTCCAAGCTCTTGTTGTTGAGTTCTTCGCCCATCATGGCCTGATCCGGGCTGTCGGCAATGCCGAGTTCGTGGCCGATGGCATAGGCCGTCTCCAAGTAGTCGCCCGTGATCATGATGGTCGTGATGCCGGCCGATTTGGTCTCGGCGATGGCGGCTTTGGCTTCCGGCCGCGGTGGGTCGATCATGCCGGTGAGGCCGACGAAGACCATGTCGTGCTCCACGTGGTCGCTGGTCTGCTGGTCTTTCTCCGGAAGCGTCTCCCACGAGCGATAGGCGTAGGCGAGGCAGCGCAGGGCCTGTTTGGCGAATTCGGAGTTCTTGTCCAGAAGCTGTTGACGGATGTCGTCGGTGAGCTCTTTTTCTTCGCCGTCGATCAGGATGCGATCGCAGTTTTGGATGATGATGTCCGGCGCGCCCTTCGTAAAGGAGGCGACGTGATCCTCGAAGTAATTGTCGTGGAAGGTCGTCATCATCTTGCGGTCGGAGTCAAACGGAATTTCGTCAAGCCGCGGGGTGGTCTCAGAAAGCTCCTTCGGCTCCACGCCGGCCTTGCTCGCCATGGTCAAGAGCGCGCCTTCCGTCGGGTCGCCGATGGTGATGTGTCCTTTTTCTTTGTCCTCCACGATTTTGGCGTCGTTGGCGGACGCGGCGATGGTGACCATGGTTTTGAGAATTTCAGAATCCGCGGCGGTCACCTTGCGCCCGTCGATCAAGAGATCGCCAACGGGGGCGTAACCCGTGCCGGTGACGTCGATCTCGCGGCCGTCGGTGAAGATTTTGGTGACGGTCATTTCGTTCTGCGTGAGCGTGCCGGTCTTATCCGAGCAGATGACAGTGGTGGTGCCCAGCGTCTCCACGGAGAGCAGCTTTTTCACGATGGCGTTGCGTTCGGCCATGCGGTTCATGCCGATGGAGAGCACGATGGTCACGACGGCGGTCATGCCTTCCGGAATGGCCGCGACGCCCAGGGAGATGGCCGTCAATGCGATTTCTAAGAGGTCTTGGCCGCCGATGAGGCCCAAGACGAAGACGATGGCCGCCACGCCTATGACGAGGCGCCCGAGGAACTTGGACAGCACGTTGAGTTTTTTCTGCAGCGGCGTCTCTTCATCCTCGTAGGCTTGAATGGTCGTGGCAATCTGGCCGATTTCGGTTTCCTTGCCCGTGGTCGTCACAATGCCCTTGCCGTGGCCGTAGGTCACGATGGTCGACGAGAAGGCCATGTTCTCGCGGTCTCCGATGCCCTTTTCCTGGGTGATTTCGGCGTTTGCCGCCTTCTCGGCCGCCACGGATTCACCGGTGAACGACGATTCGTCAATCTGCAGATTGCTCGACTCAAAGAGGCGCAAATCCGCAGGCACGATGTCGCCGGTCTCCAAGACGACGACATCGCCCGGCACCAGTTCCTCGGCTTTGATGCTCGTGAGGTCGCCGTTGCGCACGACTTTCGCGTTGGGCGAACTCATCTTTTGCAGTGCCGCCACGGAATTCTCCGCCTTGCCTTCCTGATAGATGGACAGTGCCGCATTCAGGATGACCACGGCGACGATGATGAGCGCTTCCACGCCGGCGTTGGTGAGGGCCGACAGCACCGCCGCAATGATTAAGATGATGACGAGGGGATCTTTGAGCTGCGCGATGAGCTTCTGGCTCAAGGGCGTCTTTTTGGCTTCTTCTAATTTGTTCGGGCCGTGTTGTTCCAGTCGCTTGGAGGCCTCTTCGGTTGAAAGCCCTGTTGTGCGGCTGGTCTGGAGGTCCTGTTCCGCCTGTTCAGCGGATTTGAGATACCATTCCATATATTCCTCCTTTTTCGGACGAGTGCACTTCTCGAGTCTCGCTCGCCCGAAAGCCGGGCCTCGAACCGAACGGCAACTTCGTCTTCAGATTGCCGTTGCGATGACGATTCGATGTTGATAAGCTACTCCCTCGGATTTTCCATTATAGCAGAAGAGAATAGCAGAAGAGACGGGAAGACGGACAGTCGGTGGCAATAAGAACTGTAGTTGGGGGGGCGGCAATAACTGTAGTCGGTGGCGATAAGAAAAAAGTCCGCCTTTTCTGTGTCGTAGAAGCCGCTGATCGATCTCAGAGCGCTCAAAACCATTCAGGGATTCGGCGGCCTCACGCGTTGCGTGATCGACTCCGTACCATCCGCGGATGCTGAGGCTTCATGCGTTGCGAGATTGACTCCGGTCCATCCGCGGATTCGGCTTCTTCATAAGCTGAGAGATTGATTCTGCACCATCCGCGGATACTGCGGCTTAGTGAGTTGAGCGATTGATTCCGCACTTTGCCACCAGAGGATGACGCGTGACATTCATGGGATATCTGCGATTTGCGATTTTCATCGTACGTATTCGTCGCTATACAGAGCGACGATGTAGTGGCTATTCCGAAAATCGACATCGCAACCACACCGATTGGGCATATCGAGTGACTGAAAACTTAATTTTGACAAAGAACGACACAAAATCGTCCTAAAATGTCAGTGGAAAACAACGAATCTTGATTTTCCTCTGAAGCCTCAATTGAGGTCTCGAAAAAATGGCCTGAAATTAGGAGTATATATTTATTATTATTGGTATTTATACATTGTTTTGACGGTTCGACGCTCCCTCGGTGATTCCAGTAAAAGATCGGTCACCCTATTGCTGGGCGGCCGATCTCGACTGTCTCGAGGCGGTATTGTCCTTCCGGTGCAGTGCCGAAGATGGAATCGATACCGACTTCCACATCAAATGTCTTATAAGAAAACGATCAAGATCTACCCACTTCGCGTTATAGAATTATCGCGGGAGATTTACAATGCGCAAAACGCAAGATTTGGTAAACTCGAATGGAAAAGAAAAGGCTTAAGGCGGTCATCGCGCGGACGACATGGGGCCGGCGAGGGCGACAATCGTCATCGCCCGTATCAAGCGACGTTATGGCGAGCTCTTATTCAGGGCGAGTCCTTATTAAAAGTGATGAAACAAGAGGAGAATGGAGGAGACGATGGCGAAGAAGACCAATGCCATGCGGTTGCTGGACCAGAAGAAGGTCGAGTATGAGGCCATCACCTATGACCCGCAAACGGCTGTGGGCGGCGTGGAGGTGGCACGGGGACTCAAGGAGGATCCGCGGCGCGTGTACAAGACGCTGGTGACAGTGGGAAAGAGCGGGGCGCATTACGTGTTTGTCATTCCGTCGCTCCGGGAGCTGGATCTCAAAAAGGCGGCGAAGGTGGTGGGCGAGAAGGCCATCCAGATGATTCCGCAAAAGGAACTCTTGCCGCTCACAGGGTATGTGCACGGCGGGTGCAGCCCCGTGGGGATGAAGAAGTTTTTCCGGACGACGCTGGATGAGAGCGCGGAGGGGCTGGATTACATCTACGTGAGTGGCGGCGAGCGTGGACTGCAACTCAAACTCCGCCCGGATGACCTGTCGCGGGTGATTCGCTTTACCTACGCGGATGTGGCGACGGAGGACGAGGATGTGCCGACGAACGAGGGTGTCGCTGCGGATTGACCGGAGGCGGCGTCAGGACGTCGGGCGAGCAGTTGGGGGGCACGCGTCGTGTGCATCAGTTCGTGGCGACACGCGTAGCGCATGAGAGAACGATTTTACCGAGTAAAGGACTCAGAATTCGCCCCGGAAAGAGGGAGCGTCACTACCGCGTCATTTTTCGGAATTTCCGCATCTGCTGTGTCGCGGATTGTTCAATTTTACATGTGCCCGTTGTCAAAAAAACGTTTATGCGTTATCCTTAAGTAGGATAGTTGTTGGTGTCCCTGTGATGAGCCTGCGCAAGGCACAAAATTGGTTGGCGTCACTCGTATTTAGAAAGGAATACATATGACCATTGAATTCAATTTGGTGCAAACCATTGGTTTCGCCGTCTTGCTATTGGTCATCGGTCGCTATGTTCGTAAGCATGTGAATTTCTTCGAACGCTTCGCGATCCCTGCGCCAGTTATCGGCGGTTTTGCATTCGCTATCATTAACCTCTTCCTGAAGATGGGAAACGTGGTCGAAATCAAATTTGATACGACATTACAATCGTTTTTCATGATTATCTTCTTCACCAGCATCGGCTACGGCGCGAGCGTGAAGATCCTGAAGTCGGCGGGTCCGAAAGTCATCCTGTTCCTGGTCGTGGCATCCGTGCTCTGCATTTTCCAGAACGCCGTTGCTGTCATCCTCTCGAAGGCGATCAAATTTGACCCGATTCTGGGTCTCATGACCGGTTCGACGCCGATGACCGGTGGCCATGGCACGTCCGGTGGTATTGCACCGCTGGTTGAAGCCGCAGGATTTACGGGAGCTGAGACCATCGCCTTCGCTTCGGCGACGTTCGGCTTGCTCGCCGGCTCCCTGATGGGCGGCCCGTTGGCCAACCACCTCATCATGAAGAAGAACCTGCTCAACAAGCGTGATCCGATGGAACAGCAGGAATTGGATGTGGCGGCGCAGGGCGCTCTCGAGACGACCGTTCGTCCGTTGAACGGCGACCGCATCTTGCGTGCGTTCTTCGCTCTGTTGATCGTCATGTTCTTGGGCTCCTACATCTCGGAGTTCCTGAACTCGATTGTGGCGAAATTCACCGACCTCGCCTCGTTCCCGGCCTACATCGGTCCGATGCTCCTGGCCATCCTTCTGCGTTACATCTCCGATTCGCATCTCAACGCTGAGGGCGATGGGTTCCTTCCCACGGAGGAGATTGAAATCGTCGGCAACGTCGGTCTGAATCTGTTCCTGGCCATGGCGCTCATGACCCTGGATCTGATCCAGCTTCGCGAGTTCGTCGGCCAGATGGGTCTGTTGCTCCTGGCCCAGACGATCTTGATGGCGATCTTCGCGTACTTCGTCACGTTCAAGGTCATGGGTGGCACTTACGATGCGGCCGTCATCGCCGGTGGTCACTGCGGTTTCGGTATGGGCGCAACGCCAAACGGCGTGGCAAACATGGAATCCATTACGGAGAAATTCGTGCCGTCGAAGACTGCGTTTTTCGTGGTGCCGATCGTCGGTGGGATGTTCATCGACTTTGCCAACGTCTTTATCATCATCCTGTTCATGACTTTCTTGGGCGCCGGAGTCTGATCTGGCACCTGATTTGTCTGGACATTGCGCAGGAAAGTGTTATTATCGTCAAGGGATGAACATGTCAGGGGGTACGATGACAAAACCCATAGGCTTTTTCGATAGTGGCGTCGGCGGTCTTTCCGTGCTGAAGGTCGCTATGGAACAGAGCAATACTCCCTACCTCTATATCGGAGACACGTTGCGTGTGCCGTATGGCGTGCGCACTCCGGAAGAAGTAAAACGATTTACACTGGAATGCATCGATCTCATGGCAGCCCAAGATCCGGCTGCCGTGGTGATCGCATGTAATACGGCGACGGCGTATGCCTTAAAAGCGGCGCAGGCCAGGTATGATTTCCCGGTGATCGGGGTCATCGGGCCGGGTGCGCGCGCTGCCGTAGAAAAGAGCCAAAAGAAGAAAATTGCGCTTTTGGCGACAGAGGGGACCGTGAAAAGCGGTCATTACAGGGAGACCATTCGCTCTTATGATCCGTCGATCGAGGTCGTCGGCGTAGGGGCGCCTGATCTGGTGGTCGCCATTCAAGACGGCCACATGGATGATGCTGAAGTTGAGGCCATCATTGCGCGTTACCTGGAGGAATTTGGCGATTTCGATTACGATACGCTGATTCTGGGTTGTACGCATTTTCCGTTGGCGCGGTCGGTCTTTGAACGACTAATTCCCGCTGAAAGGGGAGTTGCGATCATCGATCCGGCAGTACCCACCGTGCAACAATTGGAGGCGTACTTTGCGCCTGATGGTGGCGATGGAAGCATCCAATTTATGGCAACCGACGATATCGTCGCGTTCCAGAACATCGCCGAGCGGGTCTTGGATCTGTCCGGCAGCAAATCCGTTTTCCAGAAGGTGAATGTAGGAGGTAAGTAATGACTGATACTCTGAATCCGTTGCAATCGGCACAAGCGAAGGTTAAAAATGCGTGTGACAAATTGGGCTTAGATCCGGCTGTTTATGAACTGTTGAAAGAACCGCAGCGCGTGATTGAAGTTACGATCCCGGTCAAGATGGATGATGGTACTGTTAAGACGTTCAAGGGTTGGCGTTCGGCTCACAACACGGCGGTTGGTCCGGCGAAAGGCGGCGTGCGTTTCCATCCCAATGTCACCATGGACGAAGTGAAGGCTCTGTCTCTTTGGATGACCTTCAAGGGTGGCGCGCTGGGTCTGCCGTACGGCGGCGGCAAGGGCGGCATCTGCGTGGATCCGAAAGAACTCTCCGAGCGCGAGTTGGAGCAGCTGTCTCGTGGTTACATCCGCATGATCCACAAATACATCGGTGAGCGCATCGATATTCCGGCGCCGGATGTCAACACAAACGGCCACATCATGAGCTGGTTCATGGATGAGTACATCAAGTGCGAAGGCGAGAGAATGGATCTGGGCACCTTCACGGGTAAGGATCCGGCGTTCGGTGGTTCTCTTGGACGTAACGAAGCGACCGGCTTTGGCGTGGCCATCGTGGCACGTGAGTCGGCGAAGCGCTACGGCATCGACTTCAAGACGGCGAAGATCGCGGTCCAGGGCTTTGGTAACGTGGGCCAGTACACGGTGAAGAACTTGGTTCGTCAGGGTGGCCATGTGGTCGCTTTGGCTGAATGGGATCATGAGAAGGGCAACTACGCTCTCGTCAACGAAGACGGTCTTGACTACGAGAAGCTCGCGGCCTACAAGCAAGAGCATGGCACGCTCCTCGGATTCCCGGATGCGAAGGAAATCCCGCAGGAAGACTTCTGGGTCGGCGAGTATGACATCCTCGTCCCGGCTGCGTTGGAGAACGTCGTGACGCGCGAAGTGGCTGAGAAACTCAACGTCAAGTTGATCTGCGAAGCGGCGAACGGCCCTGTCACGCCGGAAGGCGATGAAGGCCTGGCGTCGAAGAACATCCCGCTGATTCCGGACATCCTGACCAACTCGGGCGGCGTGCTCGTTTCCTACTATGAGTGGGTCCAGAACCAGTATGGTTACTACTGGACGGAAGCCGAAGTTGAGGAGAAAGAAGAAGCCGACATGATGAAAGCCATCGAAGGCGTCTTCAAGGTTGCGGATGACTACGATGTCACCCCGCGTGAAGCGGTTTACATGTACGCCATCCAGTCGGTCGCAAAGGCCATGAAACTGCGTGGTTGGTACTAAGCCAATCGAGTAACATCGAGTAACGCGAAAAGAACGAAAGACGGCCGCTGAGGGAGATCTCAGCGGCCGTTTTTACGTCCAATGAAGGATGCCCTCTGCCGCCGATATCCCTGATGGAGGCCGCGCGACTCCTCGTCTATTTTATTTCTTTAATACAATCTTCTCGCATTTTGCACTTTCTCCGGGAAAGAGTGCCGCGAGTGGTTATTTCGTTTACAATAAAGCGGAAATTGATTGATGTGCAATTGAGAAACAGGCTACGTTGATGCGACGTTAAGAAGTTCGTCGAAAACGGCTACAGGATGAAGGAGAGCAGCACAGGGGGAATGATGAGAACTTTTAGAATGCGTTTGAATGGGGAGACGTTTATCGTTGAGATGGAGGAGCTGGTATCGGCGGATGGCGTGAGCTACGCGCAACCGACGCAGGTGTACGCCACGTCGCCGGTGGGTTACGCGCCGCAGTTTGCAGTGGCCCCGCAGCCGATTCCGTCGCAACCGGTGATGCCGGGACAGCCGATGCCGATGCAGCCAATCCCGCAGGCTCAGCCCGCCCCGCAAGTCCAGCCCGCCCCGCAGGCTCAGCCTGTCCCGCAGGCCCAACCCGCCCCGCAAGTCCCACCAGCCCCACAGGCCGCAGCAGCTCCGCAGGCCGCGCCGGCGCCGAAGGCGAACGCGTCGAACGGTGTGGATGTGAGTTTGGGCGAGGGCGAGGAAGTGGTCTCGCCGATGCCGGGGACGGTCGTCCGGATCATGAAGCAGGTGGGAGACACTGTGACGGAAGACGAACCGGTGCTGATCTTCGAGGCGCTCAAGATGGAGAATGAGATCGTCGCGCCGCGGAATGGATCCATCACGGGCATCGGCGTAAAAGAAGGCGACACGCTGGACGCCGGTGACGTGCTCTTTACGGTTCTGTAAGGCGCAGAGGACGGGGGATATGGAAATATTTATCCAAGGCATTTTATCCGTAACCTGGCAACAGGTCGTTATGATGCTCGTCGGAGGCATTCTGATTTACCTCGGCGTGGTGAAGGAATACGAGCCGACGCTCTTAGTCCCGATGGGACTCGGCACGATCCTCGTCAACATCCCGCACTCGGGCCTCGTGACGCAGGGAGACACTGTCGGCGTCTTGAACAACCTGTTCGACTTCGGCATTGCGACAGAACTCTTTCCGCTCTTGATCTTCATTGGCATCGGCGCGATGATCGACTTCGGTCCGCTCCTGTCCAATCCGTCGATGCTGTTTTTCGGCGCAGCGGCACAGTTCGGCATCTTCTTTACGATGATCGTGGCGGTGCTGTTGGGCTTCGACATCCGCGAGGCCGGCTCCATCGGCATCATCGGCGCGGCCGACGGCCCGACGTCAGTGTTCGTATCGTCACAGCTCGCGCCGTCGCTGCTCGGCCCCATCACCGTGGCCGCGTACTCGTATATGGCGCTGGTGCCGCTCATTCAGCCGCCGGCCATCAAACTGGTGACCACCAAGGCCGAGCGCCGCATCAAGATGACCTATCACGCCGAGGCCGTCTCGAAGAAGACGAAGATCCTCTTCCCGATCATCATCACCATCGTGTCGGGCTTCATCGCGCCGGAATCGCTGCCGCTCGTGGGCTTTCTGATGTACGGCAACCTGATGCGCGAATGCGGCGTGCTGGACCGCCTGTCGGAGACGGCGCAAAACGCGCTCGTGAACATCATCACCATTTTGCTGGGCCTCACCATCGCCACGACGATGCAGGCCGAGTTGTTCCTGAAGGTGCAGACGCTGATGATCATCGGCATGGGGCTTTTGGCGTTCATCATGGACTCCATCGGCGGCGTGCTCTTTGCCAAGGTGCTCAACCTGTTCCGCAAGGAGAAGATCAACCCGATGATCGGCGCGGCGGGCATTTCGGCGTTCCCGATGAGCGCGCGCGTCGTGCAGAAGATAGCGACGGAAGAAGATCCGAAGAACTTCATCCTGAATTACTCCATCAGTGCGAACGTGGCCGGACAGATTGGCTCGGTCATCGCCGGTGGCCTCATTCTTGGATTGTTGAAATAGGAGGGTGTGATGTCGACGGATATGGCAAAGGCCCTGGAGACGCTGGTCATCGGCTGGGGCGGCATCTTTCTGGTGATGGTCATCCTGTTCTTGGCCATCCGCATTTTGTTGAAGACGTTTAAGCCGGAGCCGACGCTTCCCGTAGGGGAAAAATCGGACGCAGTGCCTTTTGAGTAAGCGGAGGATGCGCGTATACCGCTTTACGATGTCGGTCCGCGATGCCGCGGAGGTGATGCTGAAGGCTTTGGCGTCGCAGCGATAAACCATAAATGTGGTTGCGGCATTGTCGGAATCGGCAGCAAGAGCGGCTACTGTGAGCGGTTTCCAGGCGACAATTGTTCGTTATCGAAGTCGAATTTAAAGTAAAACAATGGCGGAATCACGAGGTTTGAAACGTTGTGGTTCCGCCGTTGCTATTTTACCTGAGTTGTATACGTAAGTCATTAGAGACAGTCCTCTATCTACGCCGATGGCGCAATGATCGAAGGACGATTCAGCTTTCCTGATTTTATATAAGAATCAAGCGGTTTAGAATCAAGTGACACAAGCGAAAAAGGATGACTGAGATCTGTTTCTACGTCTTCTCCTTCATACACGGCGTCAGAAAAGCCTCAATCAGCGCCTCGATCCACTGCTGATCGAGCCCTTTACCATTGAGCTCATACGTGACGATGAGGTTTTGTCCACGAAAGATGCCGTTGAGTTCGTAGGAGCGTATTTTAGCAATGGCTTTGGAGCGATAGTTGGGATCGTCCATGAGACCGTCATGTTCCCAGTAGATTTGCTTCTGCGTATAAGGATTGAAAAAGGTGAAATCGGGATACACAGTTCGGCCATCGTGGAGGGAGAGCGGGAACTCATATTTATAAGGAATGTGAAGGAGGGAGAAGGTATCGGCGAGGATCTTTTCCGTTTTAGAGCGTGTCTTCTCGCCCTGATTCGTAATGTAGACGTTGGACTCGGGCGGGCGTTTTTTCGAGGGATACGGAATCGCAAGCCACTGTTCCATCGTATAGGCAAAGGGCTGAATGTGCTGTCTTCGTGCCGGATGGAGGCGCTCGTAAATGTCGAGGAGTTCATCTTCCCGATACATTTTCTCAAATCGGCGAATTTGTTCTAATCGTTTTTTGATCAGTCGCTCAACGGCCAGATCATAGCTTTTCTGGGCATAACGAGGAATCAAATCGCTTGTGCTTTTTATGTAAACTCTTCGATCTTGTTTCGTCTCCGGATCTGGGACAATGAGTTGGAAGTGGGTCTTTCCATGAGATTCATGCACTTCCAGACGTCCAGGCAAGACATTCGATTGTCGATCCCGAATCACGTTTTCGATTTTTTGGTAACGCTGCTCTAACTGGCGTAAACAATCCTTAAGAGACTCCATTTTCCCTCCTTATCATTTGATCCTATGATGGCTTTATGCCAATGTGGCGATCCGGCCATTTCGTAGCGAGTCCATTCTAAACATCGCCGTCGGGTTCGTGGAACGGGCTCCCGTTTGACAAATTCATCGTAGCAGAGGCGCCGTCTCAATGCGTTCCAACTTTTGGAGAAGCGGAATGCGTTTCGCATGACGCCTTTAATTCGCGACGCTGATACCGAGGTTCTGGCAGGAAGTGAAGTTTTTTGAGGGGAGCTACTTGTTTGGGCGCGGTGCCAGCTTGAGACGTGAAATCTTTTGGTATACGGGATTTAACATTTTATATAAGAGCGTCTATGGGTGAAAAAATGGTGTGGGGAATCTCGAAAATAAAGAGCGACCGTCTATCTTTTTGCAGCTTTTATGAACGCAGTAAAGTAAATCTTAACTTTTGCGTATATGAATGTCCACAAAACTATACGCATTGAGATAAAAGTAGTTGACTGCGTATAGTATTCATATACGCGTCTGTAAAATTAATCCGAATCCCCATACCATTTTTTGGATAGTGTGGGCAAGGCGCAATAAATCTTTTTTACGTCTACTTGATGGCAACGGAAAAAGATGATTCGTCGTTTTGCCCCTACGGCTGATGCCTTTTGTTCCTCACTTTGTCATGATTGCTACGTCCTCCGCGCTAGGCGACACTTGAGAAAGTCGAACAAGCAGCTCCGCTCCGTCACAGACAATGGTATTTCTTGCAATTTCACAATGGAGCCTGTGGGAGGTTGGATCTGAAACAAACATAGTTGCAATGATATCAAAACGATATTATAATCATATCAGTCGAGGGAGAAGCCGCGTGAGTCTCGATGTTGGAGGCGAATGCTTCGACTGAACGGCGCATCTCTATGTCGGACGTAGGACGTAGGACGTTGGACGTTGGACGTCAGAGGTCGGAAACGGCATATGGCATACGGAATGCACCGCACCGTGCGGAATCGTTCAAACGAACTCAAGAAGAGAAAGGGAACAGTTATGAGTGAACAAAATCATCGGCCTGTTGAGCAGGACACCGTGGAGGAATTGTCGGAACCGTACGCGCCTCTCTTTGATGGCAAAGAAATTGTGAAGAAACCCTTGTCGGGCGCCGCCGTCATTCTGCTGCCCATCCTCGTTCTGGCGACGAGCATTGGCCTTTTTGCCGTTGGAATCTATGGGATTGGGCAGGAAAAGGCCTTGATCGGTGGCTTGGGGATTGGTCTTGGCATTCTCCTCTTCATCGCCTTCTGGTTTGCTGTGGCGTCCATCAAGAGCGTCAAGCCCAATGAGGCGGCGGTCTTCACGCTCTTTGGGCGTTACTACGGGACCATGAAGGAACCGGGCCTGTACCTCGTCAACCCCTTCGTCTCGGCCGTGGATGATCCGACGACGAAGACGACCACGCTCCATGCGAAGGGAAAGGACGAGGCAGAGGGCGTCGAACTCGCGACCAAATCGAATCGCGTCTCCTTGAAAATGCGCGCGCTCAACAACGAGCGCCAGAAGGTGAACGACCTCCTTGGAAATCCCATCGTGTTGGAGACGGTGGTCTTCTGGCACGTGGTGGATCCGACGAAGGCGCTGTTCAACGTGGACGATTACGGCCAGTACCTGTCGACCCAGTGCGATTCAGTCGTGCGCAACATCGCCCGCCTCTACCCGTATGACAACTTGGAGTACGACGACGTAGAAGACAGCGAGAAGACGCTCATGGGCTCGTCGCTCATGATTGCGGATGAGATGAAGCGCGCGCTGCGCGAGAAGGCGGCCGTCGCGGGCATCGAGGTGGAAGAGGTGCGCATCTCGCACCTGGCCTATTCAGAAGAGATTGCGGCGGCGATGTTGCAGCGCCAGCAGGCTTCGGCGGTGGTCTCGGCGCGCTCGAAGATCGTGGACGGCGCGGTCGGAATGGTCCAGATGGCGCTGGAGCAGCTGGATGAAAAGAACATCGTGAACCTCGACGAGGAGCGCAAAGCCCAGATGGTCTCCAATTTGCTCGTCGTCCTGTGTGCCTCGAAGGAGATCTCGCCCGTCGTGAACAGCGGATCGATTTACTAGTGATGGACGTGAAAGAAAATGCCGATCGGGCGAAGCGAGCGACGCTGAGCGTTCAGGAGACGGCCGAACGCGGGCTTCAGGCGCGCGAGGCGGCCCTTGCCGAACGCCTCGCGCTCATCGAACAGCGCGAGGCGGAACTCGAGGAGCGAGAAGAGGCGCTCAAGGCCGCGGAAGCGGAGAAGAAGCAGGTGCTGTTGCGCATTCCGCGATCACTCTGGCAGGCACTGGCACGATGGGCCGATGAGGACTTGCGCTCGATCAACGGGCAGATCGAGTACTTGCTCACGCGAGCGGTGCGGGAGTGGAAGAAAAAATGAGTCAAAAAAAGCGACGCGGCGCAGGCCGGTCGCTTTTTAAGTGGGCAAAAGCCGCAGTCGCTCGAGCGTCACACTTACTCGTCAGAGAGCGAAAACGCGTTACGCATCTTGTCAGACGCGATGTCGAGGATTTTTCCGAGGAGAGTGTCGGTCTCCTGCTGGACCATGTCGGCAATCTGCTGATTGGCGCCCATGCACTCTGAGCGAATCTCTTCGGCAGAAGCATTAGCATGCTTGTTGTCGACGCCGTGAAGGATGGCGTAAGCCCGGGCCACCACGTTCAAGCGATAGCTCGCGAAGAGGTTCGCGGTGCTGTTGAAATAGGGGTCGGCGAGAGCGCCGAGGAGACGGTTCGCCCAGTAGAAGCTCTCGGTGGAAGGCTTTTTCGGCGTGAAGGAGAAGTACTTCGGCGTCTCGTCGATGCAGGTGAAGAAGGGCACGATGGTGTTGTAGACGTTGGAGCCGAAGGTCACCCATTCGATGGTGCGCAGGGCGTCCGGGACGTCAGGGCGCATCTGGATGACGGCTAAATGGCAGTTCCGACTGATGCCGATGGGACGAAACGGCGTCTTCTCGCGATGGGCATACGGGTCGAACGGGGTCTGCTGATAGTGATTCGAGAGCAATTCCTTCACGTCCTCAACGGTGATCTTGCGCTCCGGCACCTGACACCAGGGGATGTCGTCCGAGACCGGCGTGTAGTCCGCGTCGGGGCCATCCCAGACGAAAGTGCGTGGATTTAACGCGCGCTGCATGACCCAGGCGCGCGGGGTGTTATAGACGTGATCCGAATCCGTGTGCGAGCCGAAGGCGAGGCGCGGGTTGAACCATCCGTCCAGATCCAGCGCCAAATGGTGCTCCGTCACAAAGTCGCGCAGATCAGCGGAGCACATGAACGCCTCCTGCGCGCCGTACGCATCGTCAAAGTCGAAGGCGTCGATGCCCAGCTGATTGGGCATGGTGACGTAGACGTCGTCCGGGACGCGCCGCGCCATCCAGTGATGCCCGCCGATGGTCTCCAGCCACCAGATCTCATCCACATCCTGGAAGGCGATGCCGTTCTTCTCATACGTTCCGAATTCCTCCAACAGCGCGCCCAGACGGGCGACGCCCTCGCGTGCGGAGCGAATGTACGGGAGCACGATGGTGACGATGTCCTCCTCGCCGATTCCGCCGATGACCTCAGGCCGATAGCCCGGCTCGCCTTCCTGGCCCTCCGCGGGGCGGTAGGCGACCAGCGGATCCGCGCCGAGGACGCGCGCATTGGACGTGATGGTCTCTGTGGCAGAGACGGCCACGTTCGCCGTGTTCACGCCGTGCGCTGCCCATAGCCCATCCTTGGGGTCGGCATCCGGAATGGCCGTGTAACCCAGCGGGTCATCCGGCAGGTCGATGGTCACTTTGCTCAAAACCGAGCGATACGTGCGCGGCTGATCTTCGGGTTTTACGTAGACGAAGCGCTTCGGCGTAAAGGCGCCGGCCCCCGAGTCTTCGTTGCGCGCAATCAGGGTAGAGCCGTCATAAGACGCATTTTTTCCGACGAGAATGGTGGTGCAAGGCATATGACCTTCTTTCTATTCTTTCGATTCGTTCTGTTTTCAGACGATCGTTTCGTGGATTCTGATCCGGACGCCGCCTGTGGAGGGGCGTCGCGCCTCGGCGATGTTGCGCGACGGCCGTAACGGCGCACGCACAGCATCGCGAAGGCGGGTCATTCCTCCTCGAGATACAGTTTGAATCCGCTGTGGGCGATGGAGCGGGCGAGGCGATTGCGCGCGGCGTTGGGCGCTTGGACTTTACGGACGACCTGATCGGTGAAGGTGTCCGAACGACGGTTCTCGTCGCGCAAATCGTAATAGGTCTGCATGGTCTCGTCGTAGTTTTCCAGTGACATGAGGAAGGACTCCGGGCGGCTGTAGGAGTTCTCAAAGAAGCGGCACGCGTTGGGAATGCGGGGCTTCAGCTGCGGCTCCTGCGCGGGGTAGCCGAACATGAGGCCCAACGCCGGGAACGTGCCCTCCGGCAGATGCAAGAGTTGAATGACCCGCTCCGCGTCGTTCAGAAGCGAGCCCAGGAAACAGCCGCCCATTTTCATCGACTCCACGGCGGACAGCACATTCTGCGCCATCAAGAGCGCATCGCTGAACGCCTGGAAAAAGAAGTTCACGTCAAACGCGTGGTGATCGGAAAGGCCTTTCTCCTTTGCGATTTCGCCATTGCGATACGCATCGGCAACGAACACCCAGAGTTCGGGCGCGCGGGCGATGTAGTCCTGATGGGCGATCTCCGCCAGCTCCTTTTTTAACACGGGATTGGTGACGCGCACGATGGACGCCCACTGCAATCCGATGGACGTCGACGTGTGGCGCGCAACCTCGCCCAGAGCGTTGATCTTGTCCTCTTCGACGGGAATGTCCTGAAATTCCCGAATCGTGCGATGCGCCAGCGCGCGTCGGATAAAGTCGTTTTCGTACATATTGACCCCCTTTTTGCTGTTCACGCCTCTATTCTACCCCAAAGGGCGCGCGGACGCTTCCCAGCATTCATGCTATAATACTTTGACATTTATGCGTTTGTGAACGGCGCCCATTTTTAAGTGTCGCCGCTAAGGTTCAGATTTTTCGAAAGGAGGAACCCATGATCGATGTGACGCTCTTAGGAACGGGGGGCATGATGCCACTGCCGGGGCGCCATCTCACCGCACTTTTGGTGCGCCATCAAGGCCATTCGCTCTTAATCGACTGCGGCGAGGGGACGCAAGTCGCCATCCGCCGCTACGGCTGGTCCATGCACTCCATCGACGCCATTCTCTTCACCCACGTCCATGGCGACCACGTGGCCGGCATCAGCGGGCTGTTGTCGTCCATGCAGACGGAAGGCCGCCTCGAGCCGGTGCACATCTACGGGCCGCAGGCCATTGAAGAGGTGGTGGCCAATCTGTGCGTGGTGGTGGGCGTGCAATTTGACGTCTTCTTCCATGCGGTCGATCAGCCCTTCAGGGTCAACGACCTCGAAGTGACGCCGTTTCCCGTGATGCACACCATCGCCTGTTACGGGTATCGCATTGACCTCTCGCGCCGGCCCAAATTCTTGCCGGAGAAGGCGCGGGAGCTGGGCGTGCCGATGACGTCGTGGAGTCGGTTACAGGCGGGGGAAAGTGTGCGCGTGGGTCTGCACCTCGTTAAGCCCCAGGACGTGAGCGGCCCCTCGCGTCGCGGGATTTCTCTGGTGTACGCCACGGACACACGCCCCTGCAAGGCGCTGGAAGAGGCGGCATGGGACGTGGACTTGCTGGTCACGGAAGGCATCTACGCCGACCACGAAAAAGATCAGGGCGCCGTCGACAAGATGCACATGACGGCGTGGGAGGCGGCCGAGCTTGCGGCGCGCGCGGGGGCGCACCAGACGTGGCTCACGCACTATTCGCCGTCGTTCCGCAATCCCAGGGACTACGTGGACGAGATGGCCCGGGTCAATCCCACCGTCACCTTCTCCGATGACGGACGTCGCACGACACTCCAATTTGAAGAATAAAATAGTTGGGACACAGTGACACATTCCGTCGTGTTACCCTCAGGACGAGGAGGGTGATATGACGGATTTTTATTGGCCACATCTGTGGCTCTTGGTCGCGTTACTCGGCGTTGCCATCGTGGATGAGAAGACCCGACGCATTCCCAACGCCACGCTGCTCGCGCTGGTCTTCCTTTGGGCCGGATGGCTGGTCGTGGTGGCGCACGACAGGGGGGCGTTTTCGGAGGAGAACGGGCGCATGGCGTTTGGTGAGGCGCTCCTTTTGCGCGTCGCCGTCGCGGTCGGACTGTTACTGAGTTTCGGGGCGCTTTCGCTGTGGCGTCCGCGCAGCATCGGCATGGGCGACGTGAAGCTCATGAGCGTCCTGGCGCTCTATTTTTCGCCGTTGAGCTTGGGCATTGTGCTATACCTCGCTCTATTGCTCACGTTTTTGCGCGGTCTTGTGTTGCGCCGGCGCACGAGGGAACGAAAGGGGCTGGCCTTTGCGCCGCAGGCCGCGGGCGCGGTGCTCATCGTCATGCTGTGGCAGGGAATGTTGGCGAGCGGATAGCATGAGGGGAGGATGACCATTTTGATGCGAAGAGGGGACGGCGGAGAGCCGATGAACCGGCCGGCGCGGGGTCTCGTGAGGGGCGGCTGTGTTGTCATGTGATTTATAATGTTTTCTTAAAAATTGGGGCGTTCGTTTGTGGTATGTTATTGTCATAGACGCAAGAACAGAAGAGGAGAACATATGATTCAGCTCACGAACGCGACCAAACGATTCGGCGATAAAACGGCGGTCGATCACTTTTCGATGAAATTGGAGCCGGGGACGATTACGGGGTTCATCGGGCCAAACGGCGCGGGCAAGACGACGACGCTTCGGATGTTGACCGGCGTGTTGGAGCCGGACGAGGGTAGCGTGGAGATCAACGGCTACGACATGAAGGAGCACCCGATTGAAGCGAAGAAGCAATTTGGCTTCATCTCGGACAATCCGGATCTGTTTACGCCGCTCAAAGGCGTGGAATACGTCAACTTCATCTGCGATATTTATCAGGTGCCGGAAGAGGTGCGCGCCCAGCGACTGGACGGGCTCCTGGACGAGTTTGAAATGCGCGATGCCATCGGCGACAAGCTGGGCACGTACTCCCACGGCATGCGTCAAAAGGTGCACATCATCGCCACGCTGATGCACGACCCGGACTTGTGGATCATGGATGAACCCATGACGGGGTTGGATCCGCAGTCGTCTTATATCCTGAAGCGCAAGATGCGACAGCACGCTGAGAAGGGCAACACGGTGCTGTTTTCGACGCACGTGTTGGAGGTGGCGGAAAAGCTGTGCGACCACATCGTGATCATCGCGAAGGGCCGGGAGGCGTACAACGGAACGCTGGAGGCGCTGAAGGCGCAGTATCCCGACACGTCGTTGGAGGAGATCTTCCTCGAGGTGACGGGCTCTCGCGTGCACGAGCAAGAGGAGATGGGTGCGTTCGCCTCGGGGCGCGATGCTGCGGCGGTAGAGGCCATGGAAGTGGACAGCGTGTGGTCCGATGCTGCGGACGAAGCGGACCCGAACGCGTTTGGCGCCTCGGATGTCTCGGAAGGGGAGTGAGGTATGAAACGACTCATCAGCCTCATTCGAACGGATCTCAAGCTCTCCTTGAGTTCGAGTGGGCAGTCCTTGAATCGCAAGAAGCGCCACACCGCGAGCAAAGCGGTGGGCTACGCCCTCTACGTGGTGCTGGGCCTTTTTATGGCGATGACGAGCTTTATGATGACGAAGAACGCCTTACCGTTACACCAGGAAGGCGCCGTGGTGCGCTACATCGTGGAATTCGGCCTCATCCTAGTGACGATGACGATGTTCACGTTCGTGCCGGCGACGCTGTTTTACGGCGATCAAACGCGGATTTATCTCTCCATGCCGCTCACGATGTCGGAAATCATCCTCACGAAGTTCGTGACGCTCATGATCGAAGGGTATTTGGCGATCGCCTCTGTGACCCTTCCCATGGCGATCGGATACATTTTGGCCACGCCGTCCCTTCAAGCGCTCTTGGGGTGGCTCGTCGTGCTTGTGCTCTTGCCGGTTGTGCCGGTGTGCCTCGTGGTCCTCTTCATGTTCCTCGTGGTGAAGCTCTTGCCGTTTCTCCGCGATGAACGTCGCCTTTCGGGCGTGATGGGCGTGATGAGCGTGGTGGGCATCATGCTCTACGTCTTCATCCTTCAGGGAAGCGGATCTGAGGGCCCAATAAGGACCGATCTCTCTTCCGTCTTGCCGTCGTGGGTGGGATTCGTCTTTCCAGTGCTGACGACGTCGGAGGGCATCCTCCTCGGGGAAGGGGCGACGACGTTCTCTCAAGTGGGAAGGCTTTTCGGGGTGAGCCTCGTCTGGCTCGTCGTGACGGTGGGCCTGGCCTCCGTCATCTATCGCTCGCTCCTCCTCTCGATGAAGGGACAATCGGCGGGCAAGAAGCTCTCCAAAGAGCAGACCTCAAAGGGCGTGGTTTCGAAGGGGACGCCGTTTAAGGCGCTCATGAAGCGGGAGCGCCGATCGGTGCTGCGTTCGCCGGTGTTCATCATTCAAGGGATCGCTTCGCCCTATGTGATGATTGCTGTGATCTGGGGCGGCATGATCTTCGGCTACTCGCACGCCGCGGAAGGAGATGGGTTCAGCGCGCTCACGATGTTTCTCGCGAGCCTCTTTGAAAATCCCCTTTATGCGCTGACGTTCGGCATCGGCGCGGGATTCCTCATCGGGGAGCAGGCGACCATTGGCGGTCTCACGACGACGGCCTTTACGCGCGACGCGTATCATCTGGACTTTTTGAAGTCCATTCCGGTGTCGGCGGAGACCCTCTTCCGGGCGAAACTCTTAACGGGCTTCGCCTTCACCGTGCCACCGATGGCATTGCTCTGGATTCTGATGTTCGTCTTTGTGCCGTTTCACCCGTTGGCGCACCTTACGATGGTGGTGGTGTCCCTGATCATCTCGTTTAGTGTCTGCATCATCGACCTCTTTCTGGACGCACGACATCCGCGTCTCGACTGGATGGATGAGAATGCCATTTTCCGCGGCAACCGGAACGTGATCCTTGGCTCGATCATCAGCTTCGTCTTTTTGATCGTGATGATCCCGCTCATCGCCATGGGGTGGTTCATTCCCGCGGCGTTCATCCTGTTCTTCTTGTACACGGCCATTGGCATCGCCCTCTTGTTTTACCTCGACCGCAATGCCGAGGAGATTTTGAAGAACATGGGAAATGAAGCGTGATATGGCAAAGGCGCAAATATCAGTGATCGTTCCGGCGTTTAACGAAGGCGAGGGGCTGCGGCTCACGCAGCAGGCGCTCGACGGCGTGCTGGCACCCTTGGGTCTTCCTTATGAACTCGTCTTCGTCAACGACGGGTCGCGGGACGACACGTGGGCGGTCATCGAGAGCATGCGCGCGGCGACGCCGAACGGCGCCGTCCGCGGCGTCTCGTTTAGTCG
Organism: Peptoniphilaceae bacterium; assembly: GCA_028726605.1. GTDB lineage: Bacteria > Bacillota > Clostridia > Tissierellales > Peptoniphilaceae > Murdochiella. The sequence goes on along the minus strand of JAQYPV010000021.1, from coordinate 4,904 downwards.
CAATTTTGGCAAGGAGTCTGCCATCTTCGCCGGTCTCGCGGCGGCCCGGGGGGCCTGTGCCATCGTCATCGACGCGGACTTACAGCACCCGGTTGAAAAAATCCCAGAGATGGTGCGGCTGTGGCAAGAGGGCTACGAAGTCGTCGAAGGCATCAAGACGTCGCGCGGCGAGGAGGGCGGTGCGCATCGCCTGGCCACATCGCTCTTTTACGGCCTGATCAGTCGGCTTTCCGGATTGGACTTGGAGAACACGTCGGATTTCAAATTGTTGGATCGCAAGGTCGTCGACGTCATCAACGCCATGCCGGAGCGCAACACGTTTTTCCGTGCGCTCTCGTTCTGGACGGGTTTCAAGCGCACGAGCGTGTCGTATGAAGTGAAGAAGCGCCAATTCGGGGAGACGAAGTGGTCCACGGCGAAGCTGGTGCGCTATGCCGTTCGCAACATCGCTTCGTTTTCGGCGTTTCCCATGACGCTCGTGCTCATCTTGGCCGTCATCTTATTCGGAGTCGCCATCGTCATGACGCTCATCGCCCTCATCCAGAAGTTCACGGGGCGTGCGCTGGGCGGGTTCACGACGGTCATCTTGCTCATCCTATTTTCGTCCAGCATCATCATGGGCAGCATCGGCATCATCGGCATCTACATCGCCCAAATCTACGAAGAAGTGAAGCAGCGTCCGCGCTACATCGTCGCGGAACGGTTCGAGGCGTCGTCGGAGGAGGAGCGGTAGAACGCCTGTGAGGTGTCGGCACGCGCCGCGGGGGCGATGCTGAATTGGCGCATGCGCCGCGGGGACGACGCTGAATTGGCTCACGCGCCGCGGGGGCGACGCTGAATTGGTGCACGCGCCGCGGGGCGATGCTGAATTGGCGCATGTGCCGCGGGGGCGACGCTGGGTCGATGTGAGAGGTGCATTGACGAGTAGACCGCATGACGTGGCCTCGTTGGCTTTTCGTGTGGAGGACGTAGTGGGGAATGAGATCTTATCTTGTTATGCCGGCACATCACGTAGGGGTAAATCTCATTTTCTGCCAAACTCCGTCTAGCCTCTGAAAAATCGTGTGGGCAAATTGGCTTTTCCTTGTGATAGCGTCGCTTCGACGTGGTGGCAAATTGATTTTTTTCTTCAGATGCGTACATTTTGAACGCCTGACGTAGACGCATATTCAGTTTTTCTCTGATAGCGTCTATTTTTCATGCCAAAAAATAGACGGTCATTCACATTTTCTCATTTTGCCCACACCGTTTTTTACTATGTAGACGCTTGCGCAGTTTTTTGCAGAATTGCCCACACCGCCACGTTACTTTCTGGGCCCGTTGAGCAATGGTTGCCCCATCGACGATCTCGAAATGGAAGCATTCTATTTATTTCGTTGACGCCACTGGGCTTATTGTGTATAATGTGTATTAACAAACATCACATTAAGTACATCAGCAGAAGCGTTGCGAGATTCGCCATCGAAAGAAATCGCGCAGAGCGTTGCGAGATTCGCCATCGAAAGAAAACGCGAAGGGCGTGGTGAGATTGACATCGAAAAAAGCTGTGAAGAGCATCGCGAAACTGACATTGAAAAACGTCGCTTGAGGAGCGGAGTGTGGACATCATCATCGCAAATAACGCCAATGCGCCTTTGTATCAACAGATCAAGGACCAAATCAAGGCGGCCATACTGAAGGGAGAATTGCACGAAGGGGATTCGCTGCCGTCCATTCGGGCGTTGGCCAACGGATTGGGTGTGAGCGTGCTCACCATCCGGCGGGTGTACAGCGACTTGGAGGATGAGGGATTCGTCACAAGTCAGGCGGGGCTTGGGACGTTCGTTTCCACGGGAAATGTGGAGCTTTTGCGGGATGCGAAGCGGCGTGCGGTGGAAGAAAAGCTGGAGGAAGCCATTCAAACGGCCAGGATGCTGCAAATTACGAAAGCGGAACTCAACCGCATGATGGACATTCTCTACGAGGAGGACTAGTGTGGAAAACATCATCGACATTCAGGGGCTCTCGAAAAAATATCCCAGTTTCAGCCTGTCCAACGTGAGTTTTGCGGTGCCAGAGGGCTGTGTGGCGGGGTTCATCGGCTTGAACGGTCAAGGGAAGACCACCACCATCCGCACCATGCTCGGCCTTTCTCCGAAGGATGCAGGAACGGTGCGAATGCTCGGCATGGATTTTGAAACACACGAAAGCGAAATCAAGGATTGTATCGGTGTGGTCTTCGACGAGGGCTATCTCTACGACTCTTTGAAAATGAAAGAAATGAAGGGGATTGTCGCGAAGGCGTACTCCCACTGGGACGATGCGGTGTATCGCACGCTGATGCAGCGTTTTGGACTCCATGAAGCGCAGTACATTGCCACACTGTCCAAGGGGATGCGCATGAAATTCGCCCTGACGCTGGCGCTTTCGCACCATGCGAAGCTGCTCATCATGGACGAGCCCACATCGGGTTTGGACCCCTTGGTGCGAATGGAACTTTTGCGCATTCTACGTGTGTTCATGACGGAAGAAGGAAAAGGCGTTCTCTATTCCACGCATATCACGTCAGATTTGGATCAATTTGCGGACCTCATCGTCTTCATCCATGGCGGCAAGATCGTTTTGGTGGAGGGCAAGGATACACTATTGGATACGTATGTGACCGTGAAGGGGGAGAATGGCCTCTTGACGCCGGAAATGGTGCCGTACTTCGTTCATGTGCAGAAGGGCGACTACCATTTTACGGGGGTGACGAACGCCCCACAGGTGGTTCGGAAGAAGATGCCGGGTGCGGTCTTGGAGCGATCCTCCATTGAGGCGCTCATGCTGGCATTCATCGAAGGAGGGCAGCTTAATGATTAGCTTAATTCAAAAAGATTTTCTCATCGCCAAGCGCATGACCCTTTCGGTGGCGATGTTGGCCGTTGCGCTCCCGCTTTTCTTGACTTGGGTCGGCGGCGACATCGTCTTGCCGGCCAGTGTCGTGCTGGCCATGATGAGCATTTTGCTCACGATGATGCTGATGACGACGATCGATCAGGAAGAAGAGAAGTATCCCAAGGCGAGGGCGCTGCTCACGACGGTGGGGTATCGCCGGGCGACGCACGTTTTGCATCGCTACGTGCTGGTGACGCTGGCGTTTCTCTACTGCACGCTTGTCTACACCGTGGAATCCCTTGTGGTGACGACGCTGGCGCTGCCCACGGCCCTCGATTTGGCGTTTGCGGCATTCAGCTTTTTCCTCATGGCCTCCCTTTACCTCGCTCTCGTGACGAAGTTTGGCGCACGCGCCGGCCAGTACATCATGATGGCCGTCATTTTGGCTATCTCCTTGGGGCCGGTGATCCTCAGCACGTTTCACGTGAAACTGAACCTCGGTTTTGTCCAGAGTTTTTCCTCCGGCGTGTTCACCTTCGTGCTCATCGTGGCGGGGGCACTTGGCGTCATCCTGTCGCTTGCGATTTCTCTCAGCATCGATCAGAAAAAGGAACTCTAAGGGGCGGCTCAATATTTCTTATATCGTTTTGCAATCATTAAGCCCATACAAAGAACCGCAACAGAGACGGCGAGCCAGATCAAGTTGGCGCCGCTTGACGTGGTATTGCCCACGCTGTTCCGATTGAAACACGATTCATCACCGGGCATTTGTGAAGCGTCAAATTCTTCGGGCCTTTCGCCTGTGAATCCTCCTGTCCTCTGTGATGGCTCGGAACCTTCGGGAATCTCGTTCATGCCTGGCACCTGTCCACCGACTTCACTCGGCATCTGTGATGGGTCGAAGTCTTCCGGGAGATTGGAAGGATCTAGATTTCCGGACATGGCAGGCATACCGTCCAAGCCGCCTTTTTTCTCAAATGAAGATGGATCGTCGTTTTCAGAAATGGGCTTTCCCTGTGTCATACCGGGCATTTGAGACAGACCGCCCTGGAATGTTCCAAATGCCAGATTGTAGTCCCACGGCAGCATGGCAAGCTGACCATTTTCTTCAGCTGACCATTTTCTTCATACAGATAGTAATTGTGGATCATGGATCCGGTATAGCTGTCTCCGTTGCACACATAGTTGTGAACAACGAAATAACGGATGATCTGTTCAACATCCACCACGGAGTCAATCTGTTCTCCGTTCGTGAGTTTTTTGAGAGATTCAATCAGACGCCGCTGGTCTGCTTCGGTAATATCGGTCTTTGCGTTGTTCCAGAGAATGACCTTGCTCCAGTTCATTTACGACTTCGGTGAGAAGGCGAATATCTGCCCCGCGCGTTTTCATCCGTTTGTAACCCTTGCGAAATGAAGCTGGGCTGACAATCTCATATTTCATTCTTCCCCTGGCTCAGCGTCCTTCCCCTGGCTCAGCGTCCAACTCAGCTTGCAGCTCAGCCCAACTTGCATAGCGCTTGTATTTTTCAGGATGTTGTTTCATGTCTTCATACTCCTGCATCGCGGCAAGTGTCTCAGCGTTGTAATGGGGCTTTCGCAGTTCAAAGGGTAGCCCGCCTGCCATGAGCGAGACATGTAAAAACATATTGATCGCGTCCGTCACCGAGATGCCGAAGCTCTCGTATAGTGCTTCGACTTCTGATTTGAACTCGGGGTCGACTCTTAGATTGATCGTCGCTGTTTTAGACATGGAATTCACCTCTTTTTCAAATTGTAAAGCGATTGTCGAACAAATGCAATCTTTTTGCGAGAATTTAAGCGAGGATGAAAGATTGAATCTTAAAAACTTGAGAAATCAAAAAGCATCCTTACGATGGATTCCTGAGTCTCTGGCTTGCGTTCACGTTCGATTTCATTACTGTCTTGATCAAACGGAAAGCCTCATCCCACGATTCGCGGAAGGCGCGTCGCATGCGGCTGTTCATGACATGTTAGACAAAGTACAAGACTTCTTTTTCGTGCGCTACGGCGTTTTGATTTGCAGCC
>JAQYPV010000020.1 GCA_028726605.1 Peptoniphilaceae bacterium | reverse complement strand
TGTGCCATGTACGGCGGGGGCTCCCCAGTACACGGCTGGAAGCGAAAAAGCGCGATGTGCCGTGTACGGCAGGGTGTCCCAGTACACGGCTGGAAGCGAAAAAAGCGATGTGCCATGTACGGCAGGGATCCCCAGTACACGGCTGAAAGTGAAAAATGCGATGTGCCGTGTACGTCAGGGCGTCCCAGTACACGGCTGGAAGCGAAAAAGCGCGATGTGCCATGTACGGCAGGGCGCCCCAGTACACGGATAAAAGCGAGACCGCGTGAAAAGCCATGTTTAGTGGGGGTCCCCAGTACACGTCTAGAAGTGAAAAATGCGATGTGCCGTGTACGGCAAGGGCGCCCCAGTACACGTCTAGAAGTGAAAAATGCGATGTGCCGTGTACGGCAGGGCGCCCCAGTACATGGCAGGAATCAAGGTGGCGCCGCGAGCCATGGACAACCGGCATCGCCAGTAGAAGGCGCCCGCCTTTACTTCGCGCTCCGCGCCTGAAACGCGTCGATGGCGCTGTCGATTTTATGCGACGTCGACACTTGCCTATCGAGGCTCTGTTTGCGTCGCAGATACATCGTCATCCGCCGGCGCAGGCGACGCAAGGCGTCTTCCATGCGATTGAACTCTCCGAGCGCGCTCAAAAAGACGTTTTCGGCCTTGAAGTGGTCCACCGTGCCGTGTCCGCGATGCTCCTCCGGCACCTCAAGCGGCGCAATCGCCGCCACATCGTCACGAAACGCGGGATGCCCGTGAATGTCCACAAGCAGTGCCTCCACCTGCGCCGCATAGCGCGTCATGGACTTGCGTAGCGCATGGACATTGCCCGCATCCTGCAAATGCAACAGGCGATCCCGCCCTTGCGGAACGCTCGGACGCAGTTGAATCAGCGCAGCCAGCCCGTCCGCGGCCTCGTGCAGCTGCTCGATCTGCATTTCGCAAGCCAAGATCTGCTCCCGAATCCAGACTTCCTCATCCGCCAGCGATCCCACAAAATTCAAATGCTCATCCACACGTTGCGCCAGCGAGTCGCTATTCTTCAGCCGCCGATCAAATTTGCGATGCGATTGACCCATCTCTAAACCTCTCTATCTTCAACCCGACCCCAGTCCTAATCCAACTCCAGATCTTTCCGGCCGAAGCGCCAAACCTGAGGCAAAGCTCTCCAGCCGAAGCGCCAAACCTACGGCATTGCCGCGCGGCCGAAGCCTCAAACCGACGTCCTCCCGTTCCACCGCTTCTTCGCGATGTCGATGGTGAAAAAACGACTGCCCCGTCGCGGCCTTGTGAACACCGCCGCCTCGACGTGGACGAACCGGTACAAATCATTGTTTCTATTATCCCCCATTTTGACCATGTTCAGACAGAAATCGACGGCGCGCGTCCGGGAAACGTTTGCGATTTAACGGGCGGTGGCGTATTATAGGAGCAAATGAACGCCCGATGTGGGCGCAATCGGCTCGTCTCGGTTGGACCCGAACGGGAAGAAGGAAAAGCGGAAAAACGCTGAGGAAAAGGAGAAAAGACATGGCAACGAAACGGACATTTTCGCGTGAGGAGCTGGGGCCGAAGCTTCCCATGATGAGTGCCCTGAGGACGATCATTGAGACGCCGTTTTACGGCAACAATGTGGTGGAAGTGAAGGATTTGGCGCAAGCCTACGAAATGGCCAAGAATTCGCCGGGTACGGTGGTGACAGATCTGCCCATCGAACAGCCGGAGGCGCTGGGACTCCCCGCAGACGCAAAGGTTTTACTGTTCAACGACGGCTCGGTGACCGGGCGCGCGGCGGCAGCGCGACGCATCGTGGGCGATGAAGGCGTGAACGTCCCGGAACTCAACAAAAAGGTCATGGACGCGGTCTACGAAACACGCTGGAACACGATGTACCACGCCCAGGTGTTCGTCGGCTTGGACGAGGACTTCATGGTGCGCGCTCACCTCTTGATCCCCGAGGGCGAAGAGAACATCTTGTACGACTGGATGCTCAACTTCCAGCCCGTGACTGAAAAATACGAAGAAATGTACAAAAACTCCAAACCCATCGAGGGCGAGGGCGACATTTACGTCTTCTCGGATCCGCAGTGGTCGCACCCGGATCACCCGCTGGGCCTCACGTACTTCGACTCCGCCCACAACTGCGCAGCGCTCCTCGGCATGAAGTACTTTGGCGAACACAAAAAAGGCACGCTGACACTGGCGTGGTCCATCGCCAACCGCCACGACTACGCCTGCTGCCACGGTGGCTGCAAGACGTTCAATCCCGATGGCGAAAAGCCGTACACGCTGGCCGTCTTCGGCCTGTCCGGCTCCGGCAAGTCGACCTTAACGCACGCCAAGCACGACGGCAAATACGACATCCGCGTGCTGCACGACGACGCCTTCATCATCTCCACGAACGACTTCAGCTCCATCGCGCTGGAACCCGCCTACTTCGACAAGACGGCGGATTACCCGGCCTCCTCGCCGGACAACAAGTACCTCTTGACGGTGCAGAACTGCGGCATCACGCTGGATGACGACGGTCACAAGATCATCGTCTCCGAAGACATCCGCAACGGCAACGGACGCGCGGTTAAATCCCGCCTGTGGTCGCCAAACCGCGTCGACGTGCTGCATCAGCCCATGACGGCTGTGGCGTGGATCATGAAAGATCCCGTGTTGCCGCCGCTGGTGCGCGTGCACGACCCGGCCATCGCCGCGCTCATGGGGGCGACGCTGTCCACCAAGCGATCCAGCGCCGAGCGGCTCGCAAAAGGCGTCGACCCGAACGCGCTGGTCATCGAGCCCTATGCCAACCCGTTCCGCACCTATCCTTTGAACGACGACTTCAAGAAGTTCCACGAGTTGTTCGAACAGGGCGTGGCCTGCTACATCTTGAACACCGGCTCCTTCCTCGATCAGAAAGTGCCGAAGGAAGTCACCATCGCCGCCATTGAGAGCCTCGTGGATGAGACGACCGAATGGCAGCCAATGGCCGCTCTTGACGGTTGCGATGCTGCGGTCATCGAGGGTTTCGAGGTTCCGGACACGGCCGAGTATCACGAACAGGTAAAAGGCAGCATGCAAAAGCGCACCGAATTCTTGCAGAGCCAAAAAGATTTCAACCGCTTGCCGGAAGAGATGCTGACGAAGCTCTTGGATTTGGTAAAATAAGATTTAGTAAAATCACAATATAGAGGAGGGCGGCGCCGTGGCGCACGTCGGATAACGAGGAGCGGTGAGCGGCAGGGACTCGCTTTGCGGCGCCGTGCGAATCATCACGGGTCGGACGAGCTGTGGCGCGGGCACCTCCGTCATCGCGACGATCAGGCAGAGCCGTCCGAACGAACGAGCGAAAAGGAAGATTATGAAGAAAAACGAAAAGCGCGACAGCGGTGGGATGACAGACTTCGCCCTTCAACTCGTGGACCGTTTTCGGCGCGGGGAGATTCTTTCCCGCGCCTCTTCCTTGTCCTACGACGTGTTGATGGCGGCTATCCCACTGCTTCTGCTTTTTTTATTGCTGAGTTCGTTTTTCTTTGCGCAGCCGACGGGCCCGCTGAGCCAGATTTTGGCACTCTTGCCGGAAGGCATCGCCACCGTCATTCAAAATGTCGTGTTGGTGCTCAACAACAACCTCAACGCCGGCACCATCGGGGTCGGCCTCATCTCCGCGCTGTGGCTGGGCTCGAACGGCATCAACAAACTCATCACCGACGTCAACCGCTCTTTTGGGCTTCGTTTGCGCGGTAACAGCCTGCTGCGACGCGCCTTCGCCATCGCCTACACGGTGCTCTTTGCGGTGACCATCCTGCTCACCCTTTTGGCCTTCGTCTTTTCCCAAGGACTCATCCAACTCGTCGAGCGCGTCATCGACTCGTTCGACATCCGCCAGCTCACTTTTTTGCTGAACCTGCTCGATTCATTCATCTTGCGGCTCTTGCCGCTGATCTTGCTGGTCGTCGTGCTGGTGCTCTTTTATAAATCCGTCCCGCTCGTGAGCCACGGCCATATCACGTGGCGCCAAGCCTTCGCCGGAGGACTGGCTGCCGGCATCGGCATCCTGTTCCTGACCGTCGTCTACGGCTACATTTTGGACAACGTCTCAAAGCTCTCCCTCTACTTTGGCTCCCTCGCCGGAATCTTGGGTCTCTTCGTCTACCTCAAGTACACGAGCCTCATCATCCTCGTGGCCGCCGAAGTCATCGCCATTTTGCGCAATTCCGAGCCGACAGCCGGCGCGGGCGAGAATGGGAGAAGAGAGCGGCATCAGCGGGCGGAGTAAGGCCGTAAGTTTGGAAGAGAACGCGTCCTCTTTGCACACGACTCGCGAAACATGACAAAGGAGATGAACTGATGCTACACGATTCTCTAAAACATAATGAAGAGGTGAAGCCGAATAGCTTTGAAATGGAAAAACTGCGTCGCGCCTTCCCAAATTACTTTGACAAAGACGGTCAGTTTATGATTGATCACTTTATGGAAACGTTGAATGCAGGCGATGTAGAACTTTCTAAAGAGGGCTATGAACTTAAGTTTCTTGGCAAATCCTATGCGAAATATCAGGCTGGACTCGAAACGGAAACGGCCGTTATACCAGACATGGCGCATAACAATTTGCCGGAGAATGAGGATTCCAAGAATCTGTACATCGTTGGAGATAATCTGGACGCGCTTCAGCATCTGGTTAAGTCCTATGCCGGGCAGGTGAAATGCATCTATATAGATCCACCTTACAACACGGGTTCCGACGGATTCGTCTATCACGATGATTTCGGTTTTACGGCAGAAAAGCTGGTGGAAAAGATCGGTTTGGAAGAGGACGAGGCACAACGCGTTTTGGATATGCAAGGAAAATCCTATCATTCTGCATGGCTCACCTTCATGTATCCGCGTCTTCAGCTGGCGCGGGAGCTTCTTGCCGATGATGGTGTGATCTTCATCAGTATCGATGACAACGAGCAGGCGAACCTGAAACTTCTATGTGATGAGATTTTCGGTTCGACGAACTTCATCGCCCAGCTTGTATGGGAGCGTGCTTTTTCGCCTAAAAACGATGCGCGCTTCGTCTCCAACAGCCATGACTATGTGCTGATGGTCGCTCGAAACATTGAGGAATTTTCCATCGGTCGCCTTCCACGTACTCAAGAAGCTAATGCTCGGTACAGTAATCCTGATAATGATCCGCGGGGGCCTTGGATGTCCAGCGATATCACTGTTAAAACATATAATCCTTCTGACGATTATCCCATCACGACGCCCTCCGGGCGTGTAGTAGAGCCTCCAGCAGGGCGCTGCTGGAGGCTCTCCAAAACGGCCTTTTTGGAGAGACTCCAGGATAACCGGATTTGGTTTGGACAAGATGGTGATGGTGTTCCACGTATTAAGCGATTTTTAAGCGAGCTGAAAAACGAGGGCATGGCGCCCATCTCCATTCTGCATTACAAGGAGGTTGGACATAGCCAGTCAGCGACGAAGGAGCTGGTCAAGCTCTTTGATGGTAAGGGACTCTTTGAAGGACCGAAACCGATCGGGCTAATCCGTCGATTATTGACGATGGCAAACTTGGATGCGGATTCCCTTATCCTCGACTTCTTCTCCGGGTCCGCTACGACGGCGCAGGCGGTTATGGAACTGAACGCAGAGGATGGCGGCAACAGGCGCTACATTATGGTGCAGTTGCCGGAGGATATCGATGAGAAAAAGCCGGCATATCAGGCGGGATATCGTACCGTTGATGAGATCGGTCGCGAACGCATCAATCGCGCCGCCGCAAAGATTATAAAAGAAACAGGCGCAGAGATCGACTACG
>JAQYPV010000019.1 GCA_028726605.1 Peptoniphilaceae bacterium | reverse complement strand
CCAAGGGCTTGAATCGTGTATTGTTCTTCATCCGATGATTGAATCTTTATATCTTTATTGGCAGGGATTAATAAGCAGCTCTCTAGTTCGATATCCTCTGTAATCTCAATAGTTGTGAGTGTATTGTCCTCTGCCGCATTATTTACAAATGTACATCACTTTCGTTTCAACATAAACAGGCAGACGAGACATTTATCATGGGCAGGGAAATACGAACTTGCGCGCAGAAAGACGGACGAGCAAACGTTCAAACATATCGTTCTTTAAAATGACCTGCGCAGGGATATTCTTTTGTTTTGCGATATGCTCAGCGATGACTGAGCGTCCGTGACCCTCGACAAACCCGCCATTCTGGGTATAATAGCAAAGACACGGAATGCAAAGGAGAATGCTATGGATTTACTGCACAACGCCCGTCCCGAAGAGGAGACTGAACATATGACACAAGCCGAAGAACCCCAAGTCGAAACATCCCAAAACGAAAAACCTCAAGTGGAAATTACCAAGGACATGCTCATCGCGGAAGTCATTCAAAGAAAGCCGCGCACCATCCAACCTCTCATGCTCATCGGCATGGGCTGCATCGGTTGCCCCAGCTCCATGATGGAGACCGTGGAGCAGGCCGCTTGGGTGCACGGCGTCGACCCCGACGTGCTGGTGCAAAAGCTGAACGAAGTGTGATTATCGCCAATATGTTGGCATAAAAAAGCCCTCGCCCACTTTCGGGCGGGGGCTTTTGCCGAGTTTTACTGATTTCGATCAAATCACAGATTCAGTTTCGTTTTCTTTAGCATCATTTGTTCAGGTGCTTAATAAAGTACACGATGCCTAAGACGTAGAAGACAACTTATATTAGCGAAGTAATGATCCCGAAGAACGCAACACCCTGTAGAGTTTCCATGATCCCTCCTCGAAAAAATGAACACTATTTAGTGAACTTTGTATACATATTGCTGTTACCATATCCTCAGATTGTTCAATAGTACCTCAAGCTCGGCAAACGACGGGACCAATTCTCTCCCCGAAATAAATATACAACAAAACAATTACAAAAACAAATTTTATTCTCCTTTCTACAATCTATTTCGCTAACAATTATTCAAATTATAAAAAAATCTATAAAAACACAATGAAGTAAACCAGTAAACCCCTGTGTGCAGAATACTGCACACAGAGAAACGAAATAAACTACAAAACTAAACGACCAATACTTACCGATTCACCAGCTCATTGAACTTTTGCGGGTCGAAGCCCATCATCTCCTCGCCGTCCACGACGATGACAGGGACGCCGCGATAGCCGCGCTCGTTCATCCATGCGCGCGCTTCGGTGTCCTCCACCACGTTCTTTTCCGTGTACGGAATGTCATTTTCCTGCATATACGCCTTGGCCGCTTTGCAGTGCACACAGGTTGGCGTCGTATAAATAGTCACATCTGCCATGTCTTCCTCCTCGTTTCCTCCGGAAAGCCTTCCGGAATGATCTTTCCATCGTCCACTTCAGGCCGAACGCCCTCAGCTTTCTTCCACTTTTATATACCCAAGTTTTTTCAGTACTTCGATGAGTTCCAAGACCGAGAGATTCTCTGCGCGTGCCGTGTCGGAAAGGCCTTGCGCCAAAAGGGCCTCGCGCACGGTGGCGACCGGCGTACCCGTCGCCTGGGCGATAGCCTTTGCCACCAATTTGCGACGCTGTTGGAACGCGCGCCGGATGACCGCATTGACGCGTTCACGTGATTCAGCATCCAGGCCGAAACGCGCCGGTTCCCGCTCAATATGCACCACGGCGGAATCCACCTTCGGACTGGGCATAAAAGACGCCGCCGGAATGACGAACGAAAGCTCCGCCGTGCCGTGCAGCGCCACAAACATCGAAAGCGCGCCGTAGGCGGCATCGCCGACTGTGGCCGCCATGCGCTCCGCCACCTCGCGCTGCACCAAAATGGTGATGGATGATACCGGCAAATCATCGGACAAAAAGCGACGCAAGAGCGGCGTCGTGATGTAGTACGGCACGTTGGCGACGACCTTCACCGGACGCCCCGGCGCGATCTCCTCAAGTAGCGCCGCTAAGTCCACCTTAAGAGCATCGCCCTCCACGAGCGTGAAATGCGGCCGATCCTCGAAGAGTTCGGTGAGCACCTGCGCAAACGTGTGGTCCAGCTCGATGGCGATGACGTAGCCCGCACGGAACAAGAGCTCCTCGGTGAGCGTCCCAATGCCAGGGCCCACCTCCAACACCACGTCATCGGGGTGTAACGCCGCCACTTCGGCGATGCGCGAAACCGCGTGACCGTCGATCAAAAAATTCTGCCCCAGCGATTTCGTGAAGTGCAAGTGATGCTCTGCCATCACCTCGCGGATCCGCGACGGCGTGTAGAGGCGCTTCATTCGCCCTCCTCCGCCCGCACGGCGGCCATGGCCTCACAGAACTCCTCGCGCGAAATCTCAAAGTCGTTGAGACGCGCCAGCAGCTGTTTCGCGTTGCCATACCCGAGCGATAGCTTTTCGCCCAGCGCAATGCGGCGACGTTTCGCGCCATCGACCGCCTCCAAGCCATTTTGGATGAGATCGTCCATCGTAAACGTGGTTTGACGCGTCGTTAGCGTGGCGCGCGCCTTTTTAAGCGCCCGCCGGATGGCCTCAGGCGACGCGTTTTCCACGCCGATGTCCCCGCCTTTCATGGAAAAGCGACGCTCCAAGTAGGCGTGCTTCGCCTGAGGGACGCGCTGGCGAACCCGCTCTCGAATGCGCTTGCCCGCATAATCCGGATCCGTCATGATGATGATGCCATTGCGCGCCGCGGCCGCCTCAATTTGATCCAGCACGTCCTCGCCAAAGCCGTGGCCATGCGTGATGAGACACTCCGCATCGACCGCCGCTTTGACTGCCGCGACGTCGTCCTTGCCCTCCACCACGATGACCTCGCGGATGACCGGTCGCTCGTCAGCATCGTCCCCACTTCGAGTTCCGTCGACCTTTCCGGAAATGGCGGTGGTGTTTTCCGCACCTTCGGTGATTGCCACCTCGTCCGGCTTCGACGCGTCATTTTTACCCGCCACGTCCGACGCCAGCGGGTCGGAAATGCCGTAAAACTCCAGCGTGTTGCGGTAGACTTGTCGACCCAACGCCTCGACGTCATCGCCCCTGAGGTTTGCGATGGCTTGGAGGCTTTCATGCGCGTACCACGGCAGATTGGTCTTTCCCCGGTGCGGCACGGGCGCGAGGTACGGCCCGTCCGTCTCCACCAAAAGGCGATCTGCCGGCACGTGCGCCGCCAGCGCCTGCGGCTTCGGTGCGTTTTTGAACGTCACCATCCCGCCGAGCGAGATGAAATAGCCAAACGACGCGAGCGCTTCCCAGTCTGCCGTCGTCTCGCTGAACGAGTGCAAGAGCACGCGCAGCGACGAGCCGAAGTGCTTCAAAATGGCGATGGTATCCGTCGCCGCTTCCCGGCTGTGCACGACGACCGGAAGATTCAACTCCGCCGCCAGCTGCAACTGCCGTTCAAAGACGCGCTGCTGCACCTCTCGTGGCGAGAAGTCGTAGTGGTAGTCCAGCCCAATTTCGCCGATGGCGACCACCTTCTCCTCCGCCGCCCACGCGCGGTACTTTTGCTCCAACGCGTCAGTGTAATCCTTCGCCTCATGCGGATGCGTGCCCACGCACGCGTAGAGTGCCGGGTTCGCACGCGCAAGCGCGACGGCCGCCGCCGAGGACGCCTCGTCGCTCCCCGGATTGATGACGGCCGCCACTTGGTGGGCGCGGAGGGTCGCGATGATGTCCTCCCGCTCTCCGTCGTACGCCTCATCGTCCAAGTGGCAATGGCTGTCGATCAGCCACACCATCACTCCGCCTTCTGATGACGCGCTTCCAGTTCCTCCACGGAAATGCCGAGGCGCTTGGCCTGCAGCGCGTTATTCGCCTGATAGAGTTCGTCCACCTTCTGGTCGATGTCGAGACGCGGGAAGAGCGCCTCGCCCTTTTTCACCACTGCCCCGACAGGCGTGCGGTCGAGTTCGCCGGCCCTGTCGTAGGCTTCGCGTTCGAAGCCCAGTTGCTCGAACATCTTCGGCGCGGTGTCCGGCAAGAACGGAATGAGGAGCGTCGCAATGGTGCGCAGGCTGTCCACCAGGCGGTAGAGCACGGTGTCCAACGTCTCTTTCTGGGCCTCGTCCTTGGCGAGGGCCCACGGCGCCGTCTCGTCGATGTACTTGTTCGTCCGGCGGATGAGTGACCAGATGGCCTCCAGCCCTTCCTGGAAGTCGTAGTGTGCCATGGCTTTGGCCAGCGCCTTCGGGGTCTCTTGCTGTAACGCTTTAAGATCGGCATCGAACGACGTGGCCGCCGCAGCCTGCGGAATCACACCATCGCGATATTTCTCCACCATGGAGACCGTGCGGGAGAGGAGATTTCCCAAGTCGTTCGCGAGGTCCGCATTGAAGCGCGTCAGGAATTTGCGCGTAGAGAAGTTGCCGTCCGAACCGAAGTTGAACTCGCGCAGCACGAAGTACTTCAGGGCATCGCGGCCGAACAGCTCCACCAGCGGCTCCGGATAGATGACGTTGCCCTTGGACTTGGACATCTTGTCGTCGTCAAACAAAATCCAGCCGTGGCCGAAGATGGTCTCCGGCAGCGGCAGATCCAACGCCATCAAGACCGCCGGCCAGATGATGGAGTGGAAACGCATGATGTCGCGGCCGACGAAGTGCACTTTGGCCGGCCAATAGCGCTCAAACATCTCCGGGTCGTCGCCGATGCCAATGCCGGTCAAATAGCAGATGAGCGCGTCGATCCAGACGTAGATGACGTGGTCCGGATCAAACGGCACGGGCACGCCCCACTTCAAGCGTTTGCGCGACACCGACAGGTCCTCGAGGCCGTCCTTGAAGAACGAGCCGATCATCTCTTTTTGGCGATTCTCCGGCTGCATGAATTCCGGATGCGTCTTGTAGTAGTCCAGCAGTTTGTCTTGATACTTCGAGAGGCGGAAGAAATAGCTCTCCTCTTCGCGATGCTCCACGGGGCGGCCGCAGTTGGGGCACTTGCCGTCCACGAGCTGCGCCTCCGTCCAGAATTCCTCGCACGGCGTGCAGTAGAAGCCGGAGTACTGGCCCTTGTAGATGTCGCCCTTGTCGTAGAGCTTTTGGAACAGCGCCTGCACGTCTTTTTCATGTTGCTCCGATGTGGAACGCACGAAGGCGTCCGGCTCCACGTCCAGGAGCTTCCACAGCGCTTTGATGGAGTCCACGATCGGATTCACGTAGTCGATGGGGGCCATGCCCTTTTCGGCCGCCAAGCGCGCCAACTTCTCCCCGTGCTCGTCGGAACCCGTCACATAACGCGCGTCGTAACCCAACTCCGTCATGTAACGCTTCACCGCATCGGCGATGATGGACGTGTAAGTATTGCCCAAGTGCAGGTTGGCACTGGGATAGTAGATGGGTGCGGTGATGTAAAAGGGCTTTTTCTCGCCCGCGTGTGCTTCACACATAATTTCTCCTTTCGATCCTCAGACACAGTTATTATATCAAACCGCCCTCATCCGGCGGGTGAGGTTGTGATAAAATCGGGTGCTGTTCCCCGTTCATCGGGCACTACGAGAGCAACGTCTAAGGAGATTTCATGCGCGATCGCACGCTTTTTCGTCAAAACGCCTTTTTACAGATCAGCTTCTTCATCGGATTCGGGATTTTGTCCATCTACTCCGTCCTCTTCTTGCAGAAAGCGGGGTATTCGACCCTGGAGATCGGCATCGCCACGACCCTCGCCAACCTCTTGGGGACGCTCGTCCAACTCTACACGGGACGCCTCGCCGACCGCGCCCGCGGGCTGTCCATCAAGGCCATTTTGCTCGCACAAAGCGTGACGATGGCCGTCGTCATGCTGCCCTATTTTGGAGGCATGCCTTCCCTCGCCGTCGTCTTCGTCACCTATCTCATCTACTGCGGCTTGGCGCAGGCCGTCCAAGGCCCGATGAACGCCGTCACGGTGGCGTTCGAAAAGGCAGGACACGCCATCCCGTTCAACATCATCCGCGGCCTGGGCTCCATGAGTTACGGGGTGACGTCGGTTCTCACC
Source organism: Peptoniphilaceae bacterium (assembly GCA_028726605.1). Taxonomy (GTDB): domain Bacteria; phylum Bacillota; class Clostridia; order Tissierellales; family Peptoniphilaceae; genus Murdochiella. The sequence continues at coordinate 3,068 of JAQYPV010000019.1, read as the reverse complement.
GGCTTCTATTTCGATTCGCAGCCCATCGAACACCTCCCCTACTTCCTGTTTGCGAGTTCCTTTCTCTTCAGCATCGCCATTTTGATGCTGCCGAAGCCGCCCACAGGCGGCCAACAACTCGCCGACGACCGCATCCGCCGTACGGGAAAAGCGACCGAGCACTTTTACGCCAAGTATCCGGTGTTCGTCCCACTGATCATCGGGTTCACGTTGCTCTTTGCGGGCCACGTCATGATCAACAACTACCTGGCGCTCATCGTGGAAAATCGAGGCGGCGGGCCGGGGCAGACGGGTCTCGCCGTGGCCGTGGCCATCTCGTGCGAAGTCCTCGCGCTCTTTTCCTTCACTGCCATTCGACGCAAGTTGAGCGATCGGACGATTCTGTTCACCTCGGCCTTCACCTTCACCCTGAAGGCCTTTTTGCTCTACCTCTCCAAAAACGTCGCGATGATCTTCGTCTCGCAGATCCTTCAGTTCGGCGGGTTCGCGTTCTTCACGGCGGGGATGTCTTACTTTGCGGCGCAGCTGGTGGAACCGCAGGATCTCGTGAAGGGGCAGTCGGTGAACACCATCATCATGTCGCTGGGTGGCGCGATGGGCTCGTTCGTCGGCGGCTTTGCCCTGCACATCTTGAGCGTGAACCAGTCCCTGCTCCTCACCGTCGGGGTGAGCCTCGTGGGGACGATCGTCGCCGTCGCCGGGCTCGTGAAAGCGGGGAAAGTGGCGGCACAAAAGGCCCGGTGACCGCAGCGGCGCCGATGATATGTCACTCGTTTCGCCGCAAGAGGCACTCAGCCGCTGCGCCAAATCCTCTTCGGTCAGCGTCGCCACGCGCGGGCGACGTGATGCGTTGCAATGCCCGCGGCAAACCCGTATCATAAGGGAAGCGAAGAAGGAGGCAACATGATTTCATACGAGAAAGAATACGATAATGTCCTCGACGAACTGCAGGACCGCGGCTATTTTGACAACACGACGGACGAGGCGGCGTTGCGCGAACTCTTGGCGGCGGGGCCGGTGACGTTCTACATCGGTTTCGATGCCACGGCGGACTCCCTCACCGTGGGGCACTTCATTCAGATCATGGTGATGATGCGCATGCAGGCGTATGGACATCGCCCGGTGGCGCTTTTGGGCGGCGGCACGACGATGATCGGCGACCCGTCCGGCCGCAGCGATATGCGCAAAGTCATGTCCGAAGAGCAGATCGATCACAACGCGGAGCGCTTTTATGAGCAGTTGTCGCGCTTTATCGACTTTAACGACGACCGTGCGCTCGTCTTGAACAACAAGGACTGGCTCTTGAATCTCAACTTCCTCCAATTCATGCGCGAGGTGGGCGTGCATTTCAACGTGGGTGAGATGATTAAGAAAGACGCCTACCGCAAACGCCTGGAGACGGGAGGCCTCACGTTTTTCGAATTCGCGTACATGTTGCTCCAGAGTTACGATTTTCTCGAACTCTACCGGCGCGTGGGCTGCCGCCTGCAGCTGGGCGGATCGGATCAGTGGGCCAACATCATCGGCGGCGCGGACCTCATCCGCAAGGTCGAAGGCGAGCAGGCGTTTGGCATGACGTTTAAGCTCTTGACCACGGCGGATGGCGTCAAGATGGGCAAGTCCATGAAGGGCGCGGTTTGGCTGGACAAGGAGAAGACCTCGCCGTATGACCTCTACCAGTACATGCGTAACGTCGACGACCGCGATGTGCAGAAGTTCTTGCTCCAGCTCACGTTCCTCCCCAAACAGCGCTGTATCGAACTCGGGAGCGCCACGGATGAGCGCATCAACGAGGGCAAGGAAATCTTGGCCTACGAAGTGACCCGGCTCGTCCATGGCGAGGAAGAAGCGGACAAGGCGCGGGAAACGGCGCGCGCCCTCTTCGGCGCGGGCCAGGACGAAGCCAATATGCCCACGGCTGAAGTGGCGATCGACGGCGATAGCATCGGCCTCTTGAACCTCCTCACAGCCGCCGGTCTCACAGCCTCGAACGGCGAAGCGCGCCGCCTCATTCAGCAGGGCGGCATCGCCATCGACGACGAAAAGATCACGGACGTAGGGCTTGAGATCCCCAAAGAGCGCCTCGAACAAGGCATCACCGTCAAGAAGGGCAAAAAAGTGTACTTGCGCGTGACGGGGAAGTAAAATACAGAAACTAATGAATCTTATTCGAAAGCCACTCGACGGTGTCAAAAAACAGACGTCGTGATCAAAGGCCACTCGGCGGTGTCATATTGTCGGGTGGCTTTTTTGTGCCGTGAATGACAGAAAAAAAAGAGCATTTGGTCCGACGCATTGGTCGCCGGTCCTGTCGCGCAGAAAGAAAACGCGCCGACTCTGCTGACGCGTCTGGAGACGCTTCCAGATTCCTTCGCCGCATACTTGAAGGAAGACGCCGCGGCGTAGGCGGGAAGGTTGTCTGGCGCGAGAGATCGCGTCGTGATCAGCGTGGTCTCTCGTACGGCCGTCGCGGCGCAACGCCGTTTCACCGTACAACTGCGTAATGCAGCAGTCATTTGACACTGCTGTCGCTAAACAATTGAAATTTGAAAACGTGCCGGCGAAGCGTGCTTCGTCGGCACTCCTTTTTATGTGGGAGTGATCCGGAATACGGAAATTTGAGACGAGCCGCCCGCTGGGGCGCATTGCGACTATGTGAATATTTATTAATATAATAGAATTTGTTATCGGTGATTTTCCCGCCGACATTGACACCGAATTGACAGGAAATGGGTTGTATTCTCATAATCGAAAAGAGCCACCGATCTTTCGAAAAATGGCTGAATCGCTGATTTCAAAATCGGGTTTTGCCACCTACTGATCCGAGCGTTGAGATAGGTTGTGATTTTTATATTGGATTAGCGACCTTTCACAGCATCGCATAGAGATGGATAAGGCAGTTTCATGGATTCCCATAAAGGCCGTTTTCTCGTTTTCCCGCTTTAGGGTGTAGTGGCTAAATGCGAAATTGAGATTAGCGACAACGAGATGTCCGAAAATGTGAGGGCTATTTCCAAATTCGCATTGAGCCATCGATTCGAACGAGAGCGTTCGAGACAGCCATCATG
>JAQYPV010000018.1 GCA_028726605.1 Peptoniphilaceae bacterium | reverse complement strand
CTTCGCCCATTCCACCTCGCGAAGGTTCGTGTCCTGATTCTCCTTCACGATGACCTCAAGACGTGCGATCTTCGTCGCGAGGTCTGTCACCGCCCCGCACACCCCTTCGCGGTTTTCAATAGTGTCGCGCATGACGGCTGTGTTCTCTTTGCTTATCTCGTTCATCTGGTCTAGTGCCACGATGGTCTTTTCCCACATCTCCATGAGTTTCTCGGAGATACTCGGAGCCGCTTTAATCACCTGGACGATGACGTAGATCACAAGCCCGGAAAGCACCACCGAGAGCCCTGCGTCAATTAAATCCTTAAATTCCATCGCCACCTCCTACGACGAAGTAAATGGCAATGGCTGCGCCAGCGTTTTGACGTATTCTCCAATGCTCGTGAGCACCTCGCGTCGGTCTTTCCCGTAGAGCACTTTGTTTGCGCCCGCGATAGACGCGCCGCCCACCTGAATGATGAAGCGCGTTTCGCCCGCTTTCGGATCTCCCTTTCTCAGTTCCACATCAAGACCAAACATCGCGTTCATGAGCGCCATCGCGTTTAGCGCGTCGCCGTCATTCTTAAAGCAAATCAGGTATCCGTTCATCGTGTTGTCCCCTTTCTCATGTGTCATCTTCGGCAACTTATAATACTCGGCCAAGTAGTCGGCGGTAACGTTCGCGAGTTCTTCCCGGTGGTTCACGTAGTACGAGCAGTCAAACCGGTTCGTGTGGAAGCCGTGTTCAATGAGCATCCCGGGAATGCCGCAAAAATTGCATTTGCGAAGATTGTCAAAAAAACAGGTGTTTGGCGAAGAGGCGGCCATAATCATCTAAAAAAGCTGGAGCTTTTAACTCTCCCATTGCACTGCACCCTTTATGATTTCCGCCATACGTTTGCAACACGAAGTGCCGAGAGTGGAATGAACCCGACCGTCCTTAAAAACATCCTCGGCCATGCGGATATTTCGACCACACTACGATACTACGTGGACATCACGGATAAGATGATGGAGCAAGCGGTAGAACTCATGGAAAAAAGCGTCTGAAAAAAATTGAGGGCAAAATTGAGGACAAAATGCAAAAAACGAGAATTTTGAGAAAAATAAAAACCGCTGAAATCAAGTGATTCCAACGGTTTCAAGGTTATCCACCCTCACGGACTCGAACCGTGGACACCCTGATTAAGAGTCAGGTGCTCTACCAACTGAGCTAAGGGTGGTCACTGCGCGGGCAGCGCACTGGAAAAAGCTGTCTACCGGGATTGAACCGGTGACCTCAGCCTTACCATGGCTGCGCTCTACCTGCTGAGCTAAGACAGCGCTTGTGCGTAACAAGGTAATGATAAGGGTTTTATTGGCGACTGTCAAGACCATGTTTTTATTTTTTTGACCTGGGTAAACAAATAGTGTTTCAGGATCAAGGAGATGGCCATCCAGCGAGCCTTTATCGATACGTCGTCAAGTGACACGCCATCGATGATGGTGCCGAAATGACGATGTCGAGAGTCGCCTGCGCAGCCATCACGTGACGATATTGAAGAACGAGGAGGATTTCATGGCACAATTTCAACCCATTCACGAAAAAGACAAGAAGCGCTTCGCCCTTTACGACGGCGAATCGGAGATCGGATACCTTTCGTACACAGAACAGGCCCCTGGCGTCATTTCCGCGGATCACACCATCGTGCATCCGGAATACGAGGGCCAAGGTCACGCCGGTCGCCTGTTGGACGCCATCGTCGCCTACGCGCGCGAGGAGAATTTGAAGATCATCCCCATTTGCGCTTACGTCAAGAAGCGCTTCAACGAAGATCCTGAGGCGTTCCAAGACGTCCGTGCCGAACTCGCGTAAGCGGGACTTGCGAACGACCCCGACGCCCGCGCCGTTCCTTGCCAAAACGGAACAGTCGCTCAAACGCGCGATGTCGAACGCAGTCACGGAGTGGCTCGAGCCAGGCGTTTGCGATGTTGTCGATCGTCGCGGTATGACGTCGCGCTACCCGTCGCGGCATCGAAGCGCAGCGATGCGCCGCCAAGGCGCACACCAGAACGAGGCAGGAAACCCCTGCCTCGTTTTTTTTACCTTCACCGCGAACGAGCGGCCGTGACCGGCACGTCCTCCTCCATCCGCAGTGCGTCTCAATGTAAGAACATCTGCACCAGGCCATAAGCGGCCAGAAACAGGAGCCCCGCGGGCAGAAAACAACAGCCACTACAGCAACTGCAACAGTGCGATGAATGATCCCTCATTGATCTTCTCCAATCAAAAACGCAAGTAGCCGGGCCAGGACGATCTGGTCGCGGACGCCGTCAGCGACGAGGTGATTCCTATAGAAGAAGGCGTTGAACTGATCGCGATCGACGCCTTGACCATGAAGGGCCAGTCGTGCCAGTTGCTGCACCTGCGTCAGCTGCAACGGATTCATCTCTTCGAGGAGATGCGGGTCTGCAAAACGCGAAAAGAGCAAGAGACTCAGGTCGTCGAGATCCGTAAATAGGTCGTCGTGCCACTCGACTTCCCACGCCGCGCCGCTCCCGTCCCCTTCGATCAATTCCAAAAGAGGCGAAAAGCCCGCGCGAAGCATCCCGCGCATGCCGCTGATCCCCATCGCCCGCGCAAACGGCTCCGTTTCCGGCGCCGCCTTCCACGCCTTGTCCAGTCCCGCAGCGAGCGCCTTCACGCGCTCACTCAACTGATCCGCCGGCGTCTTCTGTTCGTAGACCGTCGCCAAAAAAAGCGTCTGGTAGAAAAGTTCCCCCAAGAAGCCCGGCTGTGGGCCGAGACTCTCCAACGCGCGCACGAGCGGCCGTGCGATGGTGTTGAGCTCCTGAAGCGACGAGATGCCCGAGCAGTCGATGGACTGCAGGCTGCGCTGAATGAGGTCTAAGCCTCGCAACACATGGTAGAACGACGTCTGTCCCTTCGCATCATCGCGATGCATGAGTGCCGACCCGTAGCCCCGCGCCCGCGCAAAAGGCGTGAGCGCCGCGTAGAGGAAGTAGCGCGAAAAGCGAAGCGGGCGCGAGCCCATGATGAGGTGTGCACGCGCCAGTTCATGCAGATCCCACGCCTGGAGGAGCGGGCAACGCAGATCGCCGTGCACGGCCGTCACCCGCGTGCCATCCAGAATGACCAGATCCCACGCCTTCCCCAGCACGTGAAAGTTCTTGAGATTTTGTAAGTAGCTGCGCACGACGCTGCGTGACTCCCGTACGTCGAGGAAGAAGACGAGACCGTCGTCGCCGACGCTGTGAGAGAACCGGATCACGTTCAGATCGTGCAAGAGCTTAATGAAGCCAGTCACGACGAGGTAGTGTGCATCGGACGACAACAGCGCCGGCCCACGGGCGTACACGCCCAGACGGATGCGCACCGGATTCGGCGGATCCAACTCCAACGCTTCCTTCGTCCACAGCACCGTCTCACGACTCACGCGCGTGATCATTTCAGCCTTCTTCCCGCAGACCACGCCCCGAGCGCGCATGAAAGACTTCGTAGAGCATGACGCTCGCCGCAACGGACGCATTGAGACTGTCCAGATGGCCCACCATGGGGATCGAGACCAGAGCATCGCAACGCTTCCGCGTCAGCTCCGACAGCCCCTCGCCCTCGTTGCCGATGACGAGACACACACCCCCCGAAAAATCCGTCTGCCACAGCGACTGCTGCGCCTCGCCCGCTGCACCGTAAATCCAGATGTTCTCTTTCTTCAACTGTTCGATGGTCTGATTCACGTTGGTGACGCGCGTAATCTTCATGTAACTCGTGGCACCCGAGGACACCTTGTGCACCGTCGACGTGATGGTGGCCGACCGGCGAATCGGCAGAATCACGCCATCCGCGCCCACGCACTCCGCCGTGCGGATGATGGCGCCCACGTTGTGCGGATCCGTGAGCCCGTCCAGCAGCACCAACAGCGGGTCGTGACCCGCCTTTTGGGCCGACGCCAGCATCTCGTCGATCGTCGAGTAGCCGAAGTCCGTCGCTAAGAGCACCACGCCCTGGTGATTCGCGCCCTCGCTCATGCGCTCGAGCTTTCGTGCATCCGTCTCGATGACCGGAATGCCCGCCTCCCGCGCCATCGCCACGATGCGATGCACCACGCCTCGCACTCCGTCCTTCTGCACAAAGAGCTTTTCCGCCTCTTTGCCCTGCTTCAAATGTTCCAGGACCGCATTGCGTCCGTAGAGGTAATCACTCATCTCGCCCCTCTCGCTAGTTTCGACTCCACGTCACACCTGTACGCGTGTCCTTGAGCTGGATGCCCATCGCGGCGAGCTCATCCCGAATGGCATCGGCACGCGCAAAGTCCTTCGCCTCCCGCGCCGCCGTCCGCTCCGCGATGAGCACTTCCACCTCGTCGTCCAGCACCGCCTCCTCCTTGCGATCCGCAATGCCCAAGACGTCCAACAGTTCCGTCATCTTCTCGTAGACGCGACGCACCACCCCGAGGCTACTGTCCTCGTTCAAGGCGGAATTCGCCATGCGAACGATCTCGTAGATGGCCGTCAACGCATCCGCCGTGTTCAGATCATCCGAGAGCGCCTGCGTAAACGCATCTTCCTGGGCGATGACGTTCGCCAGCAGTTGCCGCTCCGTCTCATTCGGCTCCTGTTCCGCATTGTGCGCCAAGAGCCGCTCCAGGTTGTGCTTGCCATTCATCAGGCGCTCGTAGCCGTTTTTCGTGGCGTCCATCACCTCCCGCGAGAAGTTGATGGGCGAACGGTAGTGCGCCGACAAGAGCCATAGCCGCACCAAAATGAGGTCGTATTCCTCGGCAATGTCGCGCAACATGAAGAAATTACCCTTAGACTTGGACATTTTCTCGTGTGCGCCATCCGCCGTGGAGACCGTGATCATCTCGTTGTGCATCCAGTACCGCGCGAACGTGTGCTCCGTGAGTGTCTCCGTCTGCGCGATCTCGTTTTCGTGATGCGGAAATTCCAAATCGCTCCCGCCGGCGTGAATGTCGATGGTCTCGCCCAAGAGCGTCTTGGACATGGTCGAGCACTCGATGTGCCACCCCGGACGCCCTGGCCCCCATGGGCTCTCCCACGCAGGCTCCCATGGCTCTTTCTGCTTCTTCCAGAGCGCAAAATCCAGCGGATCGTCCTTCGCCTCATTCACCCGAATGCGGGCCCCGGCCTGGAGATCCTCGACGTTCTTACCCGAGAGCTTGCCGTAATCCTTCGCATCCGTCACATCGAAGTAGACCGCATCCGCCGCATCGTAGGCCGCGCCCTTGTCCACCAGCCCCTGCACGAACGCAATGATCTCCTGGATCATCTCCGTCGCCCGCGGGTGGATGGTCTCCTCCTCCAGCAAGTTGAGCTGCTGCGCCTGCTCCTCAAAAGCCCGGATGTACTTCGCCGTAATCTCCTGAAACGGCACGCCCTCGTCCCGCGCGCGGTTGATGATCTTGTCGTCGATGTCCGTGAAGTTCACGACGTAGGTCACATCGTAGCCCTGCCAGCGCAAAAAGCGATGCAAGGTGTCGAATACCACCAGCGGGCGAGCGTTTCCGATGTGGATGTAGTCGTACACCGTCGGCCCGCAAACGTACATGCGCACCTTGCCCGGCTCGATGGGCGTAAACACCTCTTTTTTTCGCGTCAGCGTATTGTAAATCTGAATCGTCACGCTTCCTCCATCCAGCCCTCAGCCCGCACATGCGCAATGCGGCGCAGAACTTCGTCTTTTCCCAAAATGCAGAGCGTGTTGCCAAAGTCCGGCCCGGACGTGGCGCCCACGACCGCCGCACGGATCGGGAACCACAGATTCTTGCCCTTCACGCCCGTCTCGTTTTGAATCTCCTTGACCACGCCATCCGCAAAGTCCTTCGTGACCGACTCCTGCGCCGCCACTTTCGCTTCCAGCCGCGCCACCAGATCTGCCGCGCCCGGCGCGCGCAACGCCTCGACGGCATCCGGCGCGTAGTCCACGTCGTCTGCCGAGACGAACAGATGGCGCATCATCTCCGGCACCTGTGCAAAGAACTCGATGCGGTTTTGATATGTCTCCGTCGCGAGGCGCACTTTTTCCTCCGGCGTCGACTCGTCCACGAGGCCCGCCTTTTCCAGCGCCTTCCGGACAGCCGCCATCGCTTCGTCCAACGGCAAGCGCTTGATGTACTCCTGGTTCATCCAATTGAGCTTCTTGATGTCGAAGATGCCGCCCGTGGACGAGATGCGATCGAAGTCGAACTGCGCAATGAGTTCCTCACGCGAGAGCACTTCCTGATTGGACTTCGGCGACCATCCCAGAAGCGCGATGTAGTTGATCAACGCATCCGGCAGATAGCCCTTTTCGATGTACTGCTCCACTGCGGCGTCGCCGTTGCGCTTGGAGAGCTTCTTGTGGTCCTGTCCCAACACGGTCGGGAGGTGGACGTAGACCGGCTGCTCCCACCCGAAGTACTGGTAGAGCAAGACGTGCTTCGGCGTCGACGACACCCATTCCTCGCCCCGCACGATGTGCGTAATGCCCATCAAATGGTCGTCCACCACCACAGCAAAGTGATACGTGGGATAGCCGTCCGTCTTGATCAACACCTGATCGTCCAGATCGCTGGTGTTAAACGTGATATCCCCCTTGATCTCGTCGTGGAACGTGATATCCGTGGCCTCCGGCAACTTCAGGCGGATGACGTAGTCCTCACCCGCCGCCACGCGTGCCTTGGCTTCGTCCAAGGGAATCGAACGGCAATGCCCGTCGTAACGCGGCGTCTCGCCACGCGCCTTCATCGCATCGCGCACGCAGTCCAAGCGCTCTTTGGAACAGAAGCAATAGTAGGCCTTGCCTTCCTCGATCAGCTGCTCGGCGTACTTTTGGTAGAGTCCCTGTGCATGGCGCACGGACTGAATGTAGGGGCCGTGCTCGCCCACTTCCACGAGCTCCTCCCCTTCAAAGCGCGGCCCTTCGTCGTTCTCCAGGCCCGCCCAGCCCAACACGCGCACGAGGTTCTCCAGCGCGCCTTCCACGAAGCGCGTCCGGTCCGTATCCTCAATACGCAACACAAAATGGCCACCGTGGTGGCGGGCAAACAAATAATTGAACAGCGCCGTGCGCAATCCGCCAATGTGCAGATAGCCCGTCGGACTGGGCGCAAAACGCAAACTCACCTGTGTCATGGTCACCTCCCGCTTTTCAATTCTACCACACCGGTTTTATCGCGATGCGTCTCTCGAAAGACACCGGTTCCGGACCGATGCTCATCTCGAGCGATGCCGGTTCGGCTTTGATGAACGTCACGCCTTTTGGCGGATTCACGCGAATCGGAAGTGTGCGGTTCTGCGGGCGCATCGTGGGCTCCGGCACCTCAATGAAGATGTCCAGATTCGCCGGCGTCACCGCATCCAGTTCCGCAGGGAAGCCTTCGAGCGTCACCTGCACCTCCTTCGTCTCTACGGGCGTCACCTTGCGTCCCAAAAGATTCTTGAGCTCGATGTCCGCCACGGGGATGGTGAAGGTCTTCTGTTCCGGTTTCACCAGCGTGATCTGCGCGTTCACCGTGAGCGACGCACTCACCGGCTCGATGCCATCCGGAAACGCCAGCGTCACCGGCACCGTCCCTTCCTTTTGGATGGCCGCCAGATCCAGCGGCTGCGTCCGAATTTCTTTCACGTTTTCGATCTCCGCCGGCTTTCCCATGATGAGCACGCGGTTGGGCGCAATGGTCATCTCGTCGATGCGCACATTGGCCGCTGTCTCACCGTGCGTCTCCAAGCGGATGGGCACTTCTTTCTGCATAGAAACCGACGCCGTCACGTTGACCGACGCCAGAGACAGGCGCACGTCCTTCACCAAGACGTCCTTGGCGTCCACGGGACGCGTTTCGACGTTGGCCGAAGTGTCCTCGGTCATGTTGCTGACGTCGATGTCCACGGCGATGCGGTTCACAGCAGCCACGGCGCTGCGCGGCCCCGTCACCTCCATGGTCTCCGGCGTCGCCACCAGATCCCGCAACACGTATTGCTCGGGAAGTTTTCCCCTCTGCTCGATGTGCACGGGCCGGCTTTCCGTCACGATCTTTTCGACCGTCACTTCCATCTGCGTATACGAGATGTCGCTCACCATGAGGGGACTCGGCGCCGTCACGTGAATGGAGGCGCGCTGCGTCCCCTCGGACAGCACGGACGCATCCACCGTGGCACGCACGGAGTCCCGTGACAAACCCACCAACTCGTTGCGCTTGCCCACGAGCTGGACGCTGATGGTGTCGAATTCTTGCTTCGTCACCTGATAGTCGTTTTGAGACAGGTGCTCCGCGTTGGCGAACGTCACCGGCACGTCAGAGAGCGTCAGCGACTGCGTCGGGTTGATGCCGATGGTGATATAACTCCACAAGAGGATGGCGATGATGAGAGAAGCAAGCTTCCACTTCCAGTTATTCTTCAAGATGCGCATGCGATTCCTCTTTCTCCTCCGCTGGCTCCGTGGGCGTGACTTCCGCCACAGGCGCCTCTTGCGCCGCAACCTGCGTATCCGGCACATCCGCGTCCGATTGCTGCGCCGGTGGCGTCTTGCGCCGCGTCGCCGACACCCAAATATCGCTCAGGCCCTGTAATGGCCCGCGTGCGGCCTCCGCCTCACTGAAACGGTACAGCGCCGCCCGCAACGACTCCTCGTCTAGATGGCGCATGATTTCGCCGTTTTGGCAGATGGAGATATTGCCCGTCTCCTCCGAGACCACCACCACGAGCGCGTCGGAGCGCTCTGAAATGCCGAGTGCAGCGCGATGTCGCGTGCCGAGTTCCCGGTCCAAATTGCGATTCTGCGTGATGGGTAAAAACGCGCCCGCCGTCATCACGCGGTCGTTGCGAATGAGCACCGCGCCGTCGTGCAGCGGCGTATTGGGAATGAAGATGTTGATCAGAAGTTCTGCGGAGATGAGCGCATCCACGGCCGTGCCGGACTCAGCGATGTCGCTTAAGCCCGTTCGTCCCTCGATGACCATGAGCGCGCCGATCTTCTGCCGCGAGAGCGACATGGACGCGCGCACGATCTCTTCATATCCCGCGCGCTTTTTAACTTCTTCGGGGTGCGCGCCCACGAGGTTGGAGATCCAGCCCTGCGAACGGCCCAGGCGCTCGAAGGCCCGGCGCAGTTCCGGCTGAAACACCACGATGACCAGAATAAACCCGGCCGTGAGCAAATTGGACAGCAGCCAGTTCACCGTGTAGAGATTGAAGATGTTGCTGAGCTGCGCCAAAATCAAGATGGCGGCAAATCCCTTGATGAGTTGCACGGCGCGCGTTTCGCGCACGAGGACAATCAAATAGTAGATGATGACGGCGATGACCAGGATGTCCACCACGTCCGTCACGGAAATCATGGATAGGGATTGTGTGAGATTGCGTAGATAGCCCATAATGCCCCCCTTTTCCCCATTTTAGCACAGTGCGCCTTTCGATTGACGTCGATTCGTCGCACTTAAAGACGTCAATCCGCTCGTCGAGGTTTCATGTGAAACCGCGCCGAAAACGCAAACCGCGCGGAAGCGAACGCCGCGACTTGAGCATCCGCACAGCACATCTCAGCGTTCTCGCCGGTGGCAGGGTTCCTGCCGGCGGCACGAAAAAAGGGACTACTTCGAGTCCCTTTGTCTTCCTCTTTAATAGGCGCGAATCTCGTGGTCGAGGTAGTCGAGCAGCCGCTCCAGCGCCTGCTGTTCATCCGGTCCGTCGACGCGCAGGATGAATTGGCTTCCCACGCCCGCCCCCATGCTGAGCACGCTCATGATGGACTTCCCGTTGAAGATCTTGTGATCTTTTTCGAGATAGACGTCGGACACAAAACCCTTTGCGGTCTGGATGAAGTTGGCCGCCGCACGACCCATCAACGCCTTGTCCTGATCCAGATCTACCGTGCTTTCGACCATAGGGGCCTCCTACTCTTCAGCGACTAAAAGGCGATGAACTTTTCACTCGAGGTGCCGCAGATGGGGCAGTTCTGTTCCTTCGAGAGGGCCACAAAACCGCAGACCGGGCACAGGTAGACCTGATCGTCCACATCCAAATCATGGCCGGCGTCGACCGCTTCTTTGGCCTTGCCAAACATCTCGGCGTGCACTTTTTCGGCTTCCACGGCGAAACGCATGGCATGAACCGCCGCCTCTTCTGCCTGCATCTCGGCCACCTGGATGTAGGCCGGGTACATCTCCGTAAACTCAAAGGTCTCGCCGTCGATGGCGCCCTGCAGGTTCTCCGACGTCGAGCCGATGCCGAAGCCGCCGTGCGTGGCGACGTCGAAATCGCCCTTCACGTCCTTCATGGCCTTGTAATGCAACGCCGCGTGAATGTGCTCCGCCTGTGCCGTGGCGTCAAACAGACGCTTGACATTCGGGAACCCTTCTTTTTCCGCTACGGTGCCCCAGATGTTATAACGGTTCCGTGCCATCGATTCGCCGCCAAACGCGGAACGGAGATTGGACTGTGTCATCTGCTTCATATCTGCCTCCTCTTTCAAGACACTTCTTGAACGGATTTGCCCTCAGCGGCAAACCCTACCGTAAGTAATAATCATTATATGCTACTCATTCTAACGAATTCTGTAGTAAAAGTAAAGAAAAATTGGAAAACCTTATCACCAAATACAATAAAAAAGGAGCCTCTCGGCTCCCCAGATGCAATTGGATGCGATGTACGCGTTATCCGCGATGTCCCATGGCGTGATCCAGTTGATAGAGCGCGCCCCAGTTTTCGCCGGCGCGTCCCAATTGCGTGATGAGCGATGCGAAATTCGACTCTTCCTCCACCTGCTCGTCCACATACCACTTGAGCAGCGACTGCACGCGCTTGTCATCTTCCTCACGCGCCAGATCCACCAGCTTGTTGATGTTGGACGTCACGACCTTCTCATGCGCATAGGCTTTTTCGAAGACATCCAAAATGCTAGAGTAATCTGCCTCGCCCGGGTTGAGCGAACGATACTTCACTGAGTAGCCCACTTCCTGAAGGAAGTGAATCATCTTCCCCGCGTGTTCCAGTTCCTCTTTTGCCTGCATGTCCATAAAGTGCTTCATGCCATTCATATCCTGATCCGCCAGATAACCCGACATGCCGAGATAAATGTACGCGGACTCCAGTTCAAAGTTGGCCTGTTCGTTTAATGCATCTAAAATTTTCATCTTTTGCTCCTTATGCTCAACTCTCATTTGCGGGTCATCCCATCTCTTTAAAGATAATACCCGATTGATCAGTCCACAAACAAAGAAACCCTTGCCGTGCTAAGATAGGAGGACAGAGGGGGATTTATGCCAAACCACAAGACACCACACAGACGCCGTTCCCGCGGCTCCTCAAAAACCCGTCGAAATGAGAGACGTCATGCGTCCCCGGCGACGCACACCCGCAGATCGGCTGCAAAGACGCGTGCGCGTCGGCGCCGCAAGCGCACGCACATGGGACGTCTCATCCTGTTCGCTTTCGTGCTCATTTGTGGCGCCGGCGCCATGTTCTTTGCCACGCGGCGTCTCTTTTCTGCACAATTCGACGCATTGCCGACGCTGCGCCATGAAGTGAACGAAACGCTGCTCACCGACGTTCGGATGAGCGACACGGCGAATCGACCCTTGACGCGCGCCGAACGCGAAGCCGACATCGCGGCACTTCGCGACGTCATCCGCGCTCATCGCGGCCCAGACGTCGCGCAAGAGGTCGACGCCCTTGCGCAAGCGGCGATTGACGCATCTCAGGACGACGCCTTTTTCACACAGACGAACGCACTCGTGCAAACGGCTTTCGAAAATCGCGCGCACCTCTTGACCGCACCCGAAGTGGCCCTCGCCGTGCGAAACCTTGGCGCCGGATTCTACGATGCGGCGTCGCCTTACGCGCACGCCCTGCAAGATCCGCGCGTCCAGGAGCGCGCGCAACGCATGCGAAGCGCCATGTCAGCCCAGGCTTGGTCCGACGCTGTCTCAAAAGCTGCGCCGGACACCACGACTGCGGCGGGCGCGGCCGCCATCGTCGGGAAGACGCCGTCCGTCGCGGATCCGCTCGCCTACCCCACGCCCACACTCACCGTGCACCGAGAGGGCGACGTCGCTGTGCTCTCCGGCTTGGCGTTTGCGGATGGCGCGCTACAGGAGCAGCGCGAGACGCTCAAGCAGGTGGCCCTCGACGCCGCCGCCCACGATGTGGTCGTCCTCGACCTCCGTCACGCCAGTGGTGCCTCCATCGCCTATTGGGCGGAGGGCATCGTCCCCTACCTCGTTCCCAAGACCTATGGCATGAAAAAAGCGCTCACGGTTCCCGCGGGCGCAAACGAGTATATGGCCTATCTCACGGACGGTGAGACCATGGCTTCCTCAGATTTCAGTTATGCTTCCGAAGCTGAGACGCCCACACTTGAGTGGACGATCACCACGGAAGGCGCAGTGGAAGCCCTCGCGCCGTCCCGCATCGCCCTTCTGGTGGACACGCAGACGGGTGGCGCTGCCGAGACGTTCGCGGATTTCCTCAGCCAATTGGACACCGTGACCCGCTATGGCGAGCCCACGGCCGGCACATCCTGGCGTGTTCCCGACTATCTCTACGCTCTGCCGCATTCCGGCTTCGTGCTTTCGGTGGCCTCCGCGTCCGATGACGACGCGAAGCGCGCCCCGCTCATGCCCGACATCGCCCTGCCCGGCGACGACCTCTTACAGGCGCTTTTAGAGGTGCTGGCCAATCCGCTTCCGTAGTGAACCATAGAAAGCGGTCAAAAACGTCATGTTCCTCAGTCGCGCGCGTCGATGCGCGTGAAGATCATCTTGCCGGCTGCCGTCTGCAAGACAGAGGTGACCACGGTGTCCGCGTGCGCGCCGATGGCGTCCGCGCCGTTTTCCACTACGATCATCGTGCCGTCCTCGAGATAACCCAGCCCCTGGCCGGGTTCTTTGCCCTCCTTGATGATGTCCACCTCCAAGCGCTCACCGGGGATGACCACCGGTCGCAGCGCGTTGGCCAGAGCGTTCACGTTCAAAACTCTCACGCCCTGCACCGTCGCCACTTTGTTGAGGTTGTAGTCGTTGGTGACGAGGAACCCGTCGCGTTCTTTCGTCAGCAGGAGCAGCTGCATGTCTACTTCCGTCGCCTTGTCGATGATGGTGTTATCCACTTCGACGGCTATGTCCTTCTGCTTCTGCCACTCGTGAATCTGATCGAGGCCCCGACGGCCGCGCTCTCGCTTCAGCGGGT
This sequence comes from Peptoniphilaceae bacterium, assembly GCA_028726605.1. GTDB lineage: Bacteria > Bacillota > Clostridia > Tissierellales > Peptoniphilaceae > Murdochiella. The sequence continues at coordinate 61,293 of JAQYPV010000018.1, read as the reverse complement.
CCGCCGAATCCGAGATGTGCTGCAATTCCTCTAAGACGTAATGCGAAACGACGAGCGGTCCTTCCAAAAAGCCAGTTTCCAGGACTTCAAAGATGCGCCCGTCGATGATGACTGAGGTGTCCAGAATCTTGGGCACCGCCCGGACCGTCCCCGCTGCGCGCGCCTTCTCGGCCTTTTTCTTTTCGCGCGTGGCCTCGCGCTCCACCTTCGAGAGCTTCCCCTCGCCGCGCTCAACCGCGCCGCGCAACTGGCCCACGGCCCGCATGATGTCGTCGTGGTAGAACGAAGTCAGACGCATTCCGAAAAAGCCCAGCAAGATGTAGAGCACGATGGCGATGAGAACGCCGATCACGTTGCCTAACCGGCTGATGCTCAGCTGCAACACTGGCGACGAGACGAGACTTGCAATGAGAAAGCCCACCACAAGGCCAATGGTGCGCAGGACAATCTGGCTCAAGGGCACGGACTGGATGGAGTTGAATACATTGTCAAACAGGCGCCGCAGACTCTCCAAAATCCACTCCGACAACGCGAAGAAGAGAAAAAACCCGACGAGCCCTCCGGCAATCAAGCCGCCCAACGTCATCGCTTTGTTCGCTTCGGGGATGATGCCGAAGGTCGTGAGAATGACGGCAACCGAAACCCCTATCGCAGCGCCGATCATGCCGATGATGACCCGCATAAACTGTTTCACCGATTACTCTCCTATATCTTCACTTTCCTCAAACGAAATGGCGTCGTCGATGAGCGTCGCCGCTTCTTCAACGGTGAGCGATCCCACGATGATCAATTCCGAAATGAGCATTTTCTTCGTGCGTGCCAACATCTTCTTCTCCGACGTCGAAAGACCTTTTTCCATGTCGCGCACTTGCAGATTGCGCACGATGTTGGCCATCTCAAACGGGTCGCCCGTCTTCAGGTATTCTAAGTTTTCGCGATACCGCTGGCTCCAGTTTTCCGACATCTCCGTCGTCTCTTCGCGCAAAATTTCCATCACCCGCTCACCATCCTCGGAAGACATAACCGGGCGGATGCCGATCTTGTCTATGTGGTCAACCGGAATGGAAATCCGGATGTTGGCAATGGGCATTTGGAGAATATAAAACTCTTTTACCGTTCCCAGGAGTTCTTTTTTCTCAATATCGACGATGGTCCCCGCCCCCTGCATGGGATAGACGACTTTGTCTCCTATTTGATACATGATTCCCCCCTTCAACGAAAGACGATCCACGTTTATTATAGCGAATATTCGCCGGGAAAACGGGAAAATCAATATTTATAAAAGATAATCATATTAACGGTTATTGCAGGGACTTGTCAAGTTTATTATTTGAGCGCATCCAGGACCTCGCTTAAGGTCTTGACCGCGACACGTTCGATCTCCGGTGCGTCGTCCGAACGTTTGAGTTCTGCGTACTCCGCGGCGATGAACACGCGCGTAAAGCCCATGCGCGCCACTTCACGCACGCGGCGCTCCCATTCGCGCACGCGCTTGAGTTCCCCCGTGAGGCCCACTTCCGCCAGGAACACGTCTTTGCCACTCACCGCAAAGCCTTCAGCGGCCGAAGCGATGGCCACCAAGATGGCGAGGTCGGTTGCCTTCTCCCGGATCCGAAGGCCGCCCGTCGCCTTCAAAACCACGTTTTTCTTTCCCAGCGAAATCCCCGCGCGCTGCTCCAAAATGGACACCAGGGTGTTCAACGCATCGCGCGAAAGCGAATCCCCGATGCGCGTAGGGTAGGCATCGTAGCTGTCCGAGACCAGCGCCTCGATCTCCACAGGGATCATGCGCGACCCTTCGCTTTGAAAGGCGATGGCCGCCCCCGAAATGGGCCGTTCCCGTCGCGTCAAAAAGAGGTCGTAGGGGTCCGTGACGTCCGAGAGCCCCTCCGCGCCCATCTGAAACAGACCCACTTCGTCCGTGAAGCCGAAACGGTTCTTCGTGGTGCGCAAGAGCCGAAGCGCGTCCGAAAGGCCACTCTCCAGGTACAACACCGTGTCCACCTGATGCTCCAGCGTGCGCAAGCCCGCCATGGTCTCCTCTTTCGTCACGTGGCCGATGACAAAAGACGCCATGGGGTGCTCCTCGCTCTTACAGGCGTCGATGATGGCCGCCGTACACGCCACGGTCTGCGTCGGTGTGCCCGGTCGCTGTGGATAGTCCGAAAGTTCCATCGTCTGTATGCTGTCGATCATCATGACTTGGACGCCGAGCCGCTTGGCTTCTTTCAAGATGGCGTCAAGTGACGACGTCGCCATGAGGTAGATCTCCTCCGGCAGGGCGGGCAGCACCCGTTCTGCGCGCGCGCGGATCTGGGCACTGCTCTCCTCGCCCGACGCGTAGAGCACGCGCATGCCCCGCGAAGCCAGCGTCCCGGCCACTTGCAACAAGAGCGTGGACTTGCCCGCACCAGGCTTGGCGGTGAGCATGGTCACCGAGTCCGGCACGAGGCCTCCCCCCAGTACGCGGTTCAGTTCTTCCGATCCCAGGTCGATGCGCGCGCTCTGAGACAACGAAACCCGAGTGAGGGGCAGAGCCTCCAGACTCGAGTTCTCTCTCTTTTGCGCGCGCTTCGCACCGGTTTCCACCGTGATCTCCTGCATCGTGGACCACGCGCCACAGGCCGGACAACGTCCGGCCCAACCGATGGAGATGTGGCCACATTCACTGCACTGATAACGCGTTTTCGTCGCCATGGCCCCTCCCGAATCACGCGTGCGCCGCTTCTTCCGCCGCATCCGCCGATTCCCGGGGATGGGACGGGAGAGGGGCTTTCTCGCTCACGACGATCTCCTTGTTGTCCATATGCAGCTCGTATTGGCGGTCGGCCTTGAGCTCGCCTTTGAGCATCTTTTCGGCCAGCAAGTCCTCCAACCGCGTCCGGATGGCCCGCTCCAGCGGACGCGCGCCGAACTCCGGCTGATACGCGCTCTTCGCCAAATGGCGCGCCACAGGCTCCGTATAGGTCATGTGATAGCCCAGGCGCTCCACGCGCCCCATGAGTTCGTCCATCAACAGCATCGCAATGCGCAGGATGCTCTTTTCGCTCAGCTTGTGGAACACGATGATGTCGTCCACGCGGTTCAAAAACTCCGGACGGAAGGTGTGCTTGAGTTCCTCGTGCACGACCTCCTTCATGCGGTCGTATTCGGTCTCCTCCACGGTCTCTTCCAGGCCGAAGCCAAAGCGCTGGGACGTCGACAGTTGGCTCGCGCCGACGTTGGACGTCATGATGATGACGGTGTTGCGGAAATCCACAGTGCGGCCCTGGCTGTCCGTGAGACGCCCGTCGTCCAGCACCTGTAAGAGCATGTTGAACACATCCGGATGAGCCTTTTCGATCTCGTCAAAGAGCACCACCGAGTACGGCTTCTTGCGCACCATTTCGGTGAGCTGTCCGCCTTCTTCATAGCCCACATAGCCCGGCGCCGAACCCACGAGGCGCGACGTCGAGAAGCGCTCCATGTACTCCGACATGTCGATGCGGATCATGTTCTCTTCTGAACCGAAGAGCTGACGCGCAATCTCCTTGGCAAGGTAGGTCTTGCCCACGCCCGTCGGTCCCACGAAGATGAACGAGCCGATGGGCCGACCTTCGGATTTGAGGCCTACGCGCGCCCGCTTGAGCGCCGCCGACACCGAATCTACGGCGTGATCCTGCCCGATGACCTTCCGTTTCAGATGGGCATCCAAGTACAGGTACTTCTCGGTCTCCGTTTCCGTGAGGCGGGTCACCGGCACGCTCGACCACTGCGAGACGATGGCGGCGATGTGGTCGAAGTCGATGGCCGGCCAATCGTCGCGGTCCGCCGGCTCTTGAGACAAAAACGCCTCGTGCTCTTCTTCGAGCGCCGCCAGCCGGTCGCGCAGTCGCGCCGCTTCCTCAAAGTTCTGCGAGAGCGCCGCACGCTGTTTGGCGTCTTCCAAGTGTTCCTGTTCTTCGCGGTACTTCAGCTCCTCTTCGGGCACGTGGAACGCCTCCACGTGCACCCGCGCGAGTGCCTCGTCGATGACGTCGATGGCCTTGTCCGGCAAGAATCGATCCGGCAGGTAGCGGTCCGTGAGTTCCGTGGCCGCCGTGATGGCATCGTCCGTGATCCGCACGTGATGGAACGCCTCATAGCGCGGCCGCAGGCCCCGGATGATGGCGATGGTATCCGCCCGCGACGGCTCCTCCACCATCACCGGCTGAAAGCGCCGCTCGAGAGCCGCGTCCTTTTCGATGCGCTTGCGGTACTCGTCAATGGTCGTGGCGCCGATGATCTGGAGTTTGCCCTTGGCGAGGGCGGGCTTTAAGATGTTCGACGCGTCGAGCGACCCTTCGGAACTCCCCGCGCCGATGATGGTGTGCAGTTCGTCGATGAAGACGATGGCGTTGTCGCTGTCCATCAATTCGTCGATGGTGTCGGAGAGGCGCTGCTCAAAGTCGCCGCGATACTTGGTGCCGGCCACCATCGACGCCATGTCGATGGAGTAGACCACTTTATCGCGCATGATGTCCGGGACGTCACCCGTGACGATGCGGCGCGCCAGTCCTTCGGCGATGGCGGTCTTGCCCACGCCCGGCTCGCCGATCAGAACCGGGTTGTTCTTGGTGCGACGGGACAAGATTTGAATGATTCGGTTGATCTCCTTTTCGCGGCCGATCACCGGGTCGATGTCGCCGTTTTCGGCTTCTTCGTTCAAATTGCGTCCGTATTCGTCCAGGTTGGTGTCGCGGGTCTTCGGCCGGTTTTCGCGCAACAGCGCGACGAGGTTCTGATAGACCTGGCGCCGGTCGACATCGGCGATGGTGAGCATCACCGGAGCGAGCCCGGATTTATCGTTCAAGATGGCGAACAGCACGTATTCGGCGTACACCTCGTTTTCCCCGTTTTGCGAGGCGATCTGGCGCGCCTGCTCCATGAGGCGGCGCACCATGGCCGAGGTATGCGTGGACGGCGTCGGGCTGGAACCCGGCTCGTTGTTGCTGAGCACGATTTTGCGCAGCGTGTTGTAGTTGGCTCCTGCCTGCGTGAGCGCTTGCGTCTCAATGCCGCCCGTCTTCATCATCGCCAGCAAAAGGTGCTCTGTGTCGATGGTCGCGTGCCGAAATGAAAAGCTTTCCGCCGCAGCCGCCTGCATCAGCTGCTGGACAGAGGTGCGTTTATACTCCATGAGGATCTTTCCTTTCTTCATTTAGCTGAATCAGCGCATCGCCGATGCGGTCCAGGTCGTCGCGATAATGCGCGCATTTTTCGTAGTCTTCTTCGTTGAGGGCAATCTGCATCTTCTGAATGAGCTGTGTGCGCTGAGACAACAGGCTCTTGCGCTGTTGGTCAAAGGCCAGCTCTCGCGCGCTCTTGCCCTCGTCGCGCTTGGCATGCGCTTCGTGATGTCGTTCGCCGAAGGGGTGCAGATCCAGATGCATCTGCATTTGGCGGAAGAGCTTCTCCGCGTCGATCATGACGGCGTCCTCATCTTCCGCTTCTTCGTCCTCGTCCTCATCTTCCGCCTCTTCAGGGACCGGGGCGTCGGGCGCAATAAAGTTGAACTCCACGCCTTGATAGAGCGTGCCGTCTTCTTGCGCCTTCTCCAGCATGGTGCGGATCTGGTCGGTGAGTTCCTTGCCGCCCCACTTTTGGGGCAAAGCGCCCATCATCTCTTGCAGTTTTTCCTGATAGCAGGATGCGCACATCCTGACTTTCTGTGCTTCTCCATTGACGAGGATCACGATCTCGATGGTCGCTTCATTGGGACAAAAATCACATTGCATGAAAAGCTCCTTTCATCTGAGGAGAAACACCAACATATTGCGGAAGATGCGAGCGCGCACCCGGTTGCGATCCTTGCGGTCGACATCGCAAAGCGCGTGGTCGTCGATGGCGAGCAACATCAGCTGCGCTTCACTTTCGCTTATGAGTTCACGACGCACGAGGGTCTTGAGCGCTTGGCGTGCCTTATCTGTGGTGAGCTGAGAGTCGTCCAATTCGTCCATGAGGCCGCGCACGAAGTCTTCCGGCTCGCGGTTCAGGCGGAAGATCCGGATGAAACCGGAACCGCCTCGCCTTGATTCCGTGTAATACCCATTGTTGAGCGTAAAGCGCGTCGTCAGCACGTAATTGATCTGGGACGGCGCACATTCGAATTGCTGGGCCAAGTCGTTTCGACCGATTTCGATCATATTGTCGTTGCCCCGCTCCATCATGTCGAGCAGGAATTGTTCAATTTCGTTGGTCAGTCCCGCCATGCTGTTCCTTCTATCTCTTCCCTGTCATTCTTACCCTGAGCTTAAGACAAAGTTGTGGTCACATCGTGTTTTTGACCTACTTTGACTAATTGCCGATAAAAAGAGTCCATCGCAACCGATGGACTACGATTTATCTCATTGTACGAGACTCATTTTCATTTGTCAAGGATGGTCAAACCCTTACTCTTCGGTCTTGGATGCGGCGATGACTTTGTCGGCCACTTCCTTCGGCGCCTGTTCGTAATTCTTGAACGTGCTCGTGAAGGAGCCGCGGCCCTGCGTCATACTGCGCAGGTCGATGGCGTACTCGCTCACCTCGGACAGCGGCGCTTCGGCGTGGACCAGCTGGTCGCCGTCGGCATCCTGCTCCATGCCTAGGATGCGACCGCGGCGCTTGTTCATGTCGCCCATGACATCGCCCAAGTACTCGTCCGGAATGGTGATCTCCAGATTCATGATGGGCTCGAGCAGGACCGGCATCGCCGCTTCTACGCCCTTCTTGAAGGCGATGGAGGCCGCAATCTTGAACGCCATTTCATTCGAGTCGACGGGGTGGTACGAGCCGTCGTAGAGCGTCGCCTTAATTCCGGTCACCGGATAGCCGGCAAGCGGTCCCTTGGCGAGCGACTCTTCGAGTCCCTTTTCCACGGCCGGGAAGTAGTTCTTCGGCACAGAGCCGCCAAACACCTCTTCGGCGAATTCGAAACCGTCCGGGATGGGTTCAAAGCGAATGAAGACATCGCCGAACTGGCCCGCGCCACCTGACTGTTTCTTGTGACGGCCCTGCACGTCGCTCTTGCCGCGGATGGTCTCGCGATACGGGATAATGAGCGGCACGCGGTGCACGGACACGCCGTACTTGGTCTTCAACTTGTTCATCATTGCTTCGAGCTGGACATTGCCGAGGCCCTTGATGAGCACCTGTTTGGTCTCTTTGTTGCGCTCCACCTGGAATGTCGGATCCTCTTCCACCAACTTCGCCAGCGACGGCGAGAGCTTGTCGTCGTCGTTCTTGGAGTCGGCTTCGATGGCGAACATCAAATTCGGCTCCGGATGGCGCACGCGCTTGAAGCCGTTGGTATCGCGGCTCCCGACGATGGTGTCGCCCGTCTCGAGTTTGTCCAGTTTGGAGAACGCGCCGATGTCGCCCGCGGGAATCTCGTCGGTGTCGATGTGGCTCTTGCCGCGTTCGAAGAACACGCCGGCCGGCTTTAAGGTCTCACCTGTAGACTGCAGGTACAACTCCTGTCCCTTCTTCACGGTGCCGGAGACCACTTTGAAGAGCGACACTTTGCCCACGAACGGATCGACGATGGTCTTAAAGACGGCGGCGCGCAGCGGGGCGTCGGGGTTCATGGCGATGGTCTCGCCGTCTTCGGTGCGGAAGCCCGTGTGGGCGCGTTCGTCGTTCGGAGCAGGCATGTACTTCACGATGGCGTCGAGCAAGAGGTCGAGGCCCGCGCCGGTGGTGGCGCTGCCCGCGATGAGGGGCACCGCGGAGCCGTCCAGCATCGCGCTGGTCATGCCTTCGGCGATCTCCTCAAACGTGAACGGCTCGCCTTCGAAGAATTTGTTCATGAGGGCGTCGTCCGTCATGGCGATGAGTTCGACGATCTCGTCGTAAGCAGCCTCCACTTCGGCCACGCGAATCTCCGGAATGGGCACTTCTTCGGCTTTGAAGCCGTTGTAACGGAAGGCCTTTTTGTCGATGATGTCGATGATGCCTTCGAAGTCGTCGCCCTGGCCCAGGGTGAGGGTCAGCGGAATGACTTTTTTGCCGAATTTCTGATGCAAATCCGACACGTTCACGTTGAAGTCGACGTGCGGCTTGTCCATCTTGTTGAGGAAGATGACGCGCGGCAGGTGAATTTTTTCGGTGTACTTCCAGTAGAGTTCGGAACCGACCTCGATGCCGGCGGAGGCGTCAATCACCATGAGCGCCGCTTCCGAGGCGCGCAGCGCCATCAGCGCCTCGTTTTCAAAGTCGAAGTAGCCCGGCGCGTCCAACAAGTTGATCTTGTAGTCTTTCCACTCGATCGGCAAAACGCTCATGCCGATGGAGATGCCGCGGGCCTGTTCCTCCGCGTCATAGTCCGAAATGGTATTTTTATCTTCGACGCGACCCGGTCGATCGATCGCCTTGGTCAGATACAAAAGCGCCTCACCGAGCGACGTCTTGCCCGAGCCGCTATGCCCGACGAAGGCTAAATTTCGAATCCGATCCGTTGCATACTTTTTCATTCCTTCCTCCTCATAATAGATATCGTTTTCACATCGAGTGGTCATCACTGATTCATAAGAGAGGCTTTGGCGTTAAGAGAGGCTTTGGCATTGCGCCAGTCCCGGCACGTCAAAGCCAAAGCACCGAAAACTCACAGACGCTTTTGGAGCGCCTCCACGAGCTGCGCCTCGCTTCCAACCAATTCGCCTTTTTCTTTGATCAGGCCCACGACGAACAGGTTCACGTAGCTAAATTGCGATTCTCCGAGGACTTTGAGTGCCTCCAACTTGGCCGGCACGTCGGCGCCCTGCGTCCGCACGTCGGTGTAAAGCCCGATCATCGGAATGTCCAACGCATAAGCCATGCCCACTTCGGCCGCCACCCCCGCATCGATGGACAATCCATCCAACACGGCAATGACCAAGTCGCTCTCTCTCACTTTATCGGCATCGCCCCGCGCGATCATCAGACTGTCCGCATACTGCGACTTGTCGTTGATGTCGTCCGCTTCTTGCGGGACGTAGAGATCGATGGCATCAGATACAGCCCGAATCATCTTCGCGCACTTCTCGTTATAATCCTGTTCCGCCCGGCTGAAGAGCGGCGCAGCGTAGTAGACCTTCATGCGAGTCCCCCTCTCAATCGCTTTCCCCCATGATAACATATATTTACCACCTTGGGGCCAGCGCGTTGCATTTGGAAGGGATTTCGATGCCATTCGCCAGAACAAACTTCCGACCAATCGGATCAAATGGCCCCGTGCCATTTGGAAGGGCCTTTTCGATGTGTTAGAATGAGTTGCATGTCGCAATAGCTCAGTTGGATAGAGCACACGCCTCCTAAGCGTGGGGTCGGGGGTTCGAATCCCTTTTGCGACGTTGCGAACGATCGCCGAAGGCCCGCACGTTTCCGGGCTTTCGGCGATTTTCGTAATACGCGGCCTTGGACCGTTTGCTCGAGGAGGAAGCGTCATTGAGTGTCGCTTACGCCCGCGACAGCCGCATCGATGCGACTCACACCTACATCCCCGCCAATATCATTTAGCAATACCGGCCGTCGGAACTCACCGGCGTCCTCCATCAAATGAGCCCCGTAAGAAACGACACCAGTCCCTCGATGCCGCGCTGCACCTGCGTGAGGGGATTGACCCTGTGGGTCGGCTCGTGCGCCACGATGTCGATCGTCTTGACCTTGTTCCCGTCCTGATATACCTCAATCTCGCCGAATTTTTGTTCGGCGTCCGTAGGCGCTTCCACTTCAGACGTGACGTTGTAGTGTACTTCAAAGGGCTTGTTAGCAAATGTGAACACCGAGAAGGATTCGGCCGGGTAGAGCACGACCGAGCCCTCTTCGGCATTCCGGACTTCCATCCGTGACACAGGCGTCGCGGCGTCCACAACGGAGACGTGGGAAAACGAGCCGGCGGCCAGATCCACCAGTTCTTTCGTCGTGCGCCAACGCGCATCCGGCGTGGGCGCATCCATCACCACCGTCACCGCCTCAAAGGATGAACCGTCGGCCGTGGACGTGAGGTCGAAGGAACCCGTAAAGCAGTAGCCCGCTTCGTCCGTGGAACCCGTCTTCAACCCCGTGATGCCGGGAATGTCGACCGACGCCTCGGCAATGGTCGAACGATGCGAAAACTGGCGTTCCGGCTCGAGCACTTCCTGTACCTTGGCGTATTCCTTCACTTCAGGGAATTCCTTCAAAATGCGTGAGGCCAATACGAACATGTCGCGAGCCGACGCCACGTTGTACTTCCCGTCGACGGTAAACCCGCTCGCGTTGACGAAATTCGTCTTGTCCAAGCCGAGCGCACGCGCCTCGTCGTTCATCCGCACCGCGAACTGTGCTTCGCTGCCCGCCACGGCCTCTGCCAACAGCGCCGCCGCATCGTTGCCGGAGACCGTCATCATCCCGAAGAGGAGCCGTTCGATGCTGTACGTCTCGCCCGGCTGCAATCCGTAGTTCGATGAGCCGGCGACGTTGTACTCTGCCGCCGTCGGGGACACCACGACCGACTGATCGAGCTGCAACTTGCCGTCGCGAATCTCGTTTTTGACGATCCAGTAGGTCATGAGCTTCGACATCGAGGCGATGCCGGCCGCCGTGTCGGCGTTCTTCTCCAGCAGGATCTTGCCCGTGGTGGGCTCGCCGATCAGCATGATTTTGACGTCGTCGTAGTATGTAAAACTCGAAGCGTACGCATCGGTGGTGTTGCCCTGCGAAGGAGATAGCGCAAACTCCTCTTCGCTCGATGCCGATGTGGACTGAACTTCCGGCGCTTCCTGTGCTGGGCTTTCAGCCGCCTGTCGTGCCGACGCCGGCGCGTTCCACACGATCAGCATCGCCAAAAAGACGGCAAGCCACCGCGCCCCGACGCTTCGCCCGAACGCGCGCTTTATCTGATCCGGATTCATCGCGTTTCCTCCCATAATCGCCGAAAGTACTGCATCATTTCGACATCCATTTTACGCGGATACGTATATCCATCCAATTCGTCTAATTTCAAGCCGCACTTGCGAAAGAGCATGCAGGCCTGAAACAGGGCGTCCCAGATGCGCGCAGCATCTGTGGGTGCATACGAGCGCATCAAGTGGTCGTACGCGGTATCGCTCATGTAGGCTTTGAGGTTTTCGCCGCGCTCACCCAGATTGACGAAAAAGCCGGATTCCGAAGCCGCCGCGGCAAAGGCCATGGGGATGAGCGCCTCGCGCGCCGCGTCCAAGTAGGTCTGAGCCTGCCACGGCTCATCGTCGTAGAGCGCCAACGCCACATCGGTCATGTTCATGAAGAACTGATTGCACCACAGCGTGACGCGCTCCGGCGTGGGCGCCTTGAAGCGCAACGTGAGGTCCGTCGGGGCCGGCCGCTCCGCGAAGCGCGCCTCGGGATCGTAGACGGCGCGCGCAAGCGAATCTGCAGCGAGCGCTGTTTCCAAGTCCTCCGGTGCGACGACGCAGAACGTCACGCGCACGTCGTTGGCCATAAAAAGACGCACGACGTCCGGCTGATGCGCGACAACGGCCAATTGCAGCACTTTTTCTTGCAAGCGCTCTGCCCAATCCTCTTCCATGACGGGCGCCGCGCCACGCTCGGACTCGACGATATAGCGATAGGGCATGGTCTTCTTTTGAACGGCGGCCGGATTTTCCCGCGCACCCGTCGCGAAGACGGCGCCGATGCCCTCCGTCGCATGGGCCCACGCGACGACGGCATGCTGAACGATCGTTTCGTTTTCCATCTTGGCTCCTTCTCCCTTTTTCGTCATTATATCGAATGAAGGAGCGCTTGAAAAGGAGCGTCAAGAGGCGGGATCGCGCAAAATACTCACTTGCGTTTCGCGTGGGAACGCTTTTCACGTTTCATCTGATGTTGTAGGACGACGAGCCCGATCGCGCAGGCGAGGGCGATGAAGCTCCAGAAGGCGATGCGGAAGACGTCCCCCGTCTGAGGTGCATTGCTCTTTCTCTGCGATTTGTTCTGCGATTTGTTCTGTGCCGTGAACGTGGGCGTCGGGACGGTGGTGTCGTCAGATGCATCGCCGTCGACGGTATGGGATCCGGCATTCGCTACGGGCGCTTGCGATGTCGGCTGCTCCGGCTCCTCTGTTTTCTGGTTTTGCTTCGGTTCCTCAGTGGGCTTGGTATCCTCTGAGGGTTTCGACTTCGAGGTGTCGGGATCCTGATGCTTTCCTAAGCCGAAGATCTCACCGATCCACGACAGTAAGGTTCCATCGTTCGATGTCGCCGGTTCGTTTTGCACTTGCGTCTGATTGCCACCCGTCTGGTTGGCCGTCACGGCCCCACCATTCATGGTCGTGATCGTCGTGATGGAAGGCGAGACGGTCGCAGGGGTAGACGGCTGCGGTTCCGTGGGCTTCGTGACCGACGGCTCCTTCGCCGGTTCCTCTGTGGTAGGAGCCTCAGTGGTCGGTGGCTCCGTCACGGGCTCTTCCGTCGCCGGCGGCTCGGTTACGGGCGCTTCGGTCACCGGTTCCTCCGTCGCCGGGGCTTCGGTCGCCGGCGGCTCGGTTACGGGCGCCTCGGTCACCGGCGGTTCTTCCGTCGTGGGCGCTTCCGTGGTTGGCTCTTCCGTCTGCTGGTTAGTGTAATGCACCGTGAACGTGTCCGTCACCCACTTGACATCTTGGTCAAACGTCGCCAACCACTGGCCGCTCTTTTTAAGAACCGTGTTCGAGGAGTACGTCTCCCACGTCGGCGTCTCACGCAAATCCGGCCGCGAAATGGTAAAGGTGTACGTCCCGTCCGGCGCGTCATCGGCAATTTGGAACGACGGCTGGTACGTTGCCGTGAGCTTTTGCAACGTCTCACGCTTCACCCCGCTCACGAGTTCTGCGTCTAACGTCAGGCCATCACTTTTGGACTCGCCCTTCATTCCGGCGATGGCGTAGCCTGGTGTCCCCGGAAATTGATGCGTACCCGGGTGCGTCACCGTCATCACGGTCTCCTTTGGCTTCGTCGCGATGCGCAGCGTCGCCAGCATCGACTCCGAGATCATGTCAGTGTGGCCATTTGTCGTGACGTTCTCCGTCGATAAGTCCGAATTCTCTCTGTCGATGTCGGCATAGGTCGTAGTCGCCTTCGTAGGATGAAAGATGTCCGGCGTGAGCTTGGCTTGCCTCATGCAGATGTAGACCAAACTCTGGCCGTTTGCCGGATCCACGCCCGTCACTTTGGCGTAGGACAGTGCCCGACCCGCCGTCTTAAAATCCTCCTTGGTCGTGCCCCATATTTCATTTAACGATTTTTCGACCAGGCCGTGATGCGTGTAAATGCCGTCCTCTCCCGTGGAATCATGCTCCTTCATGATGAATTTGGGTGACCCCGGGAGTTCCACGCAGTAGAGCCGATTCTCGTCTTTCACATACGGCAACGCTTGTTTGTACGTCGTCACCGAGACAGGAACGCTATACAGCTGAAATTCGCCCGCGCCTTCCTGCTGGCCCGGATCGATCCCATCGCGCGTATTCTGGGGCGTTTCAAACTTAGCCCCAGTGGACGTGCCAAAATAATGGAGCACGCGAAACTCCCCTTCAATCGCCGGCTGCGCCTGAACCGTCGCCGCCGGCAGTAACAAACTCACGATCAGCATCGCGAGCAACAAGATGCGCGGAACGCTTCGCTTCGACTTCATGAACTTAACCATCATTTCCTCCCTTCGTGGTTACGGTACTCCGTTCCCTCTAACTATACGAAGAAATCAGAAATCATGTGTCCCATAAATGGCCTGATTGAGCCGTTCTCGTTCCATTGTGTGCCGTTTTATGTCAAAGTGTCTCACCGATGTTCAACAGCAAGACGTACCGAATTGGCGTACTTTAGAGACAACTTCCGGGCTGAATTGTACCGGATTGTACCGGATCCTTCTCAGCCGTAATGGGCCTTGAAACGACGCCCCATAAAGTGGTCACCAAAAAAACTCACCGTCTCACGTGGGTCTCTCCACTCTGAGTACTCAAAAAGATGTGAATCGATCCGATCCTGGACGCCTCGACCCAATCCAATAAAAAAACGGCCCACCGTGACACGTTCTCATCATCGTGCCGCACTGCGCCGTCGCAAGATTCAATTGGATATGCGGGAAAAGGGACTCGAACCCCCACGTCATGGACACCAGATCCTAAGTCTGGCGCGTCTACCAATTCCGCCATTCCCGCGCGATCACCAGCTGCCCCAAAGGAAACCGGCAGACTGAGCACAAACCACGATTTGCCTTAAAAATGAGCAATAAAAAAGGGTGGGCGAAGGGATTCGAACCCTCGGTCTCCAGAGCCACAATCTGGCGCCCTAACCAGCTAGGCCACGCCCACCACATAAGATTGTTTAATTCTAATGCGCTTTCCCACATTTGTCAACCGCGATGCCGAACCTCGGTCCGCGCAGCACCGCAATGCGCAAAAACATCGATGGGCGAATTCTTCAACGACTCAACGCGGAGTAAACGTGATTACATTTAATTACATGTTGGAATGCGTTTTTCGCCGTTTTACCGGTTTTAGTCGGCGTCAATCATGAAACGAAAAACGCTGAAAATATTGAAAAATGCCCGTTCCGTTGAGATTTCAACAAGACGGGCATTTATGCGTTTGGATCATGTTGGATTCGAACCGACGACCTCTACGATGTGAACGTAGCGCTCTAACCGACTGAGCTAATGATCCCTAAGGCTTGGATAGTATAACACAATCGCCAAGCACATTGCAACTGTGAATTATTACCCTGCCAATGGCATGACTCCGCCTCGCCCGCCACCCGTAGTTCGATTCCCTTCCAATGACGGTTTCAACCACACTTTTCGGTCAAAACAATGTAATTGTGATGATCTGTGGATAAATAGTAGTAAAAAAATCGAGCCACTTGCACCGCCCTTGAAAAGCAGACATCGCGATTCTAAGTGGCTCGAATATTGAACCCCCCTATTACAGCCAACATGCACTGGAATTTATACTCATCTGCCTAAATTCAGAATTCCGTCTGCCAATACCTTGCCTTATGTCCTAATCCTAAATGTTTTGGGCGCTAAACGATATACTAAAATACTCGCAATGATGCTGTAAAGTACACAAAACAAAATTGTCAGTATTCCAAAGACCATAATCGGCATACGAAGAAAGATGAAAGCATAACAGATGAAAGAAGTTACTGCCAACACAATACGGTATGTGCCGCTTTTCACCTCGGTTCCAGCGTTATAGGGTTGAAGCAGGTAGTAAATCGTAAGGTAGTGAATGGAGAAAAACAAACTCATACACAGGATAGAAACAAGCAGCACGACATAGTTGAGTGGATTATCCGTTCCTCCGGTAGCGAAAAGAATGAGCGCAAGCCCTCCACCGATCACCAGTGCCGGAACAGCATTGATTTTCATTATCTCAAGCAAACGAATCCGAAACAATGACAATATCATGCCCGGCTGTTTATAAAACGAATAGGTCAGCAGGCTGTGATCACAGTTCATAAAGAGCGCTTGTGTAAAATCTGTGCCTCGGTTGATTCCATACATAATAAACACAAAGCATGGAAGTAAAGTCATCACGACTTCGTTGATTTCAGATTTTTGTTCCGGAAACAAATATATTCCTACCAGCGCAGCGACAACAAGAAAAAAGGATACATAGGAAATCCTTTTTGTAGATTTCCAAAGGATTTTTTTGTGTCTTTTGATAAACAATTCGTTCAGATACTCGAAACCTTTGCGATTGCTTGTAATTGAAGCATCCGTTGATATTTTTCCCTCATTTGCCTGTTTCACAAGCTGCGTTACAGCGGTGCTGTCCATCTGATTTGTCAAGCCTGACAATAATTCTTTGTTAATTGCATAATAATCTTGAAAAGTTATGACCTTTATCAAACCGGCTATTCCCAAAGGGATACAAGCCAGAAAGATAGTCATTGACACAAATTCCGGCACAACCAATCCGAAGGCAGGCGGAGCATAGGTGATGCCAAGGAGCAGAGCGGTACAGCCCCACAAATGTTTGGACAGCTTGTTTTCATTGTATCCGCAACCTCTCCTCTCATAATCCCACAAAGACACAGCTGCAACTAACAATTTCATACCTGCTATGCAGAGTGGCAGAAGCAGGCAAAACCATAAAGGCAAACCTCTGTCCCTTCCAAATAGAACTGTGAACGGCAAAAATCCCATGATAACCTTTAGAATAGAGTAGATGTAGTTGACAAGCGTATATTCCCTTGCGTCCATTCTCATGAGCATCATTGCATAATACTTATCCTTCGTTGGGTTAAAAAGCACCGTATTCATATAGCTTCCTGCTACCGTCAGAAACAGCAGAATATGTAGAAATACCTCGTTTTCGGGAAGTTCTTTATAAAGGCCTACGCCGCACACCATCGTAAAAAAGTAAAGAAATTTTCCTATAAAAGCGGAAACAATTTCCCAAAGTACGGATAAGATATTCGCAAAAATTTTTAATCCTCTTATCTGGTATAGCGTGGCTGGAAGCAATCGTTTTAAGAGTGGGATTTGCTTTAAGGAAAAAAGAATCCCATTTACACGATATGTATTTTTCAGTGAAAAGGAAATTCTAAGAGTCTTATTCATTTTCTTCCTCTCGAAATGCTGCAATGATCTTATCCTTAAATTCTTGGTTGTCTAAGTCGGTTTTCTCCACAACCTCGAGTTCTCCATGATTGAGCAATACAATCTCATCGCAAAGGTCGAGCGCCAAATCCATGATATGCGTAGAGAAGATGATAATGCAGTCTTTTTTCAGCGAACGAAGCAACTGTTTCATTTCTTCCGCAACAACAACATCGAGTGCTGTTAACGGCTCGTCGAGCAGCAGAATATTCGGCTGGGCTATGATGTTAATGAGCATTTGCATTTTATTTTTCATACCGTGAGAATAGTCTTTTAGAAGTTTGTCTCTGTCCTCCGTCTCAATGCGCATATAATCAAAATACTCATCAATACGTTTCGGATTCCCAATAGACTTCTCATTGATGTCTATAAAAAACTTCAGAAACTCTCTGCCTGTAAGAAATTCCGGTACAGTAGGTGTAGACAGTACGTACCCAATATCATTGGCGGCAACCTCGCAGCGGATTCCATTTGCCTGTTCTATATAGAACGTCCCGCTATCTACTTTCAAATCGCGATTCAGACAGTTGAAAAGCGTCGTTTTACCAGCACCGTTCCTCCCAAGCAAACCGTATATTTTTCCTTCTTCAAATGCAAAGCTGATGTCTCTGAGAACTTCCTTTTTCTCAAAGCTTTTCGACAAATGCTCTAATACAAATTTCATATGTACTTATCCTCAGTTCCATTTTACTTTGATTTTATGAGGAGATTATTATAATAATAAAAAAATAAAACTTCAAGTCTGCGACTTTTTGTAGTTCAATCTCAATATTTATGGAATTGAACTGCGTTTTCTGACTTTTTGTAGTTTTTTCTCACAAAGTATAAAATTGAATTGCATTTTTCGGCAGTTTCGCTAATTCTTTTTCAAAGAATAGGAAATTGAACTTCACTTTTGGCCAAAATCGAAGTTGAAATCAAAATAGAACTAATTTCAACGATTTCACCCCGTTGATCGTATCGCGTTACGGCATCACTTTGGCGATGCCGAACGTCGGTCGGCACGGTCCACACGTCAATGCAGGACGTCAGTTGGAGGCGCCAATCACCCCAGCGGTCACCGCCGCCCTCAAGTCGTCAGCGCAGGGCACGTGACGCAGCCCGCTTCGCGATGCCGCAAGCGACAGGTGCGGCCGAATGCGCGATGCCGGCCGCACCTCCTCCTACGCAATTAAGTCTCGCGCCTATTTCTTCATCAGCTTCTGCACGGCTTTGGCGTACGTGACCGAGCCTTCCGGCGGCAGCCCCGCGCCTATTTCTCCATCAACTTCTGCACGGCTTTGGCGTACGCGACCGGATCTTCCAGCGGCAGCCCCGCAATGAGGCGCGCCTGGTCGTAAAGCATCTTGGCGTACGCCTCGAACGTCTCATTGTCGCCCGCCTCTTTCAACTGTTGCAACTTTGCGTACACCGGGTGCGCCGGATTCACCTCGAGCACCTTCTGCGCCTTGATATAACCGCCATTCGGCTGCTCCGCAAACGCCTTCTCCATCTCAATGGAAATCTCGCCCTGTGCCACCAAGATGACCGCGTCGTCCACCAAGCGCTTCGACGCCTTCACCGCAACGACGTCATCGCCGAGCGCCTTCTTCATCTCCTCAAACACGGCCGTCTGATCCGCCGTGTCCGCCTCAGCCGCATTTGCCTCAGTCGCCGCATCCGCCCCATTCAACGAGAAATCCTCATCGAAAATGGACTGAAACGCATGGCCCTTGTACTCGCGCATCGTCTTCAGCGCAAATTCGTCCACGCGATCCGTCAAATACAACACCTCGATGCCGCGGTCGTGCAAACCGACCATCGCCGGCGACGTGTCGATGCGCTCCGCCGACTCGCCCGTGGCGTAGTAAATCTTGGACTTGGGACGCTCTTCTTCCTCATCCGCCGCGATGTCGTCCGTCGCACTCGCCGCCGCAGCATCGCCACTCTGAGGCGCTTCAGCCTTATTTTCCGCCGCAGCATCGCCATCAGGCACACTCGCCGCGGCTGCCTCGCGATTCGCCGTATCCGGCGCCTCCAGATCCGCGACGACGTCGTCCAACGCACGCCAATGCGCATCTTCGCCGTCCTGCATCGACCTGGACGTCGGGAACACCAAGAGTTTCCCCAGCTGATCCGCCTTGGCGCCAAACGACTGATAAATGCCCACTTTGAGCGTGGAGCCGAAATTCTCAAAAAACTTCTGGTAGCGCTCGGGGTCTTCCTTGCGGAGGCGTAAGAGCGCGTCCGTGATCTTCTTCTCAATTCCACGGGCGATGACGGCCAGCTGACGATCCTGTTGCAACGTCTCACGCGAGATGTTCAGGGAGAGATCCTCCGAACTCACCACGCCTTGGACGAACCCGTAGTAATCCGGCAACAGCGTCTCGGCATGCTCCATGATTTTCACGCCACTCGAATAGAGCGTGAGGCCCTTCTTGTAATCCTTCGTGTAGTAATCGTAAGGCACCGACGCCGGCAGGTACAGAATGGCCCGGTACGACAGCGTGCCATCCGCCACGATGTGCGTCCACGCCAGCGGATCCTCGTAGCCGAAGCGCTCCTGATGGTACAGAGACTTGTAGTCCTCATCCGTGAGTTCGCTCTTGGGCTTGTTCCAGATCGGCGTCATGGAGTTGAGCGTCTCCAACTCCTGGTATGACTCGTACTGCGGCACCTCGTCCGCCGCCTCGGCGTCTGAAGCGGACGTCGTGTCGGCCTGATCTGTTGCGGTCATCGCGTCGCCCACGGCCGCATCCGCCGCATTCGCCGCATCCGCGCCGTTCTGCCCTTCCGCGACCGTCTCCGTCTTCGGCTGTTCCACGCGGCGCGTTTTAGTGACCTCCATCTGAATGGGATAGCGGATATAGTTGGAATACGTGCGCACCAGTTGCTTCAGCGTGAATTCCTCCAGGAATTGAGAGTAGTTCTCGTCTTCCGCATCCTCGCGCAGATGCAAGATGACGTCCGTCCCCACGGCATCGCGACCCCACTCCTCGATGTCATAGCCTGTCACCCCGTCCGACGTCCAGCGATACGCCTTCTCCGCGCCGTACTTCCTCGAAATCACCTCCACGCGGTCCGCCACCATGAACGCCGAGTAAAAGCCCACGCCGAACTGGCCGATGATGCTCGACACATCGTGCGTGGAATTGGCCTTCTTGAAGTCCAACGTCCCGCTGTGCGCAATCGTCCCCAGGTTCCGCTCTAAATCCGCCTCGTCCATGCCGATGCCGGCATCTGTAATTTGCAGCGTGCGCTGCTCCTTGTTCGGCGTCAGGCGGATGGTGAACTGCGACGGATCAAAGGTGAGATCCTCATCCTCCAAACTCTTCACGTACATCTTGTCGATGGCGTCACTGGCATTTGAAATGAGTTCACGCAAGAAAATCTCGCGATTGGTGTAAATCGAATGAATCATCAAGTCCAACAGACGTTGCGACTCGGTCTCAAATGGTTTCATCGCATCCCCCTTCTGTTATCACTCTTATCTTTTGAGTGCTAATCCATGATAGCCTTCCCCGCCCCTTTTGTCAATGTGCGATACCCCCACCATTCCGTCAAAAAGCCTGCCGTCAATTTGACTGAAAACTGCCCCTTTCAATAACGGTTTCCTTGATATAGTCTTCACTTTTACCTCAAAATTTTTGCCGTCGCCTATTTTCGCGCCAGCCATTTACAGTTAAAATGAGGAAGGGAAAACGTAACCCGAACAGCGAGTACCGCGCCACGCGGTGGCAAACGGGCCCTGTTGAAATCACGTGAGAAAGGAGAATTTATGAGCTATTTTGTGGACTTGAACAGCGACATCGGCGAAGGCTACGGCGCGTACACCATGGGGATGGATGCCGAGATCCTCGATGAAGTGACGAGCATCAACCTGGCCTGCGGCTGGCATGCCGGCGACGCCATGATCATGGATCGCACGGTGAAGATGGCGGTCGACAAAGGCGTCGCCATTGGCGCACACCCGAGCTATCCGGACCTGTTGGGCTTCGGTCGCCGCGCCATGACCATCACCCGCGAAGAAGCTAAGAACTACATGCTCTACCAAGTGGGCGCGCTACAGGCGTTTGCCACGGCGCACGGCACGACGCTGCAACACGTGAAACTCCACGGCGCGTTCTACAACAAAGCCTGCGCCGATCCGGAGCTCGCGGCCGGGGTCCTGGACGGCATGGAACAGCTGGGCGGAAAGATCATCTTGATGGCCTTGAGCGGCAGCCTCATCACGAAGGAAGCCGAGAAGCGCGGCCTCCCCGTAGCCCACGAAGTCTTTGCGGACCGCGGCTACAACGCCGACGGCTCGCTCGTCAACCGTTCGAAGCCGGGCGCTTTTGTGAAGAACATCGACGACGCCCTGCCCCGCGTCATCCGCATGATCAAAGAAGGTAAAGTCACCACCGCAGACGGCCAGGACATCGACATCAAGGCCCAATCCATCTGCGTGCACGGCGACAACCCGCAAGCGTTGGAATTCGTCCACAAGATTCGCCAGGGACTGCTGGAGGCGGGCATTGAAGTGCGTCCGCTTCATACCTTTATTGCATGAGGTGTGCTATGACTGACAAAAAGAACCCCACCGTTCAACCCACCGCCCCCGCGCATAAGGCCAACTGGTCGGTGCTCTTGGGCGCTGCATTCCTGATGGCGACGTCGGCCATTGGCCCGGGCTTCATGACGCAGACGGCCAAGTTCACCAACGACCTGCACGCCGACTTTGCGTTCGTCATCCTCGTCTCCATCATCATGAGCTACATCGCCCAGATGAACGTCTGGCGCGTCATCGCCGTCTCCGGACTGCGCGGACAAGACGTCGCAAACAAGCTGTTGCCGGGGCTCGGCTACTTCATCGCCTTCCTCGTCGCCATCGGCGGCTTTGCTTTCAACATCGGCAACGTCGGCGGCGCGGGCCTGGGCCTCAACGTCATCTTCGGCATCGACAACAAACTCGGCGCCGTCATTGCGGCCATCCTCGGCATCGCCATCTTCGTCTCCAAGTCGGCCGGCAAAGCCATGGACAAGCTCACGCAGATTTTGGGCGCGGCCATGATCTTGCTCATCGGCTACGTCTGCATCACCACGGCTCCGCCCGTCGGCGAAGCCGTCACGCATGCGGTCATGCCGTCGAACCTCAACCAGACCCTCCCGGCCGTTCTGACGCTGCTCGGCGGCACCGTCGGCGGTTACATCATCTTCTCCGGCGGCCACCGCCTGATCGACGCCGGCATCACCGGCAAAGAAAACCTGCCGGAAGTCACCCGTTCCGCCACGCTCGGCATCGTCGTTGCGCTCATCGTGCGCGTGCTGCTTTTCCTGGCCGTCTTGGGCGTCATCACCGGCGGCGCGACGCTGGACCCCGACAACATCGCGGCGTCGGCCTTCCGCATTGCGAGCGGCGAGTTCGGCTACAAGATCTTCGGCTTCGTCTATACCGCAGCGGCCTTGACCTCCATCGTCGGCTGCGCCTTCACCTCGGTGTCGTTCCTGCGCACGCTCTTCGCCGTCGTGAATGAAAAAGCCAACCTCTTCACAATCGCCTTCATCGTCATGTCCACCCTCGTCTACGTGTTCATCGGCCAGCCGCAGAAGCTGCTCGTCTTGGTGGGCGCACTGAACGGTCTGATTCTGCCCATCACGCTCGCCGTGATGCTGGTCGCCAGCAAGAAGCGGGAGATCGTGGGCGATTACGAACATCCGAACGTCCTCTTCTACCTCGGCTGGGTGGTCACTCTGATCGCCGGCTACCTTGGTGTGACGACCATGATCAACAACCTCTCTTCTTTCTTATAAGGAGAGCGAACGCGAATTAAGGAGGATTCATGACAGCCCAATTAAAACTCCTGCCTGTCGGCGATCGGGCCCTCCTCGTCGAATTCGGCAATGAAATTTCGAAGACCATCAACGCACAGATTCGAAAGGCTGCGGCGGCGTTTGAAACGCTGCCGGGCCTCGTCGAACTGGTGCCCACCTATCGGTCCATTCTCATCAACTACGATCCGGTGGTGACCGACTACCGCACGCTCTCCGCGCTCATCGAGGCGATGGACTTCAGCGTCGAGGAGGACGACGACGCAATGGTGACTTTGATCACCATCCCCGTGGTCTACGGCGGCGAGTACGGCCCGGACCTTCCCTTCGTGGCGGAGCACGCCGGACTCTCCGAGGACGACGTCGTGCGGATTCACGCCCAGACGGACTACCTCGTCTACATGCTGGGCTTCATGCCGGGCTTCACGTACCTCGGAGGCTTAGACGAGCGCATCGCGACGCCGCGGCTGCAGTCTCCGCGGCTCAAGATTCCCGCTGGGTCGGTGGGCATCGCCGGCAGCCAGACCGGTATGTACCCCTCCGAGTCGCCGGGCGGCTGGCAACTCATCGGCCGCACGCCGCTTGACCTCTACGTGCCCGACCGCGAGCCACCGGTCTTCGTGAACGCCGGCGACTACATTCGCTACGTCCCCATCGCGGAAGACGAGTTTCAATCCATTCGCGCGGCCGTAGAAGCGGGTACGTATACGATCTCCATTGAACACGTGAAAGTAGGTGATCTCAATGGCTAATGTACATGTCAAATCAGGCGGTCTGTTGACGACGGTGCAAGATGCCGGCCGCATCGGCTACCAAAAATACGGCATCGCCCAATCCGGCGTCATGGACCTCTCGGCCTATCGCATGGCCAATCTCTTGGTGGGCAACGCTCCGGACGAAGCGGTGCTCGAAATCAACTACCTGGGGCCGGAGCTCATCTTCGACGAAGAGACCATGATCGCCGTCACCGGCGCGGCTACGGCGCTCACCATCAACGGCCGGCCCGTGGCGATGAACGAGTCCCATCTCGTGCCGGCGGGCGGCAGCCTGCGCTTTGTGAAGATGGAACGCGGCGTGCGCGCCTACCTGGCCTTCGGGGGTACCATCGACGTTCCGGCTGTGAACGGCAGCAAGTCCACGTTCTTCAAGGGCCATTTGGGCGGCTTCGAAGGACGGCAGTTGAAGCCCAAAGACACGCTCACGCTCTCCGATGTGCGCCCGTTTAAGAAAAAGGTCCTGCCCGCCGAATTCGTCCCGACGCTGGCGCAGGACGTCACGGTGCGCGTGGTGTTGGGACCACAGAATGACGCCTTCACGGGCGAAGGACTTCAGACGTTCTTAGGCGACAGTTCCTATACGGTCACGCCTTACGCCGACCGCATGGGTTACCGACTCTCCGGCCCTGTCATCGAGCACGTGGAGAGCGCGGACATCATCTCGGACGCCACCGTCATGGGCGCCGTGCAGGTTCCGAAGGATGGCCAGCCCATCATCCTGATGGCGGATCGGCAGACCACCGGCGGTTACACCAAAATCGCCACGGTCATCACGCCAGACCTGCCCCTCGTGGCGCAACTCCAGACCAAGGCGACGCTGCACTTTGCCGCCGTCGACGTGGACGAGGCGCAGGCAATCAGCCGTGCGTATGAAGCCGATATGCAGCGCTTGACGGAATACCTCGACTTCTGAGGGATCAATTGAACACGAACTCGTGAAACGGTGAAGCAAGCGTCTCACCGCTTCACGAGTTCAAATGGCAAATCATTCGAAATGAACCACGGATGAGGCCGGATGGGCCAGAATGGGCCAGAATCGTGGTTCATTTCGGATTTTTTTGTAAACAAACGACGGATTTAGCCCGATTTTAGTTCATTTCATTTTTAATCAGAATCGAACCACGGTTTTTGACCAAATCGTAGTTCGATTTATTTTTAAAAGAAAACGAACGACGAATTTGGCCCTTTAGGCTAGTTCGAATCATAGTAAAAATGAATTGAACCACGTTTCGCGAAAATTTTTAGTTCGTTCGGAATAAAAAGGAAATTGAACTGCGTATTTGGCCATTTTTGTCGTTTTTTTTATTGAAATATGAAATTGAACTGCACTTTTGGTGAAAACGCTAGTTGTATATTTTTTTATGGTGATTTGAACTACAGAGCGACGCTCCTTCGAGACTCGGCGCAGGCGAGGACGACAGTGGCCAGCGCAAAGCGCGGCTTCTGACAACGCGATCGACCAGCGCCTCGCGATGAAGTGCTCGCAAGTAGCGGCGCAGGCGAGCCCGACAGTAGGCATCGCCACGCACTGTGAGAAAGAGGGACTGTTTCACCATCAGGCGGCACTGCGCCTCCGTCGCCGACCGGCGTGGCACCTCAAACTAGCGCCTCAGTGAGCGGCGCCTAAATCAGTGCCAAATGGCGCATCGCGAAGATGAACAAAAATAGGGTGAACGAACAGAAGATGGACGTGTAGATCAGGATTTGGCCGGCGAGTTCGCCGTCTTGATTCATGGCCACGGCCATGGCATACGATGCTACGGCGGCCGGCGTGCCGAAGAACGCGAGGTAGGCGACGAGCGCTTCGCCGCGGAAGCCCAAGAGGGCGGCCACCGTCAGGCCGAGAAACGGCACGATCAGGAGGCGCGTAGACACCGCCTTGATGAGCAAGGGACGATACCTCAGGCTGTCCTCCAGAGAGAATCGCGCGCCCAAGGCCACGAGCGCGAGGGGCGTGGCGATGTTAGCCAGATTTTGCAACGGCTTCTCAACCGCGCCGGGCAGTGTCACGCCCAGGAGGTTTAGGGCGAAGCCGATCAAAATGCCGTGAATCAGCGGGTTGCGCACCACGGTGTGCACGAACGAGCGCGCGTCCATCTGCTCATCGCCGTGAGACTGCAACACAAAAATGGAGATGACATTGGTGAGCGGGATGACCATGGCGATCAAAAACTCTGTCATGCCCGTTCCCGCGCCGTTCAAAATGTCGGCCACAAGCGTGACGCCGAAGAGGGAAAAGTTGCTCCGATACGAACTCTGGATCATCACGCTCTTTTGCGTCCCGGGGATGGGCTGGCGTTCGTAGTACACCCAGTTGACGATCAAAATGACAAACAGGGCGACGATGGCATAGAGCGTGAAGGGCAACAGCGCGCCGCCGTTCAAGGCGGAGTGATAGCTGGACATCATGAGGCTAATGGGCAGAAATAGGGAAAAGACCAATCCGTTGAGTTTGACGGCAAAATCGCGACTGATGATGCCAAAGTGGTGACAGAAGACACCGAAGACCATGTACACCAATAAGGGCAGCACCCGCTGAAACGAAAAAATCAAATCCTCCACGAAAAACCTCTTCCCTTATTCTGCCGATGGAATGCCGTCCCAGAGCGGCTCCGGCTCAGGCGTCCCCCGAGGCCATATCTGAAAACACAGATCCGATGACGATCTCGCCCCCGAAGATGCGCGGCGCAAAACCGCACGTCCCTCACGCAAACGCACGGCGTGACGCCGGCACTCCCCACCAAAAGGTGCGTCGCCCACAGTCTCAGAGAAGGGTGCGGCTCGCCGCCAGAACGATGTTGGCGAGCCGCAAAGCCTCACTCCACCACTTCGTAAGCGTCGTCCGAAAAGTCCGCGCCATGCGTATCGCCACCGGTCTCCACCGTAAAGGTGAGACCGTCCGGATCGGCCGAGACGACCACCGTATCGTGATCGCCCACAGTGCCTTCCAAAATCATCCGGCTCAGCGTCGTCTCCACGTGCTTCTGCAGGAAGCGGCGAATGGGGCGCGCCCCGAATTGCGCCGAGTAGGCATTCATCAAAATATAGCCCTTGGCTTTTTCATCTGCTCTTAACATGATATCACGTTGCGAGAGTCGACTTTCGATTTTCGCCAGTTCGAGGTCGATGATGTGGCTGATTTCCTCGCGCCCCAGGCCCTTGAAGATCACGATGTCGTCCACCCGGTTCAGAAACTCCGGCCGGAACGAACGGCGCAGCGCCTCGTTCACCTGGTCTCGCGCGGCCTCCGACAGCGACCCGTCGTCCTGCACGCCTTCCAAGATGGCGTCCGATCCCAGGTTTGACGTCATGATGATGATGGTGTTGCGGAAGTTCACGGTGCGGCCTTGGTTGTCCGTGAGTCGCCCGTCGTCCAACACCTGCAAGAGGATGTTAAACACGTCGGGGTGGGCCTTCTCGATCTCGTCGAAGAGCACCACGGCGTAGGGCTTGCGTCGCACGGCCTCCGTGAGCTGGCCCCCCTCTTCATATCCCACGTAGCCCGGCGCCGCACCGATGAGCCGCGACACGGAGTACTTTTCCATGTACTCGGACATGTCGATGCGCACCATGTTGCGTTCGTCGTCGAACATGGCCTCCGTGAGGGCCTTCGCGAGCTCCGTCTTGCCCACGCCCGTGGGGCCGAGGAAGATGAAGGAGCCCAACGGACGATTGGCATCGGAGAGGCCGGCCCGGGCGCGCAGGAGCGCCTCGGACACGGCGTCGATGGCCTCGTCCTGCCCCACGACGCGCTGATGCAAGATTTCCGGCAGGCGCAAAATCTTCTGCCGCTCGGTCTCCACCAACTTCGCCACGGGAATCCCCGTCCACTTAGAGACGACCTCGGCCACTTCCTCCTCCGTGACCTCTTCCTTCATGGCGTCGTCATCCGCCGACAGTTGCGCTTCACTCTCTGCATATTGCTGTTTGAGGTCCGCCAGCGTCCCGTAGCGCAATTTGGACGCGCGCTCGTAGTCAAACGCCCGCTCCGCCTCCTCGATCTCGTGCTCGGTCTGTTGGATCTCCTCTTTGATTTTGGTCTGCCCTTCAAGCGCCTCCTTGGAGTTCTGCCACTGAATGAACCCTTCGTTGTACGAGTCGTTGAGGTTGGCGAGCTCTTCTTCCAACTCCTCCAGCCGCTTCTTCGAACGCTCGTCCGTCTCTTTCTGGAGCGCCACTTTTTCGATCTCCAGCTGCAGGATGCGGCGACGCTGTTCGTCCAGGGCCTCCGGCATGGAGTCGAGTTCGGTGCGCACCATCGCCGCCGCCTCGTCCATGAGGTCAATGGCCTTGTCCGGCAGGAAGCGATCGGTGATGTAGCGATCCGAGAGCTGTGCCGCGGCCACGACCGCGCCATCGGAAATCCTCAGGCCGTGATGCAGCTCGTACTTGGGCTTGATGCCGCGCAAGATGGAGACCGTGTCCTCCACCGTCGGCTCCGCCACCATGACCTTTTGGAAACGTCGCTCGAGCGCCCCGTCTTTTTCAATGTACTCGCGGTATTCGTTGAGCGTGGTCGCGCCGATCATCCGAATCTCGCCTCGCGAGAGCGCCGGTTTCATTAGATTCGAGGCGTCCATGGCCCCATCAGTGCGGCCCGCCCCCACGATGAGGTGCAACTCGTCGACGAACATGATGATGTTGCCGTTGGACTCTTTCACTTCATTTAAGACCGCCTTCAAGCGCTCCTCGAATTCGCCGCGGTACTTGGCGCCGGCGAGTAACTGCCCCATGTCCAGCGAGTAGATCATGACGTCTTTTAGGCCGTCCGGCACGTCGCCGTTCACGATGCGCTGGGCGAGCCCTTCCACGACGGCTGTCTTGCCCACGCCCGGATCGCCGATCAGCACCGGGTTGTTTTTGGTGCGACGGCTCAGAATCCGCGTCATGTGACGGATTTCGTCATCGCGCCCGATGATGGGGTCGCCCTTGCCTTCCCGCGCCTTGGCGGTGAGGTCCACGCCGTATTTTTTGAGGACGTCCTCGCCCTCCTCCGGGTTGTCCGAGGTGACCTTGCGATTGCCGCGAAGGGCCAGCAATTCTTTTTCGAACGCCTTTTTGGTGATCTGGAAGTCCTTGAAAATGGCCTCCGATGCGGTGTTCTTTTCGTTTAATAACGCGAGGTACAGGTGTTCGGTGGAGATGTAGTCATCGCCCCGTTTTTTCGCCTCATCCTCGGCGTTTAACAGAATGCGCTGAAAGATGGCATTAGGGTAAACTTGCGATGCCCCTTGCTGGCTGGGCAGATTCTCCATCGCCCGGCGCACCGCCATGCGATAGTTTTCCACCTGGACGTCCATCTTGCGCAAGACCTGCACGACCATCCCGCTCTCGTCGCGCAGTAGCGCGTCGTGCAGGTGTAGATCGCCCAGTTCCGGATTGGCATTTTTAATCGCCGCCTGCTGGGCATCTTGGATGGCCTGCAAACTGCGTTGGGTGTATTTTTGTTGATCCATCATCGACTCCTTTCTTTCGTCTCTTCATCCAAATCTCGCAGTTCGCGGTACAATCGTTCTTGTTTTCGCGAAAGCGCCTTGGGGTTTTGAATGCGCACCTCTAAGTAGAGGTCGCCGCGATTGCCTTTGCGGTCGCGGTAGCCGCGCTGTGGCACCCGAATGCGACGTCCCGCCGTCATCTTGGCGGGGATGTTCACTTGAATTTTGCCGTCCAACGTCTCTACGGTCTGCTTGGTGCCGAAATAGGCATCCCATGGGGCGACGTCCACGGTCTTCACGATGTGGAGCCCGTCGAGCACATCCGGCGTCAAGAGCTTGATCTTCACCATCAAATTGCCGTCGATGCCGAATTTCTCGCCTTTTACGCGGATTTTGTTGCCTTCCTGGATGCCCGCCGGCCACTCCACGGGGACCGTCACAGACTGCCCATTCAGTTGCAAGTGCAGATCTTTGCGGCCGCCGCGATAGCCTTCGGCGAGGGTGAGTTCCAACGTCGTCTCGTAGCGGTCGTTGGCGCGTCGCGATGCTGACGCTCCGGACGCCCCGGCGCCGGTTTGTCCGCCGTGGCCGAAGGGGCTGAATCCGCCGAAACCGCCGCCAGTACCGGCGTTGCCGTAGAATCCGGCGTCATCGCCGAATCCACCAGCGCCGTTGCGGAAACCGCCGGCGCCGGCGCCTCGGTTTCCGAAGATCAAATTGAAGAAATCCGAAAAACCGCCGGCATCGCCACTCGTGGTGTAGGTGTACGTCGCGCCGTTGTTGCCGAACCCGGAGAAGCCGAAATCACGTGGATCGAAGTTCTGCCCTCCGGAGAAATGCATCGCCGAACCGAATTGGTCGTATTGCTTGCGTTTGTCCGGATCGCCCAGCACTTCGTAGGCTTCGTTGACTTCCTTGAATTTATCTTGTGCGACCTTGTCATCGGGATGGAGATCCGGATGATACTTCTTCGCGAGTTTTCGATAGGCTTTTTTAATTTCCTGTGCGGATGCCGTCTTGTCCACGCCCAAGGTCTTGTAATAATCCTGGTATTCCATGCATCCTCCTTCCCTTTTGGTCATCTCTTGCCACGATCAGTCATGTTTAATCATGATGAGTCATATTGAGTTATTCTTGGTTATCCTTAGTCATGTTTGGCCATATTTCGCCGCGTTGATTCATGGTAGGTCATTTTCGGCGTCACATTGTGTTGACCATCTTTGACCATTTAATTATACAAGCCCGGGTGGCGGAATGCAAGGAGAAACGCGAATTGTTGTCGTCGGTCAGCGACACTGTCATCCTCCAGGGTGTCAGGCAAAAAGTCACCCACTGGTGTAGGATAGACAGGATGATGACGCTCACCCTGCTTCGCCCGCGTCATGGTCATTGATTGTTTTTGGCACTTCCGCATGACGGATCTGAGAGCGCCGGCCCGCGCGCGGCATGGTCATTAGTCCTTTTTGGCACTTCGCCATGACCGGGTTCAGCGTGCCGGCCCGCGCGCGGCATGGTCATTGGACTTTTTCGGCCTTTCGCCATGACAACCGTTCACCGTATCCATCCATCAAAGTGGTAGCTAAACGCAAAATGGAAAAAAACATTCACATTTTCTGCCGAGCCTTTGGTTGTGATTTCAATTTCGCATTTAGCCACCACACGCTTAAACGGGAAAACGGGAAAGTGATCACGAACTGGTTTCTTAGAGTCCACTTATGCAAAAATATACGCATCTCTGAGAGGTTGCTTTCTTCAAACCGACATCGCAACCTTTCTCAGATCCAAAATCAGTAGGTTGTAAAGTAGATTTTGAGATTAGCGACTCAGCGCTTTCTCAAAAGATAAGTGGCTCTTTTCGAATTTGAGATTACAACCTATTTCCTGTTACGTCATTATCAAAATCAGGTAAAAATTAATGGATATAAATCTATATTACATTGTTTTTATGCACATGCAATTACACGCCACCCTACGCCACGATTCAGCTCGCTTTGCCGAGACTCGTATTCTAATAGAAAGAAGGAGTGCCGACGAAGTCCCCTTCGCCGGCACGTTTTTGAATCCTTCCAGCATGTAGTGCGAGGTCCTCACGACGAGTTGTATACGGTTGTGATATAGTCAGTCAGCGATACTGTCATCCCTATGGCATCGGTAGTCAGTCAGCAATAATGTGTTCCTAAGGCGTCAGGCAAAATGTCACCCTCTGATGTGTCACCCCTGATGTAGGATAGAGATGTAAGATAGAAAGGGTCAAGATGGATAACGACAATCCCATGACGAAAACACCTCGCATTGCGCTCATCACCGGCGCCTCGTCGGGTCTCGGCGTCGCCTTTGCGCACGCTATCGAGGCGGCAGAACACACACCATATGCTGATAACGCACCCACCGAGTTCTGGCTCGTCGCAAGACGTCGCGAGCGGTTGGAGCAATTGGCCGCGGAACTCCATCGCCCGGCGCGCGTGTTTGCGCTGGATGTCACGGACCCTGCGGCCACTGATGTTTTGGTCGAAGCGCTCCGCGAGGCGCAGATGAAAGCGACTGCGGCGCCGGCCAATAGTCCCGCGCGGCCACAGCATCGCAACGAAGCGCAAGCAACGCCCATTTTGCAATATCTCGTCTTGTCGGCCGGTCTCGGCGACATCGGGGCATTCGCCGATCTCGACGAGGCGCAGCATGAGCGCATGATTGCCCTCAACATTGAGGCGATGACGCGCCAGCTTGCGGCATTTCATTCGTTTTTAGCGCCGGGAGCCCAGGTGTTCCCCATCGCGTCGGTGGCCGCCTTCCTCCCCCAGCCGGATTTTGCCACCTATGCGGCGACCAAAGCCTACGTCTTGAGTCTGTCGCGCGCCCTGCACGCCGAATGGAAGGCGGACGGCATCACCGTGACGGCGGTATGCCCGAACCCTATGGAGACCGAATTCTTCACGCGCACCGAGTCCAACCGCCGCCAGAGCTCATCCATTAAGCAGATCGGCGTAGAGTCGCCCGATGCCGTGGCCCGCTACGCCCTAAAGAGGGCGGCCGCCGGCAAGGACATCGCCGTGCGCCACGCACTCGCCAAAGGCATTCACCTGGCCTCGAAACTCTTTCCTACGCGCTTCATCCTTGTGATGGAGAAGGTACTGGGGATTTATTAGCGAGGGCAAC
Organism: Peptoniphilaceae bacterium; assembly: GCA_028726605.1. Taxonomy (GTDB): domain Bacteria; phylum Bacillota; class Clostridia; order Tissierellales; family Peptoniphilaceae; genus Murdochiella. The sequence goes on along the minus strand of JAQYPV010000018.1, from coordinate 29,561 downwards.
AGACTGGAACCTCGTGCGAATCGACGGCAGCATGGTCATAGGCCGGTTTTGGTCTTACGCCAAGACATTTTGGCCGGCCCGCGGAGTGCGCATCATGGGCATTGCCCCTTTTCGGCCCTTGGCCATGCCACCCGGGTCTCTTCGGCCGGGGGCTCGTCGTGGACATTGCCTGTTTTCGGCACATCGCCGTGATGGCTGTCTCAGACGCCCTCGTCTGAATCGGTGGCTTAATGCGAAATTGGAAATAGCCCTCACATTTTCTGACGCCTCGTTGTCGCTAATTTCGATTTCGCATTTAGCCACTACACCCTAAAGCGGGAAAACGAGAAAACGGCATTTTGGGGGTTCCGCAAAACTCCCTTATCCATCTCTATGCGACGCTGTGAGAGGTCGTTAATCACATATAAAAATCACAACCCATTTCAGCGCTCGGATCTGTAGGTGTCAAAACCCGATTTTGAAATCAGCGACTCAGCCATTTCCCAAAAGATCAGTGGCTTTTTTCGGTTATGAGATTACAACCTATTTCCTGTCAATTCGGTGTCAATGTCGACGGGAAAACCACTGATAATAATTTTATTTTATTGATAAATATTCATACCATCTCACGACGCGCCCCGGCGGGCCGCTCGTTTCGAACCTCCGTGTTCCGGATAACTCCCATATATAAAAGGAGTGCCGGCGAAGCACGCTCCGCCGGCACGTTTTCAAATTTCAATTGTTTAGCGACAGCAGTGTCAAATGACTGCTGCATTACGCAGTTGTACGGTGAAACGGCGTTGCGCCGCGGCGTCCGTAAGAGAGACCACGCTAATCACGACGCGATCTCTCGCGCCAGACAACCTTCACGCCTACGCCGCGGCGGCCGCGCCGGAGGCCACGCTCTTCATCGCAATGCGCCCCGGCGTCAGACGCCCTGCAATCCTTACGCGGCATCATTCGTCGTATTGACGCTTTCCATCGCATTCTTCCGCAGTTCGCGCAGTGTCTGATATACGTCTTCGCTCACCGAGTTCGGGCCGCCGATGACAAGGATGCTCTGCGGCGCAGTCGCTTTTTTGAGGTAGGCCGAAACCGACGCCGGCAATTTTTCCGGACGCGTCAGCAGAATCGGCGCGTTTTCTTTCTGCGCCACCGGGCCCGCGACCAACGCATCCGACCAGTTCATGCCGCTCGTGAAGACGGCGTTCGTCACATCCGCCGGCAGATACGCCGCCGACTTGGCGTTGACCTCGAAGCGGTCATGCCCGTCGATGCGCGTCACTTTTTCGTGAGCGTCTTCACTGCCTCTTCGACCACCGGGTCAATGGTCTTCTGTCCGCCGACGAGGATGATCTCATTCGGCTTCAATTCTTGCAAAGCCTGCACGGTCACACCGTAAAGGCCGAGCTGCTTCGTGTACAGAATGGGGTAGCGGCCCTGTGATACGTTCAAAGCGCTCATCGCATCGGCATACGCGCCGCTCTGCACCAAGATCACCTTGTCCGCATCGCCGAAGAAGCGCTTGACCAGGTTTACTGCCACCTCGGCACGGTCATTGCCATCGATGCGGTCGACGGGGCTTTCCAGTTCTTCAGTCTCATTCGGCGTGTCCTTCTTCTCGTTCACCACATAAACCGTGCCGTCAAAGCTCGGCGTTCCATTCACCGAAATGTACTTGTTCGCAACGTTCAGCTGAATCGGCTTGTCAAGCGCGATGTAGCCCTCCGGTGTCTGAATTTCCGAAGGCTCATAGTCGCCCTCGGTGAGGTAACCCACCTTGATTACGCCGTTTTCGTCGGTTTTCACCGTCTGCTTGAGAGAACTCAATACCTTATCCTTCAGTTCAAACGTCACCGTCTCGCCGATACGATGCCCTTTTTCGTCCACATTCACGATGCGAAGCGTGGGCGATGACGGACGCGTTGGCGTCACCGGCTCCGTCGGCGTCGATGATGTGACAGGCGGCTTATCATCGTTCGGGTTTTAGTTTTTGGCATAGACAAACGTGACCGTCAGATCATCTTCAGTAAATGTCCCCGTCGCAGGCGCCTAATTCTTCGCCATTTTGATGAAGCGACAGCCCTTAATCGTTTTCTGCTCTGCTTCATACGTCTCGTCATTTTTCCCCTCAATCGTCACTGGATCTGCAATGGACTTACCTTCTTCATCGACGTAGTTCGCGTCTACAAAGTACTTCGCTTTGTAAACCGCTTTAAGATATAAAAGAAGGCTTTCTTCGTTCCCACTTGAAAGAGGCTTTGACACATCGACTTTTCGACTCGGGCCCTCTGTCCAACGCGGATCGCTATCTATAAACCAACCTAATAATTCGTGTTTTCGAACATCGATCTCGACGGACGACATCTCTTGCTCAGAAGGTAACCGTAAATAATTTCCATTACTGCCATAATATACAATGTCATCACCCGACTTTGTCGCAATATTATTAGCGATTACCGCTCCCTTTTCAACTGTGACGTCTCCGCCGTCGACGAATAGACCTCAACCTAAAATAGCTTTATTATCGGTTAGTTGAAATCCCTCTTTAATTTTAATCGAGTGACCAATGCCCCCTCAAAACAGACTCCCTCAGCCAGTTCTGTATGATTACCGGAAATCTCTCCCCTTCTAAAATAACATCAGATTCAACAAGAAACGCTCCTCCTCCTGCTGGAGAAAGTGCATCTGACGGGAATGGCTTGTTATCTCGAATCGAACCACTCTTCATATAAAACTGTTCATATAAAACTGTGCCTTGCTAAGCGCTACCGCGCCGCCGTAACCTCTATATATGTTGTCGTGAAGGGATCCGCCCAGTAAGTTGAACTTGACATCGCTAACGCCTTGAATTCCCCCATCACCTTGGATAATGCTGTGAGACGATTTCCAGTCTTATAAGTACTATTATTGTAAATATCACCGCCATACATATTGAGAGTTCCATTAAAGATCGAAATAACAGCGCCGCCTATATTGAAGTTTCTATCACTCGCACGAAACTCAGTTAGCGAGACGCCATCGTAGAGATTGATTGTGCCGATCAAGCTATCTAAGTCCGATACTTCACTATCAAGATGATTACCAGACACTACTCCAACTTGAAGCATACAATCGAGACGTCCCGGTTCATATTGAATGCCGGATGGTTTAATTGTCAGTTTGCTTCCTCAAAGTTCTGAACTTCAAATACCTTTCCATCATTTTTTCCTTCTGCTAAAGCCGTTGATCCGAAACCCATGAAGCAAACCAATAAGAACAATACCGCACAGAGGTGTGTGAGCCACTTTTTCATATCCCCTCCTCACATTTCAAAAGAACACCGACTTTTTTCTATACAATAGAAACGTCTTCTAATAGACAGTTGAAAGCTTCTAACTACCCCAATTTTACCGGGGGGGGGTATCAAAGCAAGCTAAATTTAGATCAGAAAAGCGACTTTTGCCTTCTCGTTCGAGGTGTCATTTAACGGAAATCACTTCTAAGCTCTAAACGTCACGACATCGACCCATTCAGTGAAAGATCTGCCATAACACGCTCTCTCGTGCCATTAGAGGTTGCGCTACTTTTAAAACCATCGAAGGCGACAACTTAATCGTCCGTCTAGAGAGGGGCGTTTGGTGGCGAGGCCCGTCACGGTGTGGGCAATTTTGTCGAAAAGCATTCGTGCGTATAGGCTTCCATAATTGGTGTGGGCAATATGCCTAAACGCAGTTTTGCGTCTATTTTTTCGTATCAAAAATAGACGCAAAAAGAGAAAAATTAAATCTGCGTCTACGTAAAGGCTTAAATATATACGCATTTTAAGAAATAATCGATTTTGCCGGCACGGGGACGTGACGCTGTGACTCGATACCCTGGTTTTCCCCCTACGATTTTCACTATGATAGACGTCACTGCGAAAAATATGTCATTACCCCCTACGTGATGTAGGGGCAAATTGATAAATCATCGAATTTCCCCCTACGAAATAGCTGTCTGCTCGTTCCCAAAACACATCCAGCTCTTACGGGGTTCACCGCAAGGGTCAAATCCAGCTCTCACGGGGTTCACCGTCAGGGTCAAATCCAGCTCACACGAGGTTCACCGCCAGGGTCAAATCCAGCTCTCACGAGGCTCGCCACCGGATTCCTCGCAAGCGCCCACAAGGCCCTTTCTAAACGGCTCACCGCAGCTGCGCCGCGGTCCGTCCGCCTCACCGACCACGCTTGCCACCACGCTCGCCAACCACGCTTGCCAACCACGCTTTCCACCACGTTCCCCGACCATGCTTGCCGACCACGCTCGCCATCCCACTACCCGACCACGCTCCCCTCCAATCCCGCGCCCAACAAAAAGGCGCCCAAGGAAAATCCTTGGACGCCTTCATTTCTCTCGGCGGCGTGCCGCCAAGGGAGGTTTCAGTCCTAACTAAACATATTGACTCAGCTAAACATGTTCAGCAACAACCCCGCAGCCACAGCGGAGCCGATGACGCCGGCCACGTTCGGTCCCATGGCGTGCATGAGCAGGAAGTTGGACGGATCTTCGGCCTGACCGACCTTTTGTACCACGCGAGCGGCCATCGGAACAGCCGACACGCCAGCAGAGCCGATCATCGGGTTAATCTTACCACCCGAGAGCTTGCACATGATCTTACCGAAGAGCACACCGCCTGCGGTGCCGATGGAGAACGCCACAAGGCCCATGGCCAGGATGCCCAGCGTCTGCGGCGTCAGGAAGTTCTCCGCACGCGCCGTGGAACCCACAGTCGTCCCCAAGAGAATCGTCACGGTATACATGATGGTGTCTTTCGCCGCCGTCACCAAGTGCGGGATAGCGTCGCCCGCTTCTTTGATGAGGTTGCCCAACATCAGCATGCCGATCAACGGACCCGCCGACGGAACGATCAGCGTCACGACGATGGTCACGACGATCGGGAAGATGATCTTCTCGCGCTTAGATACCGGACGCAGATTCGTCATTTTGATCTTGCGCTCTTCCGGTGTAGTCAGCGCGCGGATGATCGGCGGCTGAATGACCGGCACGAGAGCCATGTACGAATACGCGGCGATGGCGATGGCGCCCAGAAGGTGCGGCGCCAAGCGGCTCGTGAGGTACAGCGCCGTCGGACCGTCCGCCCCACCGATGATGCCGATGGAGGCCGCTTCCTGCGGCGTGAAGCCCAGGATGATCGCACCGAGGAAGGCGAAGAAGATGCCCAACTGGGCCGCCGCGCCCAAGAGCAAGCTCTTCGGGTTGGCAATCAGCGGGCCGAAGTCCGTGGACGCGCCCACACCCAGGAAGATCAATGGCGGATAAATGCCCAGCTTAACGCCCTGGTAGAGCAGATCCAACAGACCGCCCTCGTCCGTGAGACCGGCGAGCGGCAAGTTGGCCAGCAACATGCCGAACGCAATCGGAATCAGCAAGTACGGCTCGTACCCTTTGGCGATGGCGAGATACAGGAACAAGCAGGAGATCCCCAACATGATGATCGTCCCGATGTCCATCGCAAAGAGGCCGCTGCTTGCGAAAAAGTTTTGAAGCATTTCAATCATAGCGGCATCCTTTACTTGAGCACGTAGAGCGGCTCTTCCGCATCGACCGCCTGACCCTCGCTGACGTAAATTTTCGTGACCACGCCGTCACGCGGTGCCACAATCTCGTTCTCCATCTTCATGGCTTCCAAAATGATGATGGTGTCTCCGGCAGCCACTTCATCGCCTTCCGACGCCACGACCTTCCAGATGTTGCCCTGAAGCGGAGCCAACTGATCTTCCCCATCGCCCACGGCAGCCGGAGCGTCCACATGCGGAGCCGGAGCGGCCGTAGCGGCCGGAGCCGGAGCAGCCTGGGGCTGCGGAGCGACCGGTTGAGCCACCGGCTGCGGACCGCGTGCCACCGGACCCGCGGCGACGCCACCCACTTCTTCCAAGGTCACCTCGTAGGTTTTCCCTTCCACTGTCACTTTGTATGTTTTCACCATCCTGATTTCCCTTTCTGCGGCATGAAGCCGTCTGTTACGGCATTATGCCGTCTGCTGATTTTCCTTCTGCCGCTTCTTCGCCACTTTATTGTACGCGAAGAGGGCGGCCCCCAGTGCTCCAACATATTGCGACAGAGGAGAGGTCGAGATTTCGTGCTCAAGCTGTTCCTCCAGCGCCTTGACAACGCCACCATTCTGCGCCACGCCGCCCGTCATGACGACACGATCGCGAATGCCCACGCGCCGCGCCAAACCCACCACGCGCGCCGTAATGGCATAGTGAATGCCGTTGACAATATCTTCCTTCTTCTGGCCCTTGGCCAGCTGCGAGATGACTTCCGACTCCGCGAAGACCGTGCACGTCGAGCTGATGGCGATGCGCTCATCCGACTTCGCCGCCAAATCCTCGAGGTCGTCCACTTCCACTTCCAAGATGTGCGCCATGACGTCCAGGAAACGACCGGTGCCCGCGGCGCACTTGTCATTCATCTGAAAGTTCACCATCGCCCCATTGTCGATCTGGATGACCTTGACGTCCTGGCCTCCGATGTCGATGACGGTCTGCACATCCGGAAACAGAAACGACGCCCCCTTGGCGTGACAGCTGAGTTCACTCATCTGCCCATCCGCATCCGGGAACGTGTTGCGCCCGTAGCCGGTGGCCAGGATGTAGTCGATCTGGTCCCTCGACATATTGGCTTCTTTTAGAACGCCCTCATAGGCGCGCGCCGGGCCCGTCGTGCCAGTGCCCACCGCCACCTTCGTCTGGGCGACGATGTCCTTGCCGTCGGCCAAGATGACCGCCTTGCACGCGGACGAGCCAATATCAATCCCCATCGTGTAAATCAAATTGAGCTCCTCTTCTCCTCGACCGGCTAAAGTGCCGGGTCCCGTTGACCGCCATCGAGGAACGGGTGAGCGGCCCACCCCGAAAAGGGCGGACCACATTCTGTCCTTACGCCATCATCGCTTCCTGCAACACATCCGCAAAGGCCTGCAACGCCGTGCGCGCCTGGCCGAAGTCCACCATCTGGTGGTCGATGCCGAGGCGAATGTGATGGACGTGATTTTCGTCAAACGCCTTGCGCAGCGCCGGATACTCCATTTCCTCAGGATCGCAGAAATTCTGCATGAAGACCACCACGCCCTGCGCGTCGTTGTCCTTCAAGAGGCTCACCACATACTCAGCACGGCGGTTCTCAGAAGACTGTTCATCGTAGAGTAACACATCGTAATCCTGGTCTGCAAACTGTTGTGCCAGCGCCCGCATCGGATCGCCCTCTTCCGAGGCGTCCACGCGGAACATGCGGCTCTCATGCGCTACGTCGTCCGCCGCAATGGCGATCTTGTTTTCGTCCAGGATCTGCAACAGCGCCGGGTTGTCGGCGATGATGCCGCTGGTGACGATGCGCACGCCATCCCAATCGCTCTCCGGCAGCGCCTCCAACGCCGCGTTCAGCGCTTCCAATTTCTCCGTGTACTCGTCTTTCGGCATGAAGAACGCCGATTTCAACACGGCGCTGCGATGCACCGCCGAGACGGCTTCCGGGTGCTGGCCCGCCAGTTTCACGAACTGACGACGCGCAGCGCGGCTGCGATTGAACACCTTAATGGCTTCCGCGAGTTTCTCCTCAGTGATCTCCTCGCCGGAGATCTCTTCGAGTTGCTTCTTCACGTTGTTGTACTGCGAAATGGTGTACTGAATGCCGTACTCCGGGCGACGATTCTGCGGATGCGCCAGGAAGATGGTAGGCATCTTGCCCAACTTCTCCATGGCCACGCGGATGTTCTGGCTCATCGGACGGAGCGTATCGCAGAGCACCGTCATGATGACGCCATCGAGGTCATCCAGCGTCCCATCCAAGAGCATCTCAAGGTCCAGCTGCGCCAGCGAGCAGTAGAACGACGCGCAGTACTCTTTCGCCTGCTTGATCTTCTTGGTATTGGAGCCCCAGAGGCCGAACGGCACCATGCCCGCCGCATACACCAGTTCCTCCGGTGCGTAGTACGGCATCACGCCGATGGCCTTCTTCCCCTGATCTTTGACTTTTTTCAGTTGAGCCGCCGGATGGCCCGCGACCTCGACAAATTCTTCAAACGTCTGATTCAAATCCATGATCACTCCGCCTCCTTCATCGCACGACGTTCTTCCATGGCTTCAACCAAACCCTGAACACGGGTCTCATACTGCGCAGCGTTGAAATTGCGCGGGTCCGCTTGGTCGCCGTCGAAGGCCACGCACGGAATGCCCAGTTCCTCCGTCCAGCGACGCTGCATTTCCGGCATATAGCCCGACCACGGCTTGCAGGAGCGGTTGTAGTGCACCAGCGCCCCGTCGACCTTGTTGTCGCGGCAGAGCTTGGCGCGCCACTCCACGCCCTCTTCGAGGCAGACGCTGTTCGGCGCCTTGCAATACGCGCGGCACATGCTGTCCATATCGTCGTAGACGAAGCCGAACGCCGGCGCGTACACGACGGCCGTCACGTTCAGGCCGTCCTTCTTGAGCGGCTTAAAGAGGTCGCGCAATGCCGGCCAGCACGGAATACCTTCGAACAGGATGCGGTACTTCTCCTCAAACGGCGCCGTGGACTTGCCTTCCTGGCGATAGCGCTCCAGGTCGATGGCCAGTTGATCGAACGCCGCGGCCGTCTCTTTCTTGGCGCGCGCCGTCACGATGTCCGCCATGTGGTTGAACAGATCGAAGCCGGACATCGGCGAGGGCTGGTAGCTCTGGAAGTCACACACTTTCAGCCACGACTTGGACGTACGGTTGGCGTTGGCGCAGACTTCTTTGAACTTCTCCTCGTCGAACTTCTTGCCCGAGATCTCCTCCAACTGTTTGATGGCGTCCATGAACTGACCCTTGATGTAGGCCACGTTCTCATCTGAAACGCCCTCTTCGTTGCGGTACGGAATGTCGATCATGATCAGCGGAATGTTGTGCATGCGCGCGATGTTCTCATACCACTTGGTCATGCAGTTGCAGATGTTGTTGCAGCAGAGCACAAAGTCCGGATCCGGCACGCGACGGCTCTCGTTGGTGGTGACCCAACCCGCCGACGTCGCCAAGCTGATGCGCGCGTAACCGCAGATGTCGTTGTCAAAACCCAAGTCTTCCGCGGCCTGGCACATTCTCTCGCCGTCATGGCGCGCAGCCACGCCGGCGGCCTGGTTTTCCGGATACACCACGGCCAGGTCGAACACCTCGGCCAATTCGCACGGGAACTTCGACGAGCTCCAACCCACCGGCTTGCCCGCCGCTTTCGCGTCCCACGCCGCCTGATAGACGCCCGTCACGATGTCCTGGAGCATTTTCACGCCCGGGAGCACTTCCTTTTTCTTCTTCGGCGCTTCCTTCGGGGCTTCCGCCGCTGCGACCTGTTCTTTCTTCTCCGGCATTTCTTCGACCGGCGTCGTTTCGTTAACCGTGTCTTTGATGTCGCTCACAGTAAATCTCCTTTCGGCACCCTTTCGGGATTTATTTCGCACTCAAGTTGTCGTAATCGCGCATGATCCGCGGCACCATCATCTGATGGACCGGTGTAATGGACTGTGGATTCTGGTAATAGCTCTCCGTGAACGCCTTGATGTAGCTGCGCAACGCCGTCATGTTGACGACCTCGTCCACGAGGCCGAGTTTTGCGCAGTATTCCGGGGTGGAGCGTTCGGTGTAGGTGTTGATGAGGTCGTTCATCTTGTCGATGACGGGCTGGATGTCGTTGCCGGCCTTCTGCTCTTTCACCAGACGACGGCTGTACATGGCCGCCGCGGCCGTCTCACCCGTCATGACGTTCATCTCCGTGGCCGCCGTGCCCAGCGAGAACACGTTCGTCGTGTGCCCCTGCGGGCCGCCCATGACGTAGTGCGCCGCCGCCGTGCCCTTGCGCAGCGTGATCTCCAGCGACGCCTGATTGGTGTCCATAATCGAGTAGATCAGAGACTGCCCCAGGCCCAACAGCTCGGCGCGCTCCGCCGGATCGCCCACGTCGATGCCGGTCGTATCCTGGATCCACACCAGCGGGATGCGATCGCGTTTGCACAGCGTCACGAATTCGTTCATCTTGATGAGGCCCTGACGGTACAGTTTGCCGCCGATGCCGACGGTGCCCTTCAGGTATTCCGGATAGTTCATCAAGAGACCCTGGTTGTTGGTGACCACGCCCACGAGCAAGCCGTTGACCTTGGCCAGACCGCAGATGATCTCCGGGCCGTAGCCCTTCTTGAATTCCGCAAACTGCGAGCCGTCGAACAGGCGCGCGATGACTTCCATCGGCTTGTACTGGCGCTTTTTGTTCAGCGGCACGATGGAGTAGAGGTCCTCCGCGGCGTAGAGCGGTTCCTGCGGATCGTCCACGCGGAAGAACTGCGGATCGTACATGGGAAGGAAGCCCACGTATTTGCGGATGCCCGCCAGGACGCCCGCCTCATCGGCGTAGACTTCGCGGAAGAAGCCCGTCTCATTGTAATGCACGGGGACGGCTCCCGGCGGGGTGGACGTGTCGCGCTTCGTGGCTTCGATGAGCTGCTCCGCGCTCTCCATGTCCATGTAGCCCTTCGGGTTCATGCCGCCCAAGATGCCCGCGCCGCCCACGGCCATGTTGGCATCCTGATGCGCAATCAAGATGGTGGGGCTGATGGAGTGGTAACCGCCGCCGGCCGGGTTCGTGCCGAAGATGCCGACGATGACAGGTACGCCCAACTGGTTGAGTTCCGCGTTGCGGTAGAACGGAGCGCCGCCGCCGCGACGGTTGGCATAGACCAGCTCCTGCTCGTCCAGCTTCACGCCCGAGCAGTTGAGGACGTAGACGAGGGGGATGTGCAGCATTTTCGCCGTGTCGGACGCGCGGATCAAGTTCTCCGACTGACCCGGCACCCACGCGCCGGCCAATTTCTTGTTGTCCGATGCCACGATCACGCACCAACGTCCGGCGATCTTGGCGAGGCCTTTGACGATACCGGTGGAGCCGTTCTTGTTGTGCATCGGATTGTACAGACTGTTCAGCGGATGGAACGTGCCCTCATCCACCAGGGTGAAGATGCGCTCCAAGACGGTCATCTGACCGGATTTGTGGATGCCCTCATCGGACTTACCGGCCGCCGCCGCTTCGTTCATCAGCTTCGCAATGTTCGCTTCAACGTCCTTCAATTCCTGCGCATTTTCGGCGTTCACCTTGTTCAGCGGACTGCCCACTGTCGGCATCGTCTGAAAATAGCCGGGCATCGAGTACATGTTTACGCTCATGATTCTCCCTCTTCCTTTAGCTTACGCTTCCTTCGGCACTTTGATAAACGCCTGACCCGGGTCGATCTCCTCGCGGATGATGCGCACGATTTCCGGGCTCGGCCCTTCCATCTTCTCCGCACGGCTGAGGTCGATCTCAAAGCCGGTGTTTTCTTGAATCTCTTCCGGCGTCGTGTACTCGTAGTAATACGCCAGGTACATGCGCTTGGTCTTCTCGTCGAACTTCAAGATGCCCAAATCCGTCACCACCATCTGCGGACCGCGATCTTCCGGAAGGCCCGCTTCGGCGCGGCTGCCCGGACCCGTCACCCAACCGGGGCTTGTGACGTAGTCGATGTGCTCCGTGAAACGGCGCTTCTGATGCTGCATCATGATGACCGTGTTCTGGAACGTGGCGATGCCGTTGGCGCCGCCCGAGCCGGTGAAGCGCGTCTTCGGATGGTTGTAGTCACCGATGGACGTGGAGTTCACGTTGCCGTACGGGTCGATCTCCGCGCCGCCGATGAAGGCGATGGCGTTGGTCTCACCGTGCAAGTACATATTGGCTTCAAAGCCCACGAAGCGGACGTTTGGCCACTGTACGGCGCAGTGCGCCATGAAGCGCATGTCGCCGACGCTGCGCGGCACTTCGACCGGGTCGCAGTCCATGAGTCCGCTCTCCACGATCAGATGGCAGCTGGGCTGCACCACGCGCTTGGCAAGCGTCCCGCCGATCAGCGGAAGGCCCGTGCCGACGGTCACGATCATGTCTTCCTTAATACTCTTTGCAATGGCATACGCCTGCATTTCCTGTTTGGTGTATTTCGTGTAATCGCTCATTTCCGAAATCCTTTCCTCTTCAGATGCTCAGATCTCTGTCGAGTAGCCGAGTCCCGGCGTGATGCTCAGTTTGGCCAGACGGCTGCCACCGATTTTGTCGAGGAGCTGGTCGTGATCCTCAACGCTGTAAATCCATTTTTCGCAATAGTCGCGGAAAGTCTCCGGTTTGTGGTCCGGATCGTACGGAATGTTCTTCTTCTCCATTTGCGCCTTGGCGTCCTCATCGTCGGCGTACTTGGACGCCTTGTCGTATTCGCGAAGCGCGATGGGATCGTCATCGTAATAGCCATAGCACTGGCTGGGCCATGCGCCATAGCGCGCCTGCACCACGGCCTGCACGCAGCCCTGGAAGATGTTCGTCGCGGTCGGATCGCGGCGGATGTACTCGTTGCTGACGAGTTCTTCGCAGGTGATGATGGTCTTACGCGCTGCCATGGCGATGTCGACGTCGTGGAATTCATCGCCCAAGATGACGGCCGTGCCGTCGGGGCTTGCCATCTGCACGTGGATGATGGCGGTATCCAGCTTCGGCACCGGAACCGCGACGACTTTCTCGCCCGGCTCAAACGGATTCTCCATTTCGACGAGCTTCTTGTCATCCACTTTTTCAAGGGTCTTGCGGACTTCTTCGCTCATGCCCCAGTACTTGGTGAGTCCCGATGCGCCCATGAAGCGAGTGGGCAAAAACGGAAGACCCAGCGCCGCGGCATGCAATTGCAACATCAACACGTCCTGCGAGTAGTCTTCAAACAGCAATTCGCCGTTCTGAATGGCCGCGCGGAAGCGACGCGCCACGTTAGTGAACCCGGAGTTGGCCGTGTAGCAGTTGATGTACGCCTTCACGCGACCTTCGCCGATGAGCAAATCCCAGTCACCGCCGCCCGGCCCCGGCCAGCCAATAAAATCCTTCTGTCCCTGACGCAAAATTTCATACACTGCCGCATAGGGCTTGCGATTCGTCGTAAATCCGCCCAGACTCAAGACATCGCCGTCCTCCACAAAGGTTGCAATAGCTTCCTTCATGGACATCACTTTGTCCGTCATGCTCTCCTCCATTTCGTTTGCAAAGGTTTCTCTCCTTTTCCGACTGCCTTTATCTATTATAGGCAATCTCCCGTTTTCCGTCCACCGACTTTCGTATAATTTGTATCAAACAATTAGACGCTTCCCGGGTTCGTCGGCTCTTTTTGCCCATTTCCTTTCCATTATTATTATAGTGCACGAGCACTGACGCCAAAGCGGCCGGCGCGGTCCCGCACACGAGAAACGCCGCAAATGCCATCGCTCGCGCCGTGAAAACTCTTGCCGCGGGGATCATCCCGCAGCGCAAAAGAAAAACACAAAGGAAACACATTTCGAAAGAGATGGATGTACCAGTTCTCCTCGTGATCACGTACTTTCGTCTCATCGTTTTTGTTTTTTCCGCGCCATCTTTGAAAACTCCACTTTCGACGATCTGAATTGCATATTTATTCATGTTTTTCACGTGAATAGGAAGATATAAAGATTGACTCTTCCTTCCAAAGCCCGAATGCTTCGAATTTTCTGTTCGATGAGTTGACATCGTCCTACTCTTTTGTTAGTTTTTTATAAATTACCCTACATGAACACAAATCGAATCCGGGGTAAAGTCGAAACACGAAGGAGAAAACGATGAAACGTTACATGACACTGTTGCTCGTCTTGCTCTTGGTGATCACGGCTTGCGGCAAAGATGCCACGTCCGAAGACGCCTCACAGCAAGACAGCGCACCCGTCTCAGATGAGACGCAGGCGGCCGACAATTCAACCGACGCGGAAGGCGACGTCATTAAGGTGGCCTTCATCGGCAATACCACCGGCGATTATCAGCAGTACGGCATTCCGGTCCGCAATTCCATGGCGCTCTGGTTCGATCAATTGAACGCCGACGGTGGCATCAACGGCAAAAAGGTGGAACTCCTCGAGTACGATGACAAGGCCGACGGCATCGAAGCCATCAACTCCTACAACCTGGCCAAGGAGGACGGAGCCACGGCCATTTTGGGCTCGGTCATGACGGGGCCCACCATCGCGCTGGCGGACAGTACGTTTGAGGACAACATCCCGCAGATGACGGCCTCGGCCACAGCGGCCGGCGTCACCCTCATCGACCCCGAAGCGGAAACGCCGGAAGTACGCGCCAACGTCTTCCGCTCGTGCTTTACAGACCCCTATCAAGGCGAGAAGATGGCGATGTACGCCAAAGAAAAGCTCGGCGCGCAGAAGGTGGCCGTGCTCTTTGAAAACGGCAGCGACTATTCGGAAGGCGTGAAGGATAAGTTCATCGCGACGGCTGAGGCGAACGGCATGGAAGTGGTGGCGTCGGAGAGCTTTTCGACGGGCGACAAAGACTTCCGCGCGCAGATGACCAAGATCACGGCGGCCGAACCGGATGCCATCCTCTTGCCTATCTACTATGGTGAAGCGGGCCTCGCCATCACAGCGGCGCGCGGCGCCGGCTTTACGGGCGTGCTCATGGGCTGCGACGGTTGGGGTTCGGTCAAGGACTACGCCGACGCCAAGGATCTGGAAGGTTCCGTCTATTGCTCGGGCTATGCGCCGGGCACTGAGGCGACCAAACCCTTTGAAGAAGCGTACAAAAAAGCCTACGCCTCGGATGTCCCCAACATGTTTGCCCCCTTGGGCTACGACGCGGCGATGCTGATGACCGAAGGTCTCAAAGCTGCCGAAGCGGCGGGACTGACGCCGAACACGCCGGAGTACTACCAGGCCGTCATCGACGGCATCAAGGCTCTGAAAGACGTCAAGGGCATCACAGGGTCGTACCAGTTTGACGATCAGAACAACCCCATCAAGGAAGCCGCCATCATCGAACTGAAGGACGGCCAGGAAGTCTTTAAGGAAATGTATTAATTCGACGCGCTGACGATGCACGCGCATTGCCGACGCTCGATCGTATGAAGCTGGAGCCGCGGCTCCAGCTTCTGCTCTTTAATTAGCCGCGTAACAGGCCCTCTTCTATACATAATTTTAAGAATGATTATTCCCGCCGATGCCGCGTCTTCAATTAACGTTTTCCTCGGAAAACGTCTATATTTCCACGTTTTCTCATCGTCATTGATTGACAATCCTCAGATATTTTGGTAGTTTTTTATAAATTACCCTCCAAAAGCGCCAATGGATCACCCCATGATGTCACTTCTGACTTCGCAGTGCCATCGCAGGACGTGTCGCAAAACCTGCTGCATTGGCCTCCAAAAGCCAGACAGCAGTCCACGGCGAATTCCTCCTCACGGCGCATTCTCTGACGGACGGCGAATGCGTTACGGTATGGGAAGCGGCGCAAACGGAAGATAGTTCCCGCAAAGCCGTTGGAAACAGCGGCAACAGAATCGCAACATCGCGCGAAGGCCCTTTCGGGAACAACTTTTATGGCTTGATTTTATTATCCCGAAGGGCTTGCCGCAGGACGCGAAGGCGATGGGGAGAAGGAGATTGTTGATGAAGCGTTATTTTTAAATTATGATGATGGCTTTAGTGTTCGTCATCACGGCTTGCGGTGGCAACGCCAACGACACGGAAGAGGCATCAATGGCAAGACGGTCGAACTTCTGAAATTCGACGACAAAGGAGAAGCTGGGCGCCCAGAAGGTGGCGGTGCTCTTCGAGAACGGCAACGATTACTCAGAGGGCATCAAAGACAAGTTCGTCGAGACGGCTGAAGAGAACGGCATGGAAGTAGTTGGCACCGACAACAACCCCATCAAAGAAGTAGCCATCATCGAACTGAAGGACGGTCAGGAAGTCTTCAAGGAAATGTATTGATCGCATCGAGAGCGCGTGTGTGAAGACGCCGAGAACGCCGTTCTCGGCGTCTTTCGAATCGGCTCGACGGCAGTGCCGGCCTTTTCCCGTTCGAATCGCTCAACGGCGGCGCCAGCTCCCGTTCCAGCCCATTCGACGGCCACGTCGGACCCCCACGGAGGTTTTTATGAATTTACCCTTGCTGTTTTCGCAGCTCATCAACGGCTTGCAGACCGGGTCCATCTACGCCTTAGTGGCGCTGGGCTATTCCATGGTCTACGGCATCATCTTATTACTGAACTTTGCGCATGGCGAAGTCATCATGGTGGGCGCGTTCGCGCTGTTCTACGGATTGACGCTCTACGGCCTTCACCCCTTACTCGCCTCGGTCCTCGCGGTCCTCGCGTCCACGGTGATGGGACTCTTGATTCAGCGCATCGCCTACCGCCCGCTGCTCTCCGCCCCGAGGCTCTCGCTGCTCATCACGGCCATCGGCATGAGCTTTTTGCTTCAGAACGGCGCGCAGATCGCCTTCGGGGCCGATGCCAAGAGCGTGGACCCGCTGATCTCCGGATCGTTGCACATCGGGTCGACCAACATCAGCTATGCCGCCCTGTTGACGCTCGCCGTCTCGCTCATCTCCATGTTGGCCTTGACGCTCCTCGTGAGCCGCACCAAGCACGGCAAAGCCATGCGCGCTGTGTCTGAAGACATGGGCGTCGCCCAACTCATGGGCATCAACGTCAACCGCACCATTGGCTTCACCTTTGCGGTGGGCTCGGCGCTCGCCGGCATCGGCGCGGTCCTCTACGTCGCAAGTTATCCGCAGATTTCGCCGACGATGGGATCCATGATGGGACTGAAGGCGTTCGTGGCCGCTGTGTTGGGCGGCATCGGTTCCATCCCCGGCGCCATGATCGGGGGGCTGGTCATCGGCATGGTGGAAGTGTTGGCCTCCGCGGTCGGCCTTTCGAACTGGAAAGACGCCGTCGTCTTCGCCATCTTGATCCTCGTCCTGCTGTTCAAGCCGTCAGGCATCATGGGCGTGACGCAGCGTGAGAAAGTGTGAGCATATGGTCCGACATTATCCCATGCCCGCCCGCTACCTGGTCAACCTGGCGTTGACTGTCATGCTGGGCGTGCTCCTCATGGTCTTCAATCAAAATGGCATCATCTCCAATTACTGGGAGGGCGTCCTGATCCTCGTGGGCATCAACATCCTCTTGGCGACATCGCTCAACATCCCGGTGGGCTACCTCGGGCAATTGCCCTTGGGGCATGCCGGCTTCATGGCCGTGGGCGGCTATGCGGCGAGCATCTTTCTAAAGGCCACGCCGCTCACGAAACTCCTGCGCGCGCATGACCCGACGGCCGTCGTCTGGATCGTCGCCGGGCTCCTCCTCGCCGCCGCCATCGCAGGCCTCGTGGGCTTTTTGATCGGCATTCCGGCCCTGCGCCTACGCGGCGACTACCTCGCCATCATCACGTTGGGCTTTGGCGAGATCATCCGCATCTTCATCACCAACATCGACGATACGCTGGGCATCAAGCTGACCTACGGCGCGGCGGGCCTCAAGCGCATCCCCAAGTTTACGGGCCTCTTGTTGGTGTTCGTCGTGCTCGCCGTGTGCCTCTTCCTCATTTACGTGTTGATGAAGTCGCGTCATGGCCGTGCCATCCTCTCCATCCGCGAAAACGAAATTGCCGCGGAGAGCATCGGCATCAACACGACGTTCTACAAGACCTTCGCCTTTGCGTTCTCGGCGGCCATCGCCGGCGTGGCGGGCGCGCTCTACGCGGGCTATCTGGGCAGTCTCTACCCCGCCACCTTCACGTTCATGAAGTCCATCGAGATCCTCGTGATGGTCGTCCTGGGCGGCATGGGCTCCATGCTGGGGTCCATCCTCTCGGCCTCAATCTACACCATCGCGCAGGAGCTCTTGCGCAGTTTCAACAGTTACCGCATGGTCGCCTTCGCGACGCTGCTCATCCTGATGATGCTGTTCCGTCCGAGCGGCCTCTTGGGCGACTACGACTTCTCGCTGTCTCGGCTCGTGGAGCGCTTCATGGCCAAGCGGCGCGGGGAACTGCCGCCTTCGGCGGCCATGGACATCGCGGGCATTGTGCCGGAAGCGGCGACGTCCTCTCGTTCGCACGGCACGGTGGAATCGCCGCGCGTCTCGACCAAGCGCGATGTGTCGTCCATGATCGCGGGGCTCCGCGGGCGGGATGCCACGCCGGACAGCATGAAGAACGAGCGTGCGTTGTTGTCGGACGACCCGGGAGATCGACAAGGAGGTGAGGAATGAAACGGGAAGAGACCAAATTAGTCCCCATGCCCAGCCGCAACCGCTTGCCGGAGCGGGACATCTCGCAGGAACCCATTTTGGAGTGCCATCACTTGGGTATCGACTTCGGCGGTCTGTCGGCGCTGAGCGATTTCGACATCGCCATCGGGCGTACGGAGATTGCGGGACTCATCGGGCCGAACGGCGCGGGCAAGACGACCGTCTTTAACCTCCTGACGCGGGTCTACGACCCCACGCGCGGCACAATCTTGGTGGATGGCCAGGACATTTTGCACAAGAACACGGCGCAGGTGAATCAGGCGGGGGTGGCGCGCACGTTCCAGAACATCCGCCTCTTTAAGAATCTCTCGGTGCTGGAGAACATCACGACGGCGCTGCATCAGTCGTACCACTACAGCATTCCGAGCGCGCTCTTCCGGACGCCGCGCTATTGGAAGGAAGAGAAGGAGATGCGCGAGCGGGCGATGGAGCTCTTGTCGATTTTCGATTTGCAGGGGCTGGCGGATAACGACGCGGGGGCGCTTCCCTATGGGGCGCAGCGCAGGCTTGAGATCGTGCGGGCGCTGGCGACGGAGCCAAAGCTCTTGCTTCTGGACGAGCCGGCGGCAGGCATGAACCCATCGGAGACGGCGGAGCTCATGGAGAATATCGTCTACATTCGCGACCGCTTCCAAATCGCCATCTTCCTCATCGAGCACGACATGAGCCTCGTGATGGGAATCTGTGAGGGCATCGCGGTCTTAAACTTCGGTCGCATCATCGCTAAGGGCACGCCGTCGGAAATTGCCAACAATCCGGCGGTCATTGAGGCGTATTTGGGAAAGGAGGCGGAGCATGTCTGAGGCCACGAAGACGAAAGGGACGCCGCGAGGCGAGGTCCAGGCGATGCGCGCAGGTGCGGAGGCGGAGGGCGTGACCGCAGCGACGGCATCCGCTCCGGCCGGAGCCGCGGGCGCTGACACAGCATCGCCGGCCCAGGGGACGCCGCTCTTGCGCGTGAATCAGCTGAATGTCTACTACGGCGCCATTCACGCCATCACGGACATCACGTTCGATGTGTACAAGGGCGAGATCGTCACTCTCATCGGAGCGAACGGCGCGGGCAAGACCACGACTTTACAGACCATATCCGGCCTCTTGCCGGCGAAGTCCGGGTCCATCCGTTTTCGCGAGAAGGAGCTCACGACGCAGCCGGCGTACAAAATCGTGGAGGACGGCATCGCCCAGTCGCCGGAGGGGCGGCGCGTCTTTGAGCGCATGAGCGTCATGGAGAATTTGGAGATGGGAGCGTACCACATCAAGGATGACGACGCCATCGCCCAGTCCTTCGACAAGGTGTACAGTCTGTTCCCGCGCCTCTACGAGCGCAAGTCCCAGGACGCGGGCACGCTCTCCGGCGGCGAGCAGCAGATGCTCGCCATCGGCCGCGCTTTGATGGCCGAGCCGGAGCTGTTGATGCTGGACGAGCCTTCGATGGGACTTGCCCCCATCATCGTGTCACACATCTTCGACATCATCCAGCGCCTTCACGACGAGGGCACCACCATCCTGCTGGTCGAGCAAAACGCGCGCGCCGCGCTGTCCATCGCCGACCGTTGCTACGTCATGGAGACGGGGCGCATCGTGATGACTGGCACGGGCAAAGATCTCCTGAACGCGCCAGAAATCAAAAAGACGTACCTGGGCGGCTGAGGACGGTGCGGTGGGCCGGCGGCTCGTGCGTGGGGCCGGCGTTGCGATGCGGGTCGGCGCCCTCGGCGGCCGGCATCGCGAGGACAGGATGCAACCGGGCAACGAACACATTCGCCCGCCACGGTGATCCGTGGATGCGACATCGCCCCTCGCGCCCCAGCGCTAGTTGAAATTTAATTATTTTTAACTTGACCTACGTTTTTTTCGAAATTCGTGGGTCTTTTTTTTGTTTGATAAAAATGAACGGCTCAAAACCCCTGAAATGGCAGTTCGAATGACAAAAAACGAAAATAAAACTACAAAAATCAGAAATTTATAGTTTTATTCATAAAAACGCGAAATTCAACTACCGAAATCGGCAGTTTTACTAGTTCAAAGTGAAGATTATTTTATTCGAACTGCGTTTTTGACAAAATCGCTAGTTGAAACAAAGATAAAAATGATTTGAACTACATCGTCAAGAATCACTGCACCTTCGACGCCGAGCCGTCAACAGGTTGCGCCAGAAAAGGATTGAACTAGATCGTCATAAACACAGCGCCCGAAACGCTGCGTTCTCGCCTCCACTGGCGCTGGCCTTCCCGGGGACGGCGCAGGCCGCCGAGGGCACGGAGGCGAAGGCGACGCTCGACACGATGATCGCGCGCGAGGACGCAATGCGCGACGCTGTCACGAACTGTACGCTGTGATGCGATATGCCGTTTATGGCTCAGGATTCGGCTCTCGAAAATGGCGGACCCCAGTTTCCGTCGTGCCGTGACCTGCGGGGTTCGGCATCGCCAGCGGATTTCTATGACTGCAGCACGCGCACGATGGTCCCGCCGCCCACCACGACATCGCCGCGATAGGCCACGGCGGCCTGCCCCGGCGCGATGGCGCGCTGGGGCTCCTCAAAGCGGATAGCCACGGTGCCCGGCGTGCCGTCCCCAGCGGGATCCAGCATCGCGGGCTGATCCTTGGCGTTGTAGCGAATTTTCACCGTCACCTCCCCCGGCGCGTCGAAGGGCGGCACGATCCAATTCCACTCCGCCGCGAGCAACGCCTGGTGACGTAGCGCGTCGTTCGGCCCCACGATGACGCGGTTGGTCTCCATGTCCTTGTCGACCACGTAGATCGGCTCCGACGCCGCGATGCCGAGGCCCCGACGCTGTCCAATGGTGTATCCGACGGCCCCGCGATGCGTGCCCAGAACCTTCCCCTCGGTGTCCACCAGTTCCCCTCGTGCGAAGGTCTTGCCCTCGTAGCGCTCCAAAAACGCCACGTAATCGCCGTCCGGCACAAAGCAGATGTCCTGGGAGTCGTGCTTGCGCGCGTTGACGAGACCGTGCGCTTCGGCGATCTCCCGCACGCGGCTCTTCTCCCATTCTCCAATGGGCAGCAGCGTCTTCGCCAAGACCTCTTGCGTGAACGAGTAGAGCGCGTAACTCTGGTCCTTCGTCGCGTCGATGCCACGCTTCAAGATGTAACGGCCGTCCGAGGTCTGTGCCACACGCGCATAATGGCCCGTCGCCACGTAATCGCAGCCCAACGCCTCCGCGTGATGCAGGAGATGGTCGAATTTCAAGTAGCGATTGCAGTCGATGCATGGGTTGGGCGTCCATCCTTTTTCGTAGTAATTGACGAACTTTTGAATGACTTTTTCGTCAAACTCGTGCGAAAAGTCGAAGACGTGGTACTCCATCCCGAGCGCGTATGCCACCGCGCGGGCATCCTCTACGTCGTTCAGACTGCAGCACGTGTGCCCCACCGGCGTCGCCGTGGGCTGGTCCACGAGGCGCATGGTCGCCCCCACGCACTCGTAGCCCGCCTCTTGCAACAAAACCGCCGCCACACTCGAGTCCACTCCGCCACTCATGGCGACCAAGACACGCTTCATGCTCTTTCCCTTCTGATTATCGTTTCCAACGCGACGCCACTCACTTTTCGCCTCGCGTCTCGACCACTTCGCGCACGGCTGCAATGGCCGCGTCGACGTCCGCTTCGGTATTCTCGTGTCCCAGCGAAAAGCGCAGCGCCCCGCGTCGTCGGTTTTCCGCCACGTCCAACGCCTGCATGACGTCGCTTTCTACGACCGCGCCTGCCTGGCAGGCGGATCCCGCCGATGCCGAGATGCCCAGGCGCCCGAGCTGCGTCACCATCAACGCCCCGTCGCCATCTTCCAAGGTCACGTGGACGATGCCGGGCACGCGGTCGGCTGGATGCACGGTGAGCGCCACGCCGTCGATGGCAGAAAGTCCGTCCGCGAGGCGGGTCCCGAGCGCACGGACAGCATCGGCACGCTCACGGAAGGCCAGACGGCTTTCCTCAAGCGCCTTTTGCATGCCGATGATGCCGGGGACGTTCAGCGTTCCCGCGCGATGACCGCGTTCCTGCTCGCCGCCGAGAATCAGCGGCGTCGGCGCCATGCCCCGCGCGATGAGCGCTCCCACGCCCTTTGGCCCGTTGAACTTGTGCGCCGAAAACGAGACGAGGTCCACGCCCCACTGGTTGACGTCGACGAGGAGCGTCGCCATCGCCTGGGTGGCGTCGGTGTGGAACAGGATCCGCCGCTGATCGCCGCCGGTCATCTTGGTGATGCCCGCCGCTTCATAGCGACGCACGACATCGACCAGTTTCTGAATGGGCTGAATGGTCCCCACCTCGTTGTTGACCGCCATGATGGACACAAACACGGTTTCCGGCGTGAGCGCGTCTTCCAGCAGCTCCTCCGTGATGACGCCGCTCGGCCCCGGATGGAGCTTCGTGAGCGCGATCTGCCCCGCCGCTTCGAGTGCTTCCAACGGACGAAGGACGGCGGGATGCTCGAATTCCGTCGTGATCATGTGCATGATCTGTCCCGTCAGGCATCGCCCGTCTGACCGGCCGCGTCCGTTCGACTTGTCGTGTCCATCCGTCCTGCCGCGTCCGTCCGTTTCGCCGCGTCCGTTCGTTTCGCCGCGTTCGTTCGCTTCGCCGCGTCCGTTCGCTTCGCCGCGTCCGTTCGGGCCAAAGCCGCGATGCTCACGAGCGTACGTCACCCCCGTCAAAATGGCCTGATTGTCCGCTTCTGTCGCCCCCGATGTGAACACGATGTCCCGAGGCGCGCAGTCCAGCATGAAGGCTATCTCTTGGCGCGCCGCAAACACCGCGCGCGCCGCTCGGTCGCCCGCCGGATTGACGCCGGACGCGTTACCAAAGATCTCGGTAAAAAACGGCGTCATGGCCGACAAAGCCCCCACCGAGAGCGGCGTCGTCGCCGCGTGATCCATGTAAACTTGCGCCATCGCTCTTCCTTTCTATGATAGTTGCGACTCTATGTTGATTGCGACGCGCCGCTTGAGCCGCATCGCTCAACGGCCGACATCGCAACGGTCCAACGAAAAAGACGGAGGTCACCCTCCGCCTTCCCAATACTGTCTTCGGTTTGACGATCCTTCGAGCTCGATCGTCCGGACCCGTAACGCCGGATCCGTATGCTTGATCCCGATGATTCTTCGGACGCTTCCAAATTCTGTTATTCTTCGGACGCTTCAGATTCTTTGCCGATCTCCGGCACTTCGCCCGCTTCAGCGCCTTCCTCGCCAGCTTCCGCCAAGGACTCATCCTGCGGTTCGCTCAAGCTGGCAATCGGCTCCTCAGCATCGACGAGGATGGTGATCTTGTCATTCTTCGCGATGTCCAAATCGCCCACGGTGATGACGTCGCCGATCTGCATCTCTTCGACGTTCACTTCAGCGCTGGCCGGGATGTCTGCTGGCAAGCACTCCACTTCCACCTCGTCCACCATCTGCATGAGGACTGAGGGTTGTACGCGAATTTCATCGCGACCCACCAACACCACGGGCACCGTGACCTTGATCTTCTCGTCCATACGCACGCCCTGGAAGTCGATGTGAAGCACCAGATCCTTGTACGGATGCATCTGCACTTCCTTGATGAGGACCGTCTTCTTCGCGCCGTCAAGATCCAAATCCACCAGCGCCGACGTGCCCGCCTTCGTGTAGACCTTCAGAAACTCGCGCGCCGAGACCTTCACCGACACCGGCTCCTCATTCTTCTGATACACAACCGCCGGAATCTCCCCAGCCTCACGTAATTTATCCACCCGGTTCTTACCGGCTTCCTCGCGCGCCGCTGCACGCAGTTGATAATCTGCCATGGCTCCTCCTTACAAGACAAAAACATATGGCCTATTATATAGAAGAAAGAGCTTGATTTCAACCAAGAGAGAGAATTTCAGCCGTTAAGCGTGCTCGACCGATCGGCAGTCCGGGGCGTTTGAAGGGATGCGCCGGGCAGCGGGCAACGGGCTGCGATGTTTGGCGGGCTTCGCCGGGCGGCAGGCTGCGACGTTTGGCGGGCTTCGCCGGGTGGC
The DNA here is from genome assembly GCA_028726605.1 of Peptoniphilaceae bacterium. GTDB lineage: Bacteria > Bacillota > Clostridia > Tissierellales > Peptoniphilaceae > Murdochiella. Next base: position 5,412 of record JAQYPV010000018.1, on the reverse strand, counting down.
GGGCTACGACATTTGGCGGGCTTGGCCCGGCGCGGGCTGCGACATTTGGCGGGCGTGTCATGGTCTTCGTCCGATTTCAGCATTTCGTCATCACATTTTGGCCGGCGCGGCGGCGTGCGCATCATGGGCATTGCCCCTTATCGGCCCTTGACCATGCACCCGGATCTCTTCGGCCGGGGGCTCGTCGTGGACATTGCCTGTTTTCGGCACATCGCCATGATGGCTGTCTCAGACGCCCTCGTCCGAATCGGTGGCTTAATGCGAAATTGGAAATAGCCCTCACATTTTCGGACGCCTCGTTGTCGCTAATTTCGATTTCGCATTTAGCCACTACACCCTAAAGCGGGAAAACGAGAATACGGCATTTTGGGGGTTCCGAAAAACTCCCTTATCCATCTCTATGCGACGCTGTGAGAGGTCGTTAATCACATATAAAAATCACAACCCATCTCAGCGCTCGGATCTGTAGGTGTCAAAACCCGATTTTGAAATAAGCGACTCAGCCATTTCCCAAAAGATCAGTGGCTTTTTTCGGTTATGAGATTACAACCTATTTCCTGTCAATTCGGTATCAATGTCGGTGGAAAAACCACCGATAACAAATTCTATTATATTGATAAATATTCACGTCATCGCAATGCGCCCCGGCGGGCCGCTCGTTTCGAACCTCCGTGTTCCGGATAACTCCCATACATAAAAGGAGTGCCGGCGAAGCATGCCTCGCCGGCACGTTTTCGATTGCTTCAATTGTCGTTCACACTTACGCTACGTCGTTCGTCGTGTTGACGCTCTCCACCGCTTTGTCCCTAAGATTGGGGCAGCGCCTTTCAGGAAGAGACCAAAATGAAGCTCCACCCGGACGCGTTTTTGCTGGCGGCGCTTCGCGATGCCATGGCCTACCACCCGGACGTCTTCGTCTTTTCAGGCGATTTGGTCCACGAGGGAAATGGCGACGACTACGCCTATTTCTTTAACATGGTGAAGGCCATCACGCTCCCCACACCCACCGTCTTCGCCCTCGGCAATCACGACATCAAGACCGAGTTCCGTGCGACGCTGTGCGCTCAAGCCGGCGGCCGAGACGAAAGAGCCGTCTTCCCCACGGCGCAGCGCATGACGCCGCCATACGGCCTCCCGTACACGGCAATCCAGGAAATCGGCGGCTACCGCTTTGTCAACATCGACACCGCCATCGAAAAATCGCCGCATGGGAGTCTCGATGCCGATCAGCAGTCGTGGCTGAGAGATACACTGACGACGCCGGCCGAAAAAGGCACTATCCTCGTGGGCCATCACCCCATGCGGAGCCGGCAACAGTGGTACGATGTCGATTTTGCTGACTTGTTAGAAGATCCGTCTCCCACCACCGACATCTTCCTCTACCTGTGCGGACACACGCACTTTGGCGAGGTTCGACAAATCGGTTCTGTCCTGCAAGGAGCGTCGAAGCCTTCCCCTACGGCGTCGAAACGCTGAACGATGCCGTGCGCTACACCGAATCCCGCGGCTACTCCCTCATTTGGCTCGACAGACGCCAAGCGAGCGTCCATCCGCTTCACCTTTCCACCCGAACGCCTCCACTTTTTCGATGCTGAAAGTGGAAAGTCACTGGGGTATCCGGGGGAGTAGATCCTAGTCGCACGGTAAAGATGTGGAGGATCGCTGAGGTGTCCGGAGTGGTCGATGTCAGCGCGCGGAATCAGTTTTGATTTATGGGGGCGTTATTTTGAAGAAATCAATGCTATATGTTCATGGTAAAGGTGGAAGTTATCTTGAAGCTGAACATTTCAAAAAAATTAGTTTAGATTTTGATGTTTTTGGAGTAGATTGTAATGACTTTTTCCCGTGGATTGTAAAAAATAAAATTATGGAAGTCTACGATAAAATATCTGAAAAATATGACTACATATATGTACTTGCTATTAGTTTCGGAGCTTATTTTACAATGCACACATTACAGAATTTCAAGATTGAAAAAGCATTATTCATATCGCCTATACTTGATATGGAACAACTTATAGTAGATATGATAAGCTGGGTGCATGTATCTGAAAAGGAACTTTCTGAAAGAAAAGAAATATCAACTGATTTTGGAGAAACATTATCGTGGGAATATCTATGTTTTGTTCGAGCAAACCCGATAAATTGGAAAACACCTACTGAAATTTTGTATGCTGAACATGATAATCTTACATCACGTCAAACGGTAGATAAATTTATTGATAGACATTGTGCAAATCTTACCGTTATGAATGACGGAAAACATTGGTTTTATACTGACGAACAGATTTTCTTTAGAGATAATTGGCTAAGAAAAGTTATACAATAGGAATTAGATTTTATATCCACACACAGCAGTTAGTTTTAGGATAGGCTGCTTTTTCTTATCAAAATTTCAGATTAGAGTGATGAAATGGTGTCTGTTAGATCTGTTCAATAAGATTATCGGTGCATAGATTTTTAATGTGGTGCTGATATGAGAATGTTATAATGTGGATATGAAACACAGTATCTAGGAGTGATGAAATGAAATATATAATGCTTCATGGTTTGGGACAATCTTCTGAAAGTTGGAGTGATACCGTAAAAGTATTCAATGATGATTTTGAGGTTTTATGCCCTAATTTATCAGATTGGCTTTCTGGGAAAACACCATGTTATGATACATTGTATCGGACATTGGAAACATACTGTGAACAGTTTGAAGAACCGCTAAATATTTGTGGACTTTCTTTAGGTGGTATCCTTGCTATTCAGTATGCGATAGAACACCCAGAAAAAATGAACTCATTAGTGTTAATAGGCGCACAATATGAAATGCCAAAGTATCTGTTAAAAATGCAAAATCTGATATTCCGTATTATGCCTTGCTCAACATTTGAAAAAATGGGCTTTCAGAAAACAGATTTTATCAATCTATGCAAATCTATGACAGAACTTAATTTTAAACATGAACTGAAAAAAATATCATGTCCGGTACTTGTTGTCTGTGGCGATAAGGATAAGATAAATAAAAAAGCTTCTTTAGAGTTGCAACAACAGATAGAAAACGCAGAAATAGCTATTATTGAAAATGCAGGACATGAAGTAAATACAGATAACTCAAAACTACTAGGGCAAAAGTTAAATGTATTTTTCAAACAATATGTCTGATAAACAATTTCATATCCATACACACAAGGCAATTAGCCTTAAAATTGACTTCTTTTTAACAAAAGAAACTACTTAGGTGTTAAGGGTGTCTTTTTAGTACTATTTTATTGTCATATCAAGGCTCACTCAATCGTGGTAAATTCGTGGTAAATTGAATAATTTTCTATACTTCAAATTGCTTTAAAGTATAGTGTTTATACGAATAAATTAAAATTGTATATAAAATTTATGTAAAAATTCTGTTAGGCTTTCCCAGCCCTTTTCTTTTCAATCAGTCCTATTCCTGATTTAATATCAAGTTCAGCTAATAATTTATTTGCTTTTTCACTTGCACAATTAAATTGATCTTTTATACTTCAATTGTGTAGTAAATAAAGACTTTTTCATCTTCATCTATCCAGCCATTTTTATATGAAAGGCCCATCCGATTAAGCATATATTAATACAAAACTTTAGCTTCAATAGAAATGCTCTCAAAAATCTCACCTCCCATTAATACCATAGGTAACCTAATGAAGTTATACATTTCAGATTGTCTATTATAAAAATAATCAAAATTCATCCCTGCCTCCTTTCTTTGAAATAAAAAAAGAGCAGCCTTATTTAAGCTACTCTTGTAGAAAGTATAAAATGGGTTTTATCTTATTATATTTTTCTTTGTGTCTCCTCATACCAGTTGCAAAACTACTCTTACGTCCATATAGTTTTTTTGAGTCTTTTTGACGTATCCTTCTTCATCTTTATCGAAGACAAAATGCTTATAAAACTGCTTAAAATGCAGGATTTCTATATTTACATCTTTTGTATCAACGCTATAGTCTCCACATGGCTCGATACGTCCATTTGGATGTCAGCGCCTCCGCTCGTTTTCGGGAATAAATCCACATAGTGCCGTGAGAACAAATCCACCGGATTTCGCCGTTGCCTCGGGTCCTGTTCGTATACGGGAACAAACCAACCGATGCCCTTCTTCCTTATAATAGCCGGTAGGGAGGAGGTGCCATTGCCTCAACCCTGCTCCTGCGGCGAGTGCATGGGGATTTCCATCGTCTCGACCCTAATAGTTCGACGGCAGGCATCAGGAATCCTCCGCTATCAACTGCTCAGTCTATAAAGACGTAATCTTTGATACAAGCCCGGTCGCCGGAAAAGTGTATAAAAATAGCGAAAACCGCAGGAAACAAGGCGTTTCTTGCGGTTTTCGCTGTATTGTTCGGTGTTCAATTGACCCCGTCAGAGCACAGCCGAGGTATGCCTGATGCTGGCATCTGGACTCCTGCGTAGCTGGCTCAGGGAAAAATTAAAAAGTATGCCAAAATTAAATGGTTCAGGCAAAATTAAAAAGTGTTGATGGCTACCTTTCCAAGATGTTATATTTTTGGAACAGTCGAACAAAGAATTCCTTCAGATTTTTGAGCAGTTCTTGCTTTATGCTGTCTGACTCTGCAGCATTTATAAATTCATATCCGCCAAATCGATACACGTCATAACCATAAAGGCTCATTTCTCGTTGTGCTTTGACCATCTCGCTATAAAGCCTTGGGGACGCTCTATCTCCATCAGCGTAGTGCTGCTTCCCGTCGATTTCGATAACCACCCTATTGCGATGGGAGAATATCATAAGAAAATCCATTTTCTGATGCTCAAATAGCTTATAGCCGCGCTCTGCCTGAGTCAGCGGGTCATAGTAAAGGTATACTTGTGGAAGTAGAGCCGGAAAATCCTTACCACACGCTTTCATTAATTCATAGTATGCCTGCATCATCCACGTTTCTGGGCCTGACTTAGCACCGGCAGCTTTAAAGCTGTCATCCAAGCTATCACAAAGTCTTCTGAGTAAACGGTTTTCTACATTGTCAACGACATCATATTTAGCAGCAAACCATTCTACAAGCTCACTCCAAAGAAGGCCATTTTGCGGGATTGACCTATCATATATGAGACACTTGTCGGCGTTTCTCGTGATTCGGATGTCATTGTTGAGCGCATCATCGAACACGATTTCTGGTTTGTATTTTGCAGCGAAAATAATGTTTTTAACTGTTCCCTGAACCCCAGCCCTCATTGATACACATTGATAAAAATCTTTGTCCCCGATGCTATCCTTGATTTCAAGTTGATATTCATCGTGGGCAAGGTATATATCCCTCCGTGCCGTCAAAGGTATCTGCGTCAAAATGCATGGCGCGAAGCTGCGTCAGATTTTCGATGGGCGTACCCTCGGGGGATGATTTTATTGAAGTCAATACTTCCAAGGCC
>JAQYPV010000017.1 GCA_028726605.1 Peptoniphilaceae bacterium | reverse complement strand
TCGTCGGACGGAATGTGCAGGGGCACGCCGGCCAGCGCCATCGTGGCCGACGTCAGGGCCACGGCCGCGCCGGAGGCGTTGCGCTTGATGCAGGGGATCTCCACGAGCCCGGCGACGGGGTCGCACACGAGGCCCATGAGGCTGATGAGCGACATCCCCAGCGCGTCGATGCACTGCTGCGGCGTGCCGCCTTCGAGCTCCACGAGCGCCGCGGCGGCCATGCCGGAGGCACTGCCCGTCTCAGCCTGGCATCCACCCTCCGCGCCCGCAATGGACGCCTTCGTGGCGATGACGATCCCCAGCGCCCCGGCCGTAAACATGGCCATCACGACATCGCGCTTCGGCGTGTGGCGGTCTTCGTAATAGCTCACCAGAACCCCCGGCAGAATGCCGCAACTGCCGGCCGTCGGCGTCGCGACGATCTTGCCCATGGCGGCATTACAGTTGGACGTGGCCGCCGCCCGGGCGATGACGCGCGTGAAGAACGCGCCGGCGAAACCGCCACCGGTCTGCTCTTCATACGCCATGATCCGGGCACCCTCGCCGCCGGTGAGGCCGGACGTCGAGCGCAGCGCCTCATTCATGCCCGTGTGCGTGGACGCCACCATGACGTCGAACGAGGCCTCCATGCGCCGGTAGACTTCCTCTTCGGAGAGATTCAGGTACTCCGCCTGATCCGCCAGCGCCACCTCGCTGATCTTCTGCCCGCGCGCGGTCGCCAGATCCGCAATTTCCTGAAACGATTGGTATTGGAGCATGGTGGGTCCTTTCTAAATGGCGCGGATCACGAACGCATTTTCCACGTGATCCAGCGCTTCGATGTCCTTTTGAATGTCTTCCGGCGGGGCCGTGTCCACGACGATGGTCATGATGGCCTTGCCCCCGCGCTCAGTGCGACTCAGATGGAAGTTGGAAATGTTCAAATCCTGATAGCGCTCCCGCATGACATTCGTGACCGCGGCGATCACGCCCGGCACGTCGTCGTGCAAGATGAGCATGGTCGTGAGCTCGCCGTTGAAGTCCACGTGCATGCCATTCACTTCATCGATGCGAATGTTGCCGCCCCCGATGGAAGCGCCCACGACCTCGCCCGTGCTGCCATCCGCCAGCGTGAAGCGAATGCGCGCCGTGTTGGGGTGCGCCGCCGGCTCCGCCATGGGGATGAAGCGATAGCGGATCCCGGCCGCATCCGCCAACGCGAAGGCATCGCGAATGCGCTCGTCATCGCTTTTAAGGCCCATGAGACCGGCGAGGAGCGCGACGTCAGTGCCGTGCCCGCGATAGGTGCGCGCAAACGAGCCATAGAGCTCAAAGTCCACAGAGACAGGCGTCTTGCCGTTGAGGACTTTGTTGGCCACACGACCCAGACGGCACGCCCCCGCGGTATGCGAACTGGAGGGACCGATCATAATCGGCCCAATGATGTTGAAGATGTGCATCCGATCCCTTTCTATCTGTTTCAGAAAAACCGATCGTGTTCCAGAAAGCCCGACTGCGTTTCAGAAGGTCCGACTGTTGTTCCAGATAATCCGACCGCGTTTCAGGAAACTCGCTTGTGTTCCAGAAAACCCGACCACGCTTCAAAAGACCGGCCGCAACCCCTAAGCAATTTGTGCGGTCGCGGTCCAACGCTTTGCAGAAAAAAAAGGGGGCGCGAAGTCGCACCCCCCTAACGCGTTAGCGTGTGACGCTTTTCTGATGTCCCAACACGAATTTGTCGTTGAACTTGTCCACGATAGCGGCAATGGCGTTATCGCCGGAGACGTTGCACGCCGTGCCGAACGAATCCTGCGTGATGTAGAGCGCCACCATGAGCGCCGCAATCGGCCCCTCCGGATCGCCCGCTTCGGCGCCGAAGATGAGGTACAGGAACGGCAGCGCCGTCATGATAGAGCCGCCCGGCGCGCCCGGCGACGCCACCATCGCGATGCCGAGGGTCATGACGAACGGCACCACAGTCCCGAGCGTGATGGGGATGTTGTGCATGAGGCACACGGCCGTCGCACAGGAGACGATGGTGATCATGGAACCGCACATGTGGATGTTCGCGCACAGCGGCACCACGAAGTTGCGGATCTCACGGCTGACGCCGTTGGCTTCCGCACACTGGAGGTTCACCGGGATGGTGGCCGCCGAGGACTGCGTGCCGATGGCGGTGAGGTAGCCCGGAATCTGGTTCTTGATCATGGTGAACGGGTTCTTCTGCGTGATGCTGCCCGCCACGAGGAACTGAATGAGCAGGTACGCCCAGTGCATGAGGATGACGACCAGGAAGACTTTCCACAAGATGCCGAGGATGGTGAAGGTCTGTCCCGAGAAGGTCATGTTCGCAAACGTCCCAGCGATGTAGAGCGGGAGCAGCGGGATGATGACGCGGTTCAGCACGGTTTCGATGATCTTCGAGAATTCCGCCATCACGTTGTAGATGGCATCGCCAATTTCTTTGCCGCGCATATTCGAAATGCACAGGCCCAGAATGAAGGCAAACACCACCGCCGAAATGGTATCCAACAGCGGCGGCAGCGTGATGGAGAAGTAGGGTTCCAGCGTGTTCTCAGCGGTCTGTGCAATTTTGTCCACAGCTTCCGGCGAGATGAAGGACGGAAAGAGCGTGGACGAAATCACGTAGCTGCCGCTGCCGGCGATCAGCGTCGAGCCGTACGCCAGGGCGACGGTGAAGAGCAACAGTTTACCGGCGCCTTGCGAGATGTCCGCAATGCCCATGGTGACGAAGGCCAAAATCATCAGCGGGATGACGAACTTGATGAAGATGCTGACGAAATTGGAGAAGGTGACGAGCAATTGCGTCACGGGTTGCGGGGCGAATTGGCCGATCAGAATACCCAGAATAATGGCGATAATCAGTCGCGGAACCAGCCCCATGCCTTTCTTTTTGGCGGTTTCAGCGCCTTTTGGACGATTCGTATCCATATGTACCTGCCTTTCATAGTTGACCTTCCGCAGGGCTTTGCGCGCCCATGGGGAAGATGCTTCAGGAACCGTAACGAAACGCACGCTCGACTGTGATAAACGGATTTGGAATCGCTTTCACCAGCGAAGAAGCTACATCGCAATCGCGCTTGCTTGTAGCTTGATTTTAGCACAGAAACGTTCAATATATGCCGAAAAAAGACAAAAAAAATCCGTCATGGCCCATGACCATGACGGAACGTCAAACCAAGGTGAAGCACTTCCCGATCAGCCGGAGACGGCCCTTTCGGTTTACAGGTCGTCCACCAGCGCGCCGCTCTTGGCGTAGGCTGTGGAGCGCGCTTCGAAGAAGTCAGTGCGAATCATGTTGGCGTTGGAGTAATTGGACACCCACTTCATGCTCGCGGGTTCTTCATCGTAGCCCTCGTAGAGCGGCGCAAACCCTAAGCCCGTGGCGCGGAGGTTGCCCAAGTAGCGAATGTAGTCCGTCACCATCTGACTGTTGAGGCCCTCCAGGCGGTCGCCGATGACGTACTCCGCCCAAGCGATCTCCTGCTCCGTGCCCTCCAGGAGCATGGCGCGGTACTCCTCCTCTTTTTCTGGTGTGAAGAGTTCCGGGTTCTCTTCGCGCAGCGCGTGGATGATGTTGCGGAACAGCCACAGATGCGTGTTCTCATCGCGGTTGATGTAGCGAATCTGCTGCGCCGAGCCCGTCATGCGGCCATTGCGCGCCAAGTTGTAGAAGAACATGAACCCGCTGTAGAAGTAGATGCCTTCGAGGATGTAGTTGGCCACCATGACGCGCATGAAGTTGTCCACCGTGGGGTCGATCTGGAAGGCATTGTACTGGTCGCCGATGAACTTGTTGCGCTTCAAAAGGTGCTCGTCATCGCGCCACTGATAGAGGATTTCATCGCGCTGATTCGGTTCCACAATGGAGTCCAGCATGTAGCTGTAGCTCTGCGAGTGGATGGTCTCCTGATACGTCTGGATGTGCAGACAGAGGTTGATTTCGTTCGCCGTGATGTACTGCGAGATGGACGGGAGGTTGGCCGTCTGAATGCTGTCCAAGAAGATGAGAAAGCTCAAGATCTTGTCGTAGGCGCGCTTTTCGTCTGCCACCAGCTGCGGATACTGCTTCTTGTCCTGCGCCAGATTGATCTCCTCTGGAATCCAGAAGTTGTTCATCGTCTGGCGATACCAATCCGACACCCACTCGTACTTCATGTTGTTGAAGTCGTTCAAGTTCGTCGTATTGCCGTTGATGACAAAGCGCTTCGTGAGTTCCCTGTCCCCATCTGGATTGAAGAGGGGGTTGCGATGCATGCGTTCCATTTTGCCTTCCTTTCTTTTCCCCGTCGCCTTCGCGATGCCGATCGGGCGACCCGTTCGGTGAGTCCCTGTCCTGTTCTCTCGGCGATACGGCCTCTGCGCGCTGCATGGAGGTCACGCCGTGAGTTCCTGCTGTGATGCCAGTTTCCGCCAATCGGCCGCTCAGACCGAGCAGCTCGCGCATTCCTCAATTTCCAGCGACTTCGAGCGGATGTAGTAGATGGTCTTGAGTCCCGCGTGATACGCCTCCAGATAGAGGTTCAAAATCTGACGGAACGTGAAGTCATTCGTGATGTAGAGGTTCATGCTGGTCGCCTGGTCGATGTGGCGCGTCCGCGCCGCCGCCGCCTTGATGGACCACGACTGATCCGTGTGGTGCGCCGCATTGTAATAGAGGAAGTTCTGGATGTTGAGATCCGGCGCCACGCGCGGAATGAGGCCGTTCTTTTTCTCGTCGTAGTAGAAGCGGTTCATCACCGGATCCACCCCCGGCGACGTCCCGGCGATGATGGACGTGGACGACGTCGGCGCAATGGCCAAGAGGTACCCGTTGCGCAGGCCGTTTTCCTTGACCTCAGCGGCGAGATCCTGCCAGCGTTCGGACGTGTAGTTCCGTTCGGCGAAGTACTCTCCCGTCTCCCACAGCGAGCCCGGGAAGTACTCGTACGCGCCCTTCTCCTTCGCCGTCTCCATGGACGAGCGGATGGCGTAGTAGTTGATGTCCTCAAACACCCGGTCGGCGAGCGCAATGTGCTCGTCGCTCTCCCAGAAGACGTGGTGATTGGCGAGCATGTGGTGGTATCCGGACACGCCCAGCCCGATGGGGCGGTAATGCGAATTGTTGACCTTCGCCGCCGCCACGGGGAAGTAGTTTAAGTCGATGACGTTATCCAGCGCCCGCACGGCCGCCCGCGTCACGCGCTCCAGGGCTTCAGGGTCGTCCACGTCGATCTTCCCGAGGTTGAGACTTGCGAGGTTGCAGACCACGTAGTCGCCCGGCTTCGTCTTGGTGACGACGATGGTCTCGCCGTCCTCCGTGGTGATTTCTTCGGAGACCGACGTGGTCTCCGACATGTTCTGCGCAATCTCCGTGCACAGATTCGAGCAGTAGATCATGCCCTTGTCGCGGTTCGGGTTGGCGCGATTCACCGCATCGCGATTGAACGTAAACGGCGTGCCGGTTTCCACTAAGCTCTTGATGATGAGGCGCACCATCTCCTTCAAGGGAATCCAGCGCTTGGAGATGCGCTCGTCCTGGAGGCAGTCGAGATACTTTTCTTCCCAGTCGTCGCCATAGGTGTCTTCCAGGTTGTAGCCTTTGACCGTCGCCACTTCGTGCGGATCCAAGAGGCCCCACTGGCTGTCCATGTTGGTCTCCACCTGCTTCCAGAAGTAGTCCGGATAGCAGATGGCGGGGAAGACGTCGTGCGCCTTCATGCGGTCATCGCCGTTGTTCGTTCGCAGTTGCAAGAACTCCGGAATGTCCTTGTGCCAGGCGTCCAGATAGATGGCGACGGCGCCCTGACGTACCCCGAGCTGGTCCACGGCCACGGCGGTGTCGTTGGCGAGGCGAACCCAGCGGATGACGCCGCCTGCCGCGCCCTTGAAGCCGCGGATGGACGAGCCCGCCGCGCGCACCTTGCCGAAGTAGAGGCCCATGCCGCCGCCGAACTTGGAGACGTTAGCGAAGTGGGTGATGGAGCGGTAGATGCCCGTGAGGTCATCCGGCACGGTGTCGATGAAGCAGGAACTCAGTTGGTGGAAGGGCTTGCGGGCGTTGGCGAGGGTCGGCGTCGCCATGGTGACCTTCAAAGTCGAAAGCATGTCGTAGAACTCATGCGCCCAGTACATGCGGTTCTGCTTCTCGGGAATGGCCAAGAAGAGCGCGATGCCGAGGTACATCTCCTGAAGGGTCTCAAGCGGCTTCAGATCGTACGAGCGCACGACGTAGCGGTTCACGAGCAAATCATAGCCGGAGTAGTTCAGCAGGTGGTCGCGCGTGGGGTCCATCCAGCACGCCGCTTCGGCGAGTTCCTCCGAGGTATAGGTCTCCGGCACTTCATCGCCGTAGAGCCCTTCGGCGTGCATGGAGCGCAGCTTGTCCTCAAAGCGCAGCGTCTGGTCTTTGGCGTCCTTGCCCGGCACGCGGCCCGTCTCCACGCGCTTCTGCCACGTCTCCTTTAAGCGACGCTCGTAGAGCAGCCCGTAGAAGCGCCCCGCGATGAATTCCCAGCGCGTCGCCTCCTCGTCGGTCAGTTCGATGGCCGCCGAGATGAGCGCTTCCATGCGCTCCGCCGTGGTCTTGCCTTCTTTATAGAAACTCTCGAATTTCAGAAGGAGCAACGAGAGGTCGTATTGTTCTTCCGGAAATTCCTTTTCGATGGCGCGAAGGGTGGCGCCCATGGCCGGCACGTCGGCAAAGTATTTTTCCAGACGCTGGCGCACCGAGCGCTTTTTGCGGCGCGCCTCGCGATAGAGGATGTAGCTCTTCGCGATGTTGTAGTACTCCGCTTCCATGAGCTGCAGCTCGACGCGGTCTTGGATGGACTCCACGGAGAGTTCGCTTGCGCCGTCGAACCGCGCTTCCACTTTGTCGACGAGCGCCCCCAAGTCCTCGGCGCTGATGGCCACGTCCTCTTGGACAAAGGCCTTGCGCATGGCCTCTTCAATCTTCTGCCTCTCGTAAGGGACGACGCGCCCGTCCCGTTTGACTACCTGCATGAACTCCCCTTCCTGTCTGGTGACGATGCTCTTAAACACAAAGACGCCGGCTGAACGGCCAAACGCCATCCCCAGGTTTGGTCGCGCACCGACACGTTTTCGCTTGAAATCTATTCAATTCTACAATATCTAGAATTTACCGTCCACCGTTTCGAGATGTAGTGTGTATGACAATGGGGAAAACAGTGGGAAACCGCGGCGGTCCTGCCATTTCTTTTAGTGTTTTTGTGTTGCGTGGGTCGGGGAAAAGGGGCGCCGCGAGAGTCCAGATCGGGTCCGTCGTTTCTCCTGTCGATGGGCCTGCCGCTTCCCGCGCTTTATCGCACGGAGGGCGGCGACGTCCTCAGGGATGCGGACCCGCGCCGTTGAACCACGGATGGCGTTCAAATGGGTTACAATGAAAAAGAAAAAACAGAATGGAACACGCCGTGGTGGCGTCAGCGCCCGATCTCGGGGATCGGCAGAAGAGGAGGATGGCTTTGGCCGAAGAAAAAGCAGCATTTTTTAATCCGAAACGACTGAAACAGATTTTACGGCTGGCCTGGCCATCAATCTTGGAAAATCTCGCAACCACCATCACCAACATGATCGACACGTTCATGGTGTCGCCCTTGGGGACGGCGGGGGTGGCGGCCGTGGGCCTTACGGTACAGCCGGTGTTCTTATTACTCGCACCCGTCTTGGCGGCGCAGGTGGCCGTGGCGGCCATCGTCGCGCGTCGCCGAGGTGCGCAAGAGCGGCAGGAGGCCAACCGCACCGTCATCACGGTGGCTTGCGCGGCGATCTTCGTCTACCTCGTGATCTTCGCTATCGTGAACGTCTTTGGGGGGACGCTGTTGCGCCTTCTGGGGTCGAACCCGGAAATTCACGACGCGTCGCTTGCCTATTTTCGCATCCTCATGAGCGGGTCCATTTTCAATATCATGGCCATGATCATCAACTCCGCGCAAAGCGGCTCGGGCAACACGCGCGTGGCGTTCGTCTCCAACGTGGTGATGTCGCTGGTGAACATGACCGGCAATGCCATTTTGATCTACGGCCTGCTGGGCTTTCCGGCGCTGGGCGTGACGGGCGCCGCCATCGCCTCCGTCCTCGGTCAGGCCATGGGCTTCCTGGTGAGCTTGCGCTCGCTCTTCAAGAAAGACAGCTTCGTCAACTTCTCATACATCCGAAAGCACCACATCCGTCCGGCGTTTACCACGCTCAAGGCGGTTTTGGACATCGCCGTGACCATCTTCATCGAAAACATCTTGATGCGCTTGGGCTTCATGGTGACGGCCATGCAGGCGGCCAGCCTCGGCACGGACACGTTCGCCGTGCACAACGCGGGCATGAACCTCTTAAACGTGGGCTTTTCGCTCGCCAACGGAATGCAGACGGCGGTCGTGGCCTCGGTGGGCAACGCCCTCGGCGCCAAGCGCAAGGACCTCGCCATGGAGTACGGGCGCGCGAGCCAGCAGATCGGCGTCATGCTCGCCATCCTCTGGTCTTTCACGCTGTTCTTCTTCGGACGCGTGTTCTTCGGCGCGCTCTTTGCGGACCCGACGCTGGTGGACCTCGGGATTCGCATCAGCCGCTTCAACATGGTGATCGTCCTGGTGCAGATTCAAAACATCATCATCTCGGGGGCGCTGCGCGCCGCGGGCGATGTGCGCTATACGCTCTTCGCGTCGACGTTGTCGGTGACGGTCATCCGCTCGCTCGTGACCATTTTGCTCGTGAGCGGGCTCGGATGGGGCCTCGACGGCATCTGGATCGGCATTTTCTCGCATCAGTTCTCGAGCTGGCTCATGATGCGGCATCGCTTTAACCAAGGCAAGTGGGTGGAATTGAAGATTTAAGAAAGGAGTCACCATGCAGTTTGTCGACCGATTGGGCGAGTTTTACTTAGGGCGTCACGTGGACGCGGCCACGATGGCCCCCGTCGACACGCCGTATCTGTACACGTCGGCGGATTTGACGACGCACGCCATGATCGTGGGCATGACGGGCAGTGGCAAGACGGGGCTGGGGATTGCGCTGTTGGAAGAGGCCATTTTGGACGATCTCCCGGCTCTCGTCATCGATCCCAAGGGGGATATGACGAATCTGCTGTTGGCGGATCCGGCGCTCTCGGGGCCGATGCTGGAGCGCGTGGTCTCGCCGCAGGCGGCCAAGGGTCTCAGTGTGGCGGCGTACGCGGAAGAGGAAGCCGCGCGTTGGACAGCGGGCTGGGCGGAGGCCGGCATGGATGCGGCGCGGGTTGCGACGCTTGCCGCGTCGGATCGGACAGTCTACACGCCCGGGGATCGCAGCGGCGTGCCGCTTTCTCTCGTGCGCTTCGCCGAGCGCCCGGCGCCGGAGGTCATCGCGGATGCGGTGGCGCTTTCGGAGTACACGGCGGGAGTGGTGGCAAGCCTCTTGTCGCTCATCGGGGAATCGACGGATCCCCTCACGAGCCGGCCATTTCTCTTGATGCAGGCTGTGCTCATGGACCGGTGGCGTCGGGGTGAGAGTCTGGATCTGGGGGAGCTCATCCGCGCCGTTCAGGAGCCGGGCATCGACGCCATCGGCGTGATGCCGCTGGAGACGTTCTATCCGTCGAAGGAGCGCATGGCGCTCGCCATGCAATTAAACGGCCTCCTGGCGTCGCCTCAGTGGGCGCATTGGGCGGACGGCGTCGCCATGGACATCGACGCCATGCTCTATACGCCGCAGGGGCGGCCGCGGATGGCCATCGTCGCCATCCACCACTTGGAGGAGCGCGAGCGCATGATGGTGGTGACGCTCCTGTTGACGCGTCTCGTCTCGTGGATGCGCCGTCAGCCGGGGCAGTCGGCTTTGCGCGCTCTCGTCTACATGGATGAGATTGCGGGGTTCTTCCCGCCTGTGGCCAGTCCCTCGTCGAAGGCGCCCATGCTCACGCTCTTGAAGCAGGCGCGCGCCTACGGGCTCGGGGTGGTGCTCGCCACGCAGAATCCGGCGGATCTGGATTACAAGGGCTTGTCCAACATGGGCACGTGGTTTATCGGGCACTTGCAGACGGCGCAGGATCGGGAGCGGCTGTTGGACGGTCTCGTGAGCGCGGGGACGGACCGCGGGACACTTTCGGCGCTTCTGGCGAAACTTCCGAAGCGGACGTTCTACGTGCACAACGTGCACGACGCGGGGCCGTCGCTCCTTTTGACGCGTGGGACGATGTCGTATCTCGCGGGGCCGCTCATGGGCGAGGTGCTCAAGGAGTGGCAGGAGCGCGAGGTGGCGCATGTCGCCGAGGCGGACGAAGCGCCATCCGCATCGGATGTTGCGGTGACGCCGCAACGCGCGCAAGCGGCATCGCCCGGGGGACAAAGCACCACGCCGCCCGTTGCGCCGGAGGGGATGATTCATTATTATGTTCCCAAAGCGCAGCCGGCGCACTATGAGCCGCGGCTCTTGGGCGTGGCGGACGTGCTTTTTGAGGATGAAAAGGCGAGCGTCTCGAAGACGCGGACCCTGGGCTTTTTGGCGCACGTGCCGACGCCGCCGCTCCCGGTGGATTGGGAGGCAGCGGAGGTCGTGGATCCGGCGGCGCTGTCGCTTTCCAAGAGGGCGCCTTCGGGCGCGACGTTTGGTGCGCTTCCGGAGGGGCTGACGCCCTCGGCGCGTCGCAACGGGGAAAAGCGCCTCAAGGATCAAATTTATGCGAAGGAACGTCTGGTGCTCCTGTACGACCCGATGACGAAGCTCACGCAAGGGGTGGACGAGTCGGAGAAGGACTTTCTGGTGCGTGTGGACGGGGCGCAGCGCGAGCTGCGCGATCAGCAGATGGCGGAGCTTAAAACGTCGTATGCGAAGAAGCTGGGCCGGCTGGAGGAAAAGGTACGCAAGGCGGAGCTTGCGGTGGATCGCGAAATGACGCAGGCGGATGCGGCCAAGCAGAACACCATGGTGAGCGTCGGTTCGGCGCTGTTGGGCGGCCTCTTGGGGCGCAAGGTGTTGAGCCGGACGAATCTCAATCAGGCGGGGCGTTCCATGCGCTCGCTTTCGCGGCAGAAGGCGCAGGAGGCCGACATCGACCGGGCGAAGGAGAATGTGGATGCGGTGCGGTCTGAGGTGAAGGCGCTGGAGGCGGAGCTGGAGGAAAAACTGCTGGCGTTGCAGGAGACGATGGCGACGGCGCGGGAGCAGATGGAGCGAAATGAGATCAAGCCTAAGAAGATGAACATCGCGGTGCAGGACTTGCTGTTGGTCTGGGTGCCGGTGGGCGAGGCGTTGGCGATCGCGGGGCGTTAGGGAAAAGAGGCGAGGATGGAGTTTTCGAGACGAATTCAGAATTTGCAGGCATCGCCCATTCGCAAGTTCATTCCGATGGTGGATCGGGTGGAGGCGGAGGGCGTGGACGTCATTCGGCTGAACATCGGGCAACCGGACATCCCCACGCCGCCGGACTTTTTGGAGGCGGTGCGCGCCTATGATGTGGATGTGCTGGAGTACCAGAATTCGCGGGGGATGAAGCGCACGTTGGAGACGACGCAGCTCTATCTGCACAACTATGGGCTGGATTTTGACTTGGACGAGATCTGCATCACGAATGGCGCGAGCGAGGGGATTGCGATGGCTGTGACGGTGCTGTGCAATCCGGGGGATGCCATCCTCGCCATGGAGCCGTTTTACACGTCGTATAACGCGTTTGCCCAGGCGCAGGAGGTGGAGATCGTGCCGGTGCGCACGTATGCGGAGGACGGGTTTGTCGTGCCGCCGCTGGAGGCGTGGGATGCGGCCATCGAGGCGTCGGGGAAGAAGGATAAGCTTCGGGCGTTTTTGCTGTCTTCGCCGGCGAATCCGACGGGGCGCGTCTACAGTGAGGACGAGATGCGCATCATCATGCAGGTGGTGCAGAAGTACGATTTGTGGCTCATTGCGGATGAGGTCTACCGTGAGTTCAATTATACGGATCGGCCGTTTCACTCGTTCGCGGAGTATCCGGAGATCGCGGATCGCACCATCTTGGTAGATTCCATCTCGAAGAAGTATTCGGCGTGCGGGGCGCGCATTGGGTCACTGGCGTCGAAGAACAAGGCGTTTAACGACTACGTGTTGAAGCTGTGCCAGTCACGTCTGTGCGTGTCGACGCTGGACCAGATTGGCGCGGGGGCCATGGACAATGTGGACGACGCGTATGTGGAGCACAACCGGAAGGTTTACAAACAGCGTCGCGATGCGCTGCGCAAGCGCCTCAATCAGCTGGATGGCGTGGTGGCCCCGGAGCCGGAGGGGGCGTTCTACATCGTCATCAAGTTGCCGGTGGACAACGCCGAGACGTTCATCTTGTGGATGCTCGAGCATTTCCGTAAGGACGGCAAGACGCTGTTGATGACGCCGGCGGCGGCGTTCTATGCCACGCCCGACATGGGCCTCGACGAGGTGCGCGTGTCCTACTGCGTGGCCGAGGAGCGGCTCATGGAGGCCATGGACATCTTGGAAGAGGCGCTGAAGGCCTATCCGGGGCGGAAGACGGTCTAACGGCAGTGGGGTGGCCGTTGGGCTGGGGCGGGCGCGTCGCCTTGATCGACAGCGTCGCGCCTCGGGTGTGGCTGTTGGACTGGGGCGGGCAGTGCCGCCTCGCTCCACAGCGTCGCGGGGCGCTCGGAGGGGCAGTCGATGCTGAGGTATCGGCGGCTTTCGGCGGTGCCGTCATCGACGCTTCGGGCTCGAGGGACGTCGGCGTCTTTCGCACGCTGAACGGACTTCACTGGCCGGTGCGACGTCGGACCAGCGCCGTCATCCCCTTGGCGCAGTTCTTTTTTCGTTTTATTTCATTTCAACTGTCATTTTTTCGAAATTCGTCGTTCATTTTTCAAAAATATTTTTTTGAACGACGAAAAAGGCCCATTTGAGTCGTTCGATTTTTAATTTCGAGCGAATGAACCACAAAAATCGCAAAAACGAAGTTCATTTTGATTTTTTATAAAATCGAACGAGCGAATCGGCCCAAAACCGTGACTTATTTTTTCTTATTTTTAATTTGAACTTCGAAATGGGCGAAAAGTGAAGTTTTATTTTGTTTATTTTCATTTTGAACTAGAGAAGCACGTGCGGCGGCGCCTCGAACAGAGTTGAGGGGCGATGCTGCGGTGCGCCACATACTGCGAGAGGCTTCGTACATGGCAGAGGAGTGACGCGCGCCGGCAGGCATCGCCAAAGAGTGACGCGCGCCGGCCGACATCGCCAATGAGTGATGCGCGCCGGTCGACATCGCCAACGAGTGACGCGCGACGGCAGGCATCGCCAACGAGTGTCGCGCGCCGGTCGACATCGCCAACGAGTGACGCGCGACGGTCGACATCGCCAACGTGTGATGCGTCGACGGCCGGCATCGCCAAAGAGCGGCGTGGCGGAGGAGGTCAGCGTCAACAAGCGGTATGCGTCGCACAATTTAAGAATTCCTTAAGACTTTTGCCCGAAAACGCGTGTTTCAGCGTATACAATAGAGAAAAGACGCGGGTTGGTTTCGTGAAGGAGGGCATATGACGGACACGTATCACATTTTGGTGTGTGATGACGATTTTGATATTGTGAAGGCCATTCAGATCTATCTGGAGCAGGCGGGCTACGTGGTGCATCATGCCTATAATGGTCAGCAGGCGCTGGAGGTGTTGGAGAAACAAACCATTCATTTGGTGCTGCTGGACATCATGATGCCACTCATGGACGGGATGGAGGCCATGGCGGAGATGCGTAAGACGCGGTCGATGCCGATCATCCTGGTGACGGCGAAGGGCGAAAGTCATGACAAGGTGTCGGGGTTACTGGGCGGAGCGGATGACTATATCACGAAGCCGTTCAACGGTGGGGAGCTGTTGGCGCGAGTGAACAGTCAGCTTCGGCGATACACACAGTACAAGCCCTATGACCCCAACGAGGACACGAAGGGACAGATCATCGACCTCGGGGCGCTCGTGGCGGATAAACGCAAGCGCGCGGTCATTGTGGACGGTGAGGAATACATCTTGACGCCCATCGAATTCGACATCCTGTGGCTCTTGATGGAGCGCCCGGGCAAGGTCTTCTCCAGCGAGGACATTTACAAAAAAGTCTGGAACGAAGACTCCATGGGGGCGGTTTCGACGGTGTCGGTGCACATCCGCCACATCCGCGAAAAAATCGAGGTGAATCCCAAGGAGCCGCGATACCTCAAAGTCATGTGGGGGCGCGGATACATGATCGACCCGAAGCACTTGAAACGCACTAAGCCGGAGGACCCGGCGATGTCGGGAGGCGAAGGGCACGGCGGATCCAATGGCGGGACGGACGCCGAGCCGAGGGACGCCGCAGACGGGGCGCATCGAGCGGAAGGCGCATCAGAAGAAAAGAAGGGTGGAGCGTATGGCTATTGATGATCACAATCAGGAGACGAATCAAACCGTCCCTATCGACGAGCGCCCGGAGTATCGCCCGCGCAACATTCGCTTGCCGCTGGCACTGAACTTTCTCTTTGCGTTGGGCGTGGGAATGGCCGTGTTTTTCCTGTTTGCCTTTTCCTCACAGGAACGGCTGCTGAAGGTCGACGACTTCCGCGTGTCGCGGCCGTTTGGACAGATCGTCTTCGACGAAGTGCGCGCGGCGGCAGATGAAGCGGCGCAGTCGGAACGGCGCAAGGCCTATAACATTTTTCCGGAAAACGGCCCCGTCCCCAACACCTTTGCCTCGTGGTCGTACGCGCAGCAAATTGCGTACCTCTCCGCATTTACGAACGACATGAACGAACAGCAGATGCTCGAAAAATCCAAAGAGATGCGACGGCAATACGACATTTCGGCGGACAACCAAGGCGTTCCGGTTTCGCTCACGTATCGCAAAGCGGACCTCAAGCAGTGGATGAGTAGCGGACTGCGCAAAACCTTGCAGCCGTCGCTCATCTACTATGGCCAGCAGACGCTGTTCGCGCCGGAAGAGAACCCAGATGCTTTGAAGAAGGTCGTCTTAGACGCACTTCCCGCCGACGAGCGCAAGGAAGTCGATGAGGAGATCTTAGACAGTTACTTTGATCACGACGCGATCAACGTCCTCAACGAGGCGTATGAGCCGCTGGAAAAACAGAGCATTTTGGCCGCCAGCGAGATGAATTTGGAGCGCTACCGCGCGACCGTCGAGTCGCTGAGTCAGACTGTAGAGGATCTTCGAGCGATTCAGATGGATCATGCCCCGACAGCGGCCAGCCGATCCAATTTGCAGTACGAAATCACGTTCCAAGAGGGAAAGAGTGTCTATCACAACAAAAATGTGGAGAAGAAGGGAACGCCGATTTGGAGCGCGCCGGTCACCATCGTCAACGGCGCGGCGGAAGTGGGTGAAGGCCCGTGGCAAAACGAGTTGCAGCAGAGTTTTGACTCCGTCGTGAGCATGATGGATCAGCCCATGGACATGTGGACGTACGACGACATGACCATCACGTTCCGCATCGACACGGCGCTCAATGAGGCGGATCGCATCGCCCAAGAACTCGCGAATTATCCCAAAATTCAGTCCACCGCTCATCTGATGATGGGGGTGCTGTTCGTCTCCGCCGTGGGATGGATTGTGACGCTGATCCTCACACTCGCCTGGACGTCGAATCGCTCGTGGCCGATTCTGCGCCGCATTGAAGGCGCTGTGCCCGTTGAACTATTGATCCTGGCCTGCATGGGCTTTTTGGTCCTCGCCATCGCGATGGCGAAGTCCGCCTATCTCTCGGCTCAATTCTTTGACCTGGAAACACTCATCGGCAAGCCTTGGCAGGATCCCCTCCTCTTGCTCCCCGCGGCCCTTTTTCTCCTGTTCAACGGCGTGGGCTGGCTTCTGCTTTCGAGCTTCTTCCGCATGGCGCGTCAAGGTCGCCTCTACCAAGGCAGTATTCTGGAGACCGTCCTGCGGGGCCTTTCGGCGTTCAAGGATCACATCGTGAACGGACGTGGCGCCAAACACCGCTCGGTCTTGTTTTATCTCGGACTTGGCGGCGCGATGTGCCTCGCTCTCTTCTTGGGCTTGGCGCTGGGTTCGATGTCTTGGGGGCTGATTCTGACGTTTCTCGTCTACCTGGGCGGATTGTATGTCGTCGTCCGCAAGGATCACGAAAAAGCGCGTATCATGGATGCCATGCGCGACGTGGGCGCTGGCAATTTGGGCAATGCGCCCCATCCGGCGGAGTTTAACGGGTTGGAGCGTGAGATGGCGGAACAGATCAACCACTTCGACTCGTCGCTCTCCCTTGCGCTGGAGAAGAGTTTGAAGAGCGAGCGCATGCAGACCGAACTCATCACGAATGTGTCCCACGATTTGCGCACGCCGCTCACGTCGATCATCAACTACGTCGCTCTGTTGCAGAATCCGGATCTCACGGACGAGCAGCGCGCGGAATATTTGAAGGTCTTGGAGAAGAAGGCGGGGCGCCTCAAAATCCTCATGTCAGATCTCATCGACGTGTCCAAAGCCATAAGCGGCGCGGTGCAGTTGGATCTGGAGCCGCTCGACATCGCCGAGGTGGTGCGACAGAGCCTGGGCGAGGTGGAGAATGGCTGGGGGTCGGCCGATTTGACGCCGGTCATCAACATCCCGGAGGGGCGCCTGGAGGCGATGGCGGACGGGGCGAAGCTCGCCCGCGTGTATGAGAACTTGCTCGTAAACGCGCAGAAGTACTCGCAGCCGGGGACGCGGGTCTACATCAGCGTCACGACGGACGGCGGCGCTTCGAGTGGCGTGGCGATTGATGGCGCAGCGCGCGGCGTTGCTGCGAGCGGTGTTGGTGCGGGCGGTGTTGGTGCGGGCGGTATCAGGAGGAACAGCATCGGCACGAACGGCATTGCAGCGCGCGGGTCGGTTATCCGCACGACGATCAAGAACACGTCGCGCTATCCCCTGAATATGGACCCCGAAACGCTCTTCGAGCGCTTCAAGCGCGGGGATTTAGCCCGCACCAGCGAAGGCAGCGGCCTGGGCCTCTCCATCGCTGAGCACCTCATGAAGCAGATGGGCGGCCGTCTGGAACTCGCCATCGACGGTGACCTCTTCACCGCCACAGTGGAGGTGGCGCGGTAGGGGGCGAGGCGTGAGGCGCCTGCGAGCAACGATAGTAGAGTGGGCGGCGCTCGGCGCACGCAGGCACGTTGAAGCAACGACATCGCGACGCTGGCCGGTCGGCGTGCTGGCTGGTCGGCGTGCTGGACGGTTGGCGTGCTGGACGGTTGGCGTGCTGAATGCCCGCCGTGGCACATCCAAGTCAATCAGAAAAAGACATTTTCCTTTGAAAAGATGGCGAACGAAAATCCAATGAAAAGGCGCAAATCACCTTTTCATTGGATTTCTTTGTGTCGCGACGAGCGGGTCAATTTGCGCAAGGCGAATTTCATTGGACTTGGGGGCGGGGCGGGCGCTGGCTCGTAATCGACGAGTGCTCAGTACGTGTCTCATCGCAAAAAACGCCCAGAAGCCATGTTTGGGTGTGCGGTCCAGTACATGGCCCAGCGCGAAAAGCGCGAAAAAGCCATGTTTAGAAGGGGAGCCCAGTACATGGATTATCGCGGAAAACGTCCAGAAGCCATGTTTGGGTGCGCAGTCCAGTACATGGCCCAGCGCGAGAAGGCCGAAAATGCCATGTTTAGAAGAGGAGCCCAGTACATGGATTATCGCGGAAAACGCCCAGAAGCCATGTTTGGGTGCGCGGTCCAGTACATGGCCCAGCGCGAGAAGGCCGAAAATGCCATGTTTAGCAGGGGAGCCCAGTACGCGGCGCATCGCATGGATGAATTATTTTGAACAAAAGCCATTCTATTTCGTCATCTTTGTTATCTATAAGATTTTTTGACGTCGAAAAACGAATCGGTGGCGATCAATCGTAATTGTGCAGGAATTCCTGAATTGCCAAGTACACTGCCCCTAATAAAACGGAACGATGGTGAAAGATGGAGGGAATGATCTCTATGTTCTGCTTGTAGGTCGTCCGTGTCATTTCAGTGAGCATTTGTGTGTAGTTGTTGATGCGATATGCCAATTCGCTGTTAATGATGATGATCTCCGGAGCCATGGTTTTCATGATGTGATTCATGAGTAAGGCCATGTATTTGAGATCCCTCTGTATCGTCTTTTCGGCGCAGGAATTCCCTTGTTGGTATTCTAAAATCAGTTCTTCAATAGACTTGATCGGTGTGTCTGCGATGCTGTTGTAATAAGACAGAATTGCGCCTTCAGAGCAATACTGTTCAAAACAGCCATGATTTCCGCAATTACAAGGTATTCCGTCGGGCACAATGATGACATGCCCAATTTCTCCTGCGTAGCCGTTAACCCCTTGAATGAGATTACCTTCTACAATAATCCCAGCGCCGAGACCGCTACCGACATTGACGACTACGAGGTTGCGCACGTGTGAATTGTATGCTTCACAAAGGGCAGAGGCATTGGATTCGTTGATGAGGTGAATGGGAATTGAGGGGTAGCGGGAAGAGACCGCATGGTACAGGTCAAATTTGTAGATATCATAATTCGGCGTAAACCGAATCTTTTTTTTATCCACAATGCCATGAATGGCAAAGGTGATACCGAGCAAGCCACCTTGATAATCATGGGATTGACTCAATTGCGCGTCGATGATTTCGGAGGCCACCTGAAGCACATTGTTTTTGTCGATTTCGACTTCATGTTCTCCGTAGTCGATGAGGTTTAATTCTAAATCACACAAGGCGTAGGAGATCTTGTGTGGAGCTATGTCAATGCCCAAGCATAAGCCATATTGATAATTGATCTCAAGGCAAATTGGTTTACGGCCGCCTTTTGTCGTCGAGTCACCAGTGCCATTTTCGCGTATGAGAGAGCTTTCCAACAGACGATTGGTGTATTCGGAGATGGACGACTTATTTAATCGTAATTTCTGTGATAAATCGGAACGGGATGTATTTGGATATTTGTAAAGTGTTGTTAGTATCTGCACTTCATTATTAATGCGTTCAGGCATAATTTCCTCCGGTCGGTCTCATTAGAGATGATCCTTCTTGACAAGATAACACGCTCAGCCTATGATTTAGTTAGTTAGGGATAGAAACAAACCAACGAGACTGATGACTCACATATAGACTAATGAGTTAAGTATCGCCCGTCAAGAAGGGAGGCGGTATTTGTGCAAACAATCAGGTTCATACTGGGGGCTTTCGGTTTAATGAAAGCTTCTTCGAAAATTGAAATACAGAGAATTATAAAGGGGAGTGTAATCGTATCGTTTTATAGTCTGCCTGTGAACACGCGTATAGTGTAGAGCAACAGGTTATATGAGAGGAGGATATTTATGTTCGATAATCCGGTTGAACGAAGAGAGACGCATTGCGCTAAGTGGGACGAGCTCATTGAAAATACGGGTGAAGAAGAGATAATTCCTCTCACCGTAGCTGATATGGATTTCCGCGTTGCACCAGAGATTATGCACGCTGTCATGGAAGCGGCAAATCATGGAGTATATGGTTATACGAACGTAAGTGAGAGTTCGATTGCGCTAACACAGCAATGGATTCAAAATCATCATCACTGGGAAGCGCAACGTGAATGGATTATCTACTGCCCGCGAGTAATCAATGCGATTTGTCAAATCATTCAAAATTTTACACAGCGAGGCGATTCGGTCCTTATATTGGCCCCTCTCTATGACCCTATACAAAGTGCGATTCTAAACAACGGTAGAAAACTTATAAGAACCTCTCTCGTATATGATGGAAATCACTTTGAGATCGACTTTAACGATTTTGAGCAGAAAATTAAAAGTGGTGTCAAAGTCTTTATTGCAGTTTCTCCTCATAATCCTACGGGACGTGTTTGGAATGAGGAAGAAGTCGCAAAGATGGTGCATTTATGCAAAGAGAATCATGTATTGATCGTTGCAGATGAAGTGCATGCTGATTTCATTTGGAAAGGGACTTTTACTAGTTTCGGACAATTCTATGATGAATACGATCAAATGATTATAGGGACCTCTCCCTCCAAGACATTCAACATTCCAGGAATTGAGGCGTCAAGCATCATCATTAAAGAAAAGACACTGCGAGAAAAATTCTCTGATTGTTTAAAGAGTGCCGGTTTTCACAATCCAAATTACTTTTGTAATTCAGCTGTGGAAGCCGCGTATGGAGAAGGAGGAGAATGGCTGACATTAGTTAAGCAGACGATCCTTGAGAACCGAGTTCACGCGATTTCCTTCATTGATCGAGAGTGTGTCCCTTGTAAAGTTGTTCCTGGAGAAGGGACTTTCCTACTTTGGGTCGATTACTCGGCACTTGGAATTGCAGAGGATGTTTTAAATCAAAAATTGCTCCACAAGGGAAAAGTGGCCTGTTCGATGGGAGGCAATTTTGGAGAAGAGGGACGCGGCTTTTTTCGAATCAATGTTGCACAGCCACCGGCGATATTTAATCAGGCCCTGGAACGAATAAAAAAGGTAGTAGAGGAGGTAAAAAAGTGAATGATAGAATGAAAAGAAAGCCGACAGTTATTCAGGCATTGATCCCTATTCTTGGCATGCTTGTCATACTTGGGATCGGTATAGGGATCTTTGGTTTGCCGGCAGAACCTTTGATTGTTTTGGCAGCAGTGCTTTCTGGCGGAATGGCGATTTATCTCGGATACACATACGATGAAGTCATGGAGGAAATATCCGAGAAAATAGCAAAGGTCTGGGGAGCGCTACTCATCTTGGTCATTGTAGGTTTTATGGTCGGCTCTTGGATGTTGGGCGGAACGATTCCCATGCTCATTTATTATGGCTTAAAACTCATTAGTCCACAGTTTTTAGCTTTGACCGCTTTTGTTGTTTCGGCCATAGTTTCTGTGATGA
Organism: Peptoniphilaceae bacterium; assembly: GCA_028726605.1. Lineage (GTDB taxonomy): Bacteria > Bacillota > Clostridia > Tissierellales > Peptoniphilaceae > Murdochiella. The sequence goes on along the minus strand of JAQYPV010000017.1, from coordinate 6,882 downwards.
CGGGTACTTCATGGGGCTCAGCAGGAACCATTGGAGTAGCCTTTATGGGAGTTGCCATTGGAATGGATGCAAATTTACCTTTGATAGCAGGCGCGATTGTTTCGGGAGCATACTTTGGCGATAAGCTGTCACCTCTTTCGGATACTACAAATCTTGCTTCTGCCGTTTGTGGAGTCGACCTATATGAACACGTGTACAATCAGTTATGGACGACAGGTGCAGCAGCAGTTGTCTCCTGTATTTTTTACACTATTTTAGGACACATTAGCACCTCGACTTCGGTAGGGGTTCCCGAAGCGGTGCAATCGATTACGGGAACTCTTGAGTCGATGTACTCATGGAATGTGTTTTTTCTCGTTCCGTTGTTCATTGTGCTTATCGGATCGGTGACGCGCAAACCCACAATTCCGGTTATGCTGGTTGCATCTGCTGTAGCTTTGTGCAATGCTGCGATTTTTCAGGGGGCGAGCATTAACAGCATCGTTGAAACGACTCTAAATGGGTTTAATGTCGCTATGCTTGGATTTGATGAATCTGCAGTTTCGCCTGATTTGATTCGCCTTTTACATCGCGGTGGAATGATGGCAATGATGAACACTCTTCTGATTGCCGTATGTGCAATTGCCTTTGCTGGGACAATGACCGTAACGGGGGCGTTAGACGTTTTAGTATCTAAACTACTGACGAGAATTCATAGTACTCTTCAATTAGTAGCGGCGACTATTGTTACATGCTTAATTACTACGGGAGTGACGAGTAATGGACAGGTTTCTATTCTAATGCCAGGCGAAGCATTTCGAACGGCCTACATACGGCGTGGATTGCATCCCAAAGTCCTTTCCAGAACATTGGAAGACTCTGTTACATGCACCGAGTGTTTAATTCCGTGGACTGCAGCAGGGGCATATATGGCGTCCACACTGGGCGTTCCTACTTTGAGTTATCTGCCTTTTGCCATTTTAAATTATAGCGGGATGATCTTTGCGTTGATTTGGGCGGCAACAGGTATTGGGATTACTGAAATCAATCCTAATGATTTTGAAGCGGAAATCTCAAAATGACACACAAAGCCGTCTGTTTAGTCAATGCGAATAAAGGCTCCCTTCTACATGATTGAAGTGTCATGGCGGAAATAGATTCTCGTTGACATGGATTACCAATCAAGATACTATGTTAGAAAGTAAGACTTACAAACTAATGTAATAACCGTTGGTGGGGCGAAGATGGACGCGAACTTGGATAAAAGCGTTTAGAAGTGGAGGTGTGCTGGAGCATAGAAAGTGGTGGTCTTGCGTATTCTGTGAACGGTTGAAGCTTCAACGAAGTATGGAGGAGTATCATGAAAATCGGAAAACGCTTAATCGGATTTCTGCTCGCTGGTGCAATGGTCCTGACGATGAATGGCTGTGGAAATGGTGGAGGAACGCAGACAGAAGAGCTTAAGGAAGACAGTAAAGTAGAAAGCCAAGCGGAAGAAAACAAAGGCTCTGCTGGCGCCGTTGAGATTAAAAAAGTCGGGATTGCCATGCCAACCAAGGACTTGCAGCGATGGAGCCAAGATGGTGCCAACTTAAAAGAGAAGCTTGAAGGCAATGGCATCGAAACGGAACTTCAGTTTGCCAACAATGATATCGGAACGCAGGTCTCGCAACTGGAGAATATGATTACGAATGGCTGTGATCTGCTCGTCGTCGCTTCCATTGATGGAAGTGCTCTTACCAACGTACTCGACACGGCAAAGGCCTCAGGAGTGACAGTTATTGCTTATGACCGCTTGATTATGAACTCAGATGCTGTGAGTTACTATGCCACGTTCGACAACACAAAGGTCGGGAAGTTGCAGGGACAGTACATTGCAGACACACTCGATCTGGAGAATCAGGACGGTCCATTCAACTTAGAGATTGTGACCGGTCCGACTGATGATAACAACGTCGTCTTCTTTTACGGCGGTGCCATGGAAGTGCTTCAGCCATACATTGACGCCGGTAAGTTAGTGGTTCCCTCAGGTCAGGTGAGCCGCCAAGAATGTGCAACGCCCGAGTGGTCGAATCAAAAGGCACAGGAACGCATGGAAAATATCCTTTCTTCCTTCTATAACGATGGGAAGAACTTGGACGCCGTACTCTGCTCTAATGATTCTACTGCTCATGGTTCAGCATCAGCTTTAGCAGAGAACTACACCGGGACTTGGCCCATCATTACGGGACAGGACTGCGAAATCACAAATGTGAAGAGCATTATCGCCGGAAAGCAAGCCATGTCTGTATTCAAAGACACGCGTGCGTTGGCAGATGCTGTCGTGAACATGATCACGGCGTTGTCGGAGGGAAAAGAAGTTCCGGTCAACGACACCAATACGTATGACAATGGAGCGGGGATCATCCCGTCATTCCTCGTCGAACCGGTAGCAGCGACGAAGGACAACTACAAAGAATTATTAGTGGATTCCGGCTACTATACGGAAGAGGATTTGAAGTAATCGATCGCTCACGTTTAACCGCGAGAATTAAACCGTCAGGAGGTTGTTTTGACAGATATTGTCTTAGAAATGACCGATATTACAAAAGAATTTCCAGGGGTAAAGGCATTGGATCAAGTCAACCTCCAGGTTACACGTGGAGAAATCCACGCAATTTGTGGGGAGAACGGTGCCGGAAAGACGACGTTAATGAACGTCCTGACCGGCACCTATCCCTATGGGAGTTACTCTGGGGAAATTCGTTATAACGGTGAATTGTGCCAATTTAATAAGATCGAGGACAGCGAAGCGTGTGGGATCGTCATCATCCATCAAGAATTAGCGTTAATTCCACATATGGATATCGCTGAGAATATTTTTCTCGGCAATGAACAGGGTTCGAAGTATAACATCGACTGGCGAAAAACACATCTCCGCGCCGTAGATCAAATGCGACTTGTCGATTTACACGAATCACCGTATACGCTGGTAAAAAATTTAGGCGTCGGCAAGCAACAATTGGTTGAAATCGCAAAGGCTTTATCTAAGAACGTCAAGCTGTTGGTCCTAGATGAGCCAACGGCTTCATTGAATGAAAAGGATGCTCGAAGGCTCCTCGATTTGTTATTGGCATTAAAGAAGGAAGGACTCACGTCCATTATTATTTCGCATAAGCTCAATGAGATCGCTTATGTGGCCGATAGCATTACTGTCATTCGAGACGGTAAGACCATCGAAACGCTATCGAATAAAGAGCACAACATAGACGAAAACCGCATCATTCGTGGCATGGTCGGGCGTGAATTGTCGGATCGCTATCCGAAGCGCAAATCGACCGTAGGTGATGTTGGATTTGAGATTCGAGATTGGACCGTCTTTCATCCTCGACGCGTGAATAAAAAGGTTGTCGATGGGGTGAATCTGACGATCCGTAAAGGTGAAATTGTCGGTATTGCCGGGCTCATCGGGGCTGGAAGAACAGAACTGGCCATGAGCGTTTTTGGTCGAAGTTATGGCCGAAATATAAGCGGGCAGATGTTCATTGACGGTAAGGCGGTGGAGTTAAAAACCATTTCTGAGGCCATTGAGGCGGGGCTGGCTTATGTCACTGAAGATCGTAAAGACAATGGACTCATCTTGGACAGTACGATCAATACCAATCACAGTCTTGCCAATTTGAAGCGTGTCAGTAAAAGAGGTGTCATTGATCGCCAAGCTGAGCGTAAGGCGGCAAAAGAAATGGTTGACCGACTTCACGTGAAATGTCGGTTTATCGATCAGAAGGTGGGCAATCTCAGCGGAGGCAATCAGCAGAAAATACTATTGGGCAAATGGATTTTTACGGATCCGGATATTCTCATTTTGGATGAGCCAACGCGTGGAATTGACGTCGGCGCCAAATACGAAATATACGAGATTGCGAATGCTCTAGTGGCAGAGGGCAAATGTGTGTTGATGATCTCCTCCGATATGTCGGAATTATTAGGCATGTGCGACCGCATTTACGTCATGGACGCAGGAAGAATCAAGGGAGAGTTTCCGATTGAAGAGGCGTCACAGGAGAAAATCATGTCTTGTATTGTAAAAGATGTGCGAAAGGAGGAGGCATGAATTCAGGCATCTTAGACAAAGTGAAAAAAAACAGCATGGTTTTCATTTTGTTAGCGGTTATCGTGGTTTTCACTATTCTCACTGGAGGCAATGTCCTCTTACCGCAAAACGTCAATAATATCATTTCACAAAATGCCTATGTCATCGTGCTAGCTGTTGGAATGCTATTCTGCATCTTAACGGGTGGGAACATCGATCTTTCGGTGGGCTCTATCGTTGCGTTAGTGGGTTCCTTGGCTGGCGTGATGATCGTTAAACAACACATGAACATCTACCTTTCGATTGCGATCTGCCTTGGAGTGGGTCTCATCCTCGGTGCAATTCAGGGATATTTGATCGCTTATATCAAGGCCCCTTCGTTTATTGTGACACTGGCAGGTATGATGGCGTGGCGAGGGCTTTCCTTAGTCATATTGCAAGGATTTACGATTGCGCCCTTTCCTGACAACTATTCACGTCTGTTCAATAGTTATCTTCCATCCCCGAAGGTGGGCGAATTGGATGTCATCTGCATGGTGATCGGAATCGCTGCTGTCATTGCGTATATTATCAATGCGCTCAAGAATCACAGGGCGGAGAAAAAGATCGCCATGGAGGAGAAGTCGGACGCGGCATTTGCCGTTGAAACGATGTTGGTCGTTGCCGGTTTGCTCTTCGTCACCTACAGTCTGGCGAAGTTCAGAGGCTTTCCTGTCATCTTGATTTTGCTCGCCGCGATTGTATTTCTATACAATTATTATGCTTCGCGTACCGTCAATGGAAGACATTATTACGCCGTTGGCGGCAATGAAAATGCAGCGACTCTAAGCGGTATTGATGCACGACACGTCTATTTTAAGGCGTATGTCAATTCAGGACTCTTGGCCGCCGTTGCTGGCTTGATGGTGGTCGCTCGCTTCAATTCGGCGACACCGACTTTGGGGGATGGTTACGAAATGGACGCAATTGCTGCGGCCTATATCGGTGGAGCGTCCGCCTACGGTGGCGTGGGCACGGTTTGGCAAGTTGTCATTGGTGCCGTCTTTATGGGAGTCTTGAATAACGGCATGTCGATCATGGGAATCGATGCGGATTATCAGCGCATTGTGAAAGGTGTTGTGTTGGCCGTTGCGGTCGTGTTCGACATCGTATCCAAACGGCGGAACGCCTCAGAATAGATGCATAGTAATGACAATACTGTGTAAACAAATAGAAAGAGGAAACTATGGCTTTTTTTGAAAATGTACCCAAAGTTAAATACGAAGGTAGCGAGTCTACGAATCCCTTTGCCTTTAAGTTCTATGATGCAGAACGCGAGGTTGCCGGAAAGAAAATGAAAGAGCATTTGAAGTTTGCGCTTTCTTGGTGGCATACCATGGTTGCTGGAGGGAGAGATCCCTTTGGCGATGAAACCATGGCACGTAACTATGATGGGAAAACCGACCCTATGGAATTAGCCAAGGCGAGAGTGGACGCTGCGTTCGACTTCATGGACAAATTGGGAATCGAATACTTCTGCTTTCATGACGCTGATCTCGCGCCGGAGGGAAATAGTCTACAAGAGCGTAACGACAATCTAAAAGAGATGGTTGCCTACGTAAAACAGAAGATGCAGGGAACGCCAATCCAACTCCTATGGGGAACCTCAAACTGTTTTAATCATCCTCGTTTTATGCACGGCGCGGCGACGTCTTGCGAAGCAGATGTCTTCGCCTGGGCGGCGACACAGGTCAAGAACGCCTTGGATGCCACGATTGAATTAGGCGGCAAGGGTTACGTCTTTTGGGGTGGTCGTGAAGGCTATGAAACCCTGCTCAATACGAATATGGGTTTGGAATTTGACAACTATGCGCGGATGTTAAAAATGGCCGTCCGCTACGCACGAGGAAAAGGATACAAAGGCGATTTCTACATTGAACCGAAGCCGAAAGAGCCGACGAAGCATCAGTACGATTTTGACGTTGCAACATGTATCGCTTTTTTAGAGAAATACGACTTGATGGATGACTTTAAGATCAATATTGAAGCGAACCATGCGACACTAGCGGGACATACCTTCCAACATGAGCTTCGTTTGGCCCGGACATTCGGCGTGTTTGGGTCAGTCGATGCCAATCAGGGTGATTTGTTGCTGGGCTGGGATACGGATCAATTCCCGTCCAATGTATACGATTCAACCTTGGCGATGTACGAAATTCTCAAGGCCGGCGGATTTACAAATGGGGGCCTGAACTTTGACGCCAAAGTTCGCCGTGCCTCCTTTACTCCGGAAGACATTGCCTATGCTTATATCTTGGGCATGGATTCCTTTGCGTTTGGTTTGATCAAAGCACAGCAATTGATCGAAGATGGCCGTATCGACGATTTTGTGGCAAAGAAATACAGCAGCTACGAAACGGGAATTGGCGAAAAAATCGTTAAGGATCAAACGGATTTTGCAGATTTGGAGCAATATGCCTTAAGTCATGGCGAGCCGAGACTGTCCAGCGGACGTCAGGAGTACTTGGAAGGTGTGGTCAATTCCATTCTGCTAAACGGTAAGTTCGAGTCCGAGCGCTAATCAATCTCCCCCACAGCGACGAATGAATTCTTCGTTCGTCGCTGTACTTATGTTTTACACCATAGCATTTAACAGAAAGAGTTCGTTGGAAGCGATATACGTTCTATAAGAAGGTGTGTATATGAGTTATGTAGGCATTGACCTGGGCACCAGCTCGGTCAAGATGATATTGATGGATGACGCGCTGCACATCTTGGCTAGCGTGTCGCGTTCCTATCCCATTTCGTATCCGCACGATGGGTGGGCGGAACAGAATCCTCAGGATTGGTGG
>JAQYPV010000016.1 GCA_028726605.1 Peptoniphilaceae bacterium | reverse complement strand
CCGCCGCAACCTCGCCGGAAGTGCTCGTCGATTCGGCCGCCTGCGCCTGTCCACCATCACCCGTCGGCGCCCCGACGAGGCCCGCAACCTGCGCCTCACGCTCCTTTTCCGCCAAAATCTCTTGATCCAGCCGCTCCCGCTCCTCTAACAGCTGCTCCCGCCGCGTCTTCTCCAACGACAGTAACTTCTGCGTGCGCTCGTGGTGCTCGTGCAGAGAGATCTGCTCGCGACGTCGACCGGCGGCGTCTTCGGCTTCTTCCATGAAGCGCGACTGCGCCGCCACATGGCGATCGCCCGAAAACTGCGTGTACGAACCGTCGGCGTGCAACTCCCGCGCCTTCTGGTCATCAGCCAAGTACACATCCAAAATATGCGAGATCTTGGCGCGAATGGCCTCATCGCGAATGGGCACGGCAATCTCCACCCGGTTCACCAAGTTGCGCGTCATGAGATCCGCCGACGAAATGTACATGTCCTCCCGATTCGCCCCAAAGCAGTAGATGCGATGGTGCTCCAGGAACCGCCCGACGATGGAGATGATGCGCACATTCTCCGTCTTGCCCGGCACGCCCGGCAAGAGACAGCAGATGCCACGCACGATCATCGTAATGTGGACGCCCGCCTCAGACGCCTCCGAAATCTTGTCCATCAAATCGCGCTCCGTGACCGAGTTGCACTTGAGGATGACCGCCGCCGGCTCGCCGTTCTTCGCCCGCAGGATCTCCCGGTCAAACAGCGAGAGCAGCGCTGGCTTGATGCCCGTCGGCGCCACGAGGAGCTCGCCATAGCGCGTGTCGAGTTTGGAGATGAGCATGTTCTTGAAAAACATCGACGCGTCCTGACCGATGACCGGATCCGCCGTGAAAAAACTCAGATCCGTGTACTGCTTGGCCGTTTTCTCGTTGTAGTTGCCCGTGCCGATTTGCGTAATCATCCGCACGCGCCCCTCGCGATACATCGTGATGTGGCAGATCTTCGAGTGGACCTTGTACTCCTCTAGACCATAGATCACCGTGCAGCCCGCCTGCTCCAGCCGCTCCGAATAGTCGATGTTGTTCTCCTCGTCGAACCGCGCGCGCAACTCCATGAGCGCCAGCACGTCCTTCCCGTTCTCCGCCGCCCGCGCCAAGTACTCCGCCACTTTGGACACAGACGCCATCCGGTAGATGGTGATGGAAATGGAGATCACCATCGGGTCCTCCGCCGCCTCCTTCAACATGTGCAAAAACGGGTCCATACTCTCATACGGATAGTGCAGCAGCCGATCCGCCTCCAGAATCTGGTCGATCACCGGCCAATGCGGTAAGAACATGGGCGACGGCTGCGGCGCAAACGGCTGATAGCAGACCTGATCCTTCATCTTCGGCGTGAGATGCTCCTCAATGGCGAACACGTACTTCATGCGCAGCGGCGCCTTGGAAAAATAGACCTGCTCCGCCTCCAGATTGTGATGTTTCATGAGGAACTTGATCGACGACTTCGGCAGCGTCCCCTGAATCTCCAGACGCACCGGCGCGAGGCGATTGCGTTTGCGGATGGCCTTCTTCATGACCTGGCGCAGATTGCCCTCCAACTCGTCGATGCCGTCGTCGAGGTCGATGTCGGCATTGCGCGTGACGGAGATGACCGCCAGATTGTCGATCTTGAACCCGCTGAACAGCGCCGCCGCCTTGTCCATCACGATGTCTTCCAGCAAGATGTAATGCGCCGAATTCGGGAAAAACACCACCGGGCCGATCATCATGGGCACGCCGATGACCCCGTAAAACTCCATGCCCTTCACGTCCTTGACATCGCAAAAGACATAGAGCATCTGATTCGACAGATGCGGGAACGGGTGCCGCGTGTCGATGATGAGCGGCGACAGGAGCGGCAGCAGATTCTGCTGGTAGTACGCGTCCAAATAGGCCGCCTCCTCAGGCGTGAGCTCGTCGATGCGGCGGCGGACGATGCCTTTTTCCGCCAAAAGGGGCTTCAGCTGCGCCAGCGCGGCATCGCGCTCCTGATAGAGCTGGGGAATGCGCGCAAAGATCTTCGACAGTTGCTCCGCTGCCGTCCAGCCGGTCTTGTTGTCGCGATTCTGATTGGACACTTCCTCCAGATTTTTTAAGGAGCCCACGCGCACGCGGAAGAATTCATCCAAATTGCTTGTGAAGATGGCCACGAACTTGTAACGTTCCAAAAGCGGCACGCGGGGATCCATCCCCTCCTGCAGCACATGGCGGTTGAATTCCAGCCACGATAATTCGCGATTCTGTGTAAAACTGGTGTCGTATTCGAACTCTTTTTCCGCACCCGCTTTGGCGCTCACGGTCTTCTTGTCGCTCATGGCCCCTCCTCGTATCTTCTAAAATATCTTACTTTATTATAACAAGACGCCGCTCGGCTTCTGTTAAAATCAGTGGTGTAACGTGAAAAGAAAGGAATGGTATGAAAAACCAATGGACATTGCCCAACGGCCACGCGATGAAGCTGGTCGCGTTAGATATGGATGGCACGCTCTTGCAGTCGGACCAGACGATTGAGGCGCGCACCAAACAGTTGCTCAAAGACCTGCAGGAGGCGGGAGTGCGCGTGGTGCTCATCTCTGGGCGTCCCATTCCCGGCATGATCCGCTACGGGCGGGAACTGGACATGGATCTCCACGATGGCGTGCTCATCGGAGACAACGGGGCGCACGCGTATTCTTACGAGAACGAAACCGACCTGTGGAAGCACCCCATCAAGACCAAGACGGCCCAAACCTTTTTCGAGGCGTGGGCGCCGGCGGAGCTTTCGATGTTCGCCTACTACGGCGACATCATCTGCGTGCATCCGCCGAAGGACGAGCACGCGCGCTACGCCGGCCGGCCGTTTCGCGAGGCGATGGAGATGATCTCGACTGTCACCCACATGCCGGTCGTCATGCGCAATCTTCTGGAACCGCTGGAGGCGCCTCCGCTCAAAGTCTGCATTTCCGGGGACCGCGAGCGCATCATCGCCACGGACGCGGCGGTTCGACATAGCTACGAAGCGCACCTCTACAGCGCGTTTTCGGCGCAGACGTATTTTGAGACCATGCTGCGCGGCATCAACAAGGGCACGGGGCTACAGGAGTACGCCGATGCCATCGGGATTTTGCCGGAAAACATCATCGCGTTTGGCGACCAGGACAACGACATCCCGATGCTCACCTACGCGGGCGCCGGCGTGGCCATGGCGGAGGCGTCCGATGGGCTCATCGCCGTGGCGACCCACCGCACGACATCGCACAATGAAGGCGGCATCTACGAGTTTTTGAGCGCGCTTAGCTGATGTGACGCCGTGGCGGAGGGCTTGCGTCACCCTACGTTTGCGTCACCGTATGTTTGCGTCACCCTACGTTTGCATGAAGGCGGGCGACGAGTGATGCGTTTTCTTGAACGCGGGCGCGCTTGGCGCATTCTTTTCGTTATAATAAGAGCAAACGCGAGGACAGGGGGAAGAGTATGGGGTCGGAAAAACAGTTACAGGATGAAAAGATCCTGATCTTGGATTTTGGCGGGCAGTACAAGCAGCTGATCGGGCGGCGCGTGCGGGAAGAGCACGTGTACTGCGAGATCAAGCCCTGCACGATGCCGTTTGAGGAGATTCGTGACGGCCGGTACGCGGGCATCATTTTGACGGGCGGGCCGGATTCGGTCTACGCTGATGGGTCGCGCCAGGCGGATGCGCGCCTGCTTTCGCTGGGGATTCCCGTGTTGGGCATCTGCTACGGGGCGCAGTGGGTGGCGCACACCGATGGCGGCCGGGTGGATGCGGCGGGCGTGCCGGAGTACGGCAAGACGGAGACCACGTTTGCGGTGGATTCGCCGCTCTTTGAGGGCATGCCGGAAGAGTCCGTCGTGTGGATGAGCCACAACGACCAGATCAACGCCCTGGGCGAGGGCTACGTCTCGATTGCACATTCGGCGCACTGTCCCGTGGCGGCGTTTGCCAACGAAGAAAAGCAGTTCTACGGCATGCAGTTCCACCCGGAAGTGGAGCACACGGAACAAGGACGCAACATTTTACACAATTTCCTGTATCGCGTCTGCGGCGTGAAGGGCACGTGGCAGATGGACACCTTTATCCAGCACACCGTGGCGACGCTGAAAGAACAGCTCGCCGGCAAGAAGGCGCTGTGCGCGTTTTCGGGCGGCGTGGATTCGTCAGTGGCGGCGCTCTTAGTGCATCAGGCCATCGGACAGGATCTCACGTGCGTCTTTGTGGATCACGGGATGCTGCGCAAAGACGAGGCAGACACGGTGGAGCAAGTCTTTAAAGAGACGTTTGGCCTCAACCTCATCCGCGTGGACGCGTCCGAACGCTATCTCGATTTGCTGAAGGGCGTGACGGATCCGGAGCAGAAGCGCAAGATCATCGGCGAGCAGTTCATCCGCGTGTTTGAGGAAGAGGCGCAGAAGATCGGCGCGGTGGATGTGCTCGTGCAGGGGACGATTTATCCCGATGTCATCGAATCGGGCGTGGGCGGCGCGGTCATCAAGTCGCATCACAATGTGGGCGGCCTTCCCGAGCATGTGGCGTTTACGGATTTGGTGGAGCCGCTGCGCGCCCTCTTCAAGGACGAGGTGCGCGCGGTGGGGACAAAGCTGGGCATCCCCGACGATCTGGTGTGGCGTCAGCCCTTCCCCGGGCCGGGTCTCGCAGTGCGCATCATCGGGGAGATCACGCGCGAGAAGATCCGCATCGTCCAGGAGGCCGACGCCATCTGGCGCGATGAGGTGAAGAAGGCGGGCCTTGCGCGCGACATCGGCCAGTACTTTGCCGTCCTCACCAACGTCGCCACCGTCGGCGTCATGGGCGATGCCCGCACGTACGACCGCATCATCGGCCTGCGCGCCGTCACCACCAACGACTTTATGACCGCCGAGTGGGCGCGCATCCCCTACGACGTCCTCGACTGCGCGTCCAACCGCATCGTGAACGAAGTCGATGGCGTCAGCCGCGTGGTCTACGACATCACGAGCAAGCCACCCGCGACGATTGAGTGGGAATAACTGACAAAACCCGCAAAGCCTTGAAAACACTGGGGGCTTAAAGCGGAAACGGGGCATTTGATAGCAAATTGATAGCAGATACCAAAACCGGATTTACTTTGTTCACTCCCGTATAACGGGTGGCTTGCGGGTAAATCCTCCATATCCTAAGAAAAAGGTCTTGCTGACTTTCACCAG
>JAQYPV010000015.1 GCA_028726605.1 Peptoniphilaceae bacterium | reverse complement strand
TTTATACTGTACCCAAGGGACATGGCATTTGGAGCTTTCTGCAAACCAGCCGTGTACTGAGGGGGCGACGCAAACATGGCAGATTCGGGCTTTTGCACACCAGCCGTGTACTGAGAGGGCGTCGCAAACATGGCAAATCCGAGATTTTGCACACCAGCCGTGTACTGAGGGGGCGTCCCAAACATGGCAAATCCGGGAATTTGCAAACCAGCCGTGTACTGAGCGGGCGTCTACTACCGAAATGCGTCAGCATCACGTGATTTAGAACGGCCCGTACTGGATCTTCACCGCAATCGTCAGAAAAAAAAGGCGATGCCCCACCAGACAATGAAGAGCGGCAGTAGATACTTCATCCACTTCTTGAAGGAGACGCCGCCACACATGGCGAGCGCCATGCCGATGCCGTTGTCGGCGCCGAGCGTGGTGCGTCCGCCCGTCGTCACCCAGTCGCCTTCGATCTGTCATGAGATGGGGTCCCGCGAAAAGTCGTGGGGGACATTCGGCGCCTTTTCGCAGACCATGTCCATGTGCGCCTGCAGCATGATGCCGGGCGCGTCCTCGTAACCCGGCGACGCCGGCTTGCGAATCAGGACGTTCATGGCCGCATCCTGTTCCACGTCAAATCCCTGTTCTTTGGCCTATGATGTCAAGAAGGCACTGATTCGCCCTTCGTGAAAACTGGGACGCGGAATCTAGCAAATTTGGTGAAAAAAGCCAAAGACCGGCTCCTGAATGAGTTTTTGTTGTTCCTCGGTGAACATACATGACTCCTTTCCGTGACGACTAATAAAAAAGCGACGGCCCCGAAAGCCGTCGCTTTTTTCGATTTACGCGTTCAACCGCTCTGTGGCGCGCTTTGCCCCTTCGACGAGGGACTCCAGCTTCGCCCAGGCGATTTGCTCGTGGAGACGGCCGCCGAGACCGCAATCGCTGGAGGCGATGACGCGCTCAGGGCCGACCACCTCTGCAAAGCGCACAATGTGATCCGCAATGAGGTCGGGATGCTCGACGACGTTAGTGGAGTGCGAGATGAAACCCGGGACGATGACGTTGTGTTCAGGCAACGTTACTTCTTTCCAGAGTTTCCATTCGTGTTGATGGCGCGGACTCTCCGACTCAAACGAGAAGTACTTGGCATGCACCTGGAGGCACAAGTCGACGATGTCCGCAAACGGAATGTCCGTCGTGTGCGGGCCATGCCATGACCCCCAGCAGATGTGCAGACGCACCATCTCCGGATCGATCCCTTGAAGCGCGCGATTGGCTGCGTTCACACGCTTCTGAAGCCACGCCCGGTAGTCCTCAAGCGTCGGCTCCGGGTTGATCTGATCCCACGCTTCAGCAAAATCCGGCGCATCCAACTGCACGATGAGTCCGGCATCCGTGATGGCCTTGTACTCCTCGTGCATGGCATCCGCCACCGCGTCCAAGAGCGCGTCCTCGTCATGGTAGTAATTGTCGTCCAGACGCGCCGCCGCACCCGGCGAAATCGCCGCCATAAAACCCGTTTCGATGCCGTACTTCGCCATCGCCTCCTTCAGCAGGCGAATGTCGCGTTGAACGAGCTCCTGGCCCACATATGTCACCGGACCGGTAAACGCCGGATTCGGCACCCGATTGCGCCCCATGAGCACGCCGTTGTCCGGATCCGTATAGGCCGCCTCAAACTTGCGGCGGTCGCGACGATCCTTAAACGTCGTCAGGCGGATATGCCCCGGCGTCGAGCGAATGACGTCGTCCTTCGCCCAGCGATCCTCATCCGTCAGCGTCAAGCCGCCCAGACGAGAGAACGAATAGTTCCACCAGGCGCCATAGTCCACCGCGCCAGAGGTGATGTGACCGTATTCGCCGTCGTTGACGATGTCGATGCCGATGTCCTGCTGCTTCTTGACGACCGCGTCCACAGCACCCTTGAGCGTCTCCTCCAGCTCCGCGTCAGAAATCTCACCCGCGGCGCGCATGTTATTGGCCTTCAAAAGGGCTTCCGGTCTGGGCAGCGATCCGACATGAGTTGTTCGGATTTTCTGAAACATCGTCCCTCCTTCGCGTTAGCGTTCAAACTTCGGCATCTGCGATGCTTCAATGGCGTCCGTTTTCACGAGCAGCAAGGCATCGTAGAGCACTGACGAGGCCGAGTGGTACGTTTCCTTGATTTCGTGTTTCTTGCCATCGAGCTCTTTCAAGTGACCCATTTTATTCGAAATTAGCACCAGCTTCAATCCTGCCGATTTCAAATCTTGAATCGCCTCGTGCGTCTGTTCGTCCGCCTTCCATCGTCATCGAATGTGCGTGGCCTCGCGGTTGGCGGAGGCGAAATCCCAGAAGTTGTCGTGCGCGCTCTGCCCCTGCGCCAGCGTCCGGATGCCGCGCCCAGCCGTCCCAAATTCGCGTCCGACGCATCCATGCCGTATAATAACGAGAGGAGGCGATCATGCGAATTCTGCACATTTTTGGGGGCTATGGCGGCGGCACGTCCATGTTCATTCAAAATCTGGCGCGCGGTGCGGCGGGGGAACATTTGACCTTCGACACGCTCTCGTTCACGCCCGTCCCGCCCTCGTTTCGCCATCTCATTCGCCAAACCGGAGGCGAGGCCTACCGGATGGAGAACCCCAAGCGCGAAGGGTGGGCGACGTTTCGCCACGGAGTGGAAGCGCCCCTGCGCGTGCATCGCTACGACGCCCTGCACTTCCATCTGCAAGGCTACCGCGTGTTGCCCTTTCTGTGGATCGCGCGCCGGTACCACGTGCCCATCGTGCTCATTCACGCGCACGGAAAAGTGGACTACCGCGTCCACGGCGGGAAAGAAGCGCTCTATCGCCGGCGCGACCAGTGGTTGAACCGCCACCTGTCCGCCGCTCCCATCGGCTGCGGCACGCAGGCCATCCACGACGTCTACGGGGCGACGACCGAAGTGCCCGTCGTCATCCCCAACGCCATCGAAATCGAGCCCTTCCTCCTCTCTGATTCAGAAGCGAGTGAGGCGCGAGAGCTGTGGCGGGCGCGCTGGGGCGTTTCGGACGGGACGCCCCTCGTCGGGCTCATCGGCCGCTACGTCGCCATCAAGAACCACCACAAGTGCTTCGACATCGCCGCGTACACGAAGGCGCAGGGAATTGCCGCGCACTTCGTGCTCGTGGGCGCAGGAGAATGCGAAGAAGCGCTGCGCCGTGAGGTGCGGGAGAGAGCGCTCGACGACGTCGTGACCTTTGTGGGCCGCGTGGAGCCGCTCTCGACGCTGTACCCGGCGCTGGACGCGCTCGTCTTGCCGTCGTTTTCCGAGGGGTTCCCCACGGTCGTCCTGGAGGCGCAGGCGGCGCGCGTGCCGGCCGTCATCAGCGACGTCATCACGCCAGAGGTGGACTTTGGCTTGAACTTGGTGCACTTTGCGGATTTGGAGGCGGACGCGGCCCGTTGGTGGCAGGAGATGGAAGAGGCGCGGGCCGTTTCGCGTCCCTCAAGGGACGCCGTGTGCGAGGCGTTTGTGTCGCGCGACTTCACCATTCCCATGGCCGCCCATCGCTACGCCTTGTTTCTAGAGCAAATGCTGGAGGAAAAGAGAGAAGGGAAGAAGCGCTCATGACCGCCGTCTGTCACATCACGAGTGTGCATCCGTCGGATGATCCGCGGATTTTTCACAAAGAGTGCGTCTCGCTGGCCCGCGCGGGCTACGACGTGACGCTGGTCGCGCCCGGCGCGTCTCGCGAGGAGGCGGGTGTGCGCGTCATCGGCTGCGGTGAGAAGCCCGCCGGACGCGTGAAGCGCGCCTTCATCTACGCGCGCCACGTGGTGGACGTGGCTCTCACCGTGCCCGCAGAAGTGGTGCACTTGCACGACCCGGAACTGCTGTTGCAAGTGGGCCGCCTGCGGCGCGCCGGCCGACGCGTGATCTTCGACAGCCACGAGGACTACGGCGTCAAAAAGGCATATCTGTCAGGCCTCACGGCGGAACTCGTGCGTCGCGCGACGCTCGCCGTGGAACGCCACGCCGCCTCTAAGCTCGCCGCGCTCATCTGTTGCTATGAGAAGACGCGCGAGCGCCTTTCGCGTTTCGTGGATCCCATTGCGATGATCTATAATTTTCCCATCGTGGACGCGGCCGAGGCGCGGGGGGATGAAGCCGAGGGGCGCTGCGGCGCGACGCCGGACCAGGGGCAACCTACGGCGCTGCAAGCCCCGGAAAACAGCGCGCACCCGCCCGCAGGCGATGTCGATGCCACGGCATCGCCTGCGGACGCCAGAGCCGCGACGCCGTGGGTCATCGGCTACGCCGGCGGCATCAAACCCATGTGGCACTTGAAGGAACTCTTGGCCGCCGTCGCACCGTTGGAGGGCGTGACGGTGAAGCTTGCCGGGATTGCGCAGGCGTCGTATCTGGAGGAACTCACCGCATCGACCGGATGGGCGAAGGTGGATTATCGGGGGACGCTGCCGTTTGGACGGGTGCGTCAGGACATCTACGGCCCCGCGCAGATGGGCGTGGCGCTTCTGGACTACATCCCCGCCTACAACGGCAAGGAAGGCAATCTGTCCAACACGAAGCTGTTTGAAATTCTATACGCGGGTCTGCCGATTGTGGCGACCGATTTTCGGGCGTGGCGCGAGGTCATCGAAGGGGAGGACTGCGGCGTCTGCGTGGATCCGAACGATGTGGACGCCATCCGCGCGGCCATCGAGACGCTCCGCGCAGATCCCGCCCGCGCGGCGGAAATGGGACAACGCGCGCGTAGCGCCGTCATCGAAAAATACAATTGGGCGCAGGAGGAAAAGAAGCTCCTGGCGCTCTACGAGACCGTCTTGGGTCGAAGTGAAGAGGAATGAGCATGAAGATCAACGTGATCGGTTTGGGATATATCGGCTTGCCGACGGCCCTGATGCTGGCGGCGCACGGCGTTTCGGTCGTGGGCAGCGAAAAAGACGCGGCGCGTGTGGCGGCGCTTCAGGCGGGCGAGGCGCCCTTCCATGAGCAGGGTCTCGATGACGTCTTTCAAAAAGCGCGGCAAAATGGCATCGCGTTCACGACCGATGTGGTGGTTGCCGATGTGTACATCATCTCGGTGGCGACGCCCTATGACGCCGTGACGAAAAAAGTGGACGTCACGGCGCTTCAGGCGGCCGCCCGTCAGGTGCTGGCCGTGGCTCCAGATGAGGCCATTCTCGTCGTGGAGTCCACCATCGCGCCGGGCACGATGGAGGCGTCCGTGCGCCCGCTCGTCGTGGCGGCGGGAAAGCACGTGCACTTGGCGCATGCGCCGGAGCGCATCTTGCCGGGGAATATGATCCACGAGCTCGAGTGGAACAACCGCACCATCGGGGCGGATGACGTCGCCATCGGGGAGAGGGTGAAGGCGCTCTACGCTTCGTTTTGCCGGGGCGAGATCGTCGTGACCGACCTCCGCACGGCGGAGATGACAAAAGTGGTGGAGAACACGTTTCGTGCGGTCAACATCGCGTTTGCGAATGAACTCATGCACCTGTGCCACGAGAGCGGACTCGACGTCTACGACATCATCCGCATCTGCAACATGCATCCGCGCGTGAACATCCTGGAGCCGGGCCCGGGTGTGGGCGGGCACTGCATTCCCGTGGATCCGTGGTTTTTGGTCGGGGACTATCCGACGCTGACGCCGCTCATCCGCACGGCGCTGGAGACGAATGCGGCCATGCCGCGCTACGTGCTGCGGCGCATTCACGAGATCGCGCGTCAAGAGCATTTGCCGGCGTCGGCGCGCGTTGGCCTCTACGGGCTCACGTACAAGGAAGACGTGGATGACATGCGGGAGTCACCGACGCTCCAACTCTTGGCATTGCCGGAGGCGCGGGATTTTGTGGTCTACGATCCCATGATCCACGAGGATGTGGTGGCGCATCAAGTCCACGATTTGGACGCGTTTCTCGACGCGGTGGATTTCGTGGTCATCATGGTCAAGCACGCGGAGATCAGGGAGCGGCAGGAGAAACTCCGGGGCAAGGTGGTGCTGGATGGGCATCACAGCGTCGCGCTGCCGGGCGTGTACCACCTGTAAGGTGAAGCTCGGCGTGGAGGTTGTGGATTGAGGTCGAAAGGGGGAATCATGCGTAAGGTGCTGGTCATTTTTGGGACGCGTCCGGAGGCCATCAAGATGTGCCCGTTGGTGCGCGTGCTGAACGAGCGGCCGGGCGTCGAGACGCGCGTGTGCGTGACCGGCCAGCATCGCGAAATGCTCGATCAGGTGCTGGAAGTCTTTGACGTGCACCCCGACGTCGACTTGTCCATCATGCAGAAAGGGCAGGACCTCTTTGACATCACGCTCGCCATTCTGCAAAAGCTGCGCGATGTCCTGCGCGCGGAGGCGCCGGATGTCGTCCTGGTGCACGGCGACACGACCACGGCCTTCGTGGCGATGTTATCGGCGTTTTACCTGGGGATCCCGGTGGGGCACGTGGAGGCCGGCCTGCGCACGGGGCGCATGGACAGTCCCTTCCCCGAGGAGTTCAACCGTCAGGCAATCGGCTTGGTGGCAACGTACCACTTCGCGCCCACGAGCCATGCGGCTGAGGACCTCTTGCGCGAGGGCAAAGACCCCGCCCGCGTCTTTGTGACGGGCAACACCGTCGTCGACGCCATGCGCACGACGGTCCGCGAAGATTTTTCGCATCCCCTGCTGGACTGGATCGGGCCGCGCCGGCTCCTCTTCATGACGGCACATCGCCGCGAGAACTGGGGCGCGCCACTGTCGCGCATCTTTCAAGTGGTGCGGGCGCTCTTGTTGGCGCATCCGGACCTCGCCGCCATCTACCCCGTCCACATGAATCCCAAGGTGCGCGAGCCCGCGTTCGAGATCCTGGGCGACGTGCCCAATCTGAAGCTCGTGGATCCCCTTGACGTGGTGGCGTGTCATAATTTGGAGGCGCGCGCGTTCTTGTGCCTCACCGACTCGGGGGGCATTCAGGAAGAGTGCGCCGCGCTGGGTACGCCGACGCTGGTCTTACGCGAGACCACGGAGCGGCCTGAGGGCGTGGCGACGGGCAACCTCCGACTCGTCGGCACCGACGCCGATCGCATCATCGCCGCCGTCACGGAGCTCATCGAGGATCCTGCGGCCTATCAGGCGATGCGAAACGCTCAGAATCCCTACGGCGACGGCCACGCCAGCGAGCGCATCGCGGACATTTTGGAGAACGAGGCGTGAGTCCGGCGCGCCCCGGCTATTTCCGCGCGGCGTTCACGAGGGCGCGGAAGAGGGGGAGGGAGACTTCGGATTCGAGGGGCAGCCGCTCGGGATGGAATTCGACGCCGATGAAGAAGGGCTTGCTCGGATCCTCGATGGCTTCGACGATGCCGTCTTCGGCGCGGCCGGCGGCGACGAGACCTTCGCCGAGCTGGTCGACGGCTTGGTGATGCCAGGAGTTCACCTCGACGGTCTCGGGATGGTGCAGGAGATCGGCGAGGTGTGAATTCGGTTCAAACGTTAAGGAGTGAAAGGCGAACGACTGCATGAGGGGATCGCGATGGACGACGGCGTCGGGCAGGGCCGATGGAATGTCTTGGATGAGGGTGCCGCCGCGGTGCACGTTGATCAGCTGCATCCCCCGGCAAATGCCCAAGACGGGGATGTCTCGCTCGTCGGCTCCCTCGATGAGGGCCAACTCGAAGTCATCGCGCGCTCGGTTGATGAGGAGCGTGTCCGTGGTCGCTTTTTCGCCATAAAGCGCCGGGTCCACGTCCTCGCCGCCCGTGAAGATGAAGGCGTCCGCATGGTCGAGATTGAATGCCATCTCATCCCGGGACTCGTCGGTCGAAATCATCGCCACGTCGCCTCCCGCGTTGTACACCATCTGGGTGTAGTAGTCATCGAGGCCGCCATTTGCCGGATCGGAGACGATGTAAATCACCGGTCGCGGCACGACGAGAGAGACGAGTTCATCCAAAATGTAGGGATGCGTATAGAGCAGAAAAGCGGCGCCGATGACGAGGAGCAACAAGATCACCTTGACGAAGCGATGCTTTTTCTTCGGCTTTTTCGGCTCTGACGAGATGGGGCGGTGTTCTTGTCGACGCATGGGCTTTTCCTTTCTTCCTGATTCTGTACTTCCCTGAGAGGTCACTTACATAATTAATGTTAAACACAGACGTGAAAAAAGCAAAAATCTTAAGACGTTTTTCGAAAATCTTAAGAATTGGCCTCATGAGGACAGTGCGCCGATCGCCGCGGCTTCCCGTTGTGATGTCGGGATGAAATCGCCACTCTCAGAGGTTCTCGTTCAAAACGTCAAAAAATGTGAAAATCATTCAACGCCTCTCGTCAGCCTCGGCTTTTTCGATTACACTATTCAGAAAGGGTAGGTGTGTCGCGTGAAGTGGTTTCGGATGGGACGTCGCCGAAACACGAACCGGTGAAAGAGACGGGCGGTGGCACATCGTGTCCACTTGTGGCGCCCTTGGTGACGTAACGTCGACTAAGGAGGAAAAAATGAAAAAGTTCAATCGGCCGATTGCGGTCGTGTTGGCCATTCTGGCGGCGCTCGCTGTCCGACTGGCAGGGGAACCGGCAGCGTACATGGGAGCCGTGGCCGCGCTGGTGTGCATCGCCTTTGGGGGATTTCTCACCGATGCCATGTGGGGCGGCGTCCTGGGCGCCGTGTCCATGGGCGCGGGCATCGTGTTGCGCAACGTCTGGCCTGATGTGCCCAACTTCAGCGCCAAGAAGATGGCGCGATGGCAGCCGGGCAATGATGCCTACAATGCGTTCTTATCTCAAAACTGGTGGATGCTGATTTTGGCCGCCGTCGCCGTGGGCGTGATATTTGGCCTTTTAGGGCAGATGCTGGAAAAGCGCGCAGCCCAAGAGGCGAGTGCGGCGGGCGCAAATGCGGGAATTCCGGCGCAACAGGCCAGCCGAAAATGGCAGGACTACTTCACCGCGCGCCGCGTCGCCCAGATGGGCTTGTTCGTGGCGCTGGGCGTGGCCATCAACACCGTTCGCGTGGGGGCGCTCAGCTTCGGCGGCCTTCCCATCATCTTCTCCGGCTATTTTCTGGGCCCGCTCGGCGGCTTCATCGTGGGTGGCGTGACTGACCTGGTGGCCTTCATCGTGCGCCCGTCGTCGGCCGGCTTCAACCCCGTTTACACCTTAACCTCTGCGCTCACCGGCATCATTCCCGTCGTGGTGACGAACCTCTTGGGCGAACGCGATCACTACACTTTCCCCAAAGTGCTCATCGGCGTGCTCGTGGGGCAGGTCGTGACGTCCGTGGTGCTAGTGCCGCTCTTCATGAGCTTCTTCATCAGCCCGGAATCCGGCAAAGCGCAGTTCTTCAAAATGTTGGTCAAACAGGCCTTCAGCATTCCCGTCTATGCGTTTTTGACGGTGACTATGCTACAATCCATTAAGAAAACCTACCGCGCCTCCATTCGGCGCGTTCCGTCAAACGTTGAATCGTAACGTGGGTTACGGAAGTGAATCATAACGCGGCGTCGCGGTGGCGCCGTAATTGTCGAACCAGTTGAGATGTAAGGAGAACATGCAGAACATGCGTCCGGAAATCATCGCAGGCTTATTGATCCCGTTCGTCGGGACGACGTTGGGAGCGCTCTGCGTCTTCTTCATGAAGGGCGAGCTCAATCGCCGCATGGAACGGGGACTCCAAGGCTTCGCCGCCGGCGTCATGACCGCGGCGTCTGTCTGGAGTCTCTTGATTCCGGCCATGGAACAATCGGAGCCAATGGGGAGATTGGCGTTTTTGCCTGCCGTCCTCGGCTTTATGGTGGGCATGAGCTTCTTGCTCTTTTTGGATCACGTCATCCCGCACCAACACCTGCACAGCGAAGAGGCGGAAGGTCCGGACGTGCGCATGGCGCCGGTCAACAAATTGCTCTTCGCCGTGACGCTGCACAACATCCCCGAGGGGATGGCCGTGGGCGTCGCGCTGGCCGGCATCGCAACCGGAGCCACGGGCATGACGATGGGTGGCGCGCTCACGCTCGCGCTCGGCATCGCCATACAGAACTTCCCCGAAGGCGCCATCGTCTCCATGCCACTCCACACCGAAGGACTTTCGAAAGGGCAGGCCTTTCGCGCCGGCACCTTGTCCGGTCTCGTGGAACCAGTGGGCGGCCTGGTGACGCTTCTCGCCGCCGGCTTCGTCGTGCCGATCTTGCCATATCTTTTAAGCTTCGCCGCCGGCGCCATGATGTACGTCGTGGTCGAGGAACTGATTCCGGAGATGAGCGAAGGCGCGCACTCTAACATCGGCCCCATGGCCTTTGCCCTGGGCTTCGCCGTGATGATGATGCTGGACGTGGCGCTCGGCTGAGACGGTGGCCCAGGGAAAGCTTCTCATGGTGAGTAAAAACTAAAAAAAGAAGCCTCCCGCCGACGCGGGAGGTTTTTTCGTGGATTACGCCTGAAAGTCCAAATTTTCGCGGATGAATGTCACCCTCGTGTCCCGTGTGCGCGCCATAGCGTCCCGCAGCTCCGCAATATGCTCATGGTGCAAATGCCGTCCACCCCGCCGTCGTCTGATCCGGCCCCGATTCCTTGAGTTCCCCCGTCGCATAGGCGTGCATGAGATCGTGGAGAGACTCGATGAGGTGGCCATTGGCGTGGCCTTCGTCCGTGTCTGCGATGAGGACGCGGCGCTCATAGCGGTCCATGGTGGTGACCACGGGAGAATACGTCTCCAAGTCGTGCGTCAGGCGGTCAAAGTCCTGATGCTCCGCCAGCGCGATGTGGTGCGAGTTGAAGATGAGCGTATAGCCGGCGATTCCGGTCTTCGCCTGGTACGATTTCGCGATCCCCCCATCGATGACGAAGAGCTTGCCGTTTGCCCGCATGGGCGTCTGGCCTTCCTTGATCTTCACCGGCACGTGGCCGTTGACGATGTGCGCGTGTTCCTTCTCCAGGTCGAACATCTCGAAGATGCGGTCCACGACGCGCTCGTCGTTGCAGAGTTCGTAATACGGGTTCAGCTCCTCCTTAGCGAGCGCCTTGTCTCCGACGAAGTTGTTTTCAAACGTCGCCATTTTAGACTTGCCGAACATCGGACTGATGGGCCCGCACCACAGGTACCAGATGAAATCCAACGCGTCCTGGCGTTTTTTCGACGTGGGGTCGGCGTAGTAGGCCGTCGTCATCATGTAGTCTACGTAGTCCATGAGTTCCTTGCCCGCGTAGGGCTTGCCGTCGATGACGAGGTCCTCGAAACTCCCATCCTCCCGCATGGGCAGACACCCGTGAAAGAGCAAATTGCCGTTGTAGCGGCTGTAGGACGACCCCTTCATGAGCAAGAAGCGCACGTGGCGGCGCAAGGTCTCGCTGTGGCGGAAGGAAGCCTTGAGGTTGAAGACGAGCTGTTCCTCGTCGGGGCTCAGCGCAAGCGGATGGTTAGGGTCAATCGTGGGGAAGTGCGTGTCGCGCAGAGGATAGCGCGTTCCGTCAGCCTCCACGTACTCCATCGTCTCCCAGTCCACTTTTTTGAGCACCACGCGGTCGGCCATCTTATACTCCGGATGGCGCTCCAGGAGCTGTCCTTCCAACTTGGATTCCAGAATGGCCAGCGCCTTGTGCATCTGCGCCGCGCGCTCGTGCGTCCAGATGTTGTAGACATTTTCGTCGTAGATTTTGGGCTGGAAGTAGGTACACGGGTCGTCCCCGTAGTACTTCGATGCAAAATCGCTCAAGACCCGCAGGTGGATGCCGTAGCCGTCTTCTAAGACGTCGAACGTGTTGTACTTGATGGCATTGCGCAACACCGCCATCATGCAGGTCTCGTTGCCCAGCTGCGCCCCCATCCAGACCACGTCGTGATTGCCCCACTGGATGTCCACGTCGTCAAAGGCGATGAGTTCCTCGATGATCTTGTCCGGCCCCGGACCGCGGTCGAAGATGTCGCCCACGATGTGGATGTGATTCACGCAGATGCGCTGAATGGTGCGCGCCAGCGCCCCGATGAAGTCCGCTGCAAATCCCTCCTCGATGATGGCGTCGATGAGCGAAAGGCAGTACTGATGCCGGTCGATCTCGCCGTTGTCCGTGACGAAGAGTTCGTCGATCAGAGACCGGTACCGCTCCGGGAATTTCGCCCGCACCGTCGCGCGGGGGTACTTCGAGGCGATGTAGCGCGCCACTTCGATGAGCTCCAGGATGACCTTGCGCACCCAGCGCTCGTCCTTCATCTCTTCCACTTTCTTCGCCAGCGTCGCCTCCGGGTAGTAGATGAGCGCGGCGATTTCATTTTGATCCGCCTCCGAGAGACGGGTGCGGTAGACATCGCGAATCTTGCGGCGAATGTTGCCCGAAGCCGAGCGCAGGAGGTGGATGAACGCCTGATCCTCGCCGTGGATGTCGCTGAAAAAGTACTCTGTGCCCTTCGGCATCAGCATCTCCGTCTTCAGACGCATGATCTCGCCCATGACCGCGCGCCGGTTGGGGAAACGCTTGGCCAATAGTCCCAAAAACATCTTTTCTTCCATGCGCACTCCTTTGTTCTCTCACTTTCTCTCATTATAGCAGAGCGACGCCATCTTCCCGTGTTCCTTTCGTGGAGATCCATCACGGAAGTCCTCTTCCTTTTCCTCGCGCCGATTGGCCTCATGGCCGGCAAGACGTTCGTGAACAACGTCAAAAAGAACGGCTTGAGTTTCCTGTTCATCGCCATTTTGACCTGTATCGTCGGGGGAATTCTGATCGTCTTCGTTTCGCAGTTCATGGGCATTCCCATCGAGCTGGCGCTGGGCCTCGGGACGGGCGCCTTGACGTCAACCGCCATGCTCGGAACCGTGACGAGCCTCACGCCGTCCCCGCTTCCGGGCGTCGGCTACGGGATTTCCTACGTCGTCGGCCTCGTGGGTGTGGTGCTGCTCGTGCAATTGGTGCCCAAAATGCTCCACGCCGACCGCGTGGCCGAAAACGAAAAGCTCACCGTGCCCGAGTCCAAGACGGCCCTCTCAAAAGAGAGCCAGAAGCAGCTCATCGACTTTGAGCCGCACGGTCTCTTCGGCATTGCGCTCGCCATCGTCTTGGGTGTGCTCATCGGCAGCTTCACTATCCCTGTCGGCCCGTCGATCAAAATCTCGCTCGGCAACGGCGGCGGCGCTCTCATCGCCGGCATCATTCTGGGTCACTTCGGCCACATCGGTCCCGTGAACTTCACCTACGAGAAGAGAAACATGGAACTCGTGCGGGATCTGGGTCTGGCGTTCTTCCTGATGCAGGCCGGGGCCAATGCCGGCGCGGGTTTTGTGGAAGTCGTCTCCCAGTACGGCATCAAGCTCTTCTTCGCCGGTGTCATCATCACCTTAGGCTCGTCGATCGCGAGCTTCCTCATGGCGTACCGCCTCTTCAAGTTGCCGCTCTTTGGGGCGCTGGGAACCACGACGGGCTCCATGACGAGTGCGCCTTCACTGGGGGCGCTCTTGGAAGTGACGCAGGACAACCGCGTCTCCAACTACTACGCGGCCACGCAGCCGGTGGCGACGGTGTTCCTCGTCTTCATGCCCCAGCTGATCTGGATGTTCTTTGGTCCCAAATAATTTGTCCTGTAAGCGCAATTGGTCTTGACAGACGCAGGACAAACCACTAGACTGTACCAAAATCAATACTCCTTGTCATCTGATGAGGTAGAGGCGCGAAGACGATGAGTACCCTTTGGAGGCGGTGGCCGAAGAAGGAGGGGAAAGGCGAATTCGCCGAAATGGGAGAGCGGACGCGCGCTTCCGTTGGGCCGGAATCGAACAGATTTCGGACTGTCACCGTATACGGTGTTGCGCTATCTTGAGTGAACCACGTCGTGGAAAGGCGCAAGCCTTTCCTTTTTTTATTTGATTTTTGCGGGATTCACTCAGTACCCCGTGGCTTGGCCAACGGAGGAAGGAGAGAACAATGAGGATTTTGAGAACGCTTGGGATGATGGTCGTGGCGCTGGTCCTTGCCATCGTGCCCGTGCACGCGCAGGACGCGGAGGTCGCCCCCTTGCGGGTGGGCATGGAAGTGAACTACGCGCCGTTCAACTGGTCGCAGTCCACGGACGCCAACGGCGCGGTGCCCGTGGCGAACAGTCCGGGCGAGTACGCCAACGGCTACGACGTGCAGATGGCCAAATCCCTCGCCGAAAAGCTGGGACGGCCGGTGGAGATTCAGAAGATCGAGTGGGACGGGCTTTTGCCGGCGTTGACGTCGGGCAAGATCGACGCCATCATTGCGGGCATGTCGCCCACGGCGGAGCGCAAAGAAGTCATCGACTTCACCGAGAACTACTACACGTCCGACATCGTTCTGGTCGTGCAGAAGGCGGGACAGTACGCGGGCGCCACGGCTCTTTCGGATTTTGACGGCGCCAAGATCACGGCGCAGCTCAACACCTTCCACTACACGCTCGTGGATCAGATCCCCAATGTGAACAAACAGACGGCCATGGACGCGTTTCCGACCATGATCACGGCGCTCAAAGCGGGGTCCATCGACGGCTACGTCTCGGAGCGTCCGGGCGCTTTGGCGGCGACCATGGCGGATGCCGACCTCGCCATGGTGGAGTTCGCCGAAGGGCAGGGCTTTGAAGCCTCGCCTGAGGACACGTCCATTGCCGTCGGCGTCGCCAAAAACAGTCCGCTCCTGGCCGCGCTCAACGAGGCGCTGGCGCAGATCCCGGAAGAGACGCGTCAGGAGACCATGGACAACATGGTCGCGCTGCAGTCCAATCCCGATGCCGAACAGACGGATGACGCCGGATTCTTCGCCACGGTGGCGAGCATCTGGAGTGAGTACAATGGTCTGTTCCTGCGCGGCATGCTGGTGACGCTCTTGATCTCCATCTTGGGCACGGCCTTTGGCCTCGTGATCGGATTCATCGTGCAAGTGGTGCGTTCCATTCCCACGAAGCGCAAGAGCGGTCCGTCCAAATGGGTCATCCGCTTCTTCCAGATTCTGGGCACTTGCTATGTGGAACTCTTCCGCTCCACCCCGATGATCGTTCAGGCGATGCTGATCTACTACGGCTCAAAGCAGTTCCTGGGCGTGGACATGAACGCGCTCTTTGCGGCCGTCTTGATCGTCTCCATCAACACTGGCGCGTATCTCGCCGAGACAATCCGGGGCGGCATCGACGCCGTGGATGTGGGGCAGTTTGAAGCCTCCCACGCCATCGGCCTTACGCACAGCCAGAAGATGCGCCACGTCATCCTGCCGCAGGCCATGCGGGCCATCCTGCCGTCCATCGGCAATGAGCTCATCGTCAACATCAAAGACACGTCGGTCTTGAACGTCATTTCGGTGACTGAGCTCTTCTTCGTCACCAAGTCCGTCGCCGGCTCGACCTTCCAGATCTTCCAGGCCTACTTCATCGTGGCCATCATCTACTTCATCCTGACGCGCGTGGCGAACTTTCTCGTGCGGTTATTGGGCAAGCAGGTCAATGGTGACAGTCGTTTTTCGATGCAGAGTGCAACGGGACAGGGGGCGTGAGATGACACAGGCGATTTTAGAGAGCAGACAATTACAAAAGCAGTTCGGAGAGAAGACCGTTTTACGAGATATTTCACTTTCGCTCTTGCCGGGCGAGGTGGTGTCCGTCATCGGCCCGTCGGGCTCAGGCAAATCCACATTCCTCCGGTGCCTCAACCTCTTGGAGGAGCCGACGGGGGGCGACATCCTCTTTCACGGGGAATCCATCTTGGTTCCGGGCTTTGACGTGCGCCACTACACCACCAAGGTGGGCATGGTGTTCCAGTCGTTCAACTTGTTTAAGAACTTGACCGTCTTGGAGAACTGCCTCTTGGGGCAGGAGAAGGTGTTAAAGCGCAGCCATGACGAGGCCCTCGGCGTGGCCCAGAAGCACCTCGAGCGCGTGGGCATGGTGGAGTACACGGACGCCAAACCCCATCAGATTTCCGGCGGCCAGCAGCAGCGCGTCGCCATCGCGCGGGCGCTTTCCATGGGCCCGGAGGTGTTGCTCTTCGACGAGCCCACCTCGGCGCTGGACCCGCAGAACGTGGGCGAAGTGTTGAACGTCATGCAGGATCTGGCGCAGGACGGCATGACGATGGTCGTCGTGACGCACGAGATGCGTTTTGCGCGCAACGTCTCCAGCCGGGTTGCCTTCATGGTGAACGGCGTGTTGCAGGAGATTGGCACGCCGGAGGAGATCTTTGAACGGCCGAAGTCGCGGGAACTCGTGGAGTTTCTGCGTCAATAGCGCGATGCCTGGGGGGCATCGCCAACGGGTCGGGTCGGCCCGATAGAAACAGTCGCCAAAGCAATTTTTGGCGGCTGTTCTTTGTATAATAGAGGAGGTTTTGACGCAACGAAGCATTGAAGGAGGGGCGCGTGTCCTTAGTGGAACTCATTCAACAGAATCGTGTGGGCAAGATTGCCTCTCTGTTTGAGACGGTGGAGCCGGTCGACATCGCCGGTGCGGCGGCAGACTTGGACGATGAGGAACTCTCGCGCTTTGAGGAGATGCTGGACGATCCGTCGCTCGCCAAGGTCATTGAGGTCTCGGAGGATCGCGACCGGATGCGCATGGTGGATCACCTCGGGAATCACCGACTGCTCTTCGTCTTTCGCTTCATGGAAAAAGACGACATCGTGGACATTTTGGGAGACATGACCATCGGACGGCGCAAGGCGCTGGTGGACCTCATGAAGTCGGAGGATCGGCGCACGATCACGGAGCTCTTGCGCTATCCGGAAGAGTCTGCGGGCGGCATCATGACCACGCGCTACATCGCGCTGCGCAGCACCATGACGGCCACGGACGCGCTGGAGAAGATCCGTCAGATCGGCCCCAAGACGGAGCAGATCGAGACCATCTACATCGTGGACGAGAACCGGCGGCTCATCGGGGCCGTGGACTTGCGGGACATTCTCCTGGCGGAGGCGGATGAGCCCATGGCGGCGTTCATGCACGAGCACGTCATTTCGATTGCGCCGGAGGAGGATCAGGAGGAAGCGGCACGGCTGGTGACCAAGTACGATCTGAACGCCATTCCGGTGGTCTCGAGTGGGCGGATTCTGGGCATCATCACCGTGGACGACATCATCGACGTCATCGTGGAGGAACACGAGGAGGACATGATGCAGCTGGCCGGCGCAAACGTGGAGGAAGACCTGGACACGCCGCTTACGGCGTCGATTAAGATGCGGCTGCCGTGGCTCATAGTGAATCTTCTGACGGCGTTTTTGGCGTCGAGTGTGGTGAACCTCTTTGAGGACACCATCGCGCAGGTGGTGGCGCTGTCGGCCATCATGACCATCATCAGCGGGATGGGCGGGAATGCCGGCTCGCAGACCATGTCCATCATCATCCGGGCGCTCTCCAAGGACGGCGTCGACCGGGAGGAGGCGCGGGCGCAGCTCGTGAAAGAGATCTTCGGCGGGGCGATGAACGGCCTCATCATCGGGGCGATCACGGCTCTCGTCGTCATCGTGGTGTATCGCAATGGGTTCTTAGGGGTCATCGTGGTCTTGGCGATGGTCGGCAACATGGTCATCGGCGGCGTGGCGGGGCTGCTCATCCCGGTGTTGTTGAAGAAGCTCGGGAAGGACCCGGCACTGGCGAGTTCCATCTTTCTGACGACGGTGACGGACACGTTGGGCTTTTTCCTGCTCCTTGGGCTGGCGCAGGCGTTTCTGCCGCTCATTCGTTAGGAGGACCACAACGATTCGTCGAGAAGCCCAAATCATACGAAAAGGGAAAGCGTAATGAATGGAAAAGAGATGCCGCAATCGTCCGTTTCGTCAGAAAAAAAAGAGCCTTCGGATCTAGGCTCTTTTTTTGATGCGCTTTTGGAGGATGCCCCAATAGTACTGGAAGGCGTCGGTCTTTCGGAGGGCGACGAAGAGCGTGCCGTTCACGAAGAGGGTGAGCAGCACGGCCTGCCCAATAAAGCCCAGCCCCCACCGGGAGGCCGCGGACAGCATCGCAAAGGTGAGGCCGCCGAGTGCGAAAAAGGCCAGAAAGGCGAGGGCCGTCCGGCGCAGGTAATCGGCGAAGGGCGCGTGAAACCAGTCCCGGTACAGGATGAAGCCGTCGTACCAGACGCTCACCAGAACAAGACTTGCGATGTTGCCGAGCACGATGCCGATGGGGCCGAGGAGGTGGGCGAAGAGCAGGGAGAAGCCCAGGTCCAGTGCGGCTTCTACCAGCGGCTTGTAGCGAGTCTGCCAGAAGTAGCCACCGGCCTGATTGAAGGTGACGGCGGATTGGCGGATCATCGTGGTGAAAAACATCAGTCCGATGAGCAGGGGATAGGCGAGGGGCAGGACGTAGGCCTCGGAGAGCCAGAACGAGAGGAAGGGATTTAAGAGAAGCGCCAATCCCAGCCCGACGTAGAGGGCAATCCAGGCGTTGGCGAAGAACAGGCGTTCGAAGACGGCGCGGGATTTTTGGCGGTTTTCGGTGACGCTGAGATTTCCGACGCTCGGCGTGAGGACGGCAAAGAGCTGCGCGGCGATGGTGAGGACGCCTTTGTAGACCAGCATGTAGTTGGCGTAGAGGCCCACAAACGAGAGGCGGGCGAAGAAGGACATCACGAGGCTGTCCGTGCCGTTCATGGCCACTGACCCCAGTCGGTGGAAGAAGAGGGCGGCGACGCGCTGGAACACGAAGCGTTTTTCGTCCGCGGGGAGCGGGCGCGGGGTCTTCTCGAAGACGGCGGGATAGGCGCGCGTGACGAGACGCGCCAGGAGCAGGTTGCGCAGCAGCTGGAAGAGCACGTCCACGGCGAGGAAGGCCAGGTAGTTTTTCGTGAGAAAGAGCACGACGATCTGCCCGGCGGCGGTCAAGAGGTAGAAGATGCTGTACCAGGCGGCGTTCACGTACTGCGCCTGGTAGGCTGTGAAGACGGTCTGGCGGTAACTGAAGAAGTAGCCGGCCACGGTGTTTGCGAGCAACAGCAGGTAGACGCTCTGGAGTTCCGATAGTGCCACGTCGGATTGGACCAGCTGCGGCAAAAAGGGAAAGAGGGCGATGCCGATGACGGCCACGATGCCGGCGACCGCGAGATAGGCACGTCGGTACAGCTCCAAGAGGTCGCGGATGTGCTGGTGGTCTTCTTGGGCGATGGGCTCATATAAAAAGTAGGTGAAGGCCGTCCCGATGCCCAGCTCCACGAGCGAGAGCATCATGAAGATGTCGCCGAAGACCGCACTGAGTCCCAAATACGAGACGCCGATGGTCCACAAAAAAGCCGTGCGCACCGCAAACTGCGCGACCATCTGCGCCGCGCGCTGCACCAGCAGAAATTTGGAATTGCGAATGACTTTTTCCAGGCGCATAAACCCTCCTTTTCTCCCATTATCCACCATTCCGGACAAACCTTCCAGAAGGGCGGTTCGTTTAATGAAAGCCGCCTCACTCAAGAAGCACATGATGAAAAGGAAGTGATCGGCAAGACGGTGTGTCGTCTTCGATTTCGGAGATCCCGATCCGAATCAGAGCTTTGGTTTTCAACTGACGCTCAGCGGAGATGTGCCGAACGCATCCCATCCTCATTTTGTGTACAATGCGACGGGAGATAAAGTGGGAGAAGGCGTCACGAGTACGAGCACGGGAACCCTGTCGAATGCGTTCTCGCTTCACGCAGGTGAGCGTGTCATCATCTATGGCCTTCAAAAGGATGCATCATACACAGTAACAGAGGATGCTATTCCCTTGGGTTATGCCTTTTCAGAGGTGTCCAAAACACAGGCCGGGACCATCATCGCCGGACAGACGAAGGTTGCCGTATTCGAGAATACCTATGAAGGGACGTATGCGAAGCTCACGGTCAAGGAGAGCGTCCCGGATGGTACGACAGGTGACCGCACGAGGGAGTTCGACATTACGGTGTAACCCGCAATTGGTAAACAAGACGGTGAAGGGCGCACCATTCGACGCCAACGGCGTCGCCACGCTGAAGCTCAAACATGGTGATGTTCAGACGTTGGAGCTGCTGGCGAACCTCACCTACGCTGTGAGCGAGGCGCCGGTTGCGGGGTACAGCGTGTTCTACCAGATCAATGGCGGTGCAGAGCAATCCACGGCATTGGTGCCGCTCAAAACGGTCACGGTGCTCAACCGCAAGGACGAGGCGCCCATTACGGCGCTTGACACGAGCCACCCACTTCTCTTCAGCGGAATGGTCGCCGGACGATCAGCCCGCCGGACGATCAGCCATCGTAGGGGGAAACTCGATTCTTTTCCGTTTTGCGAACACATCACGTAGGGGCAAATCGCATTAAGTTTGCGATGGCGTATAGCTTCGCGAAAATGGTATGGGCAAACTGAGTTTTCTCTTAAAAGCGTCTATTCGGCGTGCCGGGAAATTCAATGTTTTAGTCAATAGCGTCTATTTTTGGCGCGTGGCGTATCCGCAAATGCTCCTTTATCTCAAATTCCGTCTATTTTCGCGCCTGAAAGATAGACGGCCGAGGCGCCTTTGCCCATTTTGCCCACACCATTTTTGATCGTGTATACGCTCTAGTGGCTTTTTTCAAAATTGCCCCTACGACCGGTGAAACGCTTGGCTCAGATTGCCGCGTGAGGAGTTCTTGGCGGAGCGAAATGTGGCCTTATCAAGGGATTATCGCCGAGCGCACGCCAAAATTCGCCCAAGGCACACTGGGCGCCATACAGCCAGCGCACGAAACGATGGCCATTTGGCGCGCGCACGTTGCGACTGGCGTTCGCCACACCGGGTGCGATGCTGTTCGCGCACGTTACAACTCACGCTGAGCACCATGGACGCGCGATTTTATGGGGATAATGTCTATCAAATGTATTTCTTGTATGGCTGTCGGCGCGTGAGTAAAATAGACCATAAGCCGCAAATTGGGCGTTATCGAGCATGTGTGGCAGCGGCGTGATCACAGAGGAGTAAGACAATGGCAAAATATAATGAAGCTCCGGTCAAGGAGAAGAAGCACTTCAAGATGCCGCATTCACTGGTCATTTTGATGGCCATGGTGCTCATCATCATGGCGCTCACGTGGATCATTCCCGCTGGGGAATTTGAGCGCGTGGAAAACGCGGCAGGGAAGAAGGTCATCGTGCCGGGGTCATTCCAGACGATTGAATCGCACGCGGTTTCACCGCTCGATGTGCCGGGTCTCATTGCGGACGCGTTTATCGACAACATGGATCTGCTCCTGATGATCATGTTCTCCGGCGCGGCCTTTTCCATCATCATTAAGAGCGGCGCGTTCCAGTCGACCGTGGCGCAGATGGTTCGGAAGGCGAAGGACAAGGGCATTTGGTTCATCCCCATTTTGACGGTGATGTTTGCGGCGCTCTGTACGACCATCGGCGTCAACACCTTTATCGCCTTCGCCCCGATGACGGTGCTCATTGCGTACTCGCTGGGCTTGGACTCGCTGGTCGGCGTCTCCATCATCATCTTCGGCGGCGCGGTGGGCTTTTCGACCGGTATGTTCCAGCCCAGTACGACGCTGCTCTCGCAGAGCATTGCGGGACTGGAACCGTATTCGGGCTTAAACTACCGCTTTGCCGCCTTCGTCGTGTTCCTCGTGGTGTCCATCGCCTGGCTCATGCTCTACGCGCGTAAGATCCAGAAGAACCCGCAGGCGTCCATCATGTACGAACTGGATCAGAACAACAACATCTTCGAAGGCAAGGACTTGGACTCCTACGGCGCGCTCAACTTTCGCCGGGTGCTCATCATCTTGGCGCTCTTTGGCACGATGGCGCTCATCGTCTACGGTGGGGCCGCGTGGGATTGGGACATGCGCGAGATAGCGGCGGCGTTCTTGGTGCTGGCCATCGTCGCGGGCTTTCTCGCCGGGTCGTCGCCGTCCACCATCGCCAAGGACTTCGTGGATGGCGTCAAGAAGATGACGGGCGCCGTGCTCATCATCGGTGTGGCGCGCTCCATCGGCAACATCATGGAAGCGGGCATGATCATCGACACGGTGGTGAACTTCCTCATCAACGTTATCCAGTACATTCCGCGGCCGCTCCAGAGTCTCTCGATGCTCACGACCAACTTCCTCATCAACCTGGTGTTGACGTCGGGTTCGGGTCAGGCGGCTATCGTGATGCCGGTGTTCCTGCCCATTGCCGACGCCATCGGAATGTCGCGCCAGGCGGTCATCACGGCGTTTTGCTTCGGCGATGGCTTCGGTAACTACATCGTACCCACGTCGTCGGCGCTCATGGGAATCTTGGGTGCGGCCAACGTGCCGTATGAAAAGTGGATCTCGTACTTCTGGAAGATGTTCGTGATCTGGTACTTGCTGTCGTGCGCATTCGTGTTGATGGCGCCGGTGTTCCACCACGTCTGATGCTTGAAACGGAAAGGGGAATTTATGGCGTTGCATGAGTTTGTCATGAGCCATCGTGACCGCTACATTGAGATGGCGGATGCGTTTTTCGATCGACCGGAGCTGGGAAACTGCGAGTTTTTCGCGTCCCAGACGATCACGGATCGGCTGAAGGAACTGGGCTTTGAGGTGGAGTTGGGCATTGCGGGGCTGCAGACGGCGTTCAAGGCGACGCTTGACCACGGCACGGGCGGTCCCAACATCGGACTGCTCTGCGAGTACGATGCGCTGGAGGGGCTGGGGCACGCGTGTAGCCATCACCTGCAAGCGCCGAGCATTTTGCTGACGGTGGAGACCATTTTGAACCACAGCCCGGCGGCGCCGTATCGCCTCACGGTCTACGGCACGCCGGCTGAAGAGACGACGCACGGCAAGCTCCGGATGCTCGAAAAGGGGTACATGAAGGAGCTCGACGTCGCGCTCATGATGCATGGCGCGCCGGACACGACGACGGACATCAAGTCGCTGGCGTTGACGAACTTGGAAGTCATCTACCACGGCAAGAGTGCGCATGCGGCGCTGAGGCCGGAAGAGGGGCGCAGTGCGTTGGACGCGCTGCTTTTGGCGTTCCAGGGGACGGAGTTTTTGCGGGAGCATGTGCGCGACGATGTGCGCATGCACTACACCATTCTGGAGAGTCCGGGTCCCGCGAACGTGGTGCCGGCCACGGCGCGCGCGAAGTTCTCGCTTCGGTCGTATTCGCGCGATTACCTGAACACGGTGGAGAAGCGTGTGGAGAGTGTCTTGCGTGGCGCGGCGCTCATGACGGAGACGGAGGTGGAGATCCGGTGGGGCGACCGCTTGAACAACAAGATTCCGAACTTGACGTTGAACGGCCTTTTGATGGAGAAGGCGAAATGTGTCGATGCGCCGCGTCAGACGCCGCCGCGGCAGAAGACGGGGTCCAGTGACTTCTCGAATGTCATGTACGAGGTGCCAGGTTCGTGCATTCGCACGGCGTTTGTGCCCACGGGCACGGCCAGCCATAGCCAGACGTTTTTGGACTACGGCAAGAGCGACGAGGCGCATGATGCCATCAGCTACGCCGCGGAGATTTTGACACTGAGCGTGGTGGACCTCATCGAGCAACCGGAACTCATGGCGCAGATTCGGGCGGAATTTGTGGAGAACAAGCAGAAGATGGCGTGATGGAGTGGTGGCATGGCGATGATGCGGTGATGTGATGGCGTGGTGGCGTATGGCGACATGGTGAGAGATTGCGCGTGTTGTGCAGACGCCGCTGTGCTGCGTTTGGTGAGTCGCGTCATCGCAAGCGGTTGCGCGCGTTTTGCCGGGGTTGATGCTGCGCCGCGTCTGAGGTATACCGTCCGCGAATGTTTGTGCGAGTGATATGCGCGCGTCAGTGCAGGTTGTAGTTCAAATTGAAGAAAATCAGAATTGAACGACTGATTTTGGCGAAATCGTGGTTCAAATGGGAAATAAGGAAAATCGAACGACGGATTTGGCCCTTTTCGCTCGTTCGAATCAGAAAAAAAACTGATTGAACTGCGTTTTGGCGAAATTTGTAGTTCAATCTGAAAAAATGAGGAGATGAACTACGAATTTGCGAATTTTCGTGGTTTTTTCCGAGAAAATAAGAAATTGAACTTCGTTTTCGCCAAAAACGGTAGTTGAATCAGAATTATTTTCCGTTTGAACTGCGCGGCAGCTTCGTTGACGCTGCCGCATCGCGCCGACGGTTAGGGATAGCTGATCTAAGTCTCCAGCATTGTTGGGCGGCGTTAGGACACTTCGATAAGGCCACTGTACTGCTGACAGATGGAGTGATTTTTTTTTTGGGCAGATGCAGAGGCTATATGATTCTTTTTTGGCAGATGCAGAGGCTATATAAAGGAAAGGCGCCCGAAGGAAAACTTTGGGGAAGACAGGCGAGAAAGAAGGACTCCCGAAAGAAAAGTTGCAAAAGCGTGATTGCCTTAAATGCCTGCCAGAAAAATTCTTGCCAGAAGAAAAGCACCAATCTGCATTAAAAACATCTAAAGTACAGTTACTTGCTATAAAGCCCTTGCGCCGCAGGGGGTTTGCCTTTACAATACTTCGGTGTCTAGAAATACGGGCGATGAAACGGGAGGTTGCTCGGACGTCGAAGGACTCTCAAAGGCTTTGGCTTTCCAAGGTGCTGAGGGAAACGATGTAAACCGAGGGAATTTCCGCGGAGCAGTTCGACACGATTCGGACGACGGCGACCGGTATTTCTTTTTTTAAGGCCGGAGGAGGACACGCCCGGCTCAGTGTATCGGGAACCGGCGCGACGCCGCTGTGACAAAAGCAGACGTGAAAGCCCAAAACGCGGGATTTCGCAGGAAGCGAACATGCAGGCGGAGCGCACAAACCAAGGAGGATTGAATGGCGAATCAGAAGATCAGAATCAGACTTCGCGCGTACGATCACGAAGTCATCGATGCGTCGGCGGAGAAAATCGTCGAGGCGTGCAAGCGCTCGGGCGCTGAGGTCTCGGGACCGATCCCGTTGCCGACGGACAAAGAAATCATCACGATTTTGCGTGCGACCCACAAGTACAAAGACTCGCGCGAGCAGTTCGAGCAGAGAACGCACAAGCGTTTGATCGACATCATCAACCCCAATGCCAAGACATTGGATGCGTTGAAGAAGCTCAACTTGCCGGCGGGTGTGGACATCGAGATCCGACTGTAACCCCATTAGTATGATCGCGCAAGCGATCCGCTGTAAAGGAGGCACTATGAAGAGTATTTTAGGTAAGAAAATCGGCATGACGCAGATTTTCGACGACAGCGGCGTCGTGACGCCGGTGACGGTGGTCCAGGCGGGCCCAGTGGTCGTCACCCAAGTCAAGACCGAAGAGACTGACGGCTACAACGCCGTGCAGGTGGGCTATGGCGATGTGCGCGAAAAGCACGTGACGAAGCCCATCAAGGGCCACTTCCGCAAGGCAAACGTGGCACTCAAAAAGACGCTCCGCGAGATCCCGACGACCGCCGACGAACACTACGAGCTCGGTCAGGAATTGGACGTCACGCAGTTTGCGGCAGGCGATGTGATCGACGTGATCGGCACATCGAAAGGAAAAGGCACGCAAGGCGCCATTCGCCGTTGGAATTACGGCCGCGGGCCGATGGGCCACGGCTCGAAATCGCATCGCGTCGGCGGCGCTCGCGCCGCGGGCACCTATCCTGCACGCGTCTTCCCCGGTACCAAGGGATCGGGCAAGATGGGCCATGATCGAGTCACCGTCCAGAATCTGACGGTCGTGCGCGTGGATGCGGAGAATCACATGATCCTCGTCAAAGGCGCAGTTCCGGGACCGAAGGGTGGCCTCGTGACCATTCGCGAAGCCAAGAAGGCGCCGAAGGCGAAGAAGTAAGGAGGACGGAAATGCCAAAAGTGAATGTATTGAGTCAGACCGGCGAAGTTGTCGGCGATCTGGAGCTGGCTCCGGAATTGTTCGATGTCGACGTCAATGCGCATGCCGTCTATACCGTCGTCAAGAACATCTTAGCGAATCGCCGCCAGGGAACGCAGTCTGCAAAAACGCGCGCGGAAGTGCGCGGCGGCGGCAAGAAACCCTACCGTCAAAAGGGCACCGGCCGGGCGCGCGCCGGTTCGCGCACGCAGCCGAACTGGCGCGGCGGCGGCATGGTCTTTGCGGTGAAGCCGAGAAGCTACCGTTACACCACACCAAAGAAAGTACGCCGTCTGGCGCTGAAGTCGGTGTTGACATCGAAAGTACGCGACGACGAACTCATCGTACTGGATGCGCTGAAACTGGATGCCTTCAGCACGAAACAGGCTGCCGAAGTGCTCAAGGCTGTGAAGGCGGACCAAAAAGCCTACATCGTCCTGGGTGAGGCGGACGAAACGCTCGCGCGTTCCTTTAGAAATATCCCGACGGTCGAGACCGTCGTGGTGGACAGCATCAACGTCTATGATCTCCTGCGTTTTGACTCGCTGATCATGACCAAGGATGCGGTCTTGAAGGCACAGGAGGTCTTTCACGCATGAAAACGCCCTATGACATCATTATCGCTCCGGTCGTCACGGAGAAGACGATGGAGGACATGGCGGAAAACAAGTACACGTTCCGCGTCGATTTGAAGAGCAACAAGGCCGAGATTCGCCACGCTGTAGAAGCGGCGTTCGAAGGCGTTAAGGTGAAAAAAGTGCACACCATGACCATGAAGGGGAAGATGCGCCGCGTGGGGATGCGCCAGACCAAAGGGTCGGATTGGAAGAAAGCCATCGTCACCCTCACGGAAGACTCGAAAGAGATCGAGTTCTTCGAAGGCATGTAAGGGGGACGTATGGGAATCAGAAGATATAAACCGACATCGGCCGGCCGTCGCGTGATGCGCGTGTCGACCTTTGAGGAGATCACCAAGACGACGCCGGAAAAATCCTTGACGACGAATTTGAAGCGCAGCGGCGGCCGCGCCAACAACGGACGTACGACCTTGCGCTTTAGAGGCGGCGGCACCAAGCGTCGCTACCGCATCATCGACTTCAAGCGCAACAAGGACAACATCCCGGCGACCGTGAAGTCCATCGAATACGATCCGAACCGCTCCGCCAACATCGCGCTTCTGGTGTACGCGGACGGCGAAAAGCGCTACATCATCGCGCCGCGCGGCCTGACCGTGGGGATGCGCGTGGAGTCCGGCGAGAACGTCGACATCACCGTCGGCAATGCCCTGCCGTTGCGCTACATTCCGGTCGGTCAGATCGTCCACAACATCGAGATGAAGCCCGGCAAGGGCGGTCAGCTGGTGCGCACGGCGGGTGCCGAAGCCCAGTTGATGGCGAAGGAAGGCAAGTACGCGCAGCTGCGCATGCCCTCCGGCGAATACCGCCTGATCCCGCTGGACTGCAAAGCCACCATTGGCGCGGTCGGCAATGCCGATCACGGTCTGGTGCGCTTGGGCAAAGCCGGAAAGAAACGCTACCTCGGCCGCAAGCCGCACGTGCGCGGCTCGGCGATGAACCCGGTCGACCATCCGCACGGCGGTGGTGAAGGACGCGCGCCTGTTGGCCGTCCGGCGCCGATGACGCCGTGGGGCAAGAAGTCGCGTGGCGTCAAGACTCGCGGCAAGAAGCAATCGGATAACATGATTGTCCGTCGCCGGACGAAGTAATAGGAGGAAGCGATGAGCAGATCTTTAAAAAAGGGGCCGTTTGTGGATGACCACCTGATGAAAAAGGTGGAGGCCCTGAACGAATCCAATAAGAAGCAAGTGATCAAGACGTGGTCACGCCGCTCGACGATCTTCCCGCAGTTTGTCGGCCACACGATTGCCGTGCATGACGGACGCAAACACGTGCCCATCTACATCACCGAAGACATGGTGGGTCACAAGCTGGGCGAGTTCGTGCCGACCCGCACGTACAAAGGTCATGTGGCGAAGTCGGACAAGCAGACCGGCGTACGCTAGGAGGGGACAATGCAAGCTAAAGCAGAAGCAAAATACGTCCGCATCTCGCCGCGCAAGGTGAACTACATCGCCCGTGAGATCCGCGGCAAAAAGGTGGACGAGGCGCTGACGATCTTGCGTTTCACGCCGAAGCGCGGCGCCAAAATCCTGGAAGATGTCCTGCGTTCGGCCGTGGCCAATGCGGAGAACAATCTGAGCCTCGATCGCGACGACTTAGTCGTCACGATGGCCTATGCGAATGACGGCCCGACGATGAAGCGCTGGCACCCGAAGGCGAAGGGCGCAGCCTATCCGATTCTCAAGAGAACATCGCATGTCGGCGTTGTGGTCAGTGAACAAGAGGAGGAAGAGCGCTAATGGGTCAAAAAGTACATCCGAAGGGAATGCGTGTCGGAGTGATCAAGGACTGGGATTCCAATTGGTATGCCAATCGCGAAAACTTCTCCAAACTGATCGAAGAAGATCACAAGATCCGCACGCTGATCAAAAAAGAACTCTTCGAGGCCGGCATTTCGGACATCAAAATTGAGCGCACCGTGGGTCGCGTCCGCGTGACGATCTTCACCGGCAAGCCCGGCGTCGTCATCGGCAAGGGCGGCACGTCTGTCGAAGAGCTCAAGAAGCGACTCGAGAAGATGACGAATAAAACGGTCCTCATCAACGTCGAGGAGATCACCTCGCCGGATCTGGATGCCCAGCTCCAAGCCGAGCGCATCGCGGCGGACCTCGAAAACCGCGTGGCGTTTCGCCGTGCGATGAAGCAGGCCATTCAGCGCACCATGCGCGCAGGCGCCAAGGGCATTAAGACCGTGGCCGCTGGTCGTCTGAACGGCGCCGATATCGCCCGTGCTGAGCACTATTCGGAAGGCACCATCCCGCTGCAGACGCTTCGTGCTGACATCCGCTATGGTCAGGCCACAGCGCGCACGACCGCAGGTGCCATCGGCATCAAGGTGTGGATCTACATCGGCGAAGTGCTTCCGGGCATGAAGGAAGCCGAGATGCCCAAGCCGCAGCGTCGCAACGAACGTCGTGGCCGCCGCCGCAACGACAGTGAGCATGGACGTGGAAACCGTCGCGGCAATCGCAACGATGGTCAGAATCGCAGAGGGGATCGCGGCGGACGCCGTGAAGGACAGGGGAACCGTCGTCATGACGAAAACCGCTCCCATCGCGACAACTGAGCGACGGGATAAGGAGGTCGTTTTATGTTAATGCCGAAAAGAGTGAAACGCCGTCGTGTGCATCGTGGTCGCATGAAGGGCGTGGCACATCGCGGAAATACCATCTCGTACGGCGAGTACGGCTTGCAGGCGCTGGAACCAGCTTGGATGACAGCCAACCAGATCGAAGCCGCTCGACGCGCGATGACCCGCTACATCAAGCGTGGCGGTAATATTTGGATCAAAGTGTTCCCGGACAAGCCGGTCACGAAGAAGCCGGCTGAAGTGCGTATGGGTTCCGGTAAAGGTGCTCCGGAGTACTGGGTGGCCGTCGTAAAACCGGGCCGCATGCTGTTTGAGATGGCTGGTGTCCCGTACGACACGGCCAAGGAAGCGATGCGTCTGGCGGCGGCGAAGCTGCCGATGAAGACGAAGTTTGTGGCACGGACGGAGCCGGGACAGGAAGGTGACGAATAATGAAAGCTACTGAAATTCGCAATCTCTCCGACCAGGACCTGGCGCAGAAGCTGCAGGACCTGAAGGAAGAACTCTTTAATCTTCGGTTTCAGCTTGCCACCGGTCAGCTGGAAAACCCGCACGCCGTGGGAACAGTGAAAAAGGACATCGCACGCGTTCGCACAGTGCAACAGGAGCGGGCGATCGCTGCACGGAAGGAGGCGTAATCCATGGAGAATCGTGTATCAAAGCGCCCGCAGACGACGGGCATTGTCGTCTCCGATAAGATGGATAAGACCATCGTCGTGGAAATCGCCACCCTGGTCAAACATCCGCAGTATCACAAGATGGTCAAGCGCACCATTCGCATCAAGGCTCACGATGAGAACAATCAGGCGAAGGTCGGCGATCACGTGCTGGTCATGCAGACCCGCCCGCTGTCCAAGACGAAGCGCTATCGTCTCGTTTCGATCATCGAAGAAGCGAAGTAAGGGAGGAGGCTTTTATGTTACAGACGGAGAGTCGTTTAAAAGTCGCCGACAACTCGGGCGCGAAGGAACTGTTGGTCATTCACGTCATCGGCAGCACGGGTCGTAAGTACGCGCACATCGGCGACACCATTCGCTGCGCGGTGAAGAACGCCACGCCGGGCGGCACCGTGAAAAAAGGCGATGTCGTGAAGGCCGTGGTCGTCCGCTCGAAGGACGGCGTGCGTCGCGCAGACGGCAGCGTGATCAAGTTTGACGACAATGCCGCTGTCATCATCAAAGATGACAAGAACCCCGTCGGAACCCGTATTTTTGGGCCGGTGACTCGTGAACTTCGCCAGAACGGCTATATGAAGATCATCTCACTGGCGCCGGAAGTGCTGTAAGGAGGGGTCAAATGCATATCAAAAAAGGGGATAAGGTCCAGGTGATCGCCGGAAAGTACAAGGGCAAGGTCGGCGAGGTCTTGCAGGTGCTTCCCAAGGAGAATCGCGTGGTCGTCAAGGATGTCAACATCCTCACCAAACATCGCAAACCGCGTAGCATGAATGATCCGGGCGGTCTCATCAAGAGCGAAGGTCCCATTCATGCGTCGAACGTCCTGCTCTACGATGAGAAGGCGGGACGCGGCGTGCGCACACACATCGAATTCAAGGACGGGAAAAAGATTCGCGTTTCGTCGAAGGGCGACACCCGTTTTGATCAGTAGGGAGGACGAGCATGAGCCAACAGTTTATTGAGCATTACAAAAATGAGGTCGTGCCCGCTCTGATGAAGGAATTCTCTTACGAGAACATCATGCAGGTGCCGAAACTCGAGAAGATCGTCATCAACTGCACCATCGGCGATGCGAAGGAGAACCCGAAGCTGATCGAGACGGCGGCGAAGGAACTGGAGCAGATCACCGGCCAGAAGGCGGTCATCGTGAAGGCGAAGCGCTCAGTGGCGAACTTCAAGCTGCGCGAGGGCATGCCCATCGCCACGAAAGTGACCCTGCGCCATGAGAAGATGTACGACTTCCTCGAGAAGCTCATCGCCATCGCCCTGCCGCGCGTGCGCGACTTCCGCGGCGTGCCGACGACGTCATTTGACGGTCGCGGCAACTACGCTATGGGCGTACGCGAACAGCTGATTTTCCCGGAGATCAATTACGACGACGTCGACGCCATTCACGGGATGGACATCATCATCGTGACCACGGCCAAGACGGATGAAGAAGCCAAATCGTTCTTAACGCATCTCGGGATGCCGTTCGCGAAATAGAGGGGGAGAAATGGCAAAGAAATCAATGATCGCTAAAGCGAAGAGAAAACCGAAATTCTCGACGCGCGCATACACCCGCTGCAGCATTTGTGGTCGTCCGCATTCGGTCTTGAAGAAGTATGGCGTTTGCCGCATCTGCTTCCGTGAATTGGCCTATCGCGGCGAGATTCCCGGCGTCAAAAAGGCGAGCTGGTAATCGAGAGGAGGATACGATGATGACTGATCCGATCGCGGATATGCTCACGCGCATTCGCAACGGCAACATGAAAAAGCATGACTCCGTCGAAGTACCGGCGTCGAACATGAAGAAGAGCCTCGCTCAGATCTTGCTCGATGAGGGCTATATTAAGGGATTCAACGTGGTCGAGGACAACAAGCAGGGCATGATTACGATCGACCTGAAGTACGTGGACGACGAGCGCGTGATCTCGGGCTTGAAGCGTATTTCCAAGCCGGGACGTCGTGTCTATGTGCGCGCCAACGAGGTGCCTCGCGTCTTGGACGGACTGGGCACCGCCATCCTGTCGACGTCGCACGGTGTGATGACGGACAAGCAGGCACGCCAAGAAGGCGTCGGCGGCGAAGTGATCTGCTATATCTGGTAAGGGGGAGAAAATGTCTCGAATTGGATTAAAGCCGATTGACATCCCCGAGAAGGTGGACATTTCGATCGACGAAAAGAATGTGGTCACCGTGAAGGGACCGAACGGCACGCTGAGCCAAAACGTGCCGGCTGGCTTCACGTTTGACCGTGAAGATTCGGTGCTGTCGCTGGTGCGCCCGGACGAAGAGAAGAACACGCGTGCCATGCACGGCCTGTTCCGGACGCTCATCGCCAACATGATTGAAGGCGTGACGAACGGCTATTCGAAGAAGATGCATATCGAAGGAACCGGTTACCGTGCGAGCAAGCAGGGAAACACCTTGGTCATGAACCTCGGTTACTCGCATCCGGTCAACATGGTGGATCCGGAAGGCATCACCACGGAAGTTCCCGATGACCGTACGATCATCGTCAAAGGTGCAGATAAACAGCAGGTTGGAAACTACGCGGCCAACATTCGCAAGTGGCGCTTGCCGGAGCCTTACAAGGGCAAGGGCATC
Source organism: Peptoniphilaceae bacterium (assembly GCA_028726605.1). Classification (GTDB taxonomy): domain Bacteria; phylum Bacillota; class Clostridia; order Tissierellales; family Peptoniphilaceae; genus Murdochiella. Next base: position 60,317 of record JAQYPV010000015.1, on the reverse strand, counting down.
ATCTATGAAGGTGAGCATGTGCGCCGCAAGGAAGGTAAGACCGGTAAGTAAGGAGGCGCCCGGATGGCACAATCAACCAAGAATGCAAATCGTAAGGCGCGCCATGCTCGCGTGAGAAAGAAAATCTCGGGCACTGCACAACGTCCGCGTCTGAACGTTTACAAGAGCAATACGAACATGTACGCCCAGATCATCGACGACGTCGAAGGTCGCACGCTCGTCTCGGCGTCCACGTTGGACGACGCCGTAGAGACGAAGGGCTCGACGGTCGAATCGGCGAAGGCCGTGGGTCAGGTCATTGCGAAGAAGGCACTGGAGCAGGGCATTGAGAATGTCGTGTTCGATCGCTCCGGTTACATCTATCACGGCAAGGTCAAAGCGATCGCTGAAGGCGCTCGCGAGGCCGGCCTGAAGCTGTAATGGAGGGGAGGAAGCATGTACAAAGAAGACAACAAGCAGGAGCTTGAAGAAAAAGTCGTCTCGATCAACCGCGTCTCCAAAACGGCTAAGGGCGGTCGTACCGCTCGCTTCGCTGCCATCGTCGTCGTCGGCGACAAGAATGGCCGCGTCGGCATCGGGACGGGCAAGTCTCTGGAAGTTCCGGAAGCGATCCGCAAGGGCGCGGACGAGGCGAAGCACTCCATGGTCCGCGTGCCGCTCGTGGGCACGACCATCCCGCACACCATCACCGGCCATCACGGCGCAGGCAAGGTCTTGCTGATGCCGGCCGCCGAAGGTACCGGGATCATCGCCGGCGGTCCGGTGCGTGCGGTCTGCGAAATGGCCGGCATCACGGACATCCGTGCGAAGTCCCTGGGCTCGTCCAATGCGCGCAGCATCGTGAACGCCACCATGGATGGCCTTCTGCGCATGCGCACGGCGGAAGAGGTCGGTCGTCTGCGCGGCAAAAGCGTTGAAGAGCTTTTGGGTTAGGAGGCCGCTCGTGGGTAAATTGAAAATTACACTGAAGAAAAGCTTCATCGGACGTCAGCCGAGACAGATCTTGACGGCGAAGGCCCTGGGCCTCAACAAAGTGGGTCACTCGGTGATTCAGGAAGACAATGCGTCGATTCGCGGCGCGATTGCCAAAATTTCCTTCATGTTGGACGTCGAAGAGATGGAGGAGGGCAATCATGAAACTGCATGACTTACAACCCGCTCGTGGCGGTGAGACGAAAGACCGCAAGCGCGTCGGTCGTGGTCATTCCTCCGGCTGGGGTAAATTCGCCGGTCGTGGTCGCGACGGACAGAACTCGCGTAGCGGCGGCGGTGTGCGCCCCGGTTTCGAGGGTGGTCAGATGCCGCTGTTCCGCACCTTGCCGAAGCGCGGATTCAAGAACCCGTTTGCCAAGCACTTTGCCACGGTGAACATTCAAGACTTGAATCGCTTTGACGAAGGCGCCACCGTGACGGCGGAAGCCTTGGTCGAGGCGGGCCTCATCCATGCGAGTGAGCTGGGTGACGGCTTGAAGATCCTCGGCAACGGTGAACTGGAGAAGAATCTGACCGTTCAGGCGACGAAGTTCACTAAGTCCGCGGAAGAAAAAATCCAGGCCGCCGGAGGAAAGGCTGAGGTGGTCTGATGCTTCGCACACTCAAAAATGCGTGGGAGGTTGAGCAGACGCGTAAGAAGATCATCTTCACTGTGCTCATGCTCGTCGTCCTCCGTCTGGGGAACGCGCTGCCTATCCCGTTTGCGAATCTGGAGCTGATCCATCAGCTCTACAATTCGCTGCAGGGCAGCCTCTTGGGAATCATGAACATGGTCAGCGGCGGCGGCCTTTCCAACCTCAGCGTCTTTGCACTGGGCGTGGGGCCGTACATCACGTCATCCATCGTGATTCAGCTTTTGACCTTTGCGATTCCGCAACTGGAAGAACTCTCGAAAGAGGGGGAAGAAGGACGCAAAAAGATCCAACAATACACCAAGTACTTGGGAATTGCGTTGGCGGTATTGCAGGCGTTCGCGTTGGTTCAGGGGATTTTTGCCGATGCATTTGCGAGTGGCGGTACGCTTGAGAAGGCCATTGCGATTCTCGTCATGGTGGCAGGCGCTTCGTTTGTCGTCTGGATCGGCGATCTGATCACCGAACACGGGGTCGGCAACGGCGTGTCGTTCATCATCTTCGTGGGCATCGTGGCGGGCATGCCGCAGCGTTTGACGCTCATGATTCAGGCTGTGATCAACGGTCAGATGAATCCGCTGGTGCTTCTGCTCATCATCGCCGTGACGATTGCCATTACGGTCGTCGTCGTGTTGCTCAATGAGGGTGAGCGCAAGATTCCCGTTCAGTACGCCAAGCGCGTGGTGGGACGCAAGATGTACGGCGGCCAGGCCACGCACATCCCCATCAAGGTGAACATGGCGGGCGTTTTGCCGGTCATCTTCGCTTCGGCACTGTTGGCGCTGCCGCAGACCATCGCCCTCTTCATCGGCGGTGGGGCGCGTGACTTTGTGGCGCAGTACATGACGCCGCAGGGGTGGATCGGTTTCATCATTCAACACGCGGTGCAGGCGTTACTCATCGTCTTCTTCGCCTATTTCTACAACTCGATCCAGTTCAACGCCTATGAGTATTCTCGCAACATGCAGCAATCCGGTGGCTTCATACCGGGCATCCGTCCGGGCAAGCCGACGTCGGAATACCTGCAGCGCATCGTGAACAACATTACGCTCGTCGGTGCGATCGTTCTGGCCATTCTCTCCATCATCCCGGGACTGATTGCACAAATCTTCAAAGTACAGCTCGGTTTCGGCGGCACGTCGATCATCATCGTGGTCGGTGTGGTTCTCGAAATGGTCCGCGCATTGGAAGCACAACTGCAGATGCGCCATTATAAAGGCTTCTTAAAGAAGTAGAAGGGGATTCGATGAAGCTCGTATTACTCGGCCCTCCGGGAGCCGGCAAAGGGACACAGGCGAAGAAGATCGAACAGGAGTTCGGACTGAAGCATATTTCCACGGGGGACATCTTCCGCGAGAATATCAAGAACAAGACGCCGCTGGGCGAAAAGGTGCAGGCCTATTTGGACGGCGGCAATCTGGTGCCAGATGAACTGACCATTGCCATGGTCTGGGATCGTCTCGACCAGGAGCAGGACAACTACCTTCTGGACGGATTCCCGCGCACGATCGAACAGGCCGACGCCTTGACGGAAGGACTGCAGGAGCGCGGACAGGCGCTTGACCACGTCATTTGCATCGAGGTGGACGCGCCGACGCTCGTGAAGCGTCTGTCCGGTCGCCGCAGCTGCCCCGAGTGCGGGGCGGTCTACCACGTCGTGGACAATCCGCCCACTCAAGAAGGCATCTGCGATGTCTGCGGTCACGAACTCGTCCAGCGCGCCGACGACAAGAAAGAGACCGTCGCGCAACGCCTCGATGTCTACCGCGCACAAACCGAGCCGCTCATCGCGTACTATGAAGCACAGGGCAACCTCGTGCATATCGACGGCGACCATCCTGTGGATGACGTCTTTGCCGCCGTCCGTCAGGCGATTGACGCATGACGCAGGAAGCCCATATGGACCAACCCAATCCGCTCGTGCCGGGACAGATCGTGCGATCCAAAGCCGGGCACGACAAAGGAACGGTCTTTCTCGTGTTAGAAATCGCCGATGCGAAGCATGTCTGGGTCACGAACGGCGCTCAGCGCCCGTTGGCGCGGCCCAAGAAAAAACGCGTGATGCATTTGCAACCGTACCGGGACAAGATATCCGGGATTGAGACGATGAAACAGGACACGTCGTGGAACGATGCCAAGGTCCGTGAGTTGTTGGCCCCTTACACGGGCAATCGCAGGAGGAGAGAGAATGTCATCAAAAGATGTAATTGAAGTTGAGGGCGTTGTCAAAGAGCGCCTGCCGAATGCCATCTTCATCGTCGAGCTCGAAAACGGTCATGATGTCATGGCACATATCTCAGGTAAACTTCGCATGAACTATATTCGTATTCTCGAAGGCGATCACGTCACTATCGAATTATCTCCGTATGATTTGACCAAGGGACGTATCACATGGAGAAAGAAATAGGAGGACAGAATGAAAGTCAGGCCATCAGTCAAAAAGATGTGCGATAAATGCAAGATCATCAAGCGCAAGGGTCGCGTGATGGTGATCTGCGAGAACCCGAAGCATAAACAGCGTCAAGGCTAAGGAGGCGACTTTGGCTCGTATTTCAGGGATCGATTTACCGAAAGACAAGCGCGTCGAAATTGGGCTTACCTACATCTACGGTATCGGCCGCGCGCGCTCCAACGAAATTTTGAAGAACGCTGAGGTGAATCCCGACACGCGTGTTCGTGATCTTTCGGAAGCAGAAATTCAGCGCATTCGCGAGCAGATTGCCGGCTATCGCATCGAGGGCGATCTGCGCCGTGAAGTATCGATGAACATCAAGCGTCTACGCGAGATCAACAGTTACCGCGGCAACCGTCATCGCCGCAATCTTCCGGTGCGCGGGCAGAACACGAAGAACAATGCACGCACGCGCAAAGGCAAGAAGAAGTAAGGGGGATTGAATGGCTGGTAAACAAAGTGTGACTCGTCGTGGCGGTAAGCGGCGCGTCAAAAAGAATATCACGAACGGTCAGGCACACATCATCTCGACGTTCAACAACACCATCGTGACGCTCTCGGATCTGAACGGCAACGTCATTTCCTGGGCTTCTTCGGGTCAGTTGGGCTTCCGCGGTTCGCGTAAGTCCACGCCGTACGCGGCGCAGCAGTGCGCTGAGGAAGCGGCGAAAAAGGCCATGGACCAGGGTCTGAAAACTGTAGAAGTGTATGTGAAGGGACCGGGCGCCGGTCGTGAATCGGCCATCCGCGCTCTGGAGACGGCAGGTCTCTCAGTGACGATGATCAAAGACGTCACGCCGATCCCGCACAACGGCTGCAGACCGCCGAAGAGAAGAAGAGTGTAACGGAGGTATACCATGGCAAGAACTAACGGAGCGGTGTTAAAGCGTTGCCGCGCATTGGACATTGAGCCCCAAGTCGTCGGCATCAATAAGAAATCGCGTCGCAATCCGAAGCGTAACACGCGCAAACTCTCGGACTACGGCATGCAGCTGCGTGAAAAGCAGAAGGCCAAGTTCATCTACGGCGTCTCCGAAAAGGTGTTCCGCAATCTGTTCGTCCGCGCCACGCGCATGGGCGGTCAGGCTGGTTGGAATCTGCTGAAGCTGTTGGAGATGCGGTTGGACAACGTCGTCTATCGCATGGGCTTTGCGTCCACGCGTCAGCAAGCGCGCCAGCTCATCGTGCACGGCCATTTTGACCTGAACGGTCACAAGGCGACCATCCCCTCCATGGAACTCGAAGTGGGCGATGTCGTGAGCGTGCGAGAAAAGTCCCGCAAGAACGCGTTCTTCAAGAACACTGAGCAGAATGTGTGGAATCAGATGCCTTGGGTTTCTGTCGATCCGGAAAAACTGGAGGGTCGTATCCTCTCGGAGCCGATGCGCGACAACATCGACTACCCGATTGAGGAAACGCAGATCGTCGAGTTGTACTCGAAGTAATCGTCCCCGGAGTCAGTTATTTGAAGTATTCGACAGAAATGAAGGGGAGGCTGATCCATGGTAAATAAACTCAATACTAAAGTCGAAATCCTCGAGTTAGACGACAAAAAGAACTATGGACGTTTCAGTATGTCTCCATTGGAGCGTGGGTTTGGAACGACGATCGGCAACTCCCTGCGTCGCGTTCTCCTTTCCTCGCTTCCGGGTGCTGCTGTGGCCACGATTAAATTCGACGAGGGCGTTCCGCACGAGTTCTCGACCATCCCCGGCGTGCTGGAGGATGTGCCGGAGCTGGTGCTGAACATCAAGGGCCTTGCGGTGCGTCGTTTACAGGGTCAGGGCGAGGATGTCACACTGCGCCTAGATGTCGAGGGGCCGAAGATCGTCACGGCGCGCGACATTCAGGAGAGCACCGAAGTGGAGATCGTCAACCAGAGTCACTACCTCTGCACGCTCAACGCCGAGGGGGCGATTCACATGGAGTTGACGGTCGTGGATGGCGCCGGTTATGCCCTGGCGGACCAGAATAAGGATCCCGGTGATCCCATCGGTACGATCGCCATTGATTCCTCTTTTACGCCTGTAAAGAAAGTCAACTTCGAAGTCGAAAACACCCGTGTGCAGCAGATCACGGATTACGACAAGCTGATCCTGGAAGTGTGGACGAATGGGACCATCAGTCCGCAGGAGGCCATTTCTGAGGGGGCAGCCATTTTAACCGAGCATCTGCAACTCTTCTTCGAGTTGCCGGATTATGTGGTGGAGGAAGAGACGGATGTGGCGGAACAGCCGGAGCCGGAGAACTCGCTCCTGCAGAAGCCCATCGAGGATCTGGATCTCACGCTGCGCAGCTACAACTGTTTGAAGCGTTCGGATATCCACACGCTCGGCGACATCGTGACGATTAAGGCGGAGGACTTGGCCAAGATTCGCAATTTCGGAAAGAAGTCCTTTGCGGAAGTTGAGGAAAAAGTGCAGTCGTACGGGCTGGAGCTTAACTATTCGAAGGAAGCGGAATAGGAGGAAACGTTGGCGACTTTAAGAAAATTGGGACGCAGAACGGATCATCGCCAGGCGATGCTCAAGAATCTCGTCTCTTCGTTGTTCATCAACGGCAGAATTACAACGACCGTCACGCGCGCCAAAGATGCGCAGCGTCTGGCGGAGAAGATGATTACTCTCGCGAAGAAGGGTACGCTGGCCGGCAATCGCCAGGTGTCCTCGCGCCTCTACAGTAACGCGGTCGCGCGCAAACTGGTCGAGGAGATCGCTCCGAAGTTTGCGGATCGCGAAGGCGGTTATACGCGCGTCCTGAAGCTGGGACCTCGTCGCGGCGATGGTGCGGAGATGGCCATCCTGGAGTTGGTCGACGAAGGACTCGTCGTAAAGAAGGCCCACAAGCCGGAAGAGACGCCGGTTGAAGCGCAAGCAGAGCCGGAGGTCGAAGCGACGGAGGAAGCGCCGGTAGCGGAAACCGAATCGGAGACGGCGGAAGCCCCGGAGGCTGAAGCGGTAGCCGAGACGGAAGAAAAGCCGGCGGACGCTGAATAATTTCATTCAAATGCGAAGAGCATGAGCCTTGGGGACATGCTCTTTTTTTGTCACTTGACACGCTTGAGCGCCTTTTCTTATGATGAAGGCACTTTGAAAGTAGAGGAGGGGATTATGCGCAAGATGGAACACCGCGCCTCGTCGAGCGCGCTTCACGTCGTCACGCTGGAGACCGAAGAACTCATCGTCACGATCTATCCGGAGATCGGATTCAAAATTGCATCCATCGTCTACAAGCCGAAAGAGTTTGAGGCGCTGGCGCGACCACTGGGCATTGAGACCGTGTCGGACGAGCGCATGCTCTACCAGAGGGCCTATCCTGGCGCGCCGTTCAGCCACTACGATCTGTCCGGCATCGACGACTGCATTCCCACCATCGACGCCTGCAATGTGAGCGACCTCGGCCACTTTGCGGACCACGGCGACGCGTGGAGCCGCGCATGGAACGTGTTCGAGGAAGATCGGACCATGCGCTCGGTGAAGGCGTACTTCCGCCTCTCCGCCATTCCGCTCTACTTCGAACGCCACATCCACATTGAAGGCCACTCGATCTTCCTCAAGTACCGCGTGTTGAACGAGTCGGTGCAGGCGCGGCCTTTCTTGTGGGCCTTGCATGATCTGTGTCGCTATGAACCGGATGCCGTCCTCTCCTGGCCAGAGCCGGCCACGCTCATGAACGCCCACGGGGACGAGGCATTTGACTTCGACCTGCATCGCATGGATGACGTCCCTGTGGATGGGGCGTACAAGTTCTATTTGACGGAGCCGCTGTCGCAGGGCGCGGCGTCCATCACGTATCCCACAGAGGGGGTGAGGCTGTCCTTGTATTGGGATCCCAAGGTTATCCCTTATCTCGGCGGGTGGGTGAACACCGGCGGCAGCGCCGGGCCCAAGACCATCGCGCTGGAGCCCACAAACGGCTATTACGATAGCCTGGCGCGCGCCATCGCCAATCAAAAAGTCGGCCAAGTGGGGCCGGGAAAGGAACAGACGTGGACGGTGGAGCTCCGTCTGGAGTCGGTGGAGTCATGGACGAACGAACTCAAATAGGACAGCGCACCAGTGCCATCGGCCTCCTGTTCAATCTGGGACTGGCGGGCTCTAAGATTTTCATCGGCCTCGCCACGGGGGCGGCGTCCATCGTGGGCGATGGGATGAACAACCTCTTCGATGCACTCTCGTCGGTGGTGTCGTTTGCAACCTTCGTCATCGCCGGAAAGCCTTCGGACCGCAGCCACCCGTTCGGACACGCGCGCTTTGAGTACCTGAGTTCGTTCGTGGTGGGCCTCGTCATCCTCTACGTCGCCGTTTCGCTCTTGATGCAGGGCATCGACGGCATTCGACACCCGGAGATGATCGCAATGACGCCGCTGTCGTTGGCCATTCTCCTCGTCTCCCAAGTGGTGAAGGCCGGGATGGTGGTCTACTACACGCGCGTGGGGAAGCGCATCGGCTCCAACGTACTCCTGGCCGCGGCGGCCGATGCCAAGTCCGACCTTTTGGTGACGTTGGCGATCATCGTGGCCCTCGCCTTGGCGCCCCTCATCCACGTGGCCACCGACGGCTACCTCACGGTGTTCGTGGCCGTCCTCGTGGCCAAAAATGGCTGGGATATTCTCAAAAAAAACGTCAACGAACTCGTCGGCACGGCGCCGGACGAGGGCTTTGTGAGCGACCTGACCGAGCGCCTGATGCATTACGACGGCGTTTTGGGTATTCATGACTTAATCGTTCATGATTACGGTCCAAGGCGGCGCTTCGTGACGGTCCACGTCGAAGTGGACGGCATGCGCACTGCCATCGAGAGCCATGAGCTGGTGGACCGCATCGAACGGGAACTCAGTGAACAGAAAGACATCGACATTACGATCCACATGGATCCGCTGTTGCCACAGACGGATTCCATTCGCAAGTTGCAGGCGCACGTCCTCGCACTCGTTCAGCAGGTCGACCCAGGGTTTGGAATGCACGACTTTCGCGTGGTGCAGACGTCGCAGGGGCGCAAGTTGCTCTTCGACGTCGTCGTGCCCTGGGAGAGTCGCTATGACACGCGAAAGGTCAAGGCAGAACTGGATCGCCGGATGGCAGAGGCGTTTCCTGGCGACGAAGTCGTCGTCACCGTGGACCGCGACATGGCGGTACGGTCGTAGGTCGTAAGGGTCGAGACGAATCGAAAGGGGTCGAGCATGGAGAAAAAATCCGCAAAGAAATGGGTCATGGTCGGATTGGTTTTGCTCGTCGTACTCGGGGGATACCTCTTTGGCGTGATGCATTTTTCCAAGAACACCTACCCGCGCACTACCGTGAACGGCGAGGCGCGCGGTGGAGAATCCGTGGAGCGCTTTGCGATGATGGCGCCGAGCGAGGAGGTGGTGACGTTCACCGGTCGCGACGGGGCGCAGGTGGCGCTCAGCGAAGCGGATTTGGGCATTCACTACGACGTCACCGGAGCGATACCGGAGCAGCCGTCGGCGTGGCGCTGGCCCGTGGAAGTGTTTGGCGAGCATGCGTACACCGTGGACTACACGCGCAGCGTGGACGAAAAGGCGTTAGAGAAACGCCTCATCGAGGGCGGCTTTGACCCAAACGGGGCGAAGCCGGAAGACGCCAAACTCGTCATTGAAGAGACGGGAGCGCGCGTGGAGCCCGAAAAGCGCGGGGCGTCGTTCGACATGGCGGAACTCAAGAGTTTGGTGCTGGAGGCGTTGCGCGGCTCGGAGCGGGAAGTCTCCGTGGAAGCGCTCTACGAGAATCCCAAAGTGCTCAAGGACGACGCCACGTTAACGGCCGAAGCGGATCAGATTAACCAGTATCTCAAAGCCACGGTGTCGTTTCCCATGGGGAGCAAGACCTACACGTTTGGGCCGAAGGAGATGATCGCCTTACTGGAGCCGACGGATGACGGCTACGCCTTGAATCCGCAAGGGTTACGCGACTGGGTGCGCGATATGGCCATCGAGACGGACACGTATGGCACCACGCGCACGTTTGAGACGACGGGCGAGGGCACGGTGGAGGTGCCGCCCGGCATCTACGGCTGGCGCATGGACGTGGATGAGACCGTGAACGTCTTGAAGGAGCTGCTACAGAAGGGCGGGTCCCAGGAGGCGGAGGCAGTCTACCTCAACGAAGGGATGGCGCGCGGCGAACAGAACGACATCGGCGACACCTACATCGAAATCGACCTGTCCCGTCAGCACCTGTGGGCGTACAAGGACGGAGAACTCATCTACGATGCGGCCATCAAGACTGGCAAGGTGAACGACTACAACGAGACCCCGCGCGGCGTGAACATGATCTGGAGCCGCGAGGAGGACCGCACGCTGAACGGTCACTATAAAGATGGCACGCCGTACAATTCACCGGTGAAGTACTGGATGCCGGTCAACTACGGCGGGGTGGGGATGCACGATGCCTCGTGGGTGGAGCGTTTCGGCGGTACGGAGTACATCCACAACGGGTCGAACGGGTGCATCAACCTCAATTTGAAGACAGCCAAGTTCATCTACGACAACTACAGAAACGGCACGCCTGTGGTCATCTATGAGTCCAGCACCAACTATTCTCCGGCGGAAGACACTTTCTAATTTGACGCATCTCCGATACAATAGAACAGACTTGGCGGACCACTCTCGCGAAGCGAGGGTGGTCTTTCTTTGAACAGCAATGGGAAGGACGAAGATGGAGCAGAAAATGGGGACGCTCGACGAGGCAAAGACCGAAGAGACGACGCCAGTGAATAGACGCCCCGTGATTGAGGTACAGGACCTCTCGTTCGCGTATCCGGCATATGAGGGGGAAGTGGCGCGGGATGTGCTGCACGACGTGAATCTCACCGTGCAGGAGGGCGAATTCATCGCGCTCCTGGGGCACAACGGGTCGGGCAAGTCGACGCTGGCGCGGCTCTTGAATGCCCAACTCCTTCCGCGCAAGGGGTCCATCCGCATCTTGGGCATGGACACGGCGGACGAACAGTACCTGTGGGAGATTCGGGCGCACTGCGGGATGGTCTTTCAAAATCCGGATAACCAGATGGTGGCGTCCATCGTAGAAGAAGACGTGGCGTTTGGGCCGGAGAACTTGGGCATTCCCAATCCGGAACTGCGCCATCGGGTGGATCGCGCGCTGGAACTCGTGGATATGACGCAGTACAAGCGTCGCGAGCCGTACAAACTTTCAGGTGGGCAGAAGCAGCGCGTGGCCATTGCCGGAGTACTGGCGATGCTGCCGGAGTGCATCATCCTGGACGAGCCCACGGCCATGCTGGATCCCGTCGGCCGCCGCGAGATCATCGACACCATCTTGCGGCTCAACCGCGAGGCGCACAAGACCATCTTGCTCATCACGCACAATATGGAGGAAGCCGTTGCGGCGGACCGCATCGTGGTGTTGGACGAGGGGCGTATTGCGCTCGAAGGGCGGCCGCGCGAGATCTTCCGCGACGTGGAGACCATGCGCCGCTTGGAGCTCGACGTGCCGCAGGTGACGGAGGTGGCACACGTCCTGAATCGCCGCGGCTACGACCTGCCCGATGACGTGTTGACGATTCCGGAATTGGTGGCGGCCATCGAAGGGGTGGCAGCGGGGCTGCCGAACGAGACGGTGCAAGACATGGCCACGTCGGACGCCAACCCGGGGGAGGGAGAGCGGGGCGTTTCTCAAGATGGCGCGCACGCCGTTATGGCGCCGGACGAAACAGGCGCACAGGACATGGTCTTTCGGGAGATGTCCTTCTATTACGGCTACGGCACGAAGAACCCGGTGAAGGCGCTGGACCGCATCAACCTCACCATCCACGAGCACGAGTACATCGGACTCATCGGGCACACGGGTTCGGGCAAATCCACGCTCGTGCAGCACATGAACGGCTTGAACATCCCGCAGGAGGGGACACTCACGGTGGGAGACATCACGACGACGGCGCCGAAGGCGGACTTGCGCAGGCTCCGTCAGCAGGTGGGACTCGTCTTCCAGTATCCGGAGGATCAGCTGTTCGAGGAGACCATTTACAAGGACATCGCCTTCGGACCCAAGAACCTCAAATTGTCCGACGAGGAGATCGACGAGCGGGTGCGATGGGCGATGGCGTCGGTGGGCTTGGACTACGAGACGAAGAAGGATAAGTCGCCGTTTGAGATTTCGGGCGGGCAGAAGCGGCGCGTGGCCATTGCGGGAGTGCTGGCGTTGCGTCCGCGCTATCTGGTGTTGGACGAACCGACGGCGGGTCTGGACCCCCAGGGTCGCAACGAGATTCTGGCGACGATTCGCAGGTTGTACGAGGAAAATCCGGAACTCACGATCGTGCTGGTGACGCACTCCATGGAGGACATCGCTGAGCAGGCCAATCGCATCTTGGTGGTGGACGCCGGGCGGGTGGTCATGGACGGTACGCCGCATGAGATCTTCCACCGTCGCGCGGAATTGGAGGATATGGGGTTGTCGGTGCCGCAGGTGACGGCGCTCATGCAGGATCTGAAAGAGGACGGTCTCCCAGTGGAGGACACGGCCATCACGGTGGATGAGGCAGTGGACGCGCTGGATCGGTATTTGGCGAAGTACGCCGGGGAGGACGCATGAACAACCGGATTACGATCGGGCAGTACTTGCCCGGCGACTCGCCCGTGCACACGCTGGATGCGCGCATCAAATTGCTGATCGTCCTGGCGTTTATGGTGGCGGCGTTTCTGATTGAGACGTTCACGGGCTATGCCATTCTCACAGTGTCGGTGCTGTGCGTGACGCTCGTGGCGCAGATTCCCCTCATGCGGCTCTTGAAGGGCCTGAAGCCCATCTTCATCATCCTGTTGTTCACGTTCTTCATCAACGTGATCTTCACGCCGGGGCATGTGCTGTTTTCGCTCGGGTTCATTAAATTCACCGAGGAAGGCCTCCTGCGCGCCACGTTCATCGCCATTCGCCTCGTGCTCCTGGTGATCGGCACGAGCATCCTGACGCTCACGACGAGTCCACTGGAGCTGACGGATGGCATCGCCGCGCTGCTCTCCCCGCTGCGCGTGGTCCACTTCCCTTCGCAGGTCATCGCGATGATGATCTCCATCGCGCTCCGGTTCATTCCGACGCTGTTCGACGAGACGGACAAGATCATGCGGGCGCAGAAGGCGCGGGGAGCGGACTTTGAGTCGGGCAACATCATCGAGCGCGCGAAGGCCATGATTCCGCTCTTCGTGCCGCTGTTTTTGAACGCCATCACGCGGGCGGATGAGTTGGGCGTGGCCATGGAGGCGCGTTGCTACACGGGCAGCGAACACCGCACGCGCCTCAATCCCCTCGTCATGAAGCCGCGCGACAGGGTCGTCTTCATCGCCACGCTGGCGTTCTTCGTTGTGCTCTGCTTCTTCTTCTGACGGTTAGCGTATGCAGAACATCCTCTTACACATGGCCTATGACGGCACGCATTTTGAAGGATATCAGGCGCAGCAGGGGCGACGGACGGTGGCCGGCGTCCTGGGTGAGGCGCTGGACACGATGACGGGGCGCAAGACGCGGCTCATCGCCGCAGGGCGGACGGACAGCGGCGTCCACGCGACGGGTCAATGTGCCAATTTCCTGACGCATCTCAATATGCCGGCGGGGGCGTTCGCCAAACGGCTCAATGCGCTCTTGCCGGACGACCTCGCCATCATCTCGTCGGAGGCGGTGTCGCCCCAGTTTCACGCGCGCTTTGCGGACCACTGGACGACGTATCGCTATCTCGTGGAAAACGGCGTGCTCTACCCGCAGTACCGTCACCTGTGTTTTCACTACGACTTTGCCCTCGACTGGGCGGCGATGCAGCAGGCGGCGGCGCTCTTTCTCGGGGAGCACGACGTTTCGGCGTTTGCCATGTACACGCAGACGGACACGACGCGGCGGATGTTACGGGATGTGACGCTGGAGCGCGAGGGGAGCCGGATGGCGTTTACGTTTACGGGCAATGGGTTTTTGCGCCGCCAGGTGCGCATGATGGTGGGGGCGCTGCTCTCCGTCGGCCGAGGCGAGGTGAGTGAGCGACAAGTGGCGCGGGCTCTCGCGCAGGGGAGCGATCACCCGCTGTTCTTCGCCGCGCCGCCGCAGGGATTGACGCTCGTGCGCGTCGACTACGTCGAACCCGTGGGAGTGGAACGCGGTGATCCAAAAGAGGTGAATCGGTGATGCGCGTCGACGGCGGGATCGCCGATGTGACGGGTGAAACGTGTCGACTCAAAGGAGGCGGATCGGTGATGTGCGTCGACGGCGGGGTCGCCAATGTGATGGGCTGGAACGCGATGGCACAAAGGGGACATTTCTGGAACACTCAAGCCCTCCGCGAATCCTTTTCATCGTTGAAATTTGGCGGTTTTCGCCTTGTAATAATTTTGTAACAAGTATTGACAAATCGTGTCGATCCATTTACAATCCTTCTTAGGTTACAATCGTTACAGTGACTAAAGGGATGGTAGTCACTCCGAAAAGGGGGAAGATGTGGATAAGAAGCGATTAGGTGCAGTCGTCGGCGTAGTAGGGGCAGCCGGCGTGCTCGCCGCCACACAATTTTTAGATATCGAGTCTTCGCAGGCGGAGCACATTTCCAAAGACTTGACGGCGCGTTTCAATGCGACGGTGCAGGAAGCTCGGAACAAACAGGCACAGAGTAAAGCCGACATCGAGACGACAGAAGACGAGACGAAGCAGCAGGCCGCGCAGATGGCGGAGAGCCTGCCAGAGCAGAAAGTGCATTACGATGTCGCGCAGAAAGTGGAATACGTCATCGGCGGGGCGTTAGAGTTTGCGGCCGAGCCGGTGGTGGAGGGACAGCGTCTCCCAGAGAAGGACGCCCCCGTGCAAGACCCGAGCCAAATGGATCGTTTCGTTTCGCCGGTGGAGGAGCCGGAGGACGACGAGAATCCTGCCCCGACGCAAGCAGAAACTTCCCAAAATCCCATCATCGAGATCAAACAACAGGCGGTTGCGCAGAAGAATCAAGAGACGGAAGCACCGGATACTGAGGAGGCATTGGGTTCGTCGAATCTGACATTTGAGACCGACGTCGTGGTCGAAGAAGACCCGGCTGCGGAGACGGCGGATGAAGAGCCCGACGCGACGGAAGAGCCTGAAGAGGCGGAACCGGCGCGGGATTTCATCGGCAAGGTACGGCCGGAAGCGCTCAACGTGCGCAGTGATGCGTCGACTGAGGCATCGGTGTTGTCCGTTTTAGTGCAAGACGAGGTGGTGCGCGGCACGTTGAAGGACGGCTGGGTGTCGTTTGATGATGCTGAGGGCTTAAGTGGCTTTGTCAAGAGCGAATTCTTAATAGAACTGAACGAGGCGGAAGCGGAGGAGCAGGAAGAGGTCAACCGCGTACGTCGCGAGAAAGAGGCCGAGGAAAAGGCCAAGGCAGAGGCGGAAGCGGCCCGAAAGGCGGCGGAAGAAAAGGCCAAGGCAGAGAAGGAAGCGGCTGAAAGAGCGGAGGCTGAGGCGAAGGCCAAGGCGGAAGCGGAGAAGAAGGCAGCGGCCGAGGCGGCTCAAAAGAAGGCGGAAGAGGAAGCGGCGGCCAAGAAGAAAGCGGAAGAAGAGGCGGCGCAGCGGAGCGGCGATCCGATTTCCGGTTACTTACAGTACGTTTCGAATGTGCGCAAGGGTCCCGGTTTGGATTTTGACACCGTGACGACCTTGAAGATCAATACGTATATTGAAGGCGAAGAGATCGACGGTTGGGTGAAGTTCAACCTGGACGGCGAGACGGTCTTCGTGTCGGGCGCGCTCTTGGATGACGAGAAGGTGGGTCAGGAAGAGCAGAAGCCGGACGAGGTGGATGAGGAGGACGATCAAGACGAAGAAGAGGGCGAGCCCCGGTCAAGTGGCGGCCTGTCGTCGGTGCTCGATTACGCCGAGTCCAAACTGGGCGATGCCTATGTCTGGGGTGCGGCCGGTCCGAACTCCTTCGACTGCTCGGGCCTCGTGGTAGCGGCGTATCGCCAGGCGGGCATCAGCCTTCCGCACTCCAGCGCGAGCCAGTTCAACAGGGGCTATGCGGTTTCGCTGGACAATTTGGAGTGTGGCGATCTCCTGTTCTTTGACACGAATGGTTCGGGTGGCGTGAGTCACGTGGGCATCTACGTGGGCGGCGGTCAGATGATTCACGCGTCGACGCCGTCGACCGGGGTGCGTTACGACTCCATTAACTCGCCGTACTACAGCTCGCGCTTCTTGGGCGCGCGTCGCATCTTCAACTGAGGCACGTCGCCAGAGGCGGGTAGCGCATCGGCTGGCGGTTGATGCGGTCTGAGGGCGTGGTTCTGGAAAAACACTCGCGGCTCTAAGGTGCGTGGCATTCGGGAAATGACGCTCGGTCTGAGGATCAGATGAACTCGGAGAGTCCTCGCATTCTCGGGGCATGTGATTCTCGCTTGAGATTATCGATATGACAAGAGAAGAGAGGGACGATTCCGGTCGATAGCTCGGACGTCGGCATCGCCGGCGCCGACCCCTATCGGTGCATCGGGAAGCGTCTCTTTTCTTTTTGGGAAAAAAGGGGGCAGATGATGGGAGAACAGCAGACGAAGAAGATGGCCTTGAGTCTCGTGCAGCCTTCGGGCGATTTGACGATTGGCAATTACTTGGGCGCGATCCGCAATTTTGTGGCGTTGCAGGACGAGTACACGTGTTTCTTTGGCGTGGCCAATTTGCACGCCATCACGGTGACGCAAAAGGCGGCGGATCTGCGCCGGCGCACGCGTGAGGTGCTCGCGACGTTCATGGCCTGTGGTCTCGATCCGGCCCGGACGACGCTCTTCGTGCAGTCGGATGTACATGAGCACGCAGAGCTTGCGTGGGTGCTCAACTCCATCACGTCCGTCGGCCAGTTGCAGCGTATGACGCAGTTCAAAGAGAAGGCGGCGACGCATGCAGACAATTTGAACAGTGCGCTGCTCACGTATCCGGTGTTGATGGCGGCGGACATCTTGCTCTATCAGACGGACTACGTGCCCGTGGGCGAGGATCAGAAACAACACTTAGAGTTCACGCGGGACACGGCGGAGCGATTCAACAGCCGCTATTCCGACACGTTCAAGCTGCCGGAGCCGCTCATGCCCAAGATCTCGGCCCGCGTCATGAGTCTCAAGAACCCGCAGATCAAGATGTCGAAGTCGGATCCCGACGAGAACGCCTATATCCTCATTCGAGACGACGCCGACGCCATTCGTCGCAAGATCGCGCGGGCGGTGACGGATTCGGAGTACCACTTTGCTTACACGGAGGCGCAGCCGGGTTTGAAAAACCTGATCGACCTCTACGCCTCGTTCTCAGGCTTTACACCGCAGGATGTCGTGGAGAAATTCCGCGACGGCAACGGTTACGCCACGTTCAAGGCGGCGCTGGCAGAGCTCATCGTCGAGAAGATGACGCCCATCCGCGAGCGCTTCCTGCAACTGATGGACGACACCGCTGAACTCGACGCCATCCGCGCGGCCGGTGCCGAAGCTGCATCGCGCGTGGCGCGCCGCACGCTCTCGAAGGTGTACCGCAAGGTGGGATTCTGATCGAGGACGGGCCCTGGGGATGGAGCCTCAGTAAGTCTGACGGCGATGAGGTTTGAAGGCATCATGCCCCATGGGCGGTGATGAAGTGACGGCACGGTTCGTCAGCATCGCCCGACGGCGGCTCAGGATGCCTCTGCCTCGCACCGCGTGTAGCAGCGCCGGCGTTGGCGCTGGGGTTCGTTGGCGCGCTGACTCTCGTGGTGGCGCGGGATCTCGACGCGCCGCCTCACGACGTTCGCTCGATGGCTTTGTGGACGGCGTAGTTCAAACATGATTTTTCTTGTAAAAAACTGCAGTTTTGGGGAAAATCGTAGTTCTAATCAAAAATAAACAAATTCGAACTGCGTTTTATGGCCTTTTTAGTAGTTGAAATTCGAAAGGTTTCGAAATGAACTACGTTTTTTGTATTTTCGTGATTTTTTGTTATGATTTGAAAAATCGAACTAGTGATTCGGGTGCTTTTTGCAGTTCTTTTTTTATTATTTCAAATAACAACTTCAAATTCGTCAAAAATCGAAGTTGAAATTCTAATAATATTATTTTGAACTAAATCGATGCCGATGGCGTCACCGTCGCCGCTGAGCCGACCCCAAAACGACATCAAAAAAAACCGGGAGGCCAAGCCTTCCGGTTTTTTTGAACCTGAGGATGACTCCATGGGGTCGTCCTCGAAAATTCTTCTTTTACTTCGCGTTCTTCGCTTCCACGACGGCCTGAGCGGCGGCGAGGCGAGCGATAGGCACACGGAACGGCGAGCAGGAGACGTAGTCCAGACCCACGCCGTCCAGGAACTTCACGGTCGCCGGGTCACCACCGTGCTCACCGCAGATGCCCAAGTGCAGATCCGGGTTGGTCTTGCGACCTTTTTCCACCGCCATCTTCACGAAGCCGCCAATGCCCTTCTGGTCGAGTGAGACGAACGGATCCTTCTCGAAGATCTTCTTGTCGATGTAGTCCGTTAAGAACTTGCCGGCGTCATCACGCGAGAAGCCGAAGCCCATCTGCGTGAGGTCGTTGGTGCCGAACGAGAAGAACTGCGCCGACTCGGCAATCTCATCCGCCACGATGCACGCGCGCGGCGTCTCGATCATGGTGCCGACCAGGTAGTCGAGCCTCTTGCCCTGCTCCTCGAAGACCTTCTCCACCTCGTCGCGAACGACCTTGGCGACGTAGTCGAATTCCTTCTTGTCGATCGTAAGCGGGATCATGATCTCCGGCTTGATGCCCTCGATGCCGTCCGCCGTCGCGCGCAACGCCGCCTGCATGATGGCACGCGCCAGCGTCGCGTAGATGGCCGGCCAGGTGATCGCCAGACGCAGACCGCGATGACCTAGCATCGGGTTGGCTTCCGCCAACGCGTCCACGCGCGCCTTGACCTCTTCCAGCGGGATGCCCATCAGATCGGCGATGGTCTGCTGCTCTTCCGTCGTATGCGGCACGAATTCGTGAAGCGGCGGATCCAACAGACGAATGGTCATCGGGCGATCTTCCATGATCTTGTACATCTGATAGAAGTCTTCTTCCAGCATCGGACGAATTTCATCCAACGCCTTCTGACGCGTCTCGTCGTCATTCGACAAGATCATCTCACGCACCGCGTTGATGCGGTCGCCTTCGAAGAACATGTGCTCCGTACGGCAGAGGCCGATGCCCTCCGCACCGAACTCGATG
Source organism: Peptoniphilaceae bacterium (assembly GCA_028726605.1). Taxonomy (GTDB): domain Bacteria; phylum Bacillota; class Clostridia; order Tissierellales; family Peptoniphilaceae; genus Murdochiella. Next base: position 41,053 of record JAQYPV010000015.1, on the reverse strand, counting down.
GCCTGCTTCGCATCGCGCGGCGTATCGGCGTTCGTGCGGACCGCCAGGCGCTTGACTTCGTTGACCCAGCTCATGAACTCGCCGAACTCACCCGTGAGCTTCGGCTCTTCCGTGGCCAGTTCGCCCTCGTAGACCGCGCCCGTCGAGCCGTCCAGCGACAACGTGTCGTTGGGACCGAAGGACTTGCCGTTGATGGTGACCGTCTGCTTGTCGTAGTCAATGCGCAGATCGTGCGCGCCCGAGACGCAGCACTTGCCCATACCACGGGCCACGACCGCCGCGTGCGATGTCATACCGCCACGCGCGGTAACGATGCCGCTGGCCGAAACCATGCCGCGCAGGTCTTCCGGTGAGGTCTCCAGACGCACCAGGATGACCGTCTCGCCCGCAGCAGCGCGCTTTTCCGCATCCTCTGCGCTGAACGAAATCTTACCCGTGGCAGCACCCGGAGAAGCCGCAAGACCGCGAGTCAGTTCCGTCGCATTCTTCATGGCCTCCGCCGTGAACGTCGGGTGCAGGAGTTGATCCAGCGCCTTCGGCTCCACGCGCGTGATGGCCGTCTCCTTGTCGATCTTGCCCTCGTGAACGAGGTCGACCGCCACCTTCACCGCAGCCTTCGCTGTGCGCTTGCCGTTACGCGTCTGCAACAGGTAGAGCTTGGCGTCCTGGATGGTGAATTCCATATCCTGCATGTCGGCGTAGTGATCTTCCAAGAGGTGCGCCGTCTTCATGAACTCTTCGTAGACTTCCGGCATCTCATCTTCGAGGTGCTTGATCGTAGACGGAGTGCGGATACCGGCCACGACGTCCTCTCCCTGAGCGTTGATGAGGTATTCGCCGAAGATGGCGTTCTCACCGGTCGCCGGGTTACGCGTGAAGGCCACGCCCGTGCCCGACGTGTTCGACATGTTGCCGAAGACCATCTGCTGGACGTTGACCGCAGTGCCCAGATCGTCCGGGATCTCATTCATCTTGCGGTAGAGGATGGCGCGCTCATTGTTCCAGCTCTCGAACACCGCAGTGATGGCCTTTTCCAGCTGTACCTGCGGATCCTGCGGGAATTCCTCGCCCTTGAGCTCTTTGTAGAGCACCTTATAGTCGTTGACAATCTGTTCCAACTGCTCGGCGGACAGCTCGTAGTCCTGTTCCACGCCGGCATCGGCCTTGGCCTTCTCCAGGATCTCTTCGAACTTCGTGCGATCCAGACCGATGGCTACGTCCGAGAACATCGTGATGAAGCGGCGATAGGAGTCATACGCCCAGTGCGCGTTGCCCGATTTTTCCGCCACCGCTTTGACCGAGATGTCGTTGAGACCCAAGTTCAGGATGGTGTCCATCATGCCAGGCATGGAGATCGGTGCGCCCGAGCGGACCGAAACCAAGAGCGGATCCGACTCATCGCCGAATTTCTTGCCCGTCGTCTCTTCCAAGGTCTTTAAGTGTGCGGCAATTTCCTCTTTGAGTTCCGGCCACAGTTCTTGCTGCTTCTGGAATTCGGTGCAGGCTTCCGTCGTGACAATAAAGCCCTGCGGTACATTGATGCCTAAGTTCGTCATCTCGGCGAGGTTGGCTCCTTTACCGCCGAGGAGGAGGCGCTGATCCTTATTGCCCTCCTTAAAGTCATAGACAAATTTCGTCATCCCTCGATGCTCTCCTTTCGATTTCCATCGTTCACACGGTTCATTTCATCGGCCGTTCTCACGGCGTCCGTCTGCTGTGCGGCCAAGAGGCGCAGAATGATCTCCGCGGACTCCTCCACCGCGCGCAACGACACGTCGATGATCGCACAGCCGATTTTCTTCATGACGCCGTCCGCAAACCTGAGTTCCTCGCGGATCCGCGCCTCACTCGCATACGCGGCATCGGGCGGCAACCCCAGAGACTTCAGGCGTTCGCGTCGTAGGGTCATGAGTCTCTCCACGCTCGCCGTCAATCCGAAAATCCGGCCGGGCGGCAGGCGATACAGCTCCACCGGCGGCGGGCTCTCCGGAAGCAATGGGACATTGGCTACTCGCAAGTTGCGACTGGCCAAGTACACCGAGAGCGGCGTTTTGGAGGTGCGCGACACCCCCGTGAGACACACATCCGCCTCTAAAATACCCTCCGGGTGCTTGCCATCATCAAAATGCGTGGTGAAGTCCATCGCCTGCCAGCGCGCGCACGCGCGGCTGTCATCCTGGCGCTTCGGCCGTTCTTTATCCGTCAAAAACGCATAGAGATCTTTGGCCTCGCAGCCGTTGGAAGCGCAAAACGCTTCGACCGCTTGGGCCAGGGCATCGGACGCGAAGAGATGAACAAATCGCGGCAGGGTCGGCTCGTGTAAGGCCTGGTGGAAAACCGCCTCCAAGTCGTCCCGATGGGCGAGCAGCCCATGGACGCGCAAGACGTAGGGGAAATGGGCAAGGTCATACAAGTGCGTCAGCAAGGGGGCGAGCACGTTCGCATCGCCATCGCTCAGTGCATAGATGACCACATTTTCCATTTCTTCCACCTTCCCGCCATCCGCTTTGTCCTCCGACATATTTTATCACAATCGCGTCGTTTCATGTTTCTGTCGTGGCGGAAAGGCTGTGTTAGAATAGAGCAAGTCAACGGGAAAGGAGTATCCATGAAACCGACAGATTCCAAAAAAAACGGCGCAAAAACGTCGAATCACCATTCACGTTCCAGTCACTCCACCACTGCGCGCGTCGTCGCCATCGGGCTTGCCGTGGCGATGGTGCTCGGCATCATCGTGATGGCCATCCAGTCTGCTAAGCTGTGAGGGGGACGACGATGACACAACTCGAAAAAACCTACGATCCTAAGTCCTTTGAGGATCGCATTTACGCCGCCTGGGAAGCCGACGGCGATTTTGTGGCCGATGCCCAGAGCGAAAAGCCCGCCTACACCATCGTTATGCCGCCCCCGAACGTGACAGGTCAGTTACATATGGGACACGCGCTGGTCTCGACGTTGCAGGACATTCTCATCCGCTGGAAGCGCATGTCGGGTTACGAAGTGCTGTGGTTGCCCGGCACGGACCACGCCTCCATCTCCACCGAAGCCAAGGTCAAAGACAAGCTCGCCGCGCAGGGCCTCACCAAACAGGACGTGGGCCGTGAGCGCTTCTTGGAAGAGGCATGGGACTGGACGCGCGAATACGGTGGCACCATCCGCAAACAGCTCCGCAAAATGGGCGTGTCGTGCGACTGGTCGCGCGAGCGCTTCACCATGGACGAGGGCCTTTCGCATGTGGTCTTTCTCGTGTTCGAGGCCCTTTATAAAGAGGGCAAAATCTACCGCGGCGACCGCATCGTCAATTGGTGCCCGGATTGTGGCACGGCCATTTCCGACGCCGAAGTGGACCACATCGAAGAGGAAGGGCATCTCTGGTACATCCGCTACCCCTTCACGGACGGTTCGGGGTCGATGATGATTGCGACGACCCGCCCGGAGACCCTCTTGGGCGACCTCGCCGTGGCGGTGAATCCCGAGGACGAGCGCTTTAAGGACGTCGTGGGAAAGACCTTGACCCTGCCGTTGGTGGGACGTGAGATCCCCGTCATCGCCGACGCCTACGTGGACATGGAGTACGGCACGGGCTGCGTGAAGATCACCCCGAGCCACGACCCCAACGACTTCGAAGTGGGCGCGCGCCACGACCTGGGCCAGTGCGTGGTCATCAACAACGACGCCACCATCGCCGAAGGGTATGCGCCCTATTCCGGCCTTGACCGCTATGAAGCGCGCAAGCGCATGGTGAAAGACCTCGAAGAACAGGGCCTCTTAGACCACGTCGAAACCCTCTCGCATGCGGTGGGACACTGCTCCCGCTCGGGCACGGTCATCGAGCCGCTGCTCTCCAAACAGTGGTTCGTCGCCATGGACGAGTACATCAAGGGCGCCAAAGAGGCGCTTGAGTCCGGGGCGCTCAAGCTGGTGCCGGAGCGCTTCAGCAAGATCTATATGAACTGGATCGACAACATTCACGACTGGACCATCTCTCGTCAGCTGTGGTGGGGGCATCGCATTCCCGTGTGGTACTGCCACGACTGCGGAGAAGTCATCGTCTCGGAACACGAGCCACAGGCGTGCCCCAAGTGCGGCAGCCACCACCTGCATCAGGATCCGGACACGCTCGACACGTGGTTCTCGTCCGCGCTCTGGCCGTTTTCGACGTTGGGCTGGCCGGAAGAGACGGAAGACATGCAGAAGTTCTACCCCACGGACGTGCTCGTCACGGGCTACGACATCATCTTCTTCTGGGTCATCCGCATGGTCTTCAGCGCCATGCACTTCACGGGCCAGTCTCCGTTCCATCACGTGTACTTCAACGGGCTCGTGCGCGATGAATTGGGCCGCAAGATGTCCAAGTCCCTCGGCAACGGCGTGGATCCGCTGGACGTCATCGACCAGTACGGCGCGGATGCGCTGCGCTATACGCTGGTCACGGGCAACTCGCCCGGCAACGACACGCGCTTTTCGGAAAAACGCGTGGAGGCGAGCCGCAACTTTGCCAACAAGCTGTGGAACGCCACGCGCTTCGTGCTCCTGCACGTGGATCCCGAGATGGATCAGACCATTCGCGAAGACTCGCTCCAGATGGAAGACCGCTGGATCCTGTCCGCGCTCAACACGGTGGAGCAGAACGTCAATCGCAACCTGGATGCCTTCGAAATCGGCCTGGCAGCGCGCGAGATCTACGACTTCACGTGGTTCTCGTTCTGCGACTGGTACATCGAGATGGTGAAGGAGCGCCTCTACGGCGATGACGAAGAGGCCAAGCGCAACGCCCTGGCGGTCCTGTTGCACGTCATTCGCGCCATCGTGCGCCTGCTGCATCCCATCATGCCCTTCATCACCGAAGAGATCTGGGCGGCCATCCCGAAGACCGAGGGCAAGATCATCCACGCGCCGTATCCCACGGGGGACGATACCTACCGCTATCCCGATGACGAAGCCGCCATCACTATGGTCATCGGCGCCATCACGGCCATCCGCAACGAGCGTCAGAGTCGCGATGTGGCGCCGGGACGCCTCATTCGCGTGATCTTCCAGACGGACGACGCCACCGTCAAGGCCACGTTGGAGACCATGCAGAGCCGCATCATGACGCTGGCGCGCGCCGAGGCGGTCACCATCGAACCCATGGGCGACGCCGTGGAGGACGCGGCCACCATCGTGCAGGAACAGCTCAAGATCTACCTGCCGCTCAAGGGCCTCGTGGACTTCGCCGCGGAAGTAGAGAAACTCAGCAGAGAAAAAGAGCGCGTCGAGGGGGAAATTGCGCGCCTTTCGAAGAAACTTTCAAACGAAGGTTTCACCTTCAAAGCCCCGGCGGCGGTCGTGGACAAAGAGCGCGAGAAGCTCGCCGGCTATCAGGGCATGCTGCCCGATCTGGAAAAGGCCATCGCCGAAGCGCAGCGCCTGGCTGAGGCGTAGTTCGCGCCGAAGCCGCGCCCCTTACGGTAAGCATCGCGACGCAGAGCAGCGTCATTTCGGTTGGCGTCTCGCTCAGGCTCCCGAACGTCCCTGCGGGGGCCTGGGGTGCGCCGTGTCGATGCCGAAAGCCGCGGGGCGGTGTCCAAATTGACACTCAGGGGGTTTCGTGCTAAAGTATCAAAAGTAGCCAGAAGGCTAAGTAAACGATTTGGAGGAAAATTCGATTATGGTAAAAGGCACGGTTAAATGGTTCAGCGCGTCGAAGGGTTACGGATTCATTTCCGCGGAGGACGGCAACGACGTCTTCGTACACTTCTCTGCTCTGCCCAACACGGGTGAATTTCGCACGCTGGATGAAGGTCAGGACGTCGAGTTCGATGTCGTGGACGGGGAAAAAGGTCCGCAAGCAGCTAACGTTCAGAAATTATAAGGAATCGAATTTTCGGTTTTTATAGATGATGAAACGCGATAGATCGACGTCACCGACGCCGGTCTTTTTTCTTGTCTTTCTTGGGTAAAAGAGGAAGGAACGTTGAAGATCCGAGAATCACAGAAAAAGAGAAGAGGGAACATGACTGATCAGATTTTACGCGCCATCGATCCCCTGGGTCACGTGCGCTTTTTCGTGGCGGACACCACGGACATGGTGGAGGAGATGCGCAACATCCACAACGCGTCCACCACAGCCACGGCCGCCATGGGGCGGGTCCTCACCATGATGAGCATCTTGTCTTTGGGCTTGGAAAACCCGGGCGACTCCATCACCGTCAACATCAAGGGTGGCGGCCCAGGCGGTTACCTAGTGGGTTTGACGGACGGCGTCGGCGAGGCGCGCGTGACGGCGGAACGGCCGGAGGTGGACATCCCCTCGCGCGAGGACGGCCACTTGGACGTGGGTGGCTGGGTCGGTCGCGATGGCACGCTCTCGCTCGTGCGCGGTTACGGCATGAAAAAGCCGTTTTCCGGGCTCACGGAGCTCGTGAGCGGCGAAATTGCCGAGGACTTCGCGTCCTATTTCTTTCAGTCCGAGCAGAAGCCCAGCATCATCTCGCTGGGCGTCTTGGTGGAGCCGGATCACCACGTCTCGCACGCCGGTGGTCTCTTCGTCCAGCTCTTGCCGGATCACACGGAGGAGGACATCGAGAAATTGGAGGACGTGTTGGAGACGCTACCCAGCATGACCACCATGCTCTCCGAGGGTCTCACGCCGGAGGCCATCCTGAAGGAGAAGTTTGCGACGCTGGAGCCCGAGCTTTTGGCCACGACCCAGCCGCATTACGTCTGCCATTGCAGCCATCAGAAGATGCTGGACGCCCTCCTCTCCATCGACGAGGCGGATCGCCGACAGATGGCTGAGGAAGACGGCGGGGCCGAGGTGGTCTGCGAATTCTGCCGGACGGCCTATCATTTTTCTGCGGACGAATTGCGCCGCGAGGGGGAAGTGTGGACATGAAGGCGCTCCGCGTCGGCGCGGTGTTGGCGGCGGCGCTCTTACTCGGGGGCTGTCGCGCGCCGGGCGGCATCATCGCAACGGTGGACGGGGAGACGGTCCTCACCGGTGACCGCTTGCGTCAAGAGGCGGCGCTCGTGGACAAGGTGCTGCCGATCGACGCGACGGATCAGGACGCGGTGCGGGAGCGCTACGTGGCGCTGGCGCGCCAACTGACCTACGAGGCGCTCATCGCGCGGGATCGGAAGCTTTCCGTCGATGCCACGGCGGAGGCCGTGGCGGCGAATGATGCGGTTCAGGCGCGCTTTGGCGATGCCGCGGGATTGCAGGTCCAGTTGGATGCGTTTGGCGTCTCGGCGGGCGAACTGTCGGGGACGCTTTCTGAAGCGGCGAAGGCGAGTGCGCACGTCAAGGCGTTTTTGGCCGCGTCGCCGACCACGACGGACGACATCGACCGCTACATCGCAAAGCATCCCAAGGAGGCGGCGCTTGTCTCGTATACTGAGATCACCGTGCCGACGCGTAAGGAAGCGAACGAGGTGAAGGCGGCGCTGGAGGCGGATGCCACGGCGGCGGTCAAAGGGGCGGAGAAGTACAATCGCGACCTCTTTGAGGCGACGACGTTGGGGGCGTATCGCGACATCGCCTATGACGACGCACGCGTGCCGGATGAGGATCTCTTTGCGATGGCTGTGGGCGAGACGGAGATCTTTTACCAGTCGGATCCGCGTCGGTACCGGGTGGTGCATCTGGACGGCAAGAAGGACAGCCGGCCGGATGTGGAGGAGCACGTGCGCGCGGTGCTCGACCGGGAGCGGTATCTCGCCTACGTGAACCAACTGGCGAAGGACCATCAGCTGCGCTTTTACGAGGACGAGATTGTGCTGCCGGCAGAGGAGAGCGGGGCCGTGTCTTCGGCGAGCGAATAGGCGGCGGTGGGCGATGGGCTGGTCTCGCCGAGACAGACGATTCGCAGGATAGGCGAATCATCGACATCGCGAGAGAAAATAGGGGCAGTGCGGTGCGCATTGTCGGCATTACAAGCGAAACATTGCCGAAATCGGGCAAAAACGGGATAAAATCGGCGTTTTTTAGTTGTCAGGGGCGCGGGTTTTGATATAATTTACCTACAGTATTCACTGACATCACTTTTAGGGAGGAAACCATGAATAAATCGGAATTGATTGCACAGATTGCGGAGAAGAGCAACTTGTCGAAGTCTGACGCCAGCCGCGCGTTGGATGCGTTCACCAGCAGTGTTTCGGAGGCGTTGGTGAAGGGCGAGAAGGTTCAGCTCGTGGGCTTCGGCACGTTTGAGACCCGTCAGCGCAAGGCCCGTTCGGGACGCAATCCGCGCAATCCGGAAGAGACGATCGACATCCCGGCGTCGGTGGCGCCGGTCTTCAAAGCCGGCAAGAATCTGAAGGATTCGGTGAACAAGTAAGGAAGTGAAGGGCGTTTACGCCTTCATCACTTGAGAAACGGCCGCAAGGGATCCCTTGGCGGCCGTTTTTTACTGTGAAAAAGGGGGCTGCACATGGCTAATCGTGGGGATCCGCGCTCAGCCATGTACTTGAGGCCCGCCCAACACATGGCATATCGCGAATTTACGCAGTGAGCCGTGTACTGGGGGTCCGCCCAACACATGGCATATCGCGAATTTACGCAGTGAGCCGTGTACTGGGGGTCCGCCCAACACATGGCTAATTGTGGGGATCCGTAGTGAGCCGTGTACTGGAGTCCCGCCCAACACATGGCATATCGCGGATTTGCGCAGTGAGCCATGTACTGGAGGCCCGCCCAACACATGGCATATCGCTGATTTCCGCGCTCAGCCATGTACTGGAGGTCCGCCCAACACATGGCATATCGCGGATTTGCGCAGTGAGCCGTGTACTGGAGGGCCGCCCAACACATGGCATATCGCTGATTTGCGCAGTGAGCCGTGTACTGGGGGCCGCCCAACACATGGTTTATCGCTGATTTCGCGCCTAGCCATGTACGGCAGTCCAGCGGTGAGAAAAGGATCTTGTTTTTCCTCGATTGGATTGTAAATGGACGCTATGGTGGGACACTGAGGGCAACAGATCATTCGACTAAGCGAAGGAGGACATATGAAACTCACACGCATTGCGCCGTCGGAGTTTCGCGTTTCGACGTGGAGCGGCGGCACGACGACGGAACTCTACATCGACCCCGCGGGCGCGGACTTCAAGGAGCGTCGCTTCGACGTGCGGATTTCGTCGGCGACGTTTACCGGAACGGCGTCGACGTTCAGCGATTTCACCGGATACCAGCGCTACCTCTTGCCCCTCGTCGGACAGCTCTCGGTGGAGCACAGCGATCAGGGAAAGGCGCTCTATCAGCGGTTTCTCTCGACGTATGACGTGGAGTACTTCCCCGGGCATTGGCAGACGACGTCGGAGAATTCGGCGGACTGCGTCGACTTCAACCTCATCGTGCGTAAGGGACTGGAGGCGCACCTTCAAGTCTTCACCGATGAAGGCACGTACACGCCGAAGAAAGACGGTGTGCTCTTTCTCTACAGTTTGAAGGACTTTGCGTTTGCGCCGAACGCCCTGTCGGCGGACGATGCCCGCTTTGCCGAAGCGGTGGAGGGCGGGACCCTCGCGCGCATCGAGGCCGAGCCGACACTCTACTCGCTACGGCTGTTGCCTGACGCGCCGGTCATTTTGGGCGAAGTCACGTGGGGACGGGACGTCGTCATGCAGGGGCGCGAAGTCACGCGAGGGCAGGACGTCACGCAAGGGCAGGAAGTCACGCGGGGGAAGCATGAATAAACCGATAAAGACGCTCCTGTTGAGCATTGCCGCGGGGTTCATGATCGGAGTGGGCGGTACCGTCTTCTTGGCGCAGAAGAACGCCGTGGTGGGCGCTGTCGCCTTCACAGTGGGCCTTTTCACCATCGTCGAATTCGGCCTCTTGCTCTTCACGGGCAAAGCCTGCTACCTGTTGCAGAATCCCAAAGACGTCAACCGCGCGCTCCCGCTCATCTGGGTGGGCAACCTCATCGGCGCGTTTCTCATGGCGCAGGCGCTGCGCCTCACGCGCCTGTGGCCGACTCTGCACGAACGCGCGGCGGAGATCGTGATGACCAAAGCGGGCGACGCGCTCTTGAGTCTCTTCGTCCTGGGCGCGCTGTGCAACCTCTTGATCTACATCGCCGTCGAAGGCTACAACCACAGCCGCTACGAGACCGGCCGCTACCTCGCGCTCTTTTTCGGCGTGGTGTGCTTCATCCTGGCGGGCTTCGAGCACTCCGTGGCAGATATGTACTACATCTCCGTGGCCGACGCGTGGAGCGCCGACATGCTCGTGCGCCTCTTGGTCATCACGTTGGGCAACGTCGTCGGCGGGGCGATGCTACCGACGCTGCGTCAAGCGGCGGAAAAGGCAGGCGAGTGAGTCGGCGCGGCGCAAAGCGACGGGAGGGAGGAACAGAGGGAGCCAAACTCTTCCTCCATACGACGGGAAGGCCATACGACGGGGAAGGTCGGCCGCTGCGCTGGCGCAAAACACTCTCGAAACACTCTCGAATTTCCCTAAAGGAGGAGCCATGGAACGGTGGTTGGGAAAAGAAGTGAATGCGTGCATTGAAGCGCGGATGAACGACGTGCGCGAGCGTTTGGAAGCGCGTGGCATCCAGCCGACGCTGTCGACGCTGCGCGTGGGCGAGAAGCCGGAAGATCTGAGCTACGCGAGGAGCATCGACCGGGTGATGGGGCGGCTCGGCATCGCGGTGGTGCATCACACCCTGGACGCTCCGGCCACAACGGATGACGTCGTGGTGGCGATGTCAGCGCTCTCGCGTGACGACGGAGTGCACGGCATTCTCCTCATGCAGCCGCTCCCGGAAGGCGTCGATGCCAACCGGGTCAAGGACGCCATGGCGCCCGAAAAGGACGTGGACGGCGCGACGCTGGATCAACTGGGTCGGACGCTGGCCGGGCGCGCGGATGGTTTGACTTACGCTGCGCCGGCAGCCGTCATGGAGATGTTGGATTTTCACGGCGTGGCCCTTCAAGGTAAGACCGTCGTCCTGGTGGGCAGCGGCCTCGTGGTGGGGCGGCCGCTTGCCATGCTCTTGGCCGATCGGCTGGCGACGGTCGTCATGACCAATGTCTTTACAGAAGACTTGTCCGCCTTCACGCGGAAGGCGGACGTCGTCGTGTCGGCGGCCGGCGTGCCAGGCCTCATCCGCGGGGACATGGTTCGGTCCGGCCAGATCTTGATTGACGTGGGCGTGAGTTTCGTGGATGGCACGATGCGTGGCGATGTCGACCTTGAAAGCGTGGCGGACATCGTCGCCGCCGCGACGCCGACGCCCGGGGGCATCGGCAGCATCACAACGACCCTCATCGCGGAGCGCACGGTCCGCGCGGCGGAACGCGCGGCGAACCAAACCAAGTGAATGGCTAACGCGTTTGCGTCATGATAGTTCATCTTACGATTCATCAAAAAATCGTGCCGTCAAGGCACGATTTTTTGCATCAATTATTTAGTACCGATGGAGCTTGTTTCAGGAAGAGTTGCCGCGCCATCAATAACGATTTGTGCGCCTGTAATGATTGTAGGACGATTCAATTGCCAATTCAACGTGCGGCGATTCCGCATCTTTGTGCCGTTGCGGCGACGCTTTCCGCGACGGCGTCGGCCACGCGCGGGTCAAAGGGCGAGGGGATGACGTGTTCGTCGGAGAGTTCGTCCTCTGACACCAGCGCGGCGAGGGCCTCAGCCGCGGCGAATTTCATTTCTTCGTTGATCTCTGTGGCGCGCACGCGAAGCGCCCCTTTGAAGAGACCGGGGAAGGCCAGGACGTTGTTCACCTGATTAGGGTAGTCACTCCGTCCCGTCGCGACCACTCGCGCACCGGCATCGCGCGCCGCGTCGAACGGAATCTCCGGCTCCGGATTTGCAAGGGCGAAGACGATGGGGTCGCGGCGCATGGAGCGCACCATGTCGCCCGTGATTTTGTCAGGCACCGAGACGCCGATGAAGATGTCCGCCTTCGCCATGGCCTCCTCCAGCGTGAGTTCTTCCGCATCGCGATTGGTGACCGCGGCGAGTTCCCGGTTGAGCGGGTTGTACTGTGCAATGTGGTTGCGATTTAAGAGGCCGTCGATGTTGAAGCCGTAGATATTGTGCACGCCGAGTTGATTCAGCATGCCGATGATGGAGCTGCCTGCCGCGCCGGTGCCGGACAGGACGACCGTGCACTCCTCCGGGGTCTTATGCACGAGTTTTAGCGCGTTGATGAGCCCCGCCGTCACCACGATGGCTGTGCCGTGCTGATCGTCGTGAAAGACGGGAATAGACAGCGATTTTTTGAGCGCCCGTTCGATGGTGACGCACTCCGGCGCTTTGATGTCCTCCAAGTTGATGCCGCCGTAGGTGTCCGCAATGGCCTCCACGATGGCGATGAACTTCTCGGGATCTTTCTCGTCGATGACCACGGGCACGGCGTTGAGACCGCCAAAGCGCTTGAAGAGCGCGCATTTGCCTTCCATCACCGGAAGCGACGGCACTGCGCCGAGGTCGCCCAAGCCCAGAATCGCCGTGCCGTTCGTGATGACGGCGACGGTGTTGGCCTTCCACGTGAGGTCAAACGCTGCCTCAGGGTCGCGCGCGATGACCCGACACGGTTCCGCCACGCCCGGCGAGTAGAGGAGGGAGAGGTCGCCCGCGTCATTCAAAGGCGCCTTGAGTTCCGTCGAAATCTTCCCGTTCAAGGCCTCGTGCAAGGCGAGCGCCCGCGCGTAGACATCCGGCGTTTTTTTCGTCATTTGATTCTTCGGATTTTGATCTGACAGATCTTTCGTTTGCTCCATTGTGTCTCTCCCTTCCTTTGCTCTCTCATATCCTTCTGTCGTCCCGGATCGCTGTGAACATCTGTTGAGGAAAGCATATCGCAAAGAGAAGCCATACAGCAAAAATAGCGAGAGATTTTGTAAAAGATTTTGTCTGTCAGACGGATGTGGTTGCTATTTCCCAAATGGAACTTAGCACCTACGTTTTGGGCAATTCCATGAGTCGCGATTTTCATTATGGACTTTACAACACATCAAAAATGAACCGAATGTGATCGCTATTCGCAATTTGAAAGATAGCACCTCAAGCATTGGCTCAGAATGGCGCCTCAGATCGGTGGCTATTTCCCGATATGAAATCACCACCATAATGACGCCCAGAATCTGTAGGTGCTAAAAGGGTTATTGAAATTAGCGATTCAGCACTTCCGTAAAATGTCGGTGGCTAAAGCGAAATATGGAAATAGCCACCACCTGGCGAGGCGTCTCATTTCAAGGCATGGCCTCCATCCGTGTGTTGAATCATCAAGAAGGGAAAATGCAATGCATTTCGCTGTCTCATGGCCAGGCGTCTCGGTTCGAGGATCGGCCTTGATCCGTGCGATGAAAAACGAAAGTGCCGTGGAATCCAGACTGCATCGGATGAAAAAAGGGCATCTATCAAACAACATCATTTTAAGGAGGAGATATGGCTATCAAATCAGAACTCTTAGAACAGCTCATCGCCATCCGCCGCGAGCACAACGAATTCATGAAACTGGCTGATATCGCCATTGTCGATGCCGGGGAAGGCACAGCGCGCCTGGAGTTCACCGCAGCGCCCAAGCACATCAATCCGCAGGGCGTGGTGCAAGGGGGCGTGATGATGACGGCGGTCGACGCGGCCATGGCGACGGCGCTGGCGTACCTCAACGACAAGATCGCGACCATCGATATGAACTACCACTTTTTAGGCGCTGTCCACGAAGGCGAACACGTGGTCTGCGAAGCGCGTGTCATCAAACCGGGCCGCCGCATCATCGTGACCGAAGGCACCCTCAAAGTAGGCGAAAAACTGGTGGGCAACGCCACGGCGAGCTTTATGACTTCCGGCGTTCCCATGATTGAAGAGGACGCATGATGTCCAACGATCCCATAGCGCTTTTTCATCACTCATCCTTTCTTATGTGTCTTTCAAAACGTTTGACTTTCCTATATTATAAGAGGAAACCGCAGGATAGAGACGCAGGACAGAAGCGCTCTTGTAAAATCTGCGGACAATCGATGTGAAATGCTCGAAAACTGAGGAGGCTTGGGATGGACGACTGCATTTTTTGTCAATTAGCGCACAAAGAGATCCCCACGGACGTGGTGTATGAGGACGATACGGTCTTTGCGTTCAAAGACATAGAGCCAATGGCGAAGATTCACTACCTCTTCATCCCAAAAAAACACATCACCTCCGTCAATGACTTAAAAGAGGGCGATGCTGCCGTGGTGGCAGACATCTTCAAGGCCATCGCCACTGTGGCCGCACGCGACGGCTTTGCCGAGACGGGATATCGCGTGGTCACCAATACCGGCGCGGACGGCAACCAGAGCGTCTATCACCTGCACTTCCACGTGCTGGGCGGCGAACCCATCCGCTTCCCCGGTTTCGATTAAACGGCGTTTCGTTGAACGGCCTCGATGCAACGGTCCATGAAACGGCGTCCCCCTTTTGCCAAATGCGCCTCTTTGAGGTATAATCACTCTTACGATATTAATTCGAGGGGGTGAAACGATGCCAGAGATTCGTGTCGGAGACAACGAATCGATCGAAGGTGCTCTGAAACGGTTCAAGCGCTCGGTTGCACGTGCAGGGACTTTAGCTGAATACCGCAAACGCGAGCACTACGAAAAGCCGTCGATTAAGCGCAAAAAGAAATCGGAAGCGGCGCGCCGCAAAAACCGTAAAAAGTAAATCGATTGAAAATGGCGCCTTCGGGTGCCATTTTTCTTTATCACGCACGCCACGGCGGCGAATCGGGTAATAGGAAAGCAGAAAAAAGGAGGTGAGAGATGAGTGGGTACATCAATCCGTTGATCATCAGCGCGTTGCCGGTGCTGGCCGTCGTCTTGTTCGTCGCACAACTGTACATGCCGCGTCGGGGGCTTTTCGGGGTCTTGGGCCTCATCCTCATGATCGGCTATGGCGCGTTCTCGCTGGCCACGGGAAGTGGCGACGTGCTCGCCCTGGTCATCCTGGTGATGGGCCTCGTGGCCGGCTTCTTTGAACTCGCGTCGCCCGGCTTTGGCCTCTTTGGCGTCACGGGCATCGCCTGTCTCATCGCAGGGATTCTGCTCGCCGCACAGTCGACGGGTCAGGGGATCTCGACCGTGGGGGCGATGCTGGTGGCGGCGGTCGTGGCCGTCGCCCTCTTCCGGGCGACGGGCCATCACGTAACGTGGCTCCACGACCAGATTCTCTGGACGCAAAACGGGAGTGCCGAGGGGTTCCGGACGCGGGAAAACCCGTCCGACGCTCTTCGAGGCAAGGTCGGCGTGGCGCTCACGAATTTGCGCCCGGCCGGTCTGGTGGACATCGACGGCGCGCGTCTCGACGCGCTTTCGCGCGGTGAGTTCATCGCGCAGGGGACGCCGATTGAAGTCATTCAAACGGCAAACGGAACGTTAACAGTGCGCGCACGCGCCGCACAGCTCGAGGAGGCATAGGAGGAAGTATGCTGGATGCATTTGATTTGAAGTTTCCGTTGATGGTGGGAGTCATTCTCCTCGTCGTATTCCTGTTCTTTAGCTTTGTGCCGGTGGGCCTGTGGATCACCGCGCGCTTTTCCGGCGTGCCGGTGAAGATCTCTGACCTCGTGGGGATGCGCCTCAGACGCGTGGCGCCGTCGCGCATCGTCCAGCCCATGATCAAGGCCACCAAAGCGGGTCTCGACCTCAACTTAAACGAATTGGAAGCGCATTACTTAGCCGGCGGTAACGTGAACCTCGTGGTGGACGCCCTGATTGCAGCGCAGCGCGCCAACATCGATCTGAGCTTCAAAGAAGCGACCGCCATCGACCTCGCCGGGCGCAACGTCTTGGAGGCCGTGCAGGTCTCCGTCAACCCCAAGGTCATCACCACGCCGGAGATTGCCGCGGTGGCCAAGAACGGCATCGAAGTGAAGGTCAAAGCCAAGGTCACCGTGCGCGCCAACATCCAGCGCCTCGTGGGTGGCGCCGGCGAGGCTACCATCATCGCCCGTGTCGGCGAAGGCATCGTCACAACCGTGGGCTCCTCACAGACACATTCAGACGTCTTGGAGAACCCGGACAACATCTCCAAGACCGTGCTCAACAAGGGCCTGGATTCGGGGACGGCGTTTGAGATCCTCTCCATCGACATTGCGGACGTGGACATCGGCCGCAACGTGGGCGCGAGTTTGCAGATGGAACAGGCCGAGGCGGACAAGCGCATTTCGCAGGCCAAGGCCGAGGAGCGTCGCGCACAGGCCGTGGCGGCAGAGCAGGAGAACGTGGCGGAAATTCGTCGCCAGCGGGCGAAAGTGATCGAAGCGGAGGCTATGGTGCCGGAAGCGTTGGCGCAGGCCTTGCGCGAGGGGCATCTGGGTGTCTTAGACTATTACGAGATGCAGAACGTCATTTCGGACACGAAGATGCGCGAATCCATTTCGGGAGATACCAATACCAATGAGCCTCTGGAATAAACACGAGCGGGACGCCATGGCGTATGGAGAGCGGCCGCAAATCGAGCGGGTCTCAAAGGACGCCGTCCGGCAGGCCGTGGTGATGAGCGAAATCCTGAAGCGCCCCCAGGAGCGGCGACAGGAGAGGAGGATGCGGCGCATGCGTCGAGAGAGGAGTGCAGTATCGAAAGCGTAACCAAGACACTCTGGTCCAGTCAGGAGATCAGTGCGAAAGACGTGGCGGCTCTGTTTGGCGAACTCAATCAGAATGCCAAAGTGATCGAATCGCAGTTCGACGTGACGCTGCGGCTGGCGGCGGACGGCCTCACCGTGGCAGGGGAAAACTACGAAGTGGAAGCCGCGTCGCGCGTACTCGACAGCATGCGGCACATCGTGGAACGCCAGGGCTTCATCACGAAGCCCGAGACGGAGTACCTCGTCCACATGCAGTTGGAGGACGAGGACGTGCCGGTGGAAAAGATGATAAACGACATCATCACGACGACGGCACAGGGCAAGCCCATCCGCGCCAAGACCTTGGGACAGAAGCACTACGTCGACGCCATCGCCCAGAGCGGCTTCACTTTCGGCATCGGCCCGGCAGGCACGGGCAAGACGTATCTGGCCGTGGCCATGGCCATCAAGGCGTTTCGCGCCAATGCCGTGAACCGCATCATCCTGACGCGCCCGGCCGTGGAGGCGGGGGAGAGCCTCGGCTACTTGCCGGGGGACTTGCAGGAGAAGATCGACCCGTACCTGCGCCCGCTCTACGACGCGCTGTACGAGATCCTGGGCGGGGAGACCTACCTCAAACTCAAAGAGCGCGGGCAAATCGAAGTGGCGCCACTGGCGTACATGCGCGGCCGGACGCTGGACAACTCGTTCATCATCTTGGACGAGGCGCAGAACACGACGCTGGCGCAGATGAAGATGTTCTTGACGCGCATGGGCTACGGCTCACAGGCGGTCATCACGGGGGACATCACGCAGATCGACCTGCCGAGCGGCAAGACGTCGGGCCTCAAGACCATTCAGAAGATCCTCAAAAATGTCGAGGGGGTGAGCTTCTGCCGGTTCAATCGCGCGGATGTGGTGCGTCATCCGCTGGTACAGCGCGTCATCGACGCGTTTGAAAAGTTCGAGAAAGAGTAGGGAAAAATGCGCCTCTATGTGGATATTCGTGACGATGCGCTGGACCTGAGCGATGCGGAGCGGCAGTCGTTTCAAAAGGCCTTGGAGACGGCGTTGGCGCGGGAAGGAGTCGATCGCGATGTGGAGATCTCGGTCTCGTTCGTGGGGCCGGAAGAGATTCAGCAGCTCAACCGCACGTACCGCGGCATCGACCGCGAGACGGACGTCTTGAGTTTTCCGGTCTACGATGCCGAGGAAGTGCAGCAGCGGCGCGCGGCCGGGAGCCTGGATATCTTGGGCGACATCGTCATCAACATGGCGCGCGTGCGCACTCAGGCCGTGGAGTACGGCCACAGCGAACGACGGGAGATGCTCTACCTCGCCGTCCACTCGCTCTTGCACCTCCTGGGCTACGATCACGAGACGCCCGCCGAAAAAGAGGAGATGCGCCGCCATGAGGAGGCCATCATGGCCGCCATCGGCGAGACGCGGGAGGAAGCGCCGGAGCAGAAGGCGGCAGATTCGGCCTTTCACTCCGGCTACGTGGCCGTCATCGGCCGCCCCAACGTGGGCAAGTCCACCCTCATCAACGCGCTCTTGGGCGAAAAGCTCTCCATCATTTCGAACAAGCCGCAGACCACGCGCCACAAACTCCAATTGATCTACACGGATGAGCGCATGCAGGCCATCTTTCTGGACACCCCCGGCGTGCAGATTCCCAAAAACGAACTGGGTGAGGCGATGCTGCGCATCTCGCGCGACGCCTTGGACGGCGTGGACCTCTGCCTCTTCCTTTCGGACATTTCGTCCCGGATCGGCCCCCTGGACCGCCGGATCATCGAAAAGCTCTCGACCCTGCACGACGTTCCCATTCTGATGTTGCTCAACAAGGCCGACAAGGCCGCTTTCGACGTCATCGAGGCGGAAAAGAGGCGCTATGAAGAATTGGGAATCTTCCAGGAAGTGGTCGCGCTCTCGGCGAAAAGAGGGGAGAACCTCGACGTCATATTGGATCTGATCTACCGCTACTTGCCGAGCGGACCGCAGTACTTTCCCGAAGAGATGGTGACGGATCGCTCGGAGCGGTTCTTGATCACCGAGATCATCCGCGAAAAGTGTCTCCAGTTTATGCAAGATGAAATCCCGCACGGCATTCACGTGGCGATTGACGCCATGACGCTTCGGCCCGACGGCAAGCTCTACGACATCTACGCCACCATCTACTGCGAGAAGCCGTCGCACAAGGGCATGCTCATCGGCAAAGGCGGCGTGAAGCTGCGCCGCATCGGCCAGGAGGCCCGCGCGGACATCGAAACGTTCCTGGACAAGCACGTGAATCTCAAATTGTGGGTCAAGGTGGACCAGAACTGGCGACGCAGCAAGGCCAAAGTGAAGCGGCTGGGCTTCGAATAGGAGCGGTCATGGACGAGGCGAAGAATCTGGAAGGCATCGTCTTGCAGTCCTACCCGGTGCGGGATTCGTCGCGCATGGTGGAACTCTTCACGCGCGCCAAGGGCCGCGTGAGTTTTATGGCGCGCGGCGCCAAGCGGGATAAGAGCCGCTTTTTGAATTTGAGCGAGCCCTATGTGGAAGGCACATTTGAACTGGTCTCGGGGCGCAGCGCGTACTACATCAAAAACGGCGTCATCGAAAACGCCCACCTGGGCCTCAGGCAGAGTGTGGGGCGCCTTTGTGTGGCGCGCTTTGCGACCGAGGTGCTCCTGGGCGTCCTGGTGGATCAGCCGGAGGAGGAGTTGTACGCGCTCTACGCCATGCTCTTAGCGGTCTTGGAGGAGACGCCCGAAGAGCGCCTGTCGCACGTGGCGGCGGCCTATGTCCTGAAACTCGTGAGTTTTGCGGGCTTTCGTCCCGTGCTCGGGCGCTGTGCCCATTGTGGAAAGCCGGTGCGCCTCGGCGAGGGCTTCTGGGATGCCGAAGCCGGCGGCGTCGTGGACGCGGATCATCGCGCGCCCACGGCGAGGAGACTCTCCGCCGCCGACCACGCCACGCTCGTGCGCTATATCCGAGAGCCGCTTCGTGCTATACTTACTCCGTATGGCTCAACGGAAGGCGACGGTCGAAGGCTTCTCGGTTTGTGTTTTGGCTACTATGGCGTGCACACGGGACGATCCGTGGTGTCGTCTTTACATATGATGAAACGTCTCAGCCTGCTGTAGGG
Source organism: Peptoniphilaceae bacterium (assembly GCA_028726605.1). Lineage (GTDB taxonomy): Bacteria > Bacillota > Clostridia > Tissierellales > Peptoniphilaceae > Murdochiella. Next base: position 21,370 of record JAQYPV010000015.1, on the reverse strand, counting down.
CAGAAGGAGGAAGAATGACGTTACAGGAAATGATCCAAACGCTCCAGCGTTACTGGTCCGACCAGGGGTGTACGGTGCTGGAACCGTATGACACCGAAAAGGGCGCGGGGACGATGAATCCCGCGACCTTTTTGCGCGCGCTGGGTCCGGAACCGTGGAAGACGGTGTACGTGGAGCCGTCGCGACGGCCGGCGGACGGGCGCTACGGGGAAAACCCCAACCGCCTGTACCAACATCACCAGTTGCAGATCATCTTGAAACCCTCGCCGGATGACATTCAAGATCTGTACCTGGACAGCCTCGTCGCCATCGGCATCGACCCTTTGGAGCACGACATCCGCTTCGTGGAGGACAACTGGGAATCCCCCACGCTGGGCGCTTGGGGCGTCGGCTGGGAAGTGTGGCTGGACGGCATGGAGATCACGCAGTTCACCTACTTCCAGCAGGTGGGCGGCGTGCCGCTGAATCCGGAAGCCGGAGAGATCACGGTGGGTCTGGAGCGCATCGCCATGTACATCCAAGGCGTGGACAACGTGTTCGACCTCCAGTGGAACGACACCATGACCTATGGCGACCTCTTCCACATGCAGGAAGTGGAGAATTCGGTTTACTCGTTCGACACGGCGGACGTGGACCTGCTCCACACGCTCTTCGACCTCTACGAAAAAGAGGCCATGCGCCAGATGGAGCAGAAGCTCGTCTATCCGGCGTACGACTACACGCTCAAGTGCTCGCACACCTTTAACGTGTTGGATGCGCGCGGGGCCATCGCCGTCTCGGAGCGCAACCACTACATCGCGCGCGTGCGCGATCTCGCGCGGGGCGTGGCACAGATCTACTTGGAGAAGCGCGAGGCGCAGGGCTTCCCACTGTTAAAAGAGGGACGTGAGGACGAGACCGTAGAGCAAAAGGCTTCGGCAGAAGGCGCAGAGGCGTAAGGGAGCGGAGATGACGAGTTATCTATTAGAACTGGGCGTTGAAGAATTTCCTTCGCGATTCATCGCTTCGACGAAAGAACAATTGCTCGGCAATGTGAAACAGGGGCTGGAAGAGGCCCATTTGACGGTAGAAAACGCGACGGTGCAGGCAACGCCGCGGCGCTTTGCGTTGCGGCTGGACGGCCTCTCCCAAGGGGATGCGTCGGACGAGGAGATCGTCCGCGGGCCGTCGCGCAAGGCGGCGTATGACGCCGAGGGGCAGCCGACGAAGGCGCTACAGGGCTTTTTGCGCAGCAAAAAGCTGTCGCTCGAGGACACCTTCATCGAAGACAACGGCAAGGAAGAGTACGTCTTTGCCCGCGTCAAAAAAGACGCCATTTCCATTGAACAGGTGCTCTCACGGGTGATCCCGCAGGCCGTACGCAAGATCTCCAACCCCCGCTCGATGCGTTGGGGCGGCAAGAACCTGCGCTTTTTGCGTCCCATCCGCTGGATCGTCTCGCTTCTGGATTCCGAAGTGTTGAATTTTGAACTCGAAGGCATCTGCGTGGGACGCACCACGAATGGGCATCGCTTCTTGGGGCAGAAGAATGTCGAGATTGCGTCGGTGGAAAGCTACGAAGAGACGCTCGAAGACAATTTTGTCATCATCGACGAGTCCAAGCGCCGCGACATGATTCTGCGCGGCCTCAACCGCCTGGCGCGTGAACACGGCGGCGTGCCCTATCCAAACGACGAACTGCTGGAAGAAGTCATCAACATCGTGGAGTACCCCACGGTCTTCATGGGCGAGGTGCCCACGGAGTACCTGACATTGCCGCAGGAGGTGGTCATCACCCCGATGATGGATCACCAGCGCTACTTCCCTGTGGTGGACGAGGCGGGGACGCTGCTGCCCTACTTCCTCTCGGTCCGCAACGGCGACGAGCGGGGCCTGTCCAACGTCGTCGAGGGCAATCAGAAAGTGCTCATCCCGCGCTTGGAGGACGCCAAGTTCTTCTTCGATCAGGATCTCAAGAAGCCGCTCGACGCCTATGTGGAGGCTCTGAATCAGCTGACGTTCCACGAACAGCTGGGCACCATGGCGCAGAAGACGGAGCGCTTGGAACAGCTCAGCGTTTCGCTCGCGAAGGTATTGGGCTGCGGCGGCGACGTCGAGGAAACCGTCGCGCGGGCGGCGCACTTGGCGAAGGCCGACCTCGTGACGCACATGGTGGTGGAATTCACGGAACTGGAAGGCACCATGGGGCGCATCTATGCGGAACGGGCCGGCGAGGACACGCGCGTGGCGCGCGCCATCGAAGAACACTACTTCCCGCGCCATGCGGGCGGAGCGCTGCCTGAGTCGACGGCGGGCATGGTGCTCTCCATTGCGGACAAGATCGACACCATCGCCGGCCTCTACGCCATCGGCGTGACCGTCACAGGTTCGCAGGATCCCTTCGGCCTGCGCCGCGCGGCCATCGGCATTTTGGAGATCATCCGCGAAAAGTCCCTGAGCTTTGACTTGACGGAAGCCTTTCGCGATGCGCTCCTCCTCTACGTGGAGCAGCAGGGTCTGGTCTTCGACTACGACGACGTCGTCGCCAAAGTCAACGACTTCTTCCGCGGGCGTCTCAAGACGCGCCTGGTGGAAAATGGGATTCGCTACGACGTGGCGGATGCGGTCCTCTTGACGGCGGACGACGACTTCTTGCGCCTGATGCAGAAGGCGGAGGCCGTGGACGAGAAGGTGAAGGCGGATGCCCAGGATGCGCTTGTGACTTCGTTCATCCGCGTTCACAGCATGGCGCAGCGTGCCACCGCCGACACCGTGGAGGAGGCGGCTCTTTCGGACGAAGACCGCGAGATCTTCGCCACGCTTTCGGCGCTCCATGAGGTGGATGTTCAGCTCGGAGCGCACCACTTTGTCAGCGCCCTCGACGCGCTGGAGGCGCTGATGCCGGCGGTCAATGCCTATCTCGATCAGACGATGATCCTCGTGGACGATCCGGCGCTTCAGAGCGCGCGACTCGCCATTTTGGCGCAATTTGACCGACGCATTGGCGAGATCTTGCGCCCGGACGTCATCGTCCGTGAACAAAAGGAGTGAGTGATGCGCGTATTGGCGGCGATTTTCTCGGATTCGACAGGGGAAACGGGTGCGGCTGTGGTCTTGGCGACCATGGCGCAGTTCCCCGACATTGAGACCCGGCAGCAGGTGTTTCCCGCGTGTCTGCACGAGCAGGACATCGACGAGGGGCTTTTGGATCTGGCTGCGGATGAAGCGGATCGCGTGGTGATCTTCAATTCCCTCGTGGTGCCGACGCTGGCGGACTACCTCAAACGGCGGGCGGCAGAGAAGGGCTACATACACGTCGACGTGTTCAGTGAGACGTTACGCACCCTGGAAGAGGGGCTGGACGAAGCGGCCGTGCGCCTGCCGGGCCTCACGCGAAAACTCACCGACTCGTATCTGCACCGCATCTCCAGCATCGAATTTGCCATGCGCTACGATGACGGGAAGGATCCGCGGGGACTCCTCCTCGCCGACATCGTGCTCTTGGGTGTCTCGCGTACGTCCAAGACGCCGCTTTCCATCTACCTGGCCATTAAGGGCTACAACGTCGCCAACTTGCCGCTGGTGCCGGAGATTCCTGTGCCCGAGGAAATTTACGAAGTGGATCCGCGTCGCATGGTCGGCTTGAGCATCAAGCCCGAGCGCCTCCTGGACATCCGCATGAAGCGGCTGGAGAGCATGGGCATGGCCATGTCGTCTAACTACGGCGCCGCAGAGCGCGTGAAAAGCGAACTCGACTACGCGTCGGCGCTGTTTCAACAATTGGGCTGCACCGTGATCGATGTGACGGATCAGACGATCGAGCTGACGGCCGCGCACATCATCGAGCAGGTGCGCGAGGTGTTCGGTGCGGGCGTGCGGCGCTTTGCCGACGTCTCCGACTGACGACCGAGAAACGGGGGGAGTTATGCTGCGTGAACGGACGGAAGCCTTAGAAGACGCCTTGTTGAGCCCTTACGCGGCCCACGTGCGCCGCTCGCGCGGGCGCGCGGTTGTGGAGCCGGAAGATCCCATCCGCACGGCCTACCAGCGGGATCGGGATCGTATCTTGCATGCCAAGTGCTTCAGGCGTCTGAAGCACAAGACGCAGGTGTTCATCGCCCCGGAGGGCGATCACTACCGCACGCGGCTCACGCATACGCTGGAGGTGAGCCAAGTGGCGCGGACGATGGCGCGCGCTTTGCGCCTCAACGAGGACCTCATCGAGGCCATGGCCATGGGCCACGACGTCGGCCATACGCCGTTCGGCCACGCGGGCGAGCACATTTTGCAGGAGATTTCCCCCGGCTTCCATCACGCCAAACAGTCCGTGCGCACCTTGACGCGCCTGGAGATGCGGCGGGACAAGCAGAGCCCCGGTCTGAACCTCACGTGGGAGGTATTGGACGGCGTGGAACACCACAGCGGTACGGCCAAGGCGGCGACGCTGGAGGGACGGCTGTTGAAGTATGCGGACCGCATCGCCTACGTCAACCACGACATCGACGACTCCCTGCGCGCCGGCGTCCTCCACATCGAGGATCTTCCACAGAGCACGTTGGAGATTTTGGGACGCGGGCATTCCGAGCGCATCACGACCTTGGTGAACGCCGTCATCGAAGCGAGCGACGGGAAGGACGACATCGCCATGAGCGAACCGGTGGCGTCCGCGTTCGACGAATTGCGCCGGTTCATGTTTGCCCACGTCTATACGAACGAGCTGGTCAAAGGGGAAAATGCCAAGCTCGGTCACGTCATCACCGACCTCTACGATTACTTAGTGAAAAAGCCGCACGTCATGCCGGCGGACCATCGCGCGCTCTACGAGCACACGGACGAGGAGGACGACATTCCGCGGCAGGTCTTGGATTACATTGCGGGGATGACGGATGACTTCCTCATCCGCGTCTATCGCGATCTCTTTATTCCCAAAGCCTGGTCCATTTTTTAGTCGCTATTTTTAAGAGAAGGGAGAGTCCATGCGCATTGCCGACGAGACGATTGAACAGATTCGCCAGCAGGCCGACATCGTGGAGCTGATCGGAAGCTATGTGGAACTCAAACAGGCGGGAAAGCAGTACAAAGCGCGCTGTCCCTTTCATCAAGAGAAGACGCCTTCGTTTTTCGTGACGCCGGAGACGGGCACCTACAAGTGCTTTGGTTGTGGCGTTTCGGGCGATGTGTTTCGCTTTGTCATGGACATGGAGCACCTCCCGTTTTTGGACGCCGTGCGCTTTTTGGCGGAGCGCTACCACATCCCCATCGAGAGCGCCGATCCGGAGGAAGCCCGACGGCGGACGCTGCGGGCGCGGGACGATCAGATCAACGCCGCGGCGGCGAAGTTCTTCTATCACAACCTGTTGAAGAGCAAGCGGGCGCAGTCCTATCTCATGGGGCGCGGCCTCAAGGGCAAGAGCGTGAACGAGTTTTACCTGGGGTATGCGGACGGATCCGGGTCGAGCCTCTTGCGGCACATGACTCAACAGGGCTTTGCCACGGAGGACCTCTTGCGCCTGGGCCTCATCGCGCGGTCCAATCGGGGCAGCGGTTTTTATGACAAATTTCGCGACCGGCTCATCTTTCCCATCGTCTCGCTCCAGGACCGCATCATCGGCTTTGGCGGGCGCAGCATCGGGGACAAGAACCCCAAGTATCTCAACTCTCCGGATTCGGAGGTCTTTCACAAGGGCGAGCACCTCTATCACTTGAATGCGGCGCGCAAACTCTCGAAGCGCGAGCGGCTCATCTTGGTGGAGGGCTACATGGACGTGGTGTCGCTGGACTACCACGGCGTCCACGAAGCGGTGGCGTCGCTGGGCACGAGCCTCACGGAGAAGCAGGCGGCGCTCATCAAGCGCTACGCGCCGAAGGTCTACATCTGCTATGACGGCGATGGCGCGGGCATCCGGGCGGCGCGGCGGGCGATCGCCATTTTAGAGGCGGTCGACATCACGCCAAAACTGGTGGTGTTACCCGACGGCAAGGATCCGGACGATGTGGCGCGTCAGGAGGGCGCGGAGGCCTTTTACGGCTATCTGGATCAGGCCATGGACCCGCTGGACTTTGAACTGCGTCTCTTGAAGGCGGGCTACGATTTGGAGACGCCGGCGGGGCGACTGGATTTTCTGCCGTCAGCCATTGATTTTTTGGCGGCCATCCCGCAGGCGACCAAGCGCGCCGTGATGGCGCAGGAGGTGGCGCAGTTGGCGGGCGTGACGCCGGAGAGCATCGAAAGCGATTTGGCGCAAAAGCGGGCCGCGCGCGAGGCGGCACAGGCGAAGGCGCCAGCAGCGTCGCCGTCTTATGCGTCTCCGACTTTCGCACCGCCTGAGGAGTCCTTCGAGGAGGACGAAACGGAGCCTTTCGACGGCGATCCCTGGGAACCGTTTGACATAGAATTCCCCGAAACGGGTATACAAGTAGAGCGCAAATTGGCTGTGGAGCGTTATCGTTTAGAGCGTGAACTGGTGCGCTTCTTGTGGGCGGATGCCGCTTGGGAGGAGAGTTTGGGTGAACTCGCCGACTCTTTTATTGCGGATCCGGGGCTGCAAGAAGCGTTGTTGACCATTCGTCGCCTACGTCAGGCGGGCCTGCCGCCACAAGAGGAACTGCTCGGCAGCGTGCATTTATCCCCCGAAGCGAGGGAATCATTGAGCGCGGTGCAATCAGAAGGCGAGGCGCCTGAAGGGGAAATGGTGCAATCGCTGGAGTTCCGCGTGCGAAATTTTATGCTCCGAGAGCGAAGACAACAGATAGAACGTGAGATACGCGAGTCCGCTACGTCGGAGGCCAGCCGGCGCGAGGCGTTGTTCCAGGAACTCATGGATGTGGAACGGCGTCTGAGAGCGGGGCGAGGAGGGCTTTGATGAACGAAATGAAAGACTTACCGCGTGATGACGGGATGGACATGGAAGAGCTCAAGCAGCAGATGATCGACGAGCTGCGCAAGATCGCTCTGGAGAATCACGACCAGTACCGTCTGGATGATCTGGAAAACTTGGATGGGGCGGAACACTTGGAAGAGGCGGACCGCCACGAGATCGTGCGAATTTTGGAAGAAGACGGCATTGAGATGATCGACCGCGAGGAATCCACGGAGATCGACGAGGAGGAGGACGAAAACCTCGACGACGAGGACGATAGCGTCGACCCGCTGGATGCGCTGGTCGATTTGGACGATTCGCTCTTGAAAGAGGAAGAAGAAAAAGAGCCTTCGCTCAACGATAAAGAGGTGCTGCGCACCATCGCCGTGGACGACCCGGTCAAGATGTACTTGAAGGAGATCGGGCGGGTGTCGCTGTTGACGGCAGAAGAAGAGGTGCTCTTGGCGCGCCGCATGGAGATGGCGGACGCCGCAGGACGCACGCTGCACGGCGAAAAGCTCACGCTGCGCGAAGAGATCGAATTGTCGCGCGAGGCGGCCAACAACGAGCAAGCGGAACTCCTGCTTCAGATGATCGAGGTGAAGAACGAGAAGAAGCGCCTGTCGAAGGCACAGCGTCAGGGCTTTAAGGCGTTGTCGTCGCTTCTGGACCGGGTCTTGCATCCGAAGGAGGAGTTGCCGGATCCGGAGAGTGACGAGTACCGCGCCATCAAGCTCGCTGCCTATGTGGAGCGCTACATCCGTCGGCGTTTGAGCCGCGTCAACATGACACAGGAGGAGGCGCTCGCGCTGCGGTTCTGTGTGGAGGTGCAACGCGCCATCCTCTCGACTCTTTTAGCGCCCGACTTTGCGACGGCGGCGGAGGAAGATTGGGCGCGCTATGCGCTGGACAACGAGGAGCGCATCACCAAGGCCGTGGATGTCGTCTACAAGAAAGCAGCAGAGTTAGCGGGCGATGAGGAGACGCTAATCGACCTCGCCCAAGAGCGAAAACTCGCGCCGTATACCAGAGAAGAAAAGCTGCCGGCCGAGGACCGTCTGGAACTCTTCGTGCGCAACACGACGGTGGACAAGTTGAATGCCGGGCTCAAAAAACTCACGCCAAAGGACACTTTGACAGAGTTTGAGCAGGAGAATTACGCCATTTTGAACCGGGCGCGCGTGGAGATGGACCACCGCATCGACGGGCGGAAGGCGGACTTCGACGGCATTCAGGGTGAACTGGAGGCCATGCGCAATCAGACGGCCACGGCGCGCCGCATGATCTTGCGGGCGCCGCTCGAAGAGGGCGATGTCAAGGTGTTGGAAAAGGCCCTTCGCGTGGGTTCCCGCGCCAAGCAGCGCCTCGCCGAGACGAACCTCCGCCTGGTGGTCTCCATCGCCAAGCGCTACGTGGGGCGTGGCATGAGTTTTCTCGACCTCATCCAGGAGGGGAACCTCGGCCTCATGAAGGCCGTGGAGAAGTTCGACTACCACCGCGGGTTCAAGTTTTCGACGTATGCCACGTGGTGGATCCGTCAGGCCATCACTCGCGCCATTGCGGACCAGGCGCGCACCATCCGCATTCCGGTGCATATGGTGGAGACCATCAACAAGCTCTCGCGGGCGCAACGTCAGCTGTTGCAGGAATTGAACCGCGACCCGACCAACGAGGAAATTGCGGCGGAGATGAACATCGACGTGGAGAAGGTGCGCGTGGTGCGCAAGATCGCGCAGGAGCCGGTCTCCTTGGAGACGCCGATTGGCGAGGAGGAAGATTCGCATCTGGGCGATTTCATCGAGGACGATTCGGTGCTGGCGCCGGACGAGGCGGCCAATTTCATCATGATGCGCGAGGAACTCAACAACATCTTGAACACCTTGTCGGAGCGCGAGCGCAAGGTCTTGGAGTTGCGCTTCGGCCTGAATGACGGGACGCCGCGCACGCTGGAAGAAGTGGGCAAGGAGTTCAATGTCACGCGCGAGCGCATTCGTCAGATTGAGGCGAAGGCCATTCGAAAATTGAAGCATCCCACGCGCAGCCAAAAGGTCAAGGACTTTTTGGAGTGACGGGGTGAAGCGGTGGAGGCGTGCCTTCACCGCTTTTTGCAAAGTCACGGTTTTTTCAAGGTCGAGGATTTCTCATGGACTTACGGATGAAAACTCTGGTCGACGCTGTGCCGGCGTGTGCGCGCGTGATCGATGTGGGATGCGATCACGGGCAGATGTCGCTGGCCCTGGCGGAGCGGGAGGATGTCGGCGCGGTGCTCGCCACGGACATTTCGGCGGCGTCGCTTTCCAAATTGGAACAGGCCAAGAGTCTCGCCGCGCCTGCTGTGGCGAGGAAAATTGAAACGGCGGTGGCGGATGGCTTGCGGGGACTTCCCTGGGAAAACACCGACGTCATTTTGGTCGCGGGGATGGGCGGGCCGCTCATGCTCCGGATCCTAGAAGCGCCCCTTGCGTTGGGCGCGACCACGTGGGTCTTAGGGCCACAGAGCGGCCTTGTGGATTTTCGCCTGGTCCTCTATGCGATGGGGCGGCGTGTGGACGAAGCGCTCGTCTTTAACGAGGGCCAGTTTTATCCGATTTTTCGCGTCTGGATGCAGGAGGACGTCCCGCCTAGGGCACCTTCTCCGGTGGAGGCGGTCTACGGGCCGCAGCTCCTGGCGCAGCGGGATCCGGTACTGCGCCAAAAGCTCGAAGCGGACCGGCGCAAGATGCTGGGCATTCTGGAACAATTGCCTATTGCAGGCGATAGGGCGGCTCAGCGTCGCCGTCAATTAGAGGAAGAGTTGGCGCAAATTGACGACTTACTGAAGGCGTTTAGCGAAGGGGAATAGCGCACGGATCTGCTGAACGTCATCTGAATGACAACCGAATATCACTTTGGAGACGGTAGAAGAAAAATTCTACCGTTTTTTATATATAGCTTGAGGTGACCACGGAATGTAGAGTTGACGAGACACTCTACTAATGCGGGTATTTTTCTGCGAGATTCGGTAGGTGTTGGTATAGTAGAAAAAGTTATAAAGCATGTAAGCTTTGAGAGTTTGGCGGAGACTGTTTCATCGCGAAAACCTTTTGGCTTAGAGGGCAATTTTATAAAGACTACAAAATTTCATCCTTCGCCCATTGGTTTAACTGACCCCGTTAAGTGTTTTGACTAAACTTGATATAGAAAATCCGATTATCCGCATAAGTACAGCATTTAGAGACTATTCATCAATCGAAAAAGTAATTATTTTACCACGAATTTACCATGATTGAATGAGCCTTGATATGAGATGAAATAACACTAAAATTACGTTGAACATTTTACCACAAGAGCTGAAATATAATTGTTTGTATTCCATTTATGTGGTATAAAATCTATATAAAGAGATTACAAAAGTAAGGAGATGATTCCGATGGTATATTGAATAAAAGCCAAGAAATATTTACAGCTAACTTTTTAGTACATTCAGAAGGGAGAGATTCCATGAGAATTAAGAAAAAAATAATGTGTATACTATCTTGTTTCCTGATGGCAACAATTCTTCCGATACAAGTATATGCTTCAGAATCAACACAACCTTCCGAACGAGCATACTATTCTGATGCGAATAATACAGAAGTTATTATCGAAGCTGGAGCTTACAATATGCCAAAAGAAGATATTGATGAAATTGTACGCGAAAATCCAAATACAAGAATTATAATTTCAAATTATGTTGAAGCAGAACCTGCGATTCAGCCTCGATTAGTTATGGGGGTTGAAATTACAGAAAAAAAGATAACTAAATCGAGTTATGTAGATAAAGATAGTTTTGTTATATCTGTTGCCAAAGGTTCTAAAGTTACCCTAAGCGAAACGTGGTCTCAGTCACTTTCGGCTTCTGTTACACACGCACAGGCAAAAACAGCTTTAAAATTAAATGGCACTATTACTAAAACATATACTAAGACACAATCTTTTTCAGGTCCTCCAGAAAGTAGTGCATATAACAGTCGAGAATATAGAGTGAAGTTTTATGCAGAAAAAGGTACCTATAAAGGTTACTATATTACAGATATGGGACGAGGTCCGTCGGTAAGTGGTTCTTTTAAAAATCCTTTACGATATGCAGAATATAGTATTGATAAAAAAGTTTCATAATACCAATAACAGGTTGGGGAAATTCTCCAACCTGTTATTGTTTTCTATACGCTTCATATCCGCAAATTAACACCCCTATACTAAGAATAAGTATAGCAATTAGAAAAGGAATCAATACATCATTTTCGCTAAAAGATACAAGTAGACCACTTTGACCATTTACAATGAAAGGATTTAACATAGCATATACAAAACAAGCGAATGAATAGATAAATCCAATAACAGATAAAATTATTCCAAAGATAAATTTTTTCATTTCTCCTCCTGTTTTAAATTTCAAATTTCTCTATGTAAAAAGTATATCATTTGAGGGAAATTAGACAATAGGAATCTGTTGTCAATAAATTATCCTTATTTCCTCTTGTCCGCCACAAACAGAAAAGAAAAAGCCCTGTCAAGAGCCTGCCACTTCTTCAGAAGTGGTGCTTGCACTCTTGATCTGGGCTTTTTGTTTGCTGTATCTTTTCACAAGAGGAAAAAGGCTACTCGTCCTCGTTATCAAAATGGCTCTCCTTTAATACTTCCCGTAACAGCTCCATATCCTCTTTTGAGTTTGGGTTTATCCTTTTTATGACTTGATAAGGCGTACTGTACTTGTGTCCGTCTGTGCTTTCCCCGAACATATCCATGCTGTATAAATCGTCATAACGGTCTAATACTTTATGAAATTTTAAGTGCTGTATAAATTCTTTGATTGGATAAAGGTCGGACGCTTGTATCTCCGCTCCGTTAATATAGTCTGTGATATATTTCCGCAACTGCTCCAACTCATACTCTATCCATTCTTCTTCGCTGTCAAAGAAGTTATCAATGAAATAGAACACATAATATCAAGTATCAAGGCAATGTAAGGAGGTACAACATGTTGCTCAGAGACCAATTCATTCTTGAAGCATTGAAAGATCGGAACGCCTAAGGGGCCTTGTAGCCTCGTTAGGCGTTCCGGGAATCCGGGATGGAAGAATTCGTGCAGACGGTATCTACGCATATTAAAGGGCCGCACAAAAGCGCCACCAAACTTTTAAACTAGGAGGTAGGCACGCTTGTGCTATGTGTCTATAATATGGGTGTAGTGAGAAACTCAAAAGTTAAGGAGGCAACAAATGGACGAAGGATTGACAAACGAACAATTTCTGGCGGTACAACAAAAAGACCTGTACGCAATAAAGAACATTGTTAACTCGAAGGAATTCGACGAAACAGTCAAGGCGCAGATCTTGAAAGAGATTGAAGCGTACTACCAAGAAACAAGCGGGAAATGAATCGAATAACGAAACCATGAAGAGCGGGGTAACGTGAATCATTGCGGCGGTACCCCGCCCTCTTTGCTTTATTCCATAGTATTAATGATGCATTTATCTGTTTAGCGACAATCCATGGGTGATTGTGGAGTAGATACGTGAGCGGTGTTCTCAAGGTGCCCTCTATTTTGCTGATATTTCGAGACCTTCTGGCTTGTATCGTTTAAAATGGTGACAACAGTTCGGCAAGCCTCCTTCGCTGAGCCGATGGAAAGAGACGAATTGAGAGATCATAGATGACACTACAAAACGCATCGGAAATGTTGGATGAAATGCGGTACAACATCGAACGGGGATAGAAGAGGGAATCATGTTTATTTCAGATTGGATTGAGTGTTTCGAGCGTCGGGTGCCACCTCAGCTTCAGGAATCGTGGGACCATACGGGAAGACAGTTTGGACGTTTTGATCGTCCTTTAACGGGCATCGTGTTGGCGCTGGACCTCACGGAAAAGGCGCTTCAGATGGCGGATGGGTGTGGGGCCAACCTCATTTTAACGCACCATCCGGTGCTTTTTGACGCGGTTCACTTTTTGGACGAGAGGGTGGCGCTTCAGGACTGGGTCATGCAGGCCATTGAAAGCGGTGTGGCGGTCTATTCGTCACATACGGCGCTCGACATTGTGGATGGCGGGGTTAACGACGTCCTCGCGGAGCGCGCGGGGCTTCAGGACGTTTTGCCGCTGCGCGAGCGGCCGGCCGACGACCCGTTGATCGGCTACGCCCAGAGTTTGATTGGGACGTGGGGGCGTCACGACCCGGTGTCGCTTGAGGTGTACGCGCGGGAGCTGAAGGCTGCCTTTGCGACGGAGAGCGTCGTCTACTACGGCGATCCGACGGCGGAGATTCTAACGGTGGGCTGCCTGGGCGGCGGGGGCATGGAGGCCGTGGCGGATTGCAAACGGCTGGGCCTTGATGTCCTCCTCACGTCCGACGCGCGTTATCACGAGGCGCAGGATGCGGTGCGCTCTGGCGTGAACGTCGTGGATTTGGGCCACTTTGCGAGCGAATTTCCCGTGCTGGAACGCGTGGCCGCATGGTCGAAGGAGTGGGCGCCGGATGTGGCGGTGAATGTGGTGGACAATGGCGAAGAAGGGCTGCGGCATCTCGTCTGATGGTGAAAGCTCGTGCCGTGGCGAGCGCGTCGGCGATCGGCATCGACGGTGGAAGGAGAGGAGAGAGTATGGAAGTGACGCGGGAACAGGCGTTAGAGCTGCTTCAAAAGTACAATAAGGAGCCGTTTCACATTCAGCATGCGCTGACGGTGGAGGGGACAATGCGCTATTTTGCGCGGCAGAAGGGTTTCGACGAGGATGAGGAGTTTTGGGGGCTCGTGGGGCTGTTGCATGATGTGGATTACGAAAAATATCCGGAGGAGCACACCGCCCATTCGCGTGAGATCTTGAATGAAATCGATGCGCCGGAGGAAATGATTCACGCCGTCATGTCTCACGCGTGGGGAATCCACACGGACGTCAAGCCGCATCATTTGATGGAGAAAATCCTGTATGCGACGGACGAACTGACGGGACTCATCGGGGCGGCGGCGCTGATGCGCCCGTCCAAGAGCGTGATGGACATGGAGCTCAAGAGCGTTAAGAAGAAATTCAAGGACCGCAAATTTGCGGCGGGGTGCAATCGCGATGTCATCATGCGCGGCGCGGAGCTTTTGGAATATGACTTAGACGAACTGCTCTCGGACACGCTGGACGCGATGAAGTCGTTTGAGGAGCCGATGCGGGCAGAGCTGGCGGCGCTCACGGGCGAAAAGGGCGAGTGAGCGATCGAGGGATCGACAGGCGTGCGGTTTTTCGTTCTGACAATCGGGTAAACACATTCTAAATGATCGATACGATAGGTCGGTGTGATCGATCCGCACAATGCGGCTCACACAATACAATTCCCACAATGCGATCCGCAGGGTCGCATGGAGATCGTGCGGGATGAATGACCGTTAAAAGGAACAGGGAAAGGAAACGTTATGACAGAGCAAGTTCAAGCAATTAAACTCAACGATGGTCGGACCATCCCGCAAATCGGGCTCGGCGTGTTTCGCGCGGAGGAGGGCGATGAGACGTACAATGCGGTGAAGTGGGCGCTTGAGAACGGCTATCGCCACATCGACACCGCAATGTACTACTTCAATGAGGAGTCCGTGGGCCGGGCCATCCGCGACAGCGGCATCGCCCGTGAGGACATCTTTGTGACGACGAAGCTCTGGAATGACGATGTGCGCGCGGGCAAGACGCGGGAGGCGTTGGAGGGCAGTTTACAGCGTCTGGGCTTGGACTACGTCGACTTGTACCTCATCCACTGGCCGGCGGAAGGGCGCGAAAAGGCCTGGGCCGAGATGGAGAAGCTGCAGCAGGAAGGCAAGATCCGCTCCATCGGCGTCTCGAACTTCAATCCGCATCACTTGGAAGAACTGGCGAAGACGGCCACGGTGACGCCGGCGGTTGACCAGATCGAGTCGAATCCGTATTTCCAGAATCAGGACGTCGTGGACTACTGCCAGCAGCACGGCATTCAGGTGGAGGCGTGGAGTCCCCTCGGCGGCAGCAAGCAGACAAACATGCGCGAGGACGAGACCGTCCAGCGCATTGCGGAAGCGCATGGCAAGACGCCGACGCAGGTCATCATTCGTTGGCATCTCCAGCGCGGCCTCATCGTCCTGCCGAAGTCGACACATGAGGAATATATCAAAGAAAACATCGACGTGCTCGACTTTGAACTGAACGACGAAGAGATGGCCGCCATGAAGGGCTTGGAGCGCGGCACGCGCACGGGAAGCGACCCGGACGACTTCGACTTCTGATTTGTGGAAAAAGAGGCTCTGATTGGTTGGCGCGTGGATGTGACGACGTGCATTTCTACGAATGCGGCAGGAGCGCTAATAGCAACTGCTGGTGCAGCCTGGCAGCTTTGGAAGTGCCTGTTCTAAAAAGAGAGGTTTTTGTCATGGAGAACATTAAAGCATTCATGGACGCGGCTTATCCCTTTTTTATGATGGCAGCAGATGTTTACTTCATAGCCTGTGCGGTGAAGGAGTTTAAGAAAGAAGAGTATCTTAAGGTTGCATTAAATGTCATAATGATCTTGTGGTTTTCATATGAGTTGTTTTTCGGAAACCGGTGATTCGTGTAAGCTGGCGTCAGTTCGAATAAGAAGAGATGTTCATCATGGGATGGAATGTGAGCGCTCGGGTGACCATTTGAGGCCACCCGAGCGTTGTTGGCTGGAAAAGTGTGAATAGGTCTGGTTCTGACGTCTGTAGGGATGACATTATCCATTTCTTTACTGATGAGAAATTGGCTAATCGGATACCGTATTGCAGAGGAAGAACTAAAAGGCGAAGATCGAGCAAAATACGGCGCACAGGTCATTAAGAAACTATCAAAGGAGCTGTTAAAGATCTACGGAAAAGGCTTCACCGAACGCAACTTATATAGCTGTGTATTGTTTTACCAGACCTACCCCGATATATTGCAATCAGTGATTGCAAATTCAAGACCTGTCCTTCACACGGAAAAAGAGGATTGCTATATCGATTTGGTATTTTACGATTATATACTTAAGTGCTTCGATCCGACCAGATTGACCATGGCATTTAAGCAAACGTCTTTTTTTTCGGGGCGTAGCACGGGGTGCATCGACACTCCGGAAGAATTGAGCCGCAAACCCTTACGAATATCAACATCGTTCTATACTATAATGTAAACAGAACGAAGTCAGGAGGTGCTATGCGATTAAATCTTTCGAATGTCGCGGAAAAACAGCGCGTGGAGTCTTTTTTGGAGTCGTCGCCGTATGCGACGTTTTATCAGGTGGAGGCGTGGTCTAGGGTCAAGGCCAATTGGGATCGCGATGTCTTTTATCAGGAACGCGGCGGCGCCATCGAGGCCGCCATCCAAGTGCTGTCCGTGACCAATGCGAAGGCCGGGAAAAAGATGTACTACGCGCCACGCGGCCCCGTCTGCGATTTGAACGATTTCGACGTCCTGTTGCCCCTCATCGACGAAGTGAAGTCGTACGTGCAGGAGCAGGGGGGCTATCTCTTGAAGATCGATCCCCAAGTGCCCTACGACACGGCGTTGGCGCAGCGCCTTCGCGATGCCGGCATTCCGCTGTGCTACAAGATGTACTCCTATGTACAGTGGCCCATGAGCATGACCCTGCCGCTCACCTTTGCCGATCTCGACGAGGCCATTCAGTCCTTCACCAAATTGACGCGCAAAGAAGTGCGCAAAGCCTATCGACAGAATCTGCAACTCATCGTGGGCGCCCGGGAGGACATTCCGGAATTCTACCGCATCACCGTGGAGATGAGCGAACGCAAAGGCGTGGCGCATCGGCCCATCGACTACTACTACCAACTCTACGATGCCTTTGGCGATCATGTGCGCATGACCTTTGCCGCCTACGAAGGCCGCAAAATCGCCTGCAGTCTGTTGCTCTCGTTCAACGGCTGGGCGTATGCCCTCTACGGCGCGGATACCCTCGAAGTGGACTTAGGACAGAGCTACTTTTTAGACTGCGAAGAAATACGCTACGCCATCGAAACGGGTATGAATTACTACGACTTGGGCGGTGTCAAGTCACTCCATCCCGAAAACGGCCTCTACCGGTTTAAGCGCAAGCTCACCAACGATCACGTCTTTTTCTGGATAGGCAACATGGAGTTCGTCTTCGACGAAGCCGCATACGCGCGCGCCATCGAAGGCCAAGACACCACTGACTACACGCCGGTCGAATGACGCCAGGAGGAACTCATGAATCGCAAAACAGAACCGGCCCAAGACGCCGTAAAAAAAGCGCGGGGCCTCATGACCCTGCTCTTCGGACTCTACGCCGTCTATCAAATCTTCGTCATCGTCACCGCAATAGGCGCTCCCGCAGGCGACTGGTCCGAGCTCGTGGTGACGCTGTTACAGGCGCTCGCCGGCATCGCCCTCACGTTTTTGCCGGAACTCTTGCGCCGTCTCCACTGGATTGAGATGAGACCCGGCCTCGAAATGGCCTACCTCGTCTTCCTCTTTCTCGCGCTCTTTTTGGGCACGCTCATGCGCTTCTTCGTCAACGTCTCGTTTTGGGACACCCTGACCCACGCCCTGGCCTCGGCGCTCGGCGCCTTCGCCCTCTACGGCATCTGGGAAGCCGTCGCGATGTCGTGGTCCGAACAAGTGACGGCCCCGTCCGAAGCGCGCGGCCACGCGAAATCCGAGGCCACCGCAGCGACGCACCGCCAGACCGCGAAGCGCTACGAAGCGCCGCAACGCACCGGACGACGGGCATCGCAAGGAAAAGGCCTGCTCCAACGAGCGCCGTGGGACAACGGCCCCATGGGATACGGCTTCGCCCTCGGCATGACGCTCGTGGGCGGCGTCCTCTGGGAAATCTACGAATTCACGATTGACGCCTTCATGCCCAAACAGAACTTGCAACGCTATGCTGCCATCGGCGGTGGGCTGTTGGAAGGGCGCGCCGCCCTCATGGACACCATGGTCGACCTCATTTGGGATCTGACCGGCGCTGTGGTGGCCCTCGTCATCGTGTGGGGGATCCGAAAAAAGACAGGGCGTCGTCTGGGACAAGTGCGCTTTCGGCCGTGAATGATTATTCTAAGACGCCGCAGGTTCCATCACGAAGGCCATCGAAATGGCGCGCGCACACGCGCCCATCATGGATTTATCCATGAAGCACTTGCTGACCCTTTAAGGGGAGGTGCGTCATATCCGCCCTTTCCCGCTACTAACGATGCGTCATGTTCGCCTCCCTCGGGTAGACACTATAAATAGTGATCGACCGAGGAGGTAATATGAACGCTTTTTTATTACTCATGGCCATTTTGGTTTTTGCGAGTTATTTTTTGAAAAAATTATCCCGTGTGCTGGGCATTCCTGTGCTGCTCTTGTTCATCGTGCTCGGGATGGTGTTTGGACGGGAAGGCTTGTTTGGCATCCAATTTACAAACTTAGCCTTAACAGAAAAATTGACCAGCGTCGCACTCATTTTCATTATGTTTTACGGCGGTTTCGGCACCAACATTCGCGCCGCGAAGCCCGTTTTACCCGAATCCATCACGCTAGCGTCGTTGGGCGTGGTCGCGACGTCGCTCTTGACCAGCGCCTTCGTCTATTTTGTACTTCACTGGGACTGGCCCATTGCCTTTCTCATGGGCGCCGTGACGTCGTCGACCGACGCGGCCTCCGTGTTCACCATTCTGCGCTCCCGCAATTTGGGCCTCAAGTACAACACCGCGTCACTTCTGGAAGTGGAGAGCGGGAGCAATGACCCGACCGCGTACATGCTCACGATGATCGGCGTGAGTCTCTTCATGGGACAGGCGTCGATGTCGGGGACGGCCGTCATGGTGCTGAAGCAAGTCGGGTGGGGCCTCTTTTTCGGCATCGCCATGGCGTATCTCACGCGTTTTCTCTTCGACACGCTGGTCGATGAAGGCAGTGGCTACGATGACCTCTTCATCGCCGGTACGGCAGTCATTTCCTATGCGCTGCCCAATTTGCTTGGCGGGAATGGCTATTTGTCAACCTACATCGCCGGGGTGATTTTGGGAAATGGAACTTTGCGGAATAAAAAGGCCTTGGTCAATTTTTTCGACGGCGTGACGACGTTCATGCAGATGGTGCTCTTCTTTCTGCTCGGTCTCGTGGCCGTGCCGTCAGCGGTCATCCGGTATTTCCCCGAGGCGCTTATCATCACGCTGTTTTTGACGTTTGTCTCGCGCCCGGTGTCTACCTTTTTGTTGATGAAGCCGTTCAAAAGTCCGAAGAACCAAATCGCGCTCGTGTCTTTTTCGGGCCTTCGAGGCGCGGCGTCCATCGTCTTTGCCATCGTGGCGTGGCAACAGGTGGGAGGAGATTTGCCCGTGGTGCACGTGACGTTTTTCCTCGTCCTGTTTTCAATTCTCATTCAAGGCTCGCTTTTGCCGCGTTTTGCGCAAAAGGTTGACATGGTCGACGAAAACGTGAACAACGCCAAAACTTTCAACGACTACACCGAAGAAGTGCCCATCCAGGCCATCAGTTTTCGTCTTCCCGATGGTCATCCGTGGGTGGGGAGGACTGTGGCCGAAGTGACCTTCCCGCCACAGACGTTGGCCACCGCCATTTTCCGCGGTCACACGCGCATCGTTCCCAATGGCGAGACGCGCCTGGAAGATGGTGATGTCGTGACGCTGGCGGCCCATCGCTCCGCGAAAGCCCCCGAAGAAGTGGAGAAGATGGCCCTTACCGAAATCAATGTCGAAGCCGATGACCGCTACTGCGGCAAACGCATCGCGGAAATTCCCATGCCTAAAAACACCCTCATCACCTTCATCATCCGCGGCGACAACGTCATCGTCCCGGACGGGGACGTGCGCCTTGAAGAAGACGACGTGTTGGTGGTGAGCCGGTAGAGGAGGAGGGATCAAAAAATGATGAGAAACGTGACGATGACAGATCTCTTCCGTAAGTGTCAAATGAACAGACACCGCTTCATTTGACGCTTTGGAAGAATTCGTTTGCGCAGTAGGACTTCTCGAAATCGAATAGCGAAAGTGACATTTTAAAATAAAAGAGCTAAGTATCTATCTAGAATAATGATGAGAATAATCGTTTGACATCATAGTTTTTATTATATATTCTTTAATTGAAGGAAACGTTTACTAACACTTGCGAAGGGGCTGTATGTTGTTATTGATGAATGAGGGCATTTTCATCATTGCGATGGTGTTAATCATCTTGACTGTAAGTCAGTGGCGTTCTCGTAAGCAAAAGAAAAGCGTGATTGATGATGCGAGTGAATTCTATGATGGTTGCTCTTTTTTGGCTGTAATCATTTATACACTAGCACCAGTCACGGGAGAAATCTATTTCATCGTATTGCAGGTCGTGTTGCTCGTGTCGGTTTTTGTTTTGCTGTTGAGAGAGCAGAAAGGCGAGGTGGCGTCAGATCAGGTGAATCGCGAAGTCGGGCTGCGAGTCGTTTGGGGATGCATCATTGTCGTGTTAGCGGCTATTTTGAGTATCCTCAATGATTTGATGAATTCTCATGAGCCGTTACTGTTTGAAACGTCGTTCTCTTCGTCTGTACGGCCTTTTATGTATATCTTGCTTGCCATTGCCACGGGAATCGTGGCCGTTCAAATGATGCGACAAGCGAGCATTCGGTTATTTAAGGAGCGGATTGCCCTACACCGTCTCGCGGTTGTAAGTGTGGTTTTCTACATCACCGTATTCTCAGCACTGACCGTACGAGCACTGTTCATGTTATAAAGCACTGGTCGTGTTGTAAGAAGAAGGACACGCCGCTTCACATCGATTTAACATTTGTACATTTGTAAATGATGTGAGACCAAAATAGTAAGGAGAAATCTCCGATATGGTACCCTATTGATGGCGGGCTAGCCCGCCATCGATAGGGTGCGTTTTTCCATGGGAGTTAGCCACCCTAAAGTCTGCATGGGGAGTCGATTCGATTTATACAAATAGCGTTTCATCTGCACAAGCAAGTCTTCGTCGCTGTAGAAAGACAGGCGCGAATAGAAACGTTCGTTGTCATTGCGATGGCTACGCTCCACTTTCCCATGTTAGTGGGGGTCCCCAGTACACGTCTAGAAGTGAAAAATGCGATGTGCCGTGTACGGCATGGGCCCCCAGTACACGGCTGGAAGCGAAAAAGCGCGATGTGCCGTGTACGGCAGGGTGTCCCAGTACACGGCTGGAAGCGAAAAAGCGCGATGTGCCGTGTACGGCAGGGTGTCCCAGTACACGGCTGGCGGCGAAGAAGTGCGATGTGCCGTGTACGGCGGGGTGTCCCAGTACACGGCTGGGAGTGAAAAAATGCGATGTGCCGTGTACGGCATAGCTCCCCAGTACACGGCTGGAAGCGAAAAAGCGCGATGTGCCGTGTACGGCAGGGTGTCCCAGTACACGGCTGGCGGCGAAAAAGTGCGATGTGCCGTGTACGGCGGGGTGTCCCAGTACACGGATAAAAGCGAGATCGCGTGAAAAGCCATTGTGTCTCGGTGTCCTTGGGCGAATGAGTTTGTGTGTGATGCCTTTTTCGTGGCAGTATCGGTCAAACGGATGAA
>JAQYPV010000014.1 GCA_028726605.1 Peptoniphilaceae bacterium | reverse complement strand
ATATGCTGAGACAAGCCCCTCGTGTCCGATCAAGTCGCCACGCCGGCTTATCCAGCACCATCGTCTGAGGCTTCAGCACCGACTTCTCCGGTCGCTCCGCCGCCTCTCACTCCAGCGCTTAATTCCCCAATGCCTGCGTCTCCGGCTCTAACACCTACGCCTGAAACGCGTTGGCACGGGCTCTAGCGTCTATTCCTCCACCGCGTTGGCACGGGCTCTAGCGCCTACTCCTCCACCGCGTTGGCATCAGACTCTAACGCCTACTTGTCCACCGCATTGACATCAGCCTCCGCGGCCTGATCCTGCGGCACATTGACATCCGACTCCTCAGGCTTCACCTGCGATGTCGTGGTCTCAACGTCGTCCGCCTCATCCTGCGGAACGTTCACCTCAGGCTCATCCAGCGCATCCGGCAACCCAGCGTCCTCAAAATCCACCGACCGCGCCTTTGGCGACACCGTATTCGAGGTCTCCGGCGCGACCAAGTACACCTTTGCCAACGCCTCCACCTCGGCGCTGATGGATTTCAGGCCGCCCAAGAGGATGATCTGCTTCGGCGCGAGGGCGTCGAGCGCCCCTTGGATCGGCGTCGGCATCGCCTTCTGCCGCGTCAAGAGAATCGGCGCGCCGATCTTCTGCGCCACCGGACCCGCGACGAGCGCATCCGACCACACCTCGCCACTCGCGAGAATCGCAGACGACGTCACGTCATCCAAGCGCTCCGCGATGAGCGCCGCCACTTCATAGCGATCCGCCCCCGTGAGGCGCTCGATGTGCCCGTCCACCAACCCGTGCACGATGTTGAACACGTGCGACGACACGCTCTTCGGGCCGCCCGCCACGACGGCATTTCCCATCTTCTCCAAGACGGCTTCCTGACCCTCCGGCAGGCGATCCGTCGCCGTCAGAAGAATCGGCGCGTTCAGCGCATACGCATACGGCGCCGCGGAGAGGGCATCGCTGTAAACCATGCCACTCGCGATGACCGCCGTCGACGCGTTGCTCACATAAGAGGCCGTCGTCGCGTTCAGCGCATAACGGTCCTTGCCGCCGATGCGCGTCACATTGAACCCTTCGTCCTTCAGTTGCTCCTCGACGTCGACCGAAATCGTCGCCGGCCCGCCGACGAGGAACACTTCATCGCGCTCGACGCGACGCAATTCGTCGAGCGTCACCTGCGGGATGCTGTCCTTCGCCGTATAGAGAATGGGCATCTCGCCCTGGGCGATGTTGTTCGCCGAGAGCGCATCGGCAAAGGCCAAGTTCTGCACCAAGATGACCTGCTTCGCATCCGGGAAGAACGTCCGCGCCACGCGCACGGCCACATCCTGACGCGCTGCGCCATCGTAGCGCGCGAACGGCTCTCCGATCATCGGCTCCGTCCCCGGCGTCGGATTGTCACTCGGATTGTCGCTGTTGCCATTGCCGCCCGTGTGCGTCCCACTGCCGTGATGCGAACCCGGATGGCTCGGCGTCACCGGCTTGCCCGGTTTATCCGGCTCGTTCGGACCCTCCTCTGTCGAGATCGGTTCCTCCGTCGTATCGTCGTCGCTGGACGGTTCGTCCGTCGTCTGTTGCTTCACTTCAATGATAAAGGTCGCCGTAAGCGTTCCTTCGTGCGTGTTGATGCCTTGGATCGTCACCGTCGCCGTGCCGGCCGCCGTGTTGTTCGTGATACTGACCGTGTAATTCACGCCTTCGGTGAGGACGTTCCCGTCCTTGTCCTTGACCTCGACCTTCACCTGATCTGCCGTCACCGGATGCTCCGCATCAACTTGATCGACCGTCACTTTCTCCGGCGTCACCGTCACCGTGAAGCCCAATTCCGGATCGTTCAGACTCTGCTTCTCCACGGCCTTGCGCAGACGCAACTCAGCGGCGCTTACAAAAATGTCTTGCTGTGCGCCGTCTCCCGCCGTGTGCTTCGGTACGAGTTTGACGTACTTGGCGAGAACCGGCTTGTCAAACGTGGCCAGTTTCCAACCGCCTTCATCGGCCCATTTACCTTCCGCCACCTTCTCGTACTGGTCATCGGCTGGAAGCACCATGCCGTCGGCCATCGTCGGTCCCTTCGGGGCATCCGTGTTCGAGGCGTAGACCTCGTACTCAAGAATGCGACCATTGGGTTGGCTATCATTGCGGCCATAGTAGCGCAGGCCATCGAGCATGGTGGGTTCATCCGCAATCAGAACCGCCCAACCGTCTTTCTGTAGCGATAGATCGCCGGTCAGTCCGGAACCCCACTTCGTGTGCCACAGCGTGTCGAACTTGCCATCCAGCGCGTAGTCTTTGTCTTTATTAGGCTGCTGATTACCCACTTCGATCTGCGTCTTCGCGCGGTCCAAGTCACGTGAATCATCATCTGGGTCAAGCGTCGGCGT
Organism: Peptoniphilaceae bacterium; assembly: GCA_028726605.1. GTDB lineage: Bacteria > Bacillota > Clostridia > Tissierellales > Peptoniphilaceae > Murdochiella. Next base: position 85,854 of record JAQYPV010000014.1, on the reverse strand, counting down.
AGTGCCGAGCACAATCTCAAACGTATTACGCAGCGTGTGATCCTCCGACTCCAAGATGAGCCGCTTCACGCCCTCATAGGTCGGAAGCTCCGTCACCGCCGCGTTATCCTTGGACTTCAAATCCGAAAGGTTCGCGATCTGTGCTTCTGTCTCGAACTTAAACGCATCTAGTGTAGCTTGTGATAGCGCTTCGCCGTTGACCGTCAGGCTCTCGAGAGCGGCGGTGTTGTAGACATCGGAACTTTCAATAGCAGACTTGAGTTCCACCTCCACGATACCCGTAGAAGGATTGACGCCTTGTAAGACTTCCGAACTGTTCTTAACCACTAGCTTGACATACGTCGCAAGAACCGGAGCATTGGGCGTATAAGTGTACGGTTTGACATTTGCGCCCTCTCGGCCGATTGTCTCCTTCAGCGGCACTTGGGTCCACGGGCCATCCGATGTTTCGGACACCCAAAATTCTGTCGTCTCAGGATCAGGGTACCTAAGCGAGTTACGATCTTTGACGAAGTTCACGACGAATTCACCAAAACTCTGCTGCGTCGCATAGCCAAAGACGATTTCCGCTGTCGTATCCGGTTCGCTTCCGTCCGTCGGATTCGAATTCGTGTAGTTGCTCCATATCGTTTGATTGGGGCCTCCAAAGACGTTGGGAGATACGGACAGTTCACCATCGATGATCGCATTTAACGTATCGGACTGCTTCGCCGTAGGAATGTCTTGAGTGATGGTCATCGCCTGAGGAGCGACATTCTCTCCTGCTGAGAATTGCTTTTGTTGGACGCGCACCGACGCCGTCACATCGTAGTTTTGTCCAAAGACTGTGGCCGTGCCCGGGATTGTCACCGTTCCCGCCTGATCATACACTGACGGTTCAGGAAGCGTCCATTGCACGTCGAAGGTGATGTCCAGCACTTTTCCGTCGATTAGCACGCCCGGTTGACGCTGTGGAAGCGTGGGCACTTGTCCGACCGGTGTCGTGGTGGAATAGTTCAAGATCGCCCCAAGTTCTTCGATCATTGTGATGTTGGCCGTAACCACATCACCTAATGCGGTCTTGCCCGAGATCTGGAAGGCGCCTGTCTGCTGAATCTGCTCTTCGGTCGGTTGATCCCACGTCACCGTCGTAGTGCCCTCGCTCTTATCCGAATAGATGACGTCAACCGTCGGCGGCAAGACAGGTGAATTGCCCACTTTAACGTAGTAGTTTTTCGGATAGCGATAGGAATCGACCACCTCGGCTTCCGGATCTTCGGAGCTCACCGGCGTCGCTTGAATCGTCGCCGTGGCAGACTCTAAGCCTGGCGCCGATGCCGTAATGGTGATGGCGCCTGCTTCACGCGTGGAGCCCACGATGCCCAGCACCTTGCCCGAAAACGCATGACGCGTCTCCGATTGATAAGAGGTGTGATCCGCCTGCTCGCCGTTGTCTGTGCCGGCCAAATAACCCGCACCGCTCACGGTGAACGTCACTTCGTTGGCAGCGTCCGGCACTTCGTTGCCCTCTGCATCCACAACCGAGATCTCCGCGTAAGCGTGGTCATTGTAATTGGCCTCGAGGGTTTCACGGTCCAGCGTCATGACGAGTTTCGCCGGAGCACCTGTGGTCTTCACCGTGCTGCGCCCCTGAGCGTCTTGAATGACGTTGCCGTCGGCATCGTAGCCGACCGCCTCCAAGGCGCCCGGCGCCCAGGGCACATTCCACGTCAGATAGAGATTCTTGTTTGCAACGTCACTCTTGCCTTCGCCTTCATAGATTTGATAGGTGTAGCCCGCATCAGTCGTCTTCGTCGTAAACTCTTTTTTGCCGAGCGACTTCTTTTCTCCAGCCTCGTCGGTGAAGAAAAGTTCAACAGCCTTAGCGTCGGAATAGACGACCACGGGGACGTTGCCATTGACTTTGGCAATGACATTTTCATTCCACGCAGGCAGAATGTGGACCGTGTGCACATCCTCATTCCACTGGCTTTGATAGAAGTAATACGAATCCTTCGGGAAGCCGGCCGTGTCTACGATACCGAAAAACGAATTCTTCGGCGATGGCCAACTTCCAATCGCGCCGACAGTTATCCCATTCCAGTGTGTCGGCTCGCCGATGTAATCGAATCCCGTCCAGACGAACTCGCCCATGACGAAGTCACGCGTGACGACGTCATACCACGCCGAACTGGCCGTTTTACCCCAGCCGACAGCCGAATTGTCGTAAGAAGTCAACCTTTTATCTCCGGTCATTCCACCGTCGCTCACGCGATTGTAAATGCCACGACTGTTCACCGAGGAAGCCGTCTCGGATCCTTCGATAAGCCAATTGGGATGACGTTCATGAAAGCCATCGTAACCCTTAGGGCCCTCGCCTGCCATATAGTTGACACCGACAACCCCACCGGCTCGAGATAAACTGTCAAGCAGGGTTGCCGCGGCCGATGATGTAGCGGAATCCTTCTTAGCTTCATTGTCACCACGCGTCACTTTTCGTGTCGCATCCGTTTCCTGGGCCCATTTTATGAGATTCGCCTGTTGCTGGAAAAAAGCACGAATGTCTGCACTAGTACCCTCGCTGACTTCGTTCCCCAGCGACCACTGGATGATGGCCGGCGAGTTGTAGTCGCGGCGAATGGTCTGCTTCAGATCGTACTCCGCCCACGTCATACCTTCCGTGATTCCCTCTTGCGTGGTCGGCGCGTTCACCGTCTGTTCGAAGAAACGGGCATAATCGTTTCGGTTTTGGTTCTTCGGGTATTGCCACCCATCGAACATCTCTTCAATTAAGAGGATGCCTTTTTCGTCGGCCAAGCGCACTAAATCTTCGCTCGCGGGGTTGTGCGTCACGCGGATGGCGTTGACGCCCATGTCTTTCAAAATGTCGATCTGTCGGGCGATGGCTGCCGGCGCGGAGACGCCGCCGAGCGCCCCTTGGTCGTGGTGCATCGAAACGCCCTTGAGTTTGAGTTTCTCACCATTGAGCGAGAATCCCGTGTTGGCATCGTAACCTAAGGTGCGGAAACCGGTCGTGACTTCGTAGGTGTCGAGGACGGCGTTGGTCTCTGCATTTTTGACTTCCGCACGTACTGTGTACAATGCCGGATTATCCACTGACCATGCAGTCGGATGACTCACATCAAAGGTGTTTTCGATTTTTTTCGTTTCCCCCGGCGCAACGCTCACAGCATCCGTCGTGAGAGACCCAATTTCAGATGATCCCTCCCTTGGGAAAACGGTGTAGGTCGTCGTCACGCTCTGAGCGGTGTCGCCTTCGTTCGTGAGTTCCGTCTTAATGACGACTTCGCTCTTGTCCAGATTCGGCTCCACTTTCATCCCGTTATGCGCGATGTGCAGCGGGTCGGTGAGCACGAGGTGCACGTTCCGCAAGATGCCGGAGCCCGAATACCACCGGCTCGATGGCAATTGGTGATTGACGCGCACGGCAAGGACGTTATTTCCGGTCGGATCCAACGCATCGGTGATGTCCACGGAAAACGGCGAATAGCCGTACGGATGGTAGCCCACCTGCTTACCGTTGACGTAGATGGTGGAGTCCATGTACACGCCGTCAAAGTTGATGTTGACTCGCTTGCTTTGCGCGCCGGCAGGCAAAATAAAGGACTTGCGATACCATCCAATGCCGCCTAAGAGATAGCCGCTCTCCGCTTCGCCGGCTTTGGTGAATTCCTGCGTAATGCTGTAGTCGTGCGGAAGCTGGACGGTCTCCCAATCGGAATCGTCATAGCTCAATTCCGACGCGCCCGTCTGTTCTCCCATTTGGAACTTCCAGTTGTCGTTGAACAACTGGTCGCGCTCGGTGGCGCTGTATTTGGATACTTTAACCGTTTCCGGTTCGGAAACCATCTGAGTCTCCGTCGTCAGGTCAGAATAATCCTGCACGGCGAAGGCCGGCGTGGAGAAACTCGTCACTGTGAGCGCCGCCGCCAAAACGGCCGCAACGCCACGCGAAACGTTTTCTCGTGCAAAACGCCGCAATCGAGATCCACCCATTTGTACCTCCTTTTTTATAACCTACGAAATCGAACCTACGAAATCGATCGCTAAGACAACAAGAGAAGTGTAACAACTTCTAATAAATAATTTTACAACAAAATTTGGAAAACGTAAACCGTACATTCCATTCACGGCGCACTCGTTCTCGTAAGCGAGGCGCTTTTTACGAACCACAGGCCGCCCTCTCGCGGGGTTCTTACGCGGATGCCATGTTGTACGAGCCAGAGGCAATACCCCTCCGCCCGGCTCGTACACGGACGACATTTGTACGAGCCACAGGCCCCTCTCCTCGCCCGGCTCGTACGAAAGATGCGCTTTTTACGAGCCAGAGGACACACTTTCTCACCCCGCTCGTAAAATGGATAGCTCATCTCGCCATCTGCGCAGGCTAATCCACAAACAACTCGTCTTTCCTCACCCTTGGGTTGAGGTAACGGCCCCAATTCTGCGTCTTGGTTCCGTACTGGATGGCACGCGTCGGGCAGATGCCGATGCACGCCATACACGCCTCACAGTGAGTCGACCAAGTCGGCTTTTGGTCGATCAGTTCGATGTTCTCCGCCGGGCAGGATTTCTGACACATTCCGCACCCGATGCAATTCTCGTCCGCGTAAAACTTATTCGAACGATCTTTTTTGACCGCGAGGTGCAGCGACCACTCCGCCAGACGCGAGAGCACTTTTTGACTCTTGACGGGAACCTGGACTTCGGACGCAACCTTTTGCGCCATTTCCGTGATGTCGGCTTCCACGGCATTCAAAATGCCTTCCACTGCTTCCGGATCTTTCGGCGCCATGTTCGTCTGAAAATTGGACGGATAAGTCAGCGTGTGCCAGTAGTCCAGCCCACGGTTCGACGTCTTTCGAACGACCTGATCGATGTCGTAGTGGATGGAAAGCGCCGACCCCGCGCACGTCGCGATGGCATAGAGATACTGCGTGTCCCGAAATCGGAATTCTTTCAAAAGCTCACGCGCCATGTACGGCAACGTCCCCGCGTAGACTGGCAGAATGATACCCACTCGCTGCGCGCCGTCCAATTTCTCCTGAGTGCGCGCGATATCCAACTTCGACTCCAAGCGAATCCGCTCGACATTTCCAAGCTTTGCTTCCAATAATTTCGCACAGTGCAGACAATTGCCAGTAAAGTAAAGAATGATGTCCATAGTTCTCCTTTAAGAAGAGACTCAACCGCATCCGTTTATAATTGTTTTTCTCCTTCGCGATGTCGGACGTTCAAACCACATCTCAGCCTTGTACCTTGAGCGCCCCCAGTACACGGCTGGCCGGCAAAACCACTTCTTAGCCATGTACGGAGAGTGCCCCCAGTACACGGCTGGCCGGCAAAACCACTTCTCAGCCATGTACGCAGAGCGCCCCAGTACACGGCTGGCCGGCAAATCCTCTTCGTAGCCATGTACGCAGAGCGCCCTCAGTACACGGCTGGCCGGCAAATCCTCTTCTCAGCCATGTACGGAAAGCGCCCCCAGTACACGGCTGGCCGGCAAATCCTCTTCTTAGCCATGTACAGAAAGCGCCCCCAGTACACGGCTGGCCGGCAAAACCACTTCTTAGCCATGTACGGAGAGTGCCCGCAGTACACGGCTGGCCGGCAAAACCACTTCTCAGCCATGTACGCAAAGCGCCCCCAGTACACGGCTGGCCGGCAAAACCACTTCTCAGCCATGTACGCAGAGCGCCCCCAGTACACGGCAGCGCGCCGCAACTCCATCTCAGCCATGTATTGAGCGCACGCCCGCAGCACACGGCCAGCCGGCCCCACGCCGGCCCGTTTATTCCACACAAAAAAGAGGCTTACCGCCTCTTTTTAATCTCTAATAAGATACCCTTTTTACGCAGCCAATGCCAGTTGATCTTATCGCTTGATCGCGCTCTCCCACGTCAGATCTGCGCCGCCGCCCAACACCTCTTCGCGCGTCGTCACGCCCTTCTTGGTCTCGACCTGGGTCAAAACGCCCACCACGGCGATGCGCTTTTCGTCGTCGTGATCCGTTGTACAGGTGGACAACGTCACCACGCGATCCTTGGGCGAAATGTCTGACGCATAGCCGAAGTCCACCTCGGATTGCGCATAATCGACGACGAGGTCTTCCACAAAAGCGTCATCCTCCTGATTCGGAATGCGATACGGATCCGTCGCCCACACGTGTTGTAACGAGAACATCCGATACGTGTAAACGCCCTCCTGCGTGGCCAACGTGAACGTCTTCGGCTGCTGATCGACGTAATCCTGCTCCAGATAGTGACGGAAAATGCCGAACATGGCGTCGCCATAGTTCATCATGTGCGCGTAGAGGATTGTGTTCTGGTCCATGAGGTTCGGCTGATTGCGGAAATCCATGAACGGCGTACCCTGCAAACTGTACTCCTTGTCCATGCCGCGTCTAAGATAGTAATCGTTGTCGTCCGACTGTACCACCGGGTAGCGGTTCTCCGAGCCCTTTATGTCGATATACGCCACCACGTCGTCGTTGATCTCCTTAAGCCGCGCCATGAGCGCCTCATAATCCACGGCCGGCTCCTTCTCTTCCTCGGCCGCCACCACTTGTGCGCCGGCATCCGAAACCGCCTCCGTCCGAACGAGATCGCCCACCTCTTTGTTAATTGCATTGAACGCCTGGTCGCTCTTGTAGCGCTCGTAAAAATAATCGCCGATCTCGAGAAGGCTGAACGCCATGATCATCAAGAGCACGCCTTGAACGATTCTTCTGAGCCATTTTTTCATCAGTTTATTCTTTCCGTTTCTGCTTCGAACGCTGCAATCGCCTCACAATCGGCGAACCTACAAACGCGTCATCACGCCGATACGGCCGCATCAGCGAAGCGTCGGATCGTCCGCAAACGGATCCCGCGGCGATGCTGAACGATCACCAAAACCGGGGTCTTCACCGTAACCGTCCTCCGCCAAAACATCAGCGCCTTCCACCATCTCCGAAACCGCCGCCACGTCTTCATTCCGCCTCGAGTCATCGAATCGATCATCAAAATCCTCCAACGCCAGCGTCGCCTCCTCATAGGCCGCCTCTTGATAGGCCTTGGCGTAGCCATTCACCCGGCCACTGTCGCCCATCGCCTTCGTGCCTTGGAACTGCAACAACAAATCGTATTCGAAAATGCGCTTGGCGAATTCGCTCGACACCGACATGCCGCCCTCCGCCTCTCGGCGCAGCTCGTCGAGCTTACCTTGCCTCTCCTCAATCACGTACTTGAGAAGCTCGTGCGGCGTCTCAGCCACCTGGTTGTAGACTTCCCGCAAATCGTAGTCATGCGCGTCAAATTCGTAGACCTCGATGGTGTTCAGGAAATGAGTGAGCACCGTCTTCAAGACGTCGTCGTTGAGTTCGACGCCGTTGTACGCAGTCTGGCCCTTCATGTAGTCGACCATCTCCTGCACATCCTCGCCGGCCCGCACCGCATCTTCCAGAGACGCATTTTCATAGCGCACATCGCTCATTTCCGACGGCACGAAGAGCCAGTTCTTCATATCCACAACACGATCGACCACTTGGAGCGTCTGCCCGATCTTCGCGTCAGAGAGTTTCAAAGCAACATAGTCTCTGGCCGCATCGTTCACGTCGTTTTCGGCTTTTTTATTATCTCCGGTGAAGAACCCCAAGAGATTATCCATGGTACCCATCATTCCCTCCTCACTGCGCTCGGACCCGCGGCCCTTTACTTTGCTTCCGCCTGTACAGGCGAATTCTCTTGGTCAAATGAAGCGTAAAACTCCTCCGCCGTCGCAAACGCCTCCGGCGAAAGCTGCGCCTTCTCAAGCACGCCCACCACAGCGATGCGATAGTCGTCGTCATGCTCGGTCGTGCAGGTGGACAGCGTGACGATTCTGTCCTTGGCCGTCAGTTCGCGGTCGAAGTGGAAGTCCACCTCCGAGGCGGCCTTGGTCTCTTGGAGAAACTGCACATATTCGTCCTCCGGCACATTCGCATCGCGGTAGGGCGCATACGCCGACACCGTGTGCAGCGAGAAGAGCCGATAAACGTAAATGCCGGAATTCGTAGTGATGGTCACCGTCTTCGCGGCATCGTCCACATAGTCCTGGTCTTTATAATAGCGAAGGACTCCGAATTTCATGGTGCGCTCCCCGTAAGGCATGTGCCCGTAGATGACCGAATTCTGATCCGTCATCCACGGCGAATTCGACGCATCCAAATACGGCATGCCAAGCGGCAGATCTTCTTTATCAAAGTCGTGCAACAGATAAAACTCGTTATCCTCGGTCTGCATCAGCGGGTACTCGTTTTCCGTTCCATCGATGGAGATCCAACCGATGGTATCGGCATTCTGCTCACGGAGTTCCACAATCTTCTGGTCAAAACCCTCTGCGGCCCGCGTAATGCGACCGTCATAGAGACTCGTCACCACTTCTTTGGTGGTCTCCTCCGTCGTCTCCGTTACCTCGGACGGCTCGACTTCCACACTCGACTCCGTCTGTTGTTCCTCTCCCTTTGAACATGCCGCGAGGAACAAGCTCAACACGAGCGTCCCCACGATGAAGTAGTGTTTCGCCTTCTGCACCGTACTGCCCTTTCTCGCCGATTCACTGCCCACTTCCTGTGACGTCCGAATCCCAACGAGGCTCCCGACGTGACCTTGCGTTTCAATTCATCATAGCGTGAATATGTTACAAAATGTTGAAGATTTATCCTTTTTGTGTCGATTCACTGGCCTGCGCGCGAGTCAGAAAAGGCCAGAACGCCGCAGGAACGCTGTAGACCGTCTCCAAATCTCGAGGGTCTGCCCAAACATACCCTTCGGACGCTTCCTTCACACATTCCGAAGCGAACGAGGGCATACCATCACCCTCGCCGTATCCGCCACCGTCATCGTCATAAAGATATCCGTCCATCTGCCACGTGACGTGCGAAAAGACGTGCCGATGCCGGCCGAGCGAAATCCCCTCAGCGAGGGCCGAACCGCTGGGCGGCGTCCCCGTCCCCTCTTCCGCTTCTCGTTCCTCCAGGGGAAGCCCCCACAATCCGGCAAGCAGCCCATTCTTCGGCCGCTTGACGAGCAGCACCTTTCCGTGGCGTCGCAGAATGTAGACGTTTTTGTGTTCCACTTTGCGCTCCGCCTTGGCGCGACGTCGCGGGAGTTCTTCAGCATTGCCGAGGGCAAACGCTTGACAATCGTCAGAAAGAGGACACGCGTCACAGCGCGGCCTGCCGTGAGCGAGGCAGACGCCTGAGCCCAAATCCATGAGCGCTTGGTTGAACGCACCCGGCCGCTCCGTCGAAAGCGCGCCCTGAAGGACCTCTTCCAGGCGCTTTTGGGTCGCGCGCTCCTCAAGGACGCCATCATCCGCCGTCAAGCGTGCCGCCACGCGATACGCATTCCCGTCGGGGGCGATGAACGGTTTCTGAAAGGCGATGGAGAGAATGGCGCCGGCCGTGTACGCACCCACGCCGGGCAATTTCAGCAACTCCTCCCGCGTCTCAGGAAAGGAACCGCAGTCGACGATCATCTGAGCCGCGCGATGCAGATTACGCGCGCGGGAATAGTAACCCAGCCCCTGCCAGAGCTTCATCAGGCGTTCTTCAGAAACCTGCGCGAGCGCCTTCACGTCGGGAAGTTCCGCTATAAAGCGTTCATAGTAGCCGATTCCCACCTCAACGCGCGTCTGCTGCAACATGATCTCTGAAACCCACACGTGATAGGGCGTCGGGTCCTCTCGCCAAGGTAAAATGCGCCGATGCGCGTCGTACCATTCGAGCAATTTTAACGTGGCCTTTTTTTCCATAATCCCTCCCCCGCCATTATAGCAGGGGCGTCAATCCGAGGCGAAGAGACAGCGCTACGGGAAGAAGACCAAACGCAAAGCCCGCACATTCTTCAATACAAAAAGAGCGCCTCCGTGGAACCGAAAGAGATGCGGTCGCCTTGCTCCAGGGCGTAGGATTGCAGGGGCAAGAGCGACTTGCGGTTGATGGCGGTGCCCGCCGTGGAACGCAGATCCGTCAAGTAAACGTGCTCATGCGATCGGTAGAGTCTCGCGTGGTGCATGCTCACACTGCGCTCATTGACGACGATGTCGCAATGCGCATCGCGACCAAGCACGGCGGGAAGCGACTGGAGCGAGACTTCGGTCCCGTTTTCAAAACGCAGACGCGGCCCACTTAACGGCATCGACTCCTTCTCAATGGACTGAGAGGCGCACATCGTCCCGGCGCCAAGCGAACCGTGTTCTTCCCAAATGAGTCCGGGCTTTTCCCCCTCATCCGCGTCGCGTTGAGCGCGATAGCGCATCAGGTTTTCCTTGCTAAAATGCGTCAGTAGGCCAAAGAGACTCAAATGCTCGTCTTCGCCTTCTTCCGCAGTGAGTTGGGAGTCAGACGACGCCGAAGGGGTTTTTGAATCGAAATGGCCCGTCAGAGACGACTGTGGCATCACCTCCCCGTTCTTAACCGGTTCAGCATTTTTTACCTGTGCGGCGCGCGCCCGCAAGAAAGCGATGGGATCTTCGTCTTCTGGTGACTGTTTTTTCTCGTTTCTTTCGTTAGGAGCATGAGCAAATGACGCCACTGGCCCGTTGTCGAAGAACTTGACCGTAGTTTCCCCATGCGTATTCGCATGATACGCCGTCAATGGCTCCGCCACATCACGAGCCGCCACCACAGAGTCGTCGAAAGTGAGGCTCCGGTGCGCGTTCAAGTCGAGACATGTCCCGAGAGTCTGGCACGCCTCCGCTGAAGCATCCATGACATGCCCCGACATAGCGCCTCGTGTCACATCCTCCTCTCCGCGCGATGCACCTCTCTCGATTTCCTTGCGCTCCTCCGCACAGAGTGTCTTCAACGTCTCCGTCGTAAACGGCCGTGCTTTGACGCCATTGAGCATCCGCGCGAGGTAAGCCGTGTCCTCTCCGGTGTCGATTTCCTTAATACAAATGGCCTCTTCTAGGAAATGAGGCAGCGTCTCAGACGGAAAGTTCGAAAAAGGCGTGAGACAGAGAATCGGCGATCCGTCTTTTTTGAGACGCAGCGCATCGAGCGACCACACGGCCGAACGTACGTCGATGAGGTAGTTCTCCAATTCGTCACACGCCAAAGTGAGGTGTTCCAAAAAGTGAATCAGCGTCTGCTGCGTCCACGGTTGCGGCTGCGCATAAAATGACTGTCCCGCACAGTCGTAGGTCAAAAGAGTCCCCGTCTCATGGTATTCCACTTTCGGCACGGCCCAGTATTGAAAGGCGTTGTCCTCCAGCATCCGAATGGCAACCGGGTCGATTTCAAGGCTCTGGGCGACGTCGATTGAGAGCCCGCACCCCGCGCTCGTACTCATCGGGCAAATCAGGATCGGTTTGGTGTTTCGCTCATCCATCGCACGACCTCCTCTAATGCCGGCTGCTGCTGCAATTCCTGCTCGATGTCTTCTGGCGACCTACGCTCTATAGGCGGCCTGCTCTCTATGAAGGGCAAATAAATGGCATCTCCGCCGCGCGGCGCCTCCCTCACAATGACGCGGTCACGTCCTTCCCAGGAGTACTTCGTGAGAGCCGCCCACCGCTCCAAAAGGCCCCTCTCCTCATTTCGAAGTACTAGAAAGAGACCGTCTAACGCTTGCACGAGTTCGGGCATGACGTAGAAAAAGGCCGTCGGCAGGTCCACGAGGATCTTTTCCTGCGTATCCTTCAGCAATTGGAAAAAGCGCAGCCACTCGTCCGGCTCGATCTCCATGACGTCCTCCGCTCGCTTCGGCGGAGACAGCGTCGCAAGGCCCCCGTCTTTAATGAGACAAGCCGCCAAGCGCATCACGGGATCTCCGGCCGTCAGGCGCATCGAGAGGATGAGATCGGACAGAGTGTAAGGCGACGTGCCATCCAAGAAAAGGCTTCCCCGTCCCAGCGGATCCATGGACCAGTAGAAGAGAGGCCCTCCGATGCGCCGCACGTAGGTCCGCGCTGTGGCACGAACGATGGTCGATGTTCCCACGCCGCCGTCGATGCCCGTAAAGGCGAAGAGCTTACCACCGCGAGGGACGTGTTGGACTCGTGGCGCAGAAAGGGAGATGACGTGGAGGATGGTCCGACGCAAGGCCTCAGCACTTTGAAACTTGTTCACACCCCAAGTATCGAACGCGGGTGGCCCGTCGCGCCAGACCAAGAGGCGCGGCGGCAAAACGAGGTGAGAAAAAGCCTCTCTCACCTGCTCGAGTTCGATGCCTTCCTCCACGAGGATGAGCGCCGGATCCAGCGCCGGCAACCTGAGCGCCTCCTCCAGCGTCTCGGCCCATCGCCATTGCAACAAGTCATCCGGATCTCTTTCTATGCGTGCGAGCAAGCGCCCCTTAAATGTGACATCAGAATCGATGATTAAAACAGTTACGCCCATATCGCCCCCTTCACTTCACGACGTCTTACGTTAAGTGTAAACGACGCCGCGTCTCACGGTGTCCCAGCTTTGTGACAACTCTGAAACATTTATCGCGTCGAAAAAGGGTATTCATGGAGTGTCGACCGAACAGAAAGGATTTTTATGCTGAACTTAAAAACTAAACCGCAATGGCTCACGCTCTACTTGGCCGGCGGCTGCTTTTGGGGCGTGGAAGCCTATTTCAAACAGCTCCACGGCGTGCGTGAGACCGAAGTGGGTTACGCCAACGGGAACACGCAGACCACGCAATACGAAAAACTGAAGATGACTGACCACGCAGAGACCGTCAAGATCGCGTTTGATGCTCACGTGATCTCTGTGGACGAACTGCTGGACCACTACTTCCGCATCATCGACCCCACGTCGGTGAATCGGCAGGGCAACGATGTGGGCCGCCAGTATCGCACGGGCATTTACTACGAAGCGCAGACGGATCCGGCGATCGTCGCGAAAATTGAAAAGCGCCTCGACGCGCTCACAGCGTCGCTGAACGCCCCGGTCGTCGTAGAATTGGCGCCTCTCTCCAACTGGGTGACGGCGGAGGACTACCATCAGGACTATCTCGACAAGCATCCGAACGGCTACTGTCACGTCGACCTCTCGCTCGCGCAAAAACCTCTGGATGACACGTATGCGCATTTCGAAAAGCCGGATGACGAAGCTTTGCGAGAGACTCTCACGCCCGCGCAATACCATATCACGCAGGAGCAAGGCACCGACGTGCCCCATGCACACCCTTTGGATCAGCACTTTGAGCCAGGCATTTACGTGGACATCGTCTCAGGAGAGCCGCTGTTCAGTTCGAGGGACAAGTACGATGCCGGCTGCGGCTGGCCCTCGTTCACCAGGCCCATTCGCACACAGACCGTGGACTACGTCGAGGACAAATCGCTGTTGCGAGAGCGCGTCGAAGTGCGTTCGGCCCACGCGGACAGCCACCTCGGCCACGTCTTTGACGACGGTCCCACGAGCGAAGGGGGCCTGCGCTACTGCATCGACGGCTCGGCGCTGCGCTTCGTGCCCAAAGACCAGATGAAGGCAGAAGGCTACGAAGACTATCTCCCCTATGTCGAATAATAAAAAGGAGTGAGAAGCCATCCGCTTGTCACTCCTTTTTTTGTTTTTGATGACAACGCATTTCGCGTTTTTATCATAGCGAAAGCCACTTCGTCATTTGAAGACGAGGAACTTGCTCAAAAAGTAATTGGAGACGACGACGCCCACCTGCGCCACGGTCTTCACCGCCCAGTCATAGTGCCCGAGGTGGAACAGCTCGATGCCGGTGAACATGATGACGGCCTCCAAGAGCAGAGAGAGCACGCGCCCGCCGACGAATTTTACGAATTCGATGCGCTTTTCTGCGCCCCTCTGGGCCGTGGACTGAAAAACCCATTTGCGATTCGTGAAATAGGCGAAAGTGACCGCGGCGGCCCACGAAAGCACCGTCGCTTCCATGTAGTGCATGGACAGGCCGCGTGTAGTCAGAAAATACACAATGTAGTTCACAACTGTGGTGAGCACGCCGAAGACGAGATACGTGATCGGCTCGCGGTATTTCGACCATAGGCTGCTGTGTTTCATGCTCTCACTCCCCCGCTAACGCCCGATCAATGCGCCGCTTGTCGTCCGCCGCTTTGAGGCTGGCGCGTTTGTCGTAGAGTTTCTTGCCGCGCGCCACGGCGATGTCTACTTTGATCAGCCGCCCGCGCAAGTTGACGCTGAGTGGCACGATGGTGTAGCCGTCGCGCGAAATAGCCTCTTGCAATTGGCGGATCTCCTTTTTGTGCAAGAGAAGTCGCCGGTCGCGCAGCGGATCCACGTTGTAGCGATTGCCCTGCTCGTAGGGACTGATGTGAAGACCCTTGAGAATGGCCTCACCGTCGCGCACGTCCACATAGGCCTCCTGAATGGACACTTTGCCATTGCGCACGCTCTTCACTTCCGTACCCTTGAGTTCAATGCCCGCTTCGTAAATTTTCTCCAGAAAATAGTCGTGTTTGGCGCGCTTGTTGTTGGCGATGACACGTGATTCTTGATTCATCTCACTCCCCCGGCGACGCCGAAAGATCAGCGTCCTTTGCGTCGCGTTTGATTCGACAACTGGTTGCGATGACGGCTCTCGCCCTTGCGGCGCGCGCGCTTACCCTTTGCTCCCTTTGACTCGGCGCGCTTATGGTAGAGCCCGTGCGGGCGTTTCGCATGATTCTCCGGCTCTTGGGGCTGCGCCGTCTCCTCCGTCATCCCTTCAATGTGAAAGTCGACCTCGCGCTCCACGGGCTTTGCCGCCGCCACCAGAACGCGCACGCGGTCCCCAAAGTGAACTTCCTTGTGCGTCCGCTCCCCGCGCACGACCAGCTTTTCTTCGTCGTAAGAGTAGTAATCGTCCGTCATGTCGCGGAAATGGGCGAGCCCTTCCACCGTATTTTCCAACATGATGAACACGCCGAAATTCGTAAGGCCCGTCACGACGCCGTCGAACGTCTCGCCCACAAACTGCTGCATGTACTCGGCGCTCTTCATGTCCACGACGTCGCGCTCGGCCTCTTCCGCCTTTTGCTCCATCTCCGACACGTGCGCACTCGCTTGAGCCAGATACTTTTTGACCTCATCCGACTGGTCAGGCGCGCCGGCCAAGAGTTGCTTCAAGAGGCGATGCGCGATGAGATCTGAATAGCGGCGAATAGGCGAGGTGAAGTGCGAGTAATGCGCCACGGCCAAGCCGTAGTGCTGAATGGGCTTCGGACTGTACTCGGCCTTCGTCATGCTCTGCAAGATGAGCATGTTGAGCACGCCCTGCTCCTTCTGACCCTCCGCCTTTTGAAGGATGGCCTGCAGCCGAGCCGGTGCGGGCTCTTCTTCGACCGGTTCGTAGTGGAATTCGACGAGCGCCCGATTGAGGCGCGCGATGTCCTCGGCCTTCGGCGACTCGTGCGTGCGGTAGATGAAGGGAAGGTTCTTCTCGAAGAAGGTGGTCCCCACGACCACGTTGTTGAGCACCATGAATTCCTCGATGATGCGGTTGGCCACGCGTCGGCGCTCCAGCCCCACTTCAATGGGCGCCCCGGTTTCGTCCAATCGAATGGCCGTTTCAGGGAAGTCGAAATCCAACGCCCCGCGCGCCTCGCGCTTCGCCGCCAGCAAGCGGTAAATCTCGAACATCAAGTCGAGCGCCGGATACAGCTCGTCATCATCGTCAAAAATGCGACCATGTTCCAAGTAATCCGACACATCGTCGTAGACGAGCCGGTGATTGGACTCGATGACGCTCTCGTAGAATTGATGATCCACGATGTTTCCCTGTTCGTCCAGCGTCATCTGCGTGGTCATGGCGAGACGCGGCACGCCGGGATTGAGCGAACAGATGCCGTTCGACAGCTTTTCCGGCAACATGGGAATGACGCGGTCCAGAAGGTAGACGCTGTTACCCCGCGCGTAAGCGTCGCGGTCGATGGCGGAGTTGGGTTTTACGTAGTGCGACACGTCCGCGATGTGGACGTAGAGGTTGTAGAACTTTCCGCGCTGTTCCACGGAGATGGCGTCATCGAAGTCTTTGGCGTCCGGACCGTCGATGGTGACGGTAAACTTCTTGCGCAGATCTTTGCGATGACGCATTTCCGAAACGTCCACCTCTTCCGGCAACGCCTCGGCTTCTTGGAGTGTCTCGGCGCTGAATTCGTACGGCAGATCGAACTGACGCGCCACCGCGGTGATGTCCACCCCTGCCGCATCAGCCGGACCCAGCACTTCCACGATCCGTCCCTCCGGGTTGTCTTCGTTCGGGTCCACGTCCAGAATTTCCACGATCACTTTGTCGCGATCCTCAGCGCCCATCGCATTCTCTGCGTCGACGTAGATGTCCTTGAAGTACTCCTTGCGATCCGGAATCACAAAGCCGTATCCGTCCTGCGGGTCGTACACCCCGACGATCGGCTCTCTGCTGTGTGAGAGCACATCCACCACTTCGCCGTTGGCGTTGCGATCTGCACTCGGATCTGCCGGCTCGATGATGCGGATGCGCACCCGATCGCCGTGCAGTGCGCCATGGAGGTCGTCGTGACGGATGAAGACGTCGTCCTGCGACGCCACGTCCGAGATGAAAAAGGCAAAACCGCGCGCATTGGCTTGCAGGTGGCCGACCATGGGATCCTCGCCAGCAACGTCTTGGGCGTCGTCGATGTCTTCCGTGCCGCCTTCGACAGTTTCGAAATTGTGATCTTGGGCGTCGTCCTCTGCCCTCTTGTGAGACGTGGCGGCATGTGCCTCCGTGGAGTAGGCCTTGATACGGCCCCGTTTGGTCATTTTGATGGTTTCTTCCTCGAGCATGGTGTCGATCACATCGTAGAATTCCAGGCGTACTTCGCCTTCCAATCCGAAGTGGTCCGCCAGCTCCGTCACGCGCATCGGCTCGTAATTCTCGCTCGAAAAATAGGACAGCAGGAAATCTTTCAGCTTCATCGTAACTCCTCCCCGGGTCTTTGAGTCACTCCACATCTACCCATCTCGACGACAAAGTAAAAAACCGGAGCGCGCGCTCCGGCTCTCTCGACAGAACGCTGCCGATTACAGTGCCAAAATGGCAATCAGACTGGCGACGAAAACCACACCGGCGCCGATCGTCACTTTATTCAGGAATTGATCCTTCGACTTGTGGACTGACGTCCCGTACGTGTTCGAGTCCTGCCCGAAGGCGGTCCCGGCGCCCGTTTTGGGAGACATCAAAAGCGTAGCCACAATGATGACGATACTGGCAATGACCAATAAACCAATAAATAACGGTTCCAAATTTCTCACCCCTCGTTCTTTTTAGCAGTATGAAAAGTCTATCAGAGAATCGTCGCAGTTTCAACGTGTGCGCACAGAAAAGCGGCGTTTGCTCCTTTTTCCCCTCCAATGATTCTCGTGCGCCCAAGTGACCGCCGCCACGAGTGTTAAAAAGCACTTTTATCTGAACCCGGTACGATCTCCCGTCTCCGACGAAGTCACTCGTCGTCCACTGTGATCAACCCCTCAATCTGCGCGTAGAGTTTGGGTCCGATGCCGGAGACCTGCTGGATGTCCTCGATCTTTTGAAACGGCGTCTTTTCCCGATAGGCGATGATGTGATCGGCCTTGACCTCTCCAATGGAAGGCAAGCTCATGAGCGCCTCGCGGCTTGCCGTGTTGATGTTGACTTTGCCGTTTCCTGAAGCGGACGCCTGTTCACGCGAAGGCTCCTCGGCTCCGACAGCGCCCGCTCCCGCGCTGATGAGAGGGGCTGCGCCATCGGTCGCCTTCAACTGTGCCACTTCCGATACCGTGGGGACGGTGATCTTCATGGCGTCGCTCAAATGCATCGCCGGATTGATGAGCGACAGGTCCCCGTCGGCGGTGAGTCCTCCGGCCGCTTCGATGGCATCGGCTACACGCGCAGACGCAACGAGCGTGTAAAGCCCCGGCTTCTCCACCGCGCCGTCGACGTAGACCACGAGTTCGGCATCGTTCGATTCAGAATCGCTCTTGTTCCCTTCTGCGTTTCCGGTCGCGGACACGTCGGAGCCGTCCGCACCCGGTTGATCTGGCGCCGCAACTTCGGCCGGCGCGTCTGTTTTCCTCGGCGAAACCTCTTCGCCCGGCACGTCCGACACGTCAAGGGCCGGAACCTTCGCGCCCGTCGTCGCGGCATTCAAACGCCAGAAGCCGAAAAGCGCCAGTAAAAGAAAGGCGATGATGCCCAGGCCCTTCTCTTTGCTCAGGTGCATTACTTCCCCCAGAGCTCGTCCAAATCGTAATATTCACGTTCCGACTGCGTGAAGATGTGCACAATGGTGTCGTCACAGTCCATGAGAATCCAGGCGCCTTCGCGCATGCCTTCCACAGAGCGCACTTCCAGACCCTCTTGTGCCAGTTTGTCTTCGATGGCATCGGCAATCGCCTGTGTGTGATTCTTGTTGCGTCCCGTCATGATGATGAACGTATCGGCGATGCCTGCCTCCTCTCGAATGGGAATGGTGCGCACATCACGAGCGAGTTTGTCGTCTGCCGTCTTTAAAATGATTTCATTGCGCTTGTCAGCGAGTGCATGGTCTGTCACAAATCCCCCTTTGCCGTTCCGGCTGTTATCTTCAACATCTTGTCAGTGATAATTTTTTGAGTGCTTTCAGTTTCGTTGCGTCAATCCCCTCGATACGAAAAGTCCCCGGTTTGATCGACTGATGTCGATCGCAGATGGGAGCGACGCATGACGATGACTCCGGATTGATCGATATGGAACCCTCATCGGCTCGCTTCAGCTTTTGCCTGCATCCAGATTCCGTTGCGACTGGTGAGCGACATCGTCTCGATGTACTGGCGCGTTTGCAGCAAGTGAATGAGTTGGTCGTTCATGGACGTGAAGACGGCCCCTTGCAGAGAACGCATCGCCTCTTCGCGGAGCGCCATGACGCCCGGATAGTCTCGCCCCGGCTCGATGGCGTCGGCCAAATAGATCAGTTGATCCAAGAGGGACATCTCCGGGAAGCCGGTCGTGTGGCCCGCAATGGCGTGGATGATCTCCCCATCGTCCACCTCGAAAAACTCCTCAGCGACCAAGGCGCCGAGCGTCGCGTGAAAAACCGGAGATGGGTGCCAGTCCTCTTCGCTCAGCCGACCACACGCGACGAGTCGGTCAAAATACATTCGCTCATTGTGCTTCGCACAATCGTGCAAAAGTGCCGCGAGACGCGCCTTTTCGACATCGACGCCGTAACGACGCGCGAGAAACGCCGCGCTGCGCACCACGCCCAGCGTATGGCGATAGCGCGAAGGGCGAAGCGTCTTCTTTAATCGTTTCGCCCAGCCGGAATAGGGCTTGTGATCCAAAAAGTCCAAAGACTCCGCAAGGACGCCTTGTAAGAAGTCAGCATCAATGCGCTCTTCGTCTGCTGTATAAAGCCCATAGCTTCGCATGTAGCGCTCGACCTTCTCCGGCACCAACTGGCGTATGCCACGCCCTGTGGCGATGCGCTCTCGAATCATGGTCGACGAAATGTCCAGCTGCGGGCCGTCCGCCACCAAGACGTGGTAGCCCAAGGCATTCAGGACGTCCACCTCTTTTTGCACATCGCCATCGACGCCGGGCCTTGAACTCACGACCACGTCCACCAGGGAAAGTAATTCTTCCCAGTGATACCACGTGCGAATCTGTCTCAAACTGTCCTCGCCCAAGATAAAGTAGAAGTGTTCATCGGGCATTTCTGCCTGAAGACTCTGTATCGTGTGCACGGTGTAATTAGTCTGATGCGCGCGCATCTCCCGGTCGTCCACGCAGAAGAGAGGTTCGTCCTCCACAGCCAACTCTAACATGCGCAGGCGATGATCCGCGTTCTCTTCCCGATTCTGTTTATGTGGGGGTGCATAGGCTGGAATAAAAAAGACGCGTTTTAAATGCAATGCCTCTGCCGCGTTTTGCGCCAGTTGCAGATGTCCGCGATGCACAGGATCAAACGTTCCGCCCAAAATGCCAATGCCACAATTCGTCTCGTCCACTCGTCACTCCTCCCGCGTCGAAGGCCGCCCTCGTCTACGCCTTTATTCTATTTTAAGTTCCTCCCTCCCGCAATGCGTTGAAGCGCAAACGCGACCATCGGCCTTCGGAAAACGCATATGCCACCCCCAAAGGGCTCACGCGCGAAACTTTCTCGTAGACGGGAAAGTCCAAATCGCGATCCCCTAGATAAAAGCTCACCCCCTCCTCCTTTTTTCCCACTTTGACCCACTGATTCTCTTGGACGACCGCCTCACTCAGTTCTCCTGGTGGCGTCGTGACACTCTCGAATTTTCCCCAAGGATCCAGCCGAATCCACACCTCGCCTTTCTGTGCGATAAATCCCTTTTCATCGGCGACGAGCGCGGCGTAGCGCGATGTGTCAATGGAAGCGCCGTCCGCGCGCGCCAGATAGAACCCTTCATCGTCACGTAAAATGCAGAGGCCGTCGTGGAACCACCCGGCGACGAACTGTCCATTGAGGGGACTTTCTTCGACGTCTTGCAAGAGCGCCGTCGCCAGAAACATCTGCTTTTCGTCCGTCACCATCTGCTCTCTCTCGTGGAGCACTCGCCACGCTTCCGCCGCCTGTTTATCATCGTTGAGCGCCACGACCAATTGTTCCACATGGGCTTCATTTTGGAGAGCGCCGGCAGCGTTGAGAATGTCCTCCGCCAGGGCGAAGCGGTGGTCGGCGAGCGCCGCTTCGAAAAAGAGGCTGGCATCGTCGTCTTCGCGAATGTCTCCTTCGCGCAGGACGGAGAGCGCCTCTTTCGGCAGATCGGCCTGGATGAGTGCAGAGACCTCGTTGCGGCGGCGCATCACAATCTCTGAAGCCCGCGTTCTTTCACGCAAGGCGCCAAAAAAGAGCAGGAGACACAGGGCGGGCATCAAAATGAAATAGAACCCCGTAAAACAGGCGTTTCCAATTCTCTGAAGTCGCTTGAATCGTCTCATTCAGATTCTCCTTTCCCGCCCTCCGGCCCCTCCTCCCCCTTTGGGACTTCCGGTTCTTCCGCCTTTGGCAACAGCGCTTTTTCTCGGTAGTAATAGCGAATGCGCACGCCGCGTTTTTCTTCCAGCTGATGCGCCATGGTGTTTAATTCCCGTTCAAAGTGCTTCGCCTCTTCCGGCACGATCACGGAAAGCCGAAGCGCCGCGCCCTCGGTCTGCACTGGCGATCCGTCTTCCATCTCGAGAGTCGGGCGCTTCTCCGCTGCCTCGAGGATCTGATTAACCTTAGATTCCAAGTTTTTCTCAATCGCCTCTGACTTCAACGTATAGCCCTTCACGTCGATGCCGCTCCCCGTCGCGTACGTGCGAGCGAAGAGATTCATCGAGATCACGGATTCGATTTCGCGTCCCGAATGGTAGAGGTCCATCACCTGACCCGATTTAATGCGGCGTGCGCCAGACGTCTGCCTCCGCCATTCCACCAAGACGCGCCCACGTGAAAAGGGAGGCTGTTGCCACACTGATGTCGGCGTCTCCTTTTGCTCTTCTTTCTTTGCGTCGCCGTCGAGCCCGACGATGGGATCGTCTGTCAACACCCAGATTCCGACGGTGCTCTTCTGCCTCAATTGCAGTGGCCCTAAAGGCCGCAAGAGTCCGGGGAGGTCCATCCGCGCCTCCCAATCCAGCGTCAGTTCATCCAGAGCGTCGTCGACATCCGCCGAGAAGCGCTGATCTCGAATCGCCTGCGGCAGGCCCGTCCCCCGTCCGTAGAAATGGGACACCTGATCGTGACTGTCGATCGTCGCTCCCAGATCGGCGATCACTTCCTCGACGACATTTCCCACGGGGACGTCGGGACGCTTGAGCTGCATCGCCTCGGCGAATTTTCCCACCGCGCCTTCATTTCCCGTCAGCGTGTGCACCGCCGACAAGTGATCGGCCACCCGTAGGGCCGCCTGATCCAACGCCTGCTGCATCATGGCTTCTGTGGTGAGCAGGTTCGTCAACAATATCCAAGAGATCATGGCCAGGATGAACAGGCTCAAAACCAAGGACGCCTCGACGGTCATCACGCCTCTCGCATCACGCCACCGCATCATGACGCGCCTCCCGCCACCGCCATGCGCCCATATCCCTCTTCCCAGCTCTCACGAAAGGAAAGAACCGGATCCGAACGCACGCCGAGTGCCTCTAAAAACAAGGTGTGAACTTCTGCATTTAACTCCCACGTGAATGCCGTGGGCGCCTCGGTGAGAGCAGGGGCCTTCGTCTCAGCCTGCATGAGTTGTGCGGTCTGCGACAGCATGGCGTTTTTGCCCCGGGCCGTCGAACTGTACATGACGAGCAGGAGCAAAACGTAGTCGCCATAGTCCATTTTGAGGCCGCCACTCGCCGCCGGAATATCGCTTCCGGTTCCCAACTGTGCGTGAAAACGGTCGAGCCATTCGTCTATCTTCTGATCGACATTTCCCTGCGCATTCGCGCGGAGGTTCGAGATGCCTTGAGATAGGGCCGCCGTCTCTTTCTCAACGACCGCATCCAGTCCCGAACCCGCGTTTTGAAGAATGGGCCGAAGTGCTCCGTTCAGGCTCTCAAGCGCGCCGCTCGTCTCCTCGCCGCTTTCTCTTTTGACGCTTTGGGCATTCAAGACCGCTTGAGCGATGGCGCCGCTCTGCCCTCTTAGTGTGGCGTAGGCTTGGGACACTGCCGCAGCGACGACTCCGGATCCTGAACGAGACTGCAAGGCGGAGAGCGCGGACCCAATTTTACCTTCGAGGTCCTGTACTTCCCAAGGTTCCGTCGCCATCAACAGACGCTCGGCATAAGTCAGAATCGGACGCTCAAAGGCGGCGCGAGCCGCAGTCACCGCCTGTTGACGCATCTTGTTCATGCTTTCGGTCAAGACGGCGCCGCCGGCCTCCACCCCAGCGAGCAACTCATCTTCGGCGTAGTCAAAGACATCGGCGACCGCTTCATGCGAGAGCTTTCTGATGCCGTTCAGCGAGAACTGCCACGTCTCATCCGTCTTCATCATCGCCACCGCTTCGCCGGCTAAGAGCGCCTGCATGTCCAAATGCGTCTCTCCGATGGCGAGCAGCGTCAAAAGGGCCGACTGCACGAACGGAACGGCAAAGCCTGTCCACCCGGCGAGCGCAAATGCCAGTTGGGAGGTCTCCGCGTAGAGTGTGGAGGAGGAAAAAGCGGCAATCAGATTGGCCATGAGACGTATGGATGCGATACGCCACTGAGTCTGTTGCAAATTGGCCATCCAGCTGGACCTCCCATGGAGGATGAATTCCAGCTCCGCACCGTAGAGCGGGCGTTGGTCCAAAGGCAGACCGTTGAGGGACAATGCGCTCAGGCGCCCGTTGTCGCCCATGCCCGTCAGCCGATGCGAAAACATCCCGTACCAATACGTGACGAGCTTCACCTGCTCCTGTGGCGTCGTAAGCGAAAAGCCCTTCAAATCATCGGAGAGCCGGTGCAGATTCTCCATCGCGCCGCTCACCATGGCGGCCTCGCCGCCGACTTCGACCAGAGGCGTGCTCTCATGCGAAAGTGGCGCGGCATCGGTATGGTATTGCGAAAGCACGTCGGCAGAAATCCAGTCGCCGATCCCGCCCGCAAATTGTGGGAGTCCAGCCTGCGCCGCGTGTCGAGCACTTGCCATCGCCTTTTGCTTTTTCGCCCACGCAGCGATGAATTCGAAGAGCCCCGAGCGGTCCTTTTCCGCCTGCTGACGCATCGTCTGCTGCGTTTTGAACGCTTTGTCACTGATGGGAACCCCGGAACGGTACCCTTCCGCGCGCGACGCGTCGACATCGGTCGCGTCAAATGTAAACGCACGTTGTTCTTCCTCGAGGGAGTTCAATCGGCCTTTGAGCCACTGATCAAAGGTCAGATCTTTGAATGCCTTTCCATCCACGCGAATGGTCTCCCACGCCGTCGAGACGCTCTGCGCAGTTTTTTCCAACTGTTCCATCTCCAGGCGGAGTTCATCCATGCCCTTGGTCTCGTGATTCGACGTTTCGGCCAGAAAGTCGCCGAACAGGTTTTGTGACAGTGTCCCGTTGGGCATGGCGGAGATGGCGCTTTGCCATGTCTCTGCCGATGCCTCCAGACCGTGAACGGCGTCGCTCGCGTTTTGTAAAGACGACTGTCCTGAACTGAGGCTCTTTTGAAGACCCGTCAAATACCGTGAGACGTCAGTATACGACCGCTTCATGCGTTCAAACTCTTTTTGTAATGCAAAGCGATCGGTCCCGCTCAAGGCGATCGTTGAACTGTCAGTCTCTTGCGCCTCTTCCTCGCTTTTTTCGTATGCCCTTTGCAGTTTTTGAGCCAGAGACTGGTCCAACGCCGTCGCACTTTTTTGAAGCCCTTGCAGCGCCGGCGCGAGAGCCGGAATTCCCGTAAAAAGTCCTTCTGTCGACGGACTTTCCCTTGAGCTTAAGGGAGTGAGTCCGTTCGGCATTTTTTCTCCAGCCAGGCGCTCGATTTGGCGATAGGCGTCGTTCATCCGTTCCTGTACGCCCTGGAGTTCCGCTTCATAGCGCACTTTGGCCTCCAGCGGGGCCACGGCATCGCTCAGTTGCGACAACAACTTCAGATGCTGTGCAGCGCGAGACAAAAACGCCCCAGGTAGCTGCCATTCCATGTACTGCAGGATCTGATTTTCCAATACCCGGGGAGAGGACAAGTGTGCATCCGGAACCGGCGCAAGCGAGACGAAGGGCTTGCGCGGTCGCATGAAGGATTCATGTCCGTTCGTCTCCTTCCAGCGCGCATCCATGACGCGCTGCGCCACGCTTTCCGCTTCGTCCGCCTTTCCATGGGCAAACACGCCAAATTCATAGGCCAGAGGTTTGTAGAAATCGGATAACACGACGTGCGATGCCGTCCTCAGCCCGCTTCTCATCTCCGCACGGGCGTTGGCGACGCGAGCGAAATCGAAGAGGCCCGCCATCGCCGTGACGGTTAAGAGCAAAATGCCCGCCAGAAAGACAGAGATCAGTCCGCGTTCTTGTCGAAACTCACACTCGCGTTTTTTCATAACACCTCCTCAAGGGGCGCTTGGGACGTCGGACGCCGCATGACGTGCAAATCCGTTGATGGCTTCCCATCGCCACAAATTGCGTGTCGAAGAAGACCAGACGGCCGTTCGCTCCATTTCGATTGGCACATCTTCACGCATATCAAAGAATCGAAGAGGCGTCAAAGCGCTTCGCTCAGCCTTCGATTGGGCGTGCATGGTGCGAAAGAAAAGACCATTGACGCGAAAATCGACCTGTTCCAAGGCGGTTGCCGTCGGCGTCTGACGGGGATCTTCGGCACTGACTCCATCGGGTGGTTGTGTGAGCGCCCGGCGCATCCACGCCTCGCGCGTCGCATCGCGATAGAGAAACAACGCCAAAAACAGCAACAGAAAAACCGCCAGAAACGCGATGGGAAAGAGGATGGATCCTTCGACGACTTCGACACTGCCGCGCTCAGAACGCAGGGCTTTCATATCGCCAGCGCCTCGTTTTGAATCTTTTCGAACAGGGTCTTCAGCAGATTGGTGAGGCTGTCCCGGAAAATGGCGACGAGCGCCAGGACGACCAAGATGATGAGCACAATGGCCACCATGTTGACCTCGCCTTTTTCGCTTTTCCACTGCGCGTTGAGCTGTTGAAGTTGTCGCGCGAGTTTGAGGCGCGTGGTCCACACAGCCTCACGCAATGGATGCAAGATGAGCGGTTTTATCGCAGAATACATCGAATTCTCCTTTCATCGCTCGCTCATCGGCCGATGACCGGCGTCATGACGAGCAGTAATATGCCGGCAAATAACAACAAACTGGGAAACATCATGCGCTGAGAGGCGCGTTCTGCTTCAACCACAAACTGCCGCGTCCGTTCGGCGTAGAGGCGGGAACGGATGCGCTCGAGGCCGTCAGCGAGATCGGCCCCGCCCAATTCGAGGCTCTGTGCGAATAACTGCGTCATGTCGGAAAGACCCGTCACGTGATACCGCGCGGGTAGCGATGCCACGACCACGCGCAACGATTCGCCCGCTTCAACACGCCGCAACACGCGCTGCATTTCCTGATGGAGCGGCGTATTGCCTTCTTGAGCGACGGCATTCCAGGCCACGACAGGCAGAGTCCCCGCATGGAGCGAGAGGATGAGACGGGTGAGCACGTCCCCCAGAGCCTCCGCTACTTCCCGCTCTCGCGTCCGCGCTTTGCGCTGTAAAGAATACGAGCTGCCCACGACGCGCAGCATCAGACCCGCGAGCCAGAAGATGAGCCAAAAGGGCTGTGCGATCAAGAGTGGCGCACCGAAGGGCAGCAAGAGGAAGACATCGCGCCAGACGAGACATTCTTCGCTGATGAGGCGCTCTTCGACGGCGAAGGGATCCACGATGACGCTTAACGCCTCCCGCTTCTGCTCGAAGCCCGGCAAGGCGTCAAATCCGCCCCATAGCTCGATAAGCCGCAGACCTCCCGGATTCCCCCACGCGAGAACATCCACCGGAAAGGGGGCCAAATGAGTGAGAAGCGGATGGGCGCCGCGTCGGGCCTCCCTTTTCGCGTGCATCGCGAGCATCATCCACGCCAAGAGGCCGATCGACGCGACGATGAACCGCATGATTTCCATACATTCCTCCGCATTCTCACTTCTCACCCCGGGTCGCGAGGCCGCTGGTCTCCAAAATGCTACGGCTCCAGATCCAGGCCGCGCCGTAGAGCACGGCGAAGACGAGGCGCATCACGTAGTCGAGCAATCGGTATTCATTCGAAACGAGGCCTGTCAACTGCATAACGGCGAGCAAGAGAAAGGGCATGGTGAAGAGGATGATCTGCTCGCGCCGGGCAGCGTCGAGGCGTGCTTCGCGGTCGCTTTTCAGCTGCTCTTCTTCGACCAAAATGCGCAAATAGGCGTTCGAGAGCGCTCCGAGGTCCGCGCCCTGCACCATGCCGATAATCATGCTCTCGAAATAACTCGTGATCATCCAATCGCCGTTATGGGCGGCAATTTCCTTCATGCCGCTTTTGATGCTCAAGCCGTTTTGTTCCGCTTCCAAAAGTTGACCGATGCGTTGCATCAACGGATGTGAGAGAGACATCTCATCTTGCTGAGTGACCTCGGTATAGGCAAAGCGCAAAGCCTCGACGATATTGCTTCCCGCATCCAGGCGCGGCGCCAGCGCCTCCAAAAAGCGACGAAAGTCGCGGCGTTGCCGTTCCGCGTCGCGTTTCTCTTGCTGTCGTTTCGCTTTTCGACGTCCAAAGAACCAACCGATGACTGTCGATCCAGCGATGAACCA
Source organism: Peptoniphilaceae bacterium (assembly GCA_028726605.1). Taxonomy (GTDB): domain Bacteria; phylum Bacillota; class Clostridia; order Tissierellales; family Peptoniphilaceae; genus Murdochiella. The sequence goes on along the minus strand of JAQYPV010000014.1, from coordinate 58,681 downwards.
CCCTTTTCGCAAGAAGATGAACCCGCCGACGAAGCCGAGAAGCGCCCATAACAACGGCTGTCCGTGCCAAATGCCTGGCGGATCTCGCGCGGTGCTCTTTGAGAGCGTCACGAATGAGTTTGCGGCACGCTTCCTCTCAACGCCTGATGTTTCGTCAGATTCCCTGCCGGATATACGCTTCCATTTTCTGTTGCTCCTGGACTTCATCTCATCTTTTAAGCGAATCATGGTGTTTGTGCTCTTCATCCCACAGCACCTCCTTGCATGGCGCGGGCTTTCCGTTCATCCGAGGACAAACGAAAGACATTGGGCCGTCGCGTCGATTCCGATTCAGCATCGCGCGGCATCGTCTCGTCCGAAAGCGAAATTCCCGCACGCAGGAATTTGCCTTGACGAGCGAGGCTGAGAGGATCACCCACAAGTGGGCCGATCTTTTGATCGTCGACGGTGCGCTTGTAAATCTCATGGTAGTGGATGGCGCCGTCCTCCCACAGCGGCTCCGCGATGGCCACCACATAGCGCCGATGGTCGCGAAGGCGCGAGACGTGAACGAAGAGGTCGATGGCGGCCGCGATCTGCTGGCGCACGGCGTCGATGGGGAGCCCGTCGTGGCCGCTCAGAATCATGGTCTCCAGGCGCAACTGCATGTCGGGGATGGAATTGGCGTGACCCGTGCAGAAGGAGCCATCGTGGCCGGTGTTCATGGCCTGGATGGCGTCGATGGCTTCGGGGCCACGGACTTCTCCCACGATGATGCGATCCGGACGCATGCGCAGTGACGCGCGGATGAGATCTCGAATGGAGATGGCGCCTTCACCGGACGCATTGGGACGGCGCGCTTCGAGGGCGACCCAGTTGTCGATGTTTTCAAAGTTGAGTTCTCGGGCGTCTTCGACGGTGATGAGGCGTTCGTCGCGTGGAATCTCGTTGGCCAAGGCGTTTAACAGTGTGGTCTTTCCGGAGCCGGTTCCCCCGGAGATGAAGATGTTGAGTTTGGCGCGCACGCAGCGCTTGAGAAAAGACGCGGCGTCAAAGGAGAGGGTGCCGTTTTCGACCAGTTCATCTAAGGTGTAGATGTGGCTTCGAAAGCGTCGAATGGTGAGGGCCGCGCCATCGCCGGAAACGGGGTTCAAGACGACGTTCACACGCGAGCCGTCGGGCATCCGGCAGTCGACAATGGGCTGGCGTAAGTGCACTTCCTTGCCCGCGTCGTTCACGATCTTCTGGATGATGTCGTGGTATTTTTCTTCGGACGCAAAGCGCTGATGGGTTCGCTCCAATCGCCCGTTGCGTTCGATGTAGATTTGGTCGTAGCGATTGCACATGATCTCGGTCACTTCGGGGTCGTGGAGCCATTCGTCGAGGATGTCATAGCCTCGAATGGCCGCGTAGATCTGGTTCATGAGGCTCGCGCGTTCGTTGAGGCCCTGATCGGCAAGCGCCGCATCTTGGCGCACCATGGTCTCGATCGTATCGGAGAGCGATGTGGCGTCGAGGCGGCTCACGTCCACCTGGGCGCGCAATTGAGTAAGCATTCGCTCAGCGACCTTGCTGGTTTCCATACGGCCTCCTTTTGAGCGGGTTGGACTTCCCCGCTGCGTTCACCCGGTCCCCGGCGTGTCCTTGGCCGAGTGTAGAAATCTACGCGATGTGCGCACGGAAGATGGCTTGGTAAAACGACAGAGCAGCATGGGTGGCGACACATCTCATGGGTCAACTCCATGCTAGCGTATTTCCCAAAACCGTGTGTCCCATAAATGTCGATTTTGTGTCAATCTGTCTCACAATGTCTCAAACTGTCTCAGAATGTCTCAAAGTGTCTCATTCGTCACCAGAGCTGAATAAAAGTGCATAAAAAAAGACCGATTGGCCCGTATAACTACTCGTCAGTTCTAATTTTATCCACGGAAATATGCAAAGCGTCACAGATGGTGAAGTACATTTCCGCAGACAGTCGGGCGCGCTGGCTGAGCACGGAGTCCAACGTGGTTTCTCGGATTCCCGTTGCCCGAGAGAGAGTCGCCAGATCGATATCGTGTTGTTTCAAATATGCAGATAGACCATCAGCCAGCGTCACATCGTCCCTCATTCCATTTTCTATGGATTTCTATATATTCAGTTTATATTATATGGATTCAAATGTCACATTTTTTCTCAATTCTGTATTTTTCTTCTCACTTCATCTATAATTTTCCTAAGGAGGTGTTCATGAACGATTTACTTCACAAAAACCGTATGCGCATTGGCAGGAACATTTCGCGTTTGAGAAAAGCGGCGAAGATGACGCAGCAAGATCTTGCAGATGAATTGAATGATCGAATGGGCACTTCGTACAAGGTGAGTGCTATCTCGGCATGGGAAAAGGGGAACAATTCCATCAACTCAGACTACATGCCCTACTTTGCGGACATCTTCGACGTCCCGCTGAGTAAACTGTATTCCCAGTCGTTTTACGATTTTGAAAAGCCCGAGGATGGAGAACTCATCGAGTGCATCCTCTACGACCTGAACGATGTCGAACGCCTGGCGTTACGAGATTTTGTGGCATTTCTCCTCTTTAGACGCGGTTCGTCCCATCGGCCGAATCACGACGACCCCAAAGTCGATTGAGCGCGGACTCAAAGCGTCTGCGTTGGAGTGATGCCGTCAGGGCGAACGTCACCAAGACGGCGTGGGCCATGACGTACGACTTTAGGGCTTCCCCATTTACCCCCATGCCTCTCGTGAGAAAGCGAGCGGGAGTTCTTCAACACTCGCATTTCATGCCACGGCGTGGAATGACTCTGTACTAAAAAAGCACACCCCGGCGTTCGGCCGCGGTGTGCTTTCGTTCATTCTCGTGTGGAGGGAGAGGCGATGCCTTCCCTAACAGTATAAGCGATTTCTTTCCCCGTTTCATCCAGCTTCGGAAGGTCCTTGAACGTGTGCTTCCAGTCGTCACCCTTGTGGAGTTTTACAGTCTCTGATCGTTTCCCGTTGGCCAACAAATTCACGGTTGCTGATGTCTCTACGCCGTCGGCCCATTTCTTGTCAACCCCTTGATAAAAACACACCAGAAATGACCTTGTTCTGCTTGCGCAGGGCCATCTTGAGTTGCTGCTCATTTTTTACCGCCATGATGAGTCCCCTCCTATTCCGCTACCTTATCCGCCCAATTTTGAGACCGTTTCACTGCTTCTTGCCAGTTCTGATTCAACTGATCTCTCTTTTCTCTGCTGATGGTGGGTTCGAACGTCTGATCGATTTTCCAGTTTTCTCTGATTTCTTGGAAGTCGTGCCAATAGCCGACAGCCAAACCCGCAAAATACGCGGCGCCTAGAGCGGTCGTTTCCAAAGTCTTGGGGCGCTGTACCTTCGCTTGGATCATATCGGCCTGGAACTGCATTAAAAAATTATTCGCCGAAGCGCCGCCGTCCACCTTCAAGCTCTTGAGAGGCCGTCCCAGGTCATTGGCCATGGCCTGAAGCACGTCGTTCGACAGAAACGCCTGTGACTCCAACGTAGCGCGCACGATGTGATACTTGTTGGTCCCTCGCGTGATTCCCACAATGGCCCCGCGTGCATGGGGATCCCAGTACGGAGCGCCTAAGCCGGTAAAGGCGGGAACGACATAGACGCCCTCAGTGGAGTCCACCCGTTTCGCCATGTATTCCGTATCCTGCGCCGAATCGATGATGCGCAGCTGGTCGCGCAGCCACTGAATTGATGAACCGGCCACAAAAATAGATCCCTCCAAGGCGTAGGAGACCTTGCCTTCCTCCATCCCCCAGGCGATGGTCGTCACCAAGCCATTCCGGGATTCCACCGGCTCATCGCCCGTGTTCATCAGTAAGAAGGCGCCCGTTCCGTATGTGTTTTTGGCTTCTCCGGCCTCGAAGCACGTTTGGCCGAACAGCGCACACTGCTGATCGCCCGCCGCTCCGGCGATGGGGATGTTCCAGTCGCTGATTGTCGCTTTACCGTACTCGTAAGAAGAGGGTTTCACTTCCGGCAACATGGCCTTCGGGATGTTCAAAATCTCTAAGATGTCGTCATCCCATTTGAGGTCGTGAATGTTGTAGAGCATGGTCCGCGAAGCGTTCGAGTAGTCCGTCACGTGCACCTGGCCGCGAGTGAGCTTCCAAATGAGCCACGTGTCGACCGTTCCGAAGAGAATCTCTCCCTTTTCCGCTCTTTCCTGCGCTCCATCGACGTGGTCCAGAATCCAGCGGATCTTGGTCGCTGAAAAGTAAGGATCCAAGACCAGTCCCGTCTTCTTTTGAATCATGGGGCCGTGCCCCGCATCTTCCAGTTCTTTCGTCATTTCTGCGGTACGTCGGCACTGCCATACAATCGCATTATAGACCGGTTCTCCCGTCTCCTTGTCCCAGACGATCGTGGTTTCACGTTGATTGGTAATGCCGATGGCGGCGATGTCCTGGGGATCCACGCCGCGTTGCGCCATGGCTTCCATGGCGACGCCGAGCATCGTCGACCAGATTTCCTTGGGATCGTGTTCGACCCAACCCGGATGGGGGAAAATTTGAGTGAATTCTTTTTGAGCCACCGCTTGAATTTCGCCTTTTTTATTGAAGAGAATACAACGGTTGCTGGTCGTGCCTGCATCGAGGGCCATGATATACCTTTCCATATTTCCTCCTTCAAAAGTATTTTCCCGCGACTGGAAAAATCTGCAAAACCCCTTCAACTTCAGTCGTTCAAACAGGGACGAGAGCACCCCTCCCTGCTTAGCCACCCTTTCAGAACGCATGTACTCGCCTTTTCTGGCCATGAGAAGGTATTTCTTTTCCGAAAACATGTTGTGGATCTGATCCGAAAAGAGAGCGGCCACCACATCATCGGCGATGTTCGGCCTATTTGGATGAGGTCGTCTCGTTCCACAATCGATAAGCCGCGTATGTCCTGTTGGACGCCGCGTTCATAGAGGGCTTGAAGCGCGGGGCGATCCTCTTCAGAATGGCAGAGCACGAGACTTCCGATTTTATGAAATTCGAAATCCAGGGTTTGCGAAGTCTCCTCCATCATCCGAATTCCTTCTTTATTCATCCTCGCCTTCATCGTCCCAGGCAGAGCATCATAGCCCCCGTGGGCGATGCCGGAATTCGCTTTGCTGGTTCCCTCGCAGACATCGCCGTTTTTTTCGAGCACAAGAAATCTTCCTTTTTTAGTTGTAAATAGGATATCGCTATCTTTATCGTCCTGTCCATGACCTCTGAAACTTGACGAAGATGATGTGAAAACAAAAACCGCCGGAACGCGAGGTTCTGGCGGTTTTCTTCAACTCCACCCTCACGGACTCGAACCGTGGACACCCTGATTAAGAGATCAACAAGCTGGTGGATCCTTTGGTATCAGGTTCGTTTCTGCATCGACCTCTCCTCCCTCCTTCGTACTTTTCGATGCGCTGTTTACTTCTTGTTCGTCCTTGATCGTTTAGTGGTCGTTATAAATTTTAATTTGATTTACAAAGCAAAAAAAATATGATCTAGGCCGATGCCATATATTTCGCTGAGCCGCCTTGCTTGATTAATTGTTGGCTCTGTCTTTCCATTTTCCCAATTCACCACGGTTTGCTTTGAAACGTGCATTTCATGAGAAACCTGTGTTTGAGTCATGCCTGCATCGACTCTCGCCGCCGCAAGTGATATCTGCAACGTATTGTCCTTCAAGTCGTCACCTCCCTTCGATGGCACTATTCTAAATCAAATTTAATTTGACGTCAATACCACAATCAAAAATTATTTTATTTTTGGTTGTGCTTAATCAAATATGACTATATACTAATAGTATCAAAAATGGAGGTTACGTAAATGGACGACAACAATCAAAAGAAGATCTTTTCAAAGAACTTGCGCAGAATGGTTAGTGAGAAAGATAAAACCCAAGCGCAAATCGCTTCAGATATAGGAGTGTCTCCTCAAACGTTTAACACGTGGATCAGAGGCGTTGCTATGCCGCGCATGGGTAAGATTCAAAAGTTGGCTGACTATTTTGGTGTCAAAAAATCTTCTCTTATCGAGGAGCGAAGCAGCAATAGCGAGGTCGTAATACTCTACCAAGACGACGACTACACATTAACCTCCGGAACACGTCGCATGAAAGACGGCGCGACTGATTTCCTCCACGGCACTCTGGATACCATGACCGAACCCCGAGACGATGATTACTCCTCCTCCACCCCCTCCGTTCCCTCCCGCGATGAAATCTTTGACTGGCTCAATACCTACTGGTTGATGGCGGCGGACGACGGCACCAATATTGAACGATATACCGATGAAGAGCTTTTAGACTATTACTACGCCGCGCGGGAAGCCTATGAAGAGGAAATGGAAAAGGACAGATGATGCAGGAAACGTTGAAACTTCGCATTTTGTTGAGGTCAACAAGAAGAATTCTTGTTCACCTACTTGATTTGTAGTCTAAAACTGATAGAATTGGAGCCGGATAACATGGCGTAGGATTAAGTTCCAGCCACAGGGGGAGGCTCGGTTAGTGGGCCTCCCCTTTTTAGGAGGAATAAATGGAGTATGATAAACCGTTCAAGGATTATGATGATCTTATCGATCTAATGGTTTCTCGCAATCTTATCGTCGAAGACAGGAGCGCTGCGAAAAAGTGCCTGAGGGATTATGGCTACTACGGGCTAATAAACGGATATAAGGGCGTTTTCATTGATAATAATGACCAATTCGAGCATGGTACAACAATGGAAATGTTGGTCCATTTTAGGCAGTTTGACAAAGACCTTCAAAATATATTGTTCAAATATAGTGTTTTCATAGAAACCAAACTAAAGAATACAATTGCTTACGCGATTTCGAAGGAATATGGAGTAGACGAAAGAATATATCTACGATCTGAGAATTACTCCGAAAGTAATCGAAATCGAAGACTCAAAGAAAAGACTTTATCAGAAATAAGAAAGACGCTCACAAGCGGATACTTCCCAACAAAATATTATGTAGAAAATCACAACCATGTCCCAGCATGGATTCTATTGAAAAATGTGTCTTGGAACACGTGCGAAAACTTGTATGGGATACTGAAGCCAAGAATGAAGAGATGCGTTACTGAAGAGTTGCTTGAGCTTAGCGTTGCGAAGAACGTCCAGAATCAACTATGCGGGAGCGCTTTATTCTACGTTAGAAAGTTCAGAAATGCTATTGCACATGATGAGCGATTCGTGACTTTAAGAATCGTAGATTTAGGAAGGTCCAACTACCAGATCCAGTATAGATGGTTTAATGGGGCTTTTCGGAAGCATTTGCTGGATGGTAGCAAGCAAAATGGCGATGGTGTTTTTGCTTTCGTCATTTCCCTTTGCACATTCCTAAATGCAAAACAGATAGCAAAATTATCGGACGATATCGAGCACGTACTTGATAACATTACTAACGACGATGAGAGTTTTCTTTCCAATAAAATATGGAGAAAGTATTGCTCTTGTTCCGGAATACCTATTGATCTTACTTTGCGGCTTCGGAGATATCTGGATGCAATATAGGAAAGAACGATCCAATGCACCCGCTCCCAAGCCAACGAGGATGACTAATATTGTTGATATACTCCCCTTTTCGGAGTATTATTTGCGTACACGGTGGGTGTTGCCTACCAACTACACAAATTGACACGTCGCCTTTCGAGGCGACAGAAAAGAGGAGCTCGCGCGGGCTCCTATTTTTGTATTCCTTTAGGAGTATGGGACGATGAACAAACAAGAGATTGACTGGTTTGTCTCGGGGCTTATGGAAGCCGCAGGCTCCAGAGAATTAAACGACATCATTGCGCACTTGGACATTCTCTTGCGCACCGTGCCCGTCGCGAGCCCTCTTCTTCATGGTGGGTTAGCGAGATACGTCAGAACGCCAAGCTTCGAGGCCATGTACCTCTCGGATGAGCTTCCGGACGAGGCGCGTGCCTTCACCATCGCCCATGAGATCGGCCACGCCATCCTGCACGACCCTTGTGAGCTGTCCCACGTCCAGCAGCTCTACAAGACGGGCGAAAAAGAGTCTGACGCCTCGTATTTTGCAACGAAACTCATTGACCTATCCATTGACCCCATCGAGTGGGAAGGATACAGCACAGAGCAAATAGCAGCCGCCTACGGCGTGCGGGAAGACGCCGTTTTGTATATCGCAAAAAAGGAAAAGGCCCCACCAGCGGCCACTGGAGGGGCGGAACAATGATCGGAGGCCGTGTTGCATCCACGTACCCAGAAATAGTGTAACACAGCCTCGGAATGGAGGTGATTCATATGACGGTGAAGATGTATCAAACGAAAAAGGGACCGCGCTGGATGTTCAATGCGCATCTTGGCGTTGACCCCATCACAGGAAAGCGCGTCATCGTGACACGTCGCGGATTTGCAACGAAGAAGGAAGCCGAGTCAAAGCTTCGAGACATGAAATACGAGTTTGACCACGGTCTCTTGGAGGGCTACTCACGTGAGACGTTTCAAGATGCCTATGACAGCTGGCTTCCGCGATATGAAAAAACGGTCAAAGAATCCACGCTGAACAAGACGCTGCAATACATGCGCATCGATGTTCTCCCCGCGTTCGCGACGATGCGTCTGGACGCCATTCGTCCCATCGACTGTCAGAACTTTGCGGATGGTCTCTCCCAAAAGTACAAGAAGATCTCGAGAGTGTACGGATTGGCGCGGCGCATCTACCAGTACGCCTATACCGTGGGAATGACCGACAAACAAAATCCATTCGACCGCGTGTTGCTCCCGAAAGCCGATCCATCGCCCACAAAAGTCTCTTTCATGACGCGAGACGAGCTGCGCGTACTGCTCGACGCGATGAAGAATTCGCCCAAATGGTACACCTATTTCTTCCTCCTGGCGCACACAGGGGCGCGACGTGGCGAGGCACTTGCCATGCGATGGTGCGACGTGAACTTCAAAGAGGCCACCTGGACGATTTCCGCAACGGTCACACTCGGGATCGCGAATACGAAAAGCACTCAAGCCATTGAAAAATGCCCGTTTTGTTGAGATTTCAACAAGGCGGGCATTTGTGTGTCTGGACCACACTGGAGTCGAACCAGCGACCTCCACGATGTCAACGTGGCGCTCTAACCTACTGAGCTAATGGTCCGTGCTCAAAAGATAATAACAAAAAGTGACGCATGTGTCAAATTCTTTTGAGCATTTTGGGGCAGGCCGTGCCATGGTACGCATATCCTTGCGATGCAGCGTCGACCGGCCCTTCCGACCCGAGGGTAGGCCTTTCGTCACGCCAGCCGCCCCATCATTTTCCTAGATGCGCTCCTCTGTCTCTCCGTCGAAGTAGTGCATCGCGTTGCTGGCAAAGCCGAACGTGTCTTTCTGCCCCTGGGAGAAGTCCAGATACCCCGGCATCGTGAGTACGAGGTCCTTGCCGCTGGGGAGCTTGACGAAGAGCGACTGCTCCTTCCCCAGATTCTCCACCACGTCCACCGTCGCATCGAAAGGATTCTGCATCTCGTCCTCCCTCGACAGGAAGCGCTCCGAGCGAATGCCCGCGATGAGCCGCTTTCCCTCGTAAGGACGCAGACGCTCCAGATCCTCCGGTGTCGGCACAATCCGCACCTCGTCGTTCTCCATCCGGAACACCCCATTTACAAGCGTTCCGTCCAGCAAATTCATGGTCGGCGAACCGATGAACTGCGCCACAAACGTGTTCTGCGGCGCGTTGTAAAACTCGTTCGGCGTCCCCGCCTGCTGGATCACGCCATTGTTCAAGAGCACGATCTTCGTGGCCATCGTCATGGCCTCCGTCTGGTCGTGCGTCACGTAGATCGTCGTGGTCTGCATCTGCTGGTGGATGCGCACCAGTTCCACGCGCATCTGCTCGCGCAACTTGGCATCGAGGTTCGAGAGCGGCTCATCCATCAAGAAGATCTGCGGCTTGCGCACGATGGCGCGCCCCAGCGCCACACGTTGACGCTGTCCGCCCGAAATATCCGACGGGCGACTGTACAAATACTGATCGATCTGCAAGAGCTTCGCCGCATTCTTCACCCGCGTGTCGATGACCGAATTCTGCTCCTTTCGCATCCGGAGACTGAACGCCATGTTGTCGTAGACCGTCATGTGCGGATACAGCGCATAACTCTGGAACACCATGGCGATGTCGCGATCCTTCGGCGGCACGTGGTTCACGACCCTGTCCCCAAAGACCAGCTCCCCCTCCGTGATGGAGTTGAGTCCCGCAATCATCCGTAAGAGCGTCGACTTCCCACAGCCCGACGGCCCGAGGATGACGCAGAAATCGCGATCCGCAATGTCCAGATCGATGTGACGCAACGTGAACTCCTCGCGCCCCTCGTACTTTTTCCCGATATTTCTGAGTTTGACTTCCATCCCCTCATCCTTTCACCGAACCGGCCGACAGGCCCGAAATCAACTGTTTTTGCAGGGCCGAGAACAGCACCACAATGGGCAGCGCCGTGAGCAGCCCGCCCGCCGCAAACGCCGGCTGATTCATATTGCGCACGTCCGTAATGAGCGTCTGCAACCCCGTCGCCAGCGTGTAATCGCTCGTCGAATTCAACAACACCTTCGGCAACATGTAATCCGTAAACGGCGCGATGAACGCCCACAACGCGATGATGGCGAGCATCGGCCGGACAATGGGCGCGATGATCATGCGAAACACCTGGAAATTCGAGCAGCCGTCGATCTTGGCTGCCTCATCCAGCTCCGGCGAGATGGAGTCGATGTAGCCCTTCAAAATCAGCGTGTTGTTCGCGATGCCACCCGCCGAATAGATCAAGATGAGGAGCATCTGACGCGTGAAGAGAGGGAACACGCCCGAGACAATCTGGTGCAACGTAAAATACGCCGTGAGCCCCGCAAACGTCGGAATCACCTGGATCAGCAAGATGGCGAGTAGCGACCCGCGCTTGAACTTGAAGCGATAGCGCGAGTACGCAAAACCCGTGAGCGCCACCACCGCCGTCTGAATGACCGCCGACGCCAAGCCGATGAAGATCGTGTTGCGCATCCACTTCAAAAAGTCCGTCTCTTCAAAGAGCACGCGGAAGTTCTCCGTGGAGAACACGAAGTCCCCGTTCAAGATCAGGTACTTCCCCTGCGCGCCGTTAAACGCCGCCAACGCGATCTGCACCACCGGCCAGATGACGATGAACGCCCACAGCACGAGCAACGCGTAGCTCACCGCCAACGCGATCTTGCCACCGACGCCGAGCGGCTGCGCGTCACTCAAATAGAGAGTTGACGATTTCTTTTTTCGCGCCATGTCACGCCTCCTTAAACGCCGCCGTCTGCCGGTAGCCCACAAACGCAATCACGATCAGCACGATGGAGATGAGGATGGAGATGGCCGCCCCCAACGCCTGATACTGGTTATCCATCGTGAGCTTGAAAATATACGAAATCAAGAGATCCGAACCGCCAGCCAAACGCCCGTAGACACTAGGGTTGAACGGTCCGCCACCGTTAAACAGGTCGATGATCGTATAGTTATTGAAGTTGAACGTATACTGTCCCACCAAGATGGGCGCCGTCTGGAACAACATCATCGGCAGCGTGATGTGCACCAGCCGCTGAAAGCTGCTCGCCCCGTCGATGTCGGCCGCTTCGTAGAGATCCTCCGGAATGGACTGCAACACCCCCGTCGAGAGCAAAAACACGTACGCATTCCCACACCAGACTTGGATCACGATGAGCGCCAGACGCGTCAGCGGAATGGAGTTCTTGACGTTCACCGTCCTGCCCGCCAACGACGAAATGACCTCCGTCAGATAGCCGTTGTTGCTGAGCATGATGGAGAAGAACATGATCGTGATGAACGCCGGCACCGCCCACGGCAGAATGTACACCGTGCGGAAAAAGCGCTTCCCGCGAATGTGACGGTTGTTGACCAGAATGGCCAGCCCCATCCCCACCGCAATGGCCAGCGTCGTCGCCGCCAGCGTCCAGAGAATGGTCCAGACCAAAATGCGCCAGAACAGCGAACCCTCAAGCCCACGCGCCGCAAAGAGCGTCATGTAGTTGTCCAACCCCACCCAGCCGAACTTGGACTGGTGGTCCGGGTTCATGCCCGTAAACGAGAGCAAGATGGCCGTAAACACCGGCACCAGCGTGATGAACAAGATGAGCAGAATCGCCGGAATGTTGACGAAGTACGGAAAGCCGTTCTCGCTGATGGTGCGCTTCGTCTCAAACCAGTTGTTGGGCCGAATGCCCCTGAGCGTCTCACGGCGCACGAACGCCGCATCCTTCGCCGAGAGGATCATGACGACCGCGCTGATCACCAAGAGCAGAACCGCGATGATGCCCTCAATGAGGAAGATGATGGAACGATCCACGCGCCGTCCGTGCTGACCCAAACTGATGAGCCCCGCGATGCCGTTGCCCTGGTAGTTGCCAAAGCCCAGCGCATACGGAATGGCGACGCCGTAGATAAACAGGCACAGCAAGAGCATCAACAGGCCCTTCTTTTTCTGGCCGTTGATGAGCTGCCCCGTCCCCGGAAAGAAAAACGACAACACCGGCGCGAGCGGACTCACGTGCTCCACTTCCACCGGCACACTGCGACGAATGCCCGAAAGTTCCTCTTCGAGCAAGTTCTCCTTCGTCCCCCGCACCTGCTTAATGCGGTGGCGAATGTTGCGCAAAAGCTCCTTGTTGTACCGCTTCGGCGCGCGGTAATCCAGCGATTCCAATCCCTGCCGGTACTGCGTCTTGTTGACCTTTCGACTGTTGTCCCGCGCCTTGCGCGAAATCAGACCCTCGTCATATGACGCCTGGATCTCCGCCTCGCGCGCCTCGTAGGCCGCCTTGAGCGCCGCCTTCTGGGGTTCCACTTCCGCCCGGTAGGCCGCCTCATCCGCATCAGAAATCTGTTCGCCCTCTTTTTGCGCGTAGCGGAGGTCGTCCTGCGCCTCCCGATACTCCGCGATCATCTCCGGCAACAGTTCAGCTTCCTTCTGCGCCGTCCGATATGCGAGCTCCGCATCGTACGTCAAGTCCACATAAGGCGCATAAAACACCACCTTCTGTTGCGCCTCGTAGAGACGGCGATTGTACTGCGAAAGGACGGGATCCCCGGACGACACCGGCTCCCGCTTCTTCAGTTCATCGAGAAAAGCCCGCTCTGCCGCGTGAAAGAGCTTGAGTTTCACGCGATACGGGTGGCTTTCTTTTTTAGCTTGGAGTTCCTGCTCCCGTTTCGTCTCCCCCGCCGCCTCGGCGTCGGCCCTCTCCTTGAGATAGAGATTCTTTCGCGGATACGAACGCCCCACGCGGTCGACGAGGACTTCCGGCAGATTCATGGCCGTCTCCTTTCCTCCAACCGGTCGATTTGTAAATGCACGAGCAAAATGCCGATGGCGAGCGCCACGCTCACATACCAGAACGCGTTTCCCGTCTGCCCTTCCAGCACCTTCATGAGCGCCGTATAGGCCAAAAAGAGCCCCCACGCCACCTTGGCGAACCACGGCATCGTGCCACGACGCTGCGCGACGAAGACGTAGATGGCATAGGTCACCGGAAAGGCCAGAGTGATCAGGAGGCGCACCAAGAGCGCCCCGATGTAGTCCACGAGCTGTGCGCCTTCTCCAGCCATGGCCTGCCATGCGCCGAAGAGCTGCCGGTCCTTCGCCAGCATCATCGTCTCCAGGCAGAGCACGAAAACGAAGCCCGCCGTCAGCAAAAGCGCCAACGTGGCTTTCTGGCGCGAAATCCTTCGTTGTTGAAACATGCCCGCTCCTTCGCCATCGACAGGGAAAAAGAAAGGAGGCCAAAGCCTCCTCTCTCATCCCATCTCGGCTGATTCCTACTTCAATTCACCCATCATCTGCGTGAAGGCCGAATTCAATTCGTTGTATGCCGCTTCAGCGTCTGCCGGTTTCACCGAGTTCCAAGAGAGCACGGCGTTCTTCCACGTATCCCAGACCTTGCCGTATTCCGTGAAGAGCGGACGCGCCACGGCGTTCTCATACGACTCGATCGTCGCCAGCACCGTCGCCTTTTCGGCGTCATTCAGGCCCATCGCCTCGTAGTCCGCCGCCGGCACGTTCTCCATGATCTTGCCCGTCGCCTGGAAGAAGTCCTGCGCAAACTTGGGATTGGCGAGTTCTGCGATCAGCGCCTGCGCCAAGGCCATTTTGCCCTCATCCGCTTCATCGCGGACGTTGATGGCATAGGCCCAGCCGCCCTTCCAGTGAACCAGCGGTTTGCCCGCAATCGTGAGGTCGTTCAGCGAGCCGATCTCCAGATTCTCTTCCCCGGTCGCCTTCGCGATGTTCTCGTAATCCCAGGCGCCACCCAGGCGCGAGATGCCGTTCTTGCCCGAGGCGATCTCGGCATCCGTGTAGCCGTAACCGGCATCCGGGTCGAACAGCGACGTGTTGTTGTCAAAGTTGGCTTTCCAGTAGTCGAACAGCGCCTTGAAGATGTCCTGCTTTTCCGGCGCTAGGTCCGCCCAAGCCGTCGTCATATCGCTCGTAAACGTCCCATCGTCGTTCTTCTGCAAGAGCTCGACGCCGCCCGCATTCAGGAGCGCCACGCCGTACCACGCGTCAAACGCCGGAATGAGGACTTTGTTGTAATTCTCGCCCGTCACTTCCAGCGGCTTCGTGAGATCGACGCCCGACGTCTCCGCATTCGCCTTGTTCTTGAAGGTGATGAGGGACTCGATGTTCATCGGGAAGCCGAAGTACTCTTCGCCGATCTTGAAGTTGCCGCCCAGGCCTTCGTTGAACTTGTCAAAGTTCTCCCAACCGCCGACCGTCGTCATGATGGCTTCACTGTTGAGCGCGGCCAGGTCCTCAGACTCGACCATGCCGTAGATGCGGTCCGCCGGAATGGCGAAGACATCGGGGACGTCCGCGTTGTCCGGGCCCGTCTGGTCGATGACGTCGAGGTTGTCGATGGCTGCCTTTTCAATGATCGTGATCTTGGCATCCGGATTGGCTTCGGTCACGCGCTGAATGGCCGCCTCATAGTACGGCTTCCACGCCTCTTCCGCCTGCACCGTGATCTCTCCCGAGAGGCCCGTCATCGGAATACCGGCCGTCTCGCCGCCCGCATCCTCGCCGGACGCGGCTTCCGTCGCTTCGCCGCCCGCCGCATCAGAGGCCGGCGCCTCGGACTCAGCCGGTTTTTGGCCGCCGCACGCCGCCAACACCACCACCAGGAGCAGCATCATGAAGGCGCTCATGGCCTTTTTAACCGTATTCATAAAACCTTCCTTTCCTTTGAATTCCTTTGAATTCACACACATGCTTTGACTTCACCAGTATAACACATCGCGTAAAACAATGAAACGTTTTCATGCACGGTGAAAGAGGTCGCCTTTGGGATACGGAGGGGAGGCTTGCTCCCGTATCCTGGGTGCGCCACGTCGTTTTATCTTGCGCTTCATCGTCCCTCCTGTTAATCTATTTCCATCAATTCGTTACGTCCTCATAGTTCTGCTATGACTGTATACTGCGATGAGGTGGACCATGCAAGACCGAGAAATTTTATCCATTTGCAAAGCCCTGAGCAATGAGCAACGCCTGCAAATCGTGCGCTGCCTCGATCACGGCGAACGCTGCGCCTGCGAGCTCCTGGACGGGCTCAACATCAGCCAGCCCACCCTCTCGCACCACATGAAACTGCTCGAGACCTGCGGCCTCGTCACCGCGCGGCGCGACGGAAAATGGACCATTTACTCCCTCTCCTGCGACGTCCTCTCCGACTTTCAGGCCACCATCGCCGTCTTTCGCTGTTGCGATGCCACGCGCGGACGTTCCTGCCGCGGCGACAAAGCCACCCGGTGAACACCTCGCGCCAAACCTTGTCTTTTACATACCCGTTTCGCGCCCGTGCCTTGTTCGACGCAAGGGGGTTCGGCGCAGCGGGCGGAATCTGCCAGACGCTGCGCGTCACTCGTCGGATGCGGGCTGTTGCTCTTCTTCGCTTTTGATTTCGCTGAGATAGCGGTAGACGGTGGCCTGGGAACAGTTGATCACTTCCATGACGTCCTTGACCGAACCTTTGACGAGGAAGACGCCCTGATCGTACATGCGCTTGATGAAGTGGTATTTTTCGTCCCCCGACATCGTCGCGCCGGGCCGAATGTTCATGCTCTGCAAGACATCGACGGCGATTTCTTTGGTCAATTCCTGTGAGGTGTTGTGAAACGTCTCCACCTTGCCGCCGCTTTGCGGGGCGGCGTTTTGCGTCACCTGTTTGTAGTCTTCGGCCACGTTCGTGTTGTACTGAAAGTTCGAATGATTGAACCAGTCCGGCTGGAGCACTTCCGCGATGAGGTTCCTCATCTGAATGTAGCGGCTCGGGTCGTGATTGATACACAGCAAGCCGATCAGCTCATCCTGACTGTTCTTGATGAAAAAGGTGTGCGAGATCAGCTTCTTGCCATCCGGCGACTTGGAATCGTAGTGCATCAGAAAGTTGGCATTGAGATACGATTTGTTCGAGATCAGCTGCAGCGCGATGTTGGTCAACGGGCCGCCCACCTGACGGCCACTGATGTCGTTGTTGGCGATGGCGATGATCGAATGCTCCGGATCCGACAAGTCGTGCAAGACGATCTCGTAGTCCTTGCCCAGCACCTTTCCCCAAAAGTCCGTCAACTTGATGTACTGCAACATCAAAATGCGATTTTCTACCTGATTCACGCACCCTGTCCTTTCCCAATCACCCTCTCTTCGACTCGACAATCATAATAGTATAAAGCAGAAAAAAAAGGGAATGAATGACGCCCTCCGCGGACGCCATTCACTCCCAGTTGTGCTGCCACCGACAGAACCCCCAATTCTTGTGAAAGGCAATTCAATTCCCAAAGGGGTGTTTTCTCGTACATGGGAAAGCTTTTGTGATATTGGAGTATTTTCTTAGCGACGTATTCACTCAAAAAGCTGATATCGTATCTCGCTTTATCATCGTTGAACTTAGTAAAAAGCTTTATATCCATGGCGTTTCCTTCTTATCTCCTTGCGACGACTTCAATCTCCACCTTTGCTCCTTTTGGCAGTCTCGCTACTTGAAAACATGACCGTGCAGGAAGCTCACCGTGTGCGAAGAAACTCGCGTAAACTTCATTCATGTCGCTAAAAAACTCAAGTTCCGTCATGAATACCGTCGTTTTTATAACTTGACTCATATCGGATCCGGCCTCATCTAAAATCGCTTTGATATTGTTCAGTGAAGCTCGCGTTTGTTCCACTACGCTTTCCGGCATTTCGCCAGTTTCCGCTATCAGTGGTAACTGGCCAGAAGTAAAGATTAAATTGCCAATTGCAATCGCCTGCGAATAGGGTCCTACTGCGGCCGGTGCCTTCTCTGTTTGTACGCATTCTTTCTTCCAATCTTCCATTGCTTGCCTCCCACGTGAATTCGTTTACACTCGCCTTTAATAAATATTTACCTCTTTTCTAATATATTATCACTAAAAATGCTTTTATCAACTTCATAAGCGAATTTTTTCTCACTAAATTCAAATCAATTCTAATTTTCTAGTGATCTCTCTCGTATTAAGCGACAAGACTGTCATTTTAGGTGTGTACATCACTTGTATTCCTCTACAGTCGCTTCAATCGGCTCTCGCAAATTTCGCTGCTGATGGACGAAAACTCGCCTTTGCCCAGGTTGATCTTTAGAACCTATTCAATTTCCCGAATGAACTTCCACGCGTCCCGCGCCGCCGTCGTCTCCCGTCATCTGATCGTTGTCGACGGTGCCAAGGTTCAGAATCAAACGCTATAATGGAAATCCCATGGGACACGACACCCAAACTAGTTCAAATGGTTAAAAAACAGAATTGAACGACTGATTTTTGATAATTCGTAGTTCAAATAGAATAAAATCAGAATTGAACGACCGAAAACGGCCTTTTGGCTCGTTCGATTTTGCGGATTTTCTATTTGAACTGCGTTTTGGCCGATTTTGTGGTTCAAACCTTTCTAACAAAAAATTGAACTACACTTTTGGCCCTTTTCGCTCGTTCTTTTTTAGAAAAAGTGAAATTGAACTTCACTTTTGCCAAAAACCGTCGTTCGTTTGCCGATTTTTCATATTTGAACTAGGCCGCGGATCTGTTGCGGCCTCAGCGTCGTGGCGAGAGGCAAATCGACCCACGGCCCTGCCGCGTGGCGATGCTGTGGCCCGGCAGTCACGGCGAAAGCCAAGCGGACGCTTTCCCTGCCGCATAGCAAGCGTGAGACAATCGCCGTTCACCATGAAGAAGGCAATCCGCCCGATGCTTCGTCCGTCTGAAGAATTGGGCATTCACGCCCGTGTTAAAACAAATGACGCTTCAGGAACGGGGCGGACGCAATCACTTGAAAAAGCTTGACGTTTTAACGCCCCCGGTTCGCGCGTCGCCTTACGACTTTCGCCACACCTTACAACATATATGGCCGAACCAGAGACACCCCCAAAAAAAAGTTGCAATCTCTCATGAGCCATATTGATATTAAAATAACACTTTCATACTATGTTGACGTCACCGATGAGATGATGTCCAAGGCAAAATCGTCAATGGACGACATCGTTTTTTTTGAACTGAGGACAAAACTGAGGACAAATCAGCGGATTAACAAAAAAACAGCAAAGCAAAAGCCGCCTGAAACCATTGATTTCAGGCGGTTTTCTCTATTATCGG
Organism: Peptoniphilaceae bacterium; assembly: GCA_028726605.1. Lineage (GTDB taxonomy): Bacteria > Bacillota > Clostridia > Tissierellales > Peptoniphilaceae > Murdochiella. The sequence continues at coordinate 40,052 of JAQYPV010000014.1, read as the reverse complement.
GGTGACAGGATTCGAACCTGCGACCTCATGGTCCCAAACCACGCGCGCTACCGAACTGCGCCACACCCCGTCATGGCGCATTCGCGCCACTGAGCTGTCATTATATCAAATCGGAGACCATCTGGCGAGCGGCGAGTCACGACTGCCACACTTTGACGGTCAAGATGACGCGCCTCCCGCGCGTCACTCAAACTTTCCGGCCAGTGCCCCCCAGCCCTCACCCAATCGTCGTATCCTGCAGCGAGCGCAGGCGATAGACCATCGTCGTGGTGTCGAGGGCGATGTCGTCGCTCGAGAGGACCGTGTCTTTGGCGATGTCGCGCCGCGCGACGCAGTGGCCGGTGATGAGGCCGATAGGGATGTGCCGGTTCTCCTGCTGCGCCTGGTGCGTCTCGATGACGCCGCGCACACAGTAGCCGCCGATGCCGTCCACATCCTCGCCCGACTTGATGTCACGCTTGGCGACGGCGACCGTCTCGGCCACCGGGTGATCCAACGGCACGATGGCCGCCTCGTGGTTCAGAAACGCGCGCGCCGCCGTGAGCGGCGTCTCGAGGCTTCCCAAATGGAAGGGACGGTAGAGGATCTGGTGCTCGCGGTCCTTCTTGAGCATGTAGCAGAGTTCCTCACGCACCGTCTCATTCTGCCCCCGCACGATGACGAACACGCCCGGCGCGAGGCCGTCCACGTACTCCACCACTCCGAACTGAGACAAGACGCCGCCGTTTTCCTCCAAGTCCAGCTGCGCCACCGTCGCCTCCAAATCGCCCGACGTCCCGTGCATCCCCACGACATCGGGAACGAAGCCCGTCGCATTCGCAAGCAGCGTCATCTCCGCCATGGTCTTCGTGCCGTCCTGGAACGACGCCAGCATGGCCGGATTCATGTGCTTTTCCTCCGCCTCCTCGAGCGCCGTGTCCGGATTGGCCTCCGGGCGCAACTTGTTGTTCTTGCCCTTGCCGGCCACCAGCACCTCCATGCCCATGGCCCGCGCAAACCGGTAGAGCGCAAACGTCGCCGCCGGCTCATCGCCATCCGACCCCGTGTACACCAGACCCGCCGTATCGAAGAGCTGCTTCATCAGGACGCCGATGGTGATGTCCACCTCCACATTGAGCAATACCAAGTGCTTGCGCGCGAGGAACGTCGCAAGCGCCACCTGCGCCCCCGGCTCCGTCTTGCCCGTCGCCTCGATGACCACATCCACATCGCGCGCGTTCACCACCTGACGGAAATCCATCGTCACCGTGATGGCGTTCCCATCGTCATCCTGATCGCGGTAGAGATCCCGCGCATGCTCCGCACGCGAAAGGTCGACATCGCAAATGCCCGTCACCGTCATCCCCGGAATGGCGGGAATCTGCGAAATGAGCCCCCGCCCCATCTGGCCCGCGCCGATGACGCCCAGCCGAATGGGATGGCCCTCCTGATCGCGCCGCTTCAGTTCTTCAAACAAACCTGCCATAGTTCCTCCCAATCCCACCGCTTGTCACCACTTCCAATGGTTCAGACAAAGGCGCCGCCCGCGTGACGCGCTCCCTATTTATCGCTCACGAAACACGGCCAACTCAAAAGCCGCGCGCACAGCAACGCGTGTACTCACCGCTTGCGCAGCACTTCCCGATTCATGATCTGCTGACGCGTCGCGTCCGACAAAACCTCATCCCCCGCGTTGAGCCGCCGGATCCAGAACAGCGCCTTGCCCGTGCCCCGCACCACCGCCGTAATCGGCTGATCCACGTAGTGCACATCCACACCCGTGCGCTCGCGAATTTTCCGGTCGAGGCCGCGTACCAGCGACCCGCCGCCCGTCAGCAAAATCCCCTTGTCGTAAATGTCCGACGCCAGCTCCGGCGGCGTCTCCGCCAGAATGCGATGCACCGTATCCACGATGGCCTCCAGATGTGGCGCCAGCGCCTCATCCAGGTCGTCCGCCGTCAAGTACACCCGGCTCGGCAGCCCATCCGCGATGTTGCGCCCCTTGACCTCCACGCGATCCGGCGCATCCGCGCGCTGCACCGACCCCAGCGCGATCTTGATCTCCTCTGCCGTCCGCTCTCCGATGACCACCCTGTGCTTACGCCGAATGTACTGCGCAATCGCCTCGTCAAACTCGTCCCCCGCAATGCGGATGGACTCCGAGATGACGATGCCGCCCATCGAAATGAGCGCCACATCCGTCGTCCCGCCGCCGATGTCCACCACCAGATTCCCACTGGGATCCGCGATGTCGACCCCCGCGCCAATGGCCGCCGCCAGCGGCTCCTCGATGATGTAGGTGTGATGCGCCCCTGCCGCCTCCGCGGCCTGAATGACGGCGCGCTTCTGCACCTGCGTCGCCTGCGACGGCACACATACGATGACGTCCGGACGCAGCAGACTGCGCCCCATGGTCTTGCGCAAAAAATAGCTCAACATCCGCTCCGTCGAGCGGTAATCCGCGATGACGCCATCGCGCATGGGCCGGCGCGCCACGATATTGCCCGGCGTGCGCCCCAACATCTTCTTGGCCTCCTCGCCCACCGCCACAATCTCGTCAGTGTAGATATCGATGGCCACCACCGACGGCTCCTGCAACTTCACGCCATCCGCGCGCGTAAAGACGAGCACGCTCGTCGTGCCCAGATCAATGGCCAAATTTTTGCGCAACCACGCCATGTCGTCTCCCATCACTTCCTAACATCGTATCACCACGCGGTGTCACCACGCGCGAAGACAACGCCTCTCCAGAGGGAAAGCCCTTCTCGAGAGCGCTCCCGCATCCGCGCCTCCTAGCGCTCCGCCGCCAACGCCTTCAGCTGCTCCACCTTGTCCGTCTCCTCCCACGGGTACTTATGATCCGTGCGGCCGAAGTGGCCGTAACTCGCCGTGTGCTGGTAGATCGGCTTCGTGAGCCCCAAATTCTGAATGATGGAGCCCGGACGAAAGTCGAAGACCTCCTTCACCAAGTCCAGGAGCGCCGCGTCGTCCATGGCCCCCGTGCCAAATGTGTTGACGCCCAGCGAGAACGGCTGCGCCCGGCCGATGGCGTACGCCACCGCCACCTCGCAGCGACGCGCCAGGCCCGCCGCCACGATGTTCTTGGCCACATAGCGCGCGTAGTACGCGCCCGAGCGGTCCACTTTAGACGCATCCTTGCCGCTGAACGACCCGCCGCCGTGATGCGCCATGCCGCCGTACGTGTCCACGATGAGCTTGCGCCCCGTGAGGCCCGTGTCGCCGTTCGGCCCGCCGATCTCAAACTTGCCCGTCGGGTTCACGTAGAAGCGCGTCTCCGAATCGATCATGCGCGGATCCACCGTCTCTTTTACCACGTGATCCCACAGATCTTCCTTCAGTTGCTTCTGGTCCATTCCCGGCCCGTGCTGCGTCGAAATGAGGATGGCGTCCACGCGCTTCGGGCGGTCGTCTTCGTCATATTCAATGCTCACCTGCGTCTTGCCGTCCGGACGCAGATTGGCGATGATGCCCTCTTTGCGCACTTTTGCCAGCCGCTTCGCCAACTGGTGCGCCAGCATGATGGGCATCGGCATGAGTTCCGGCGTCTCGTCCGAAGCGTACCCGAAGACGATGCCCTGGTCGCCCGCGCCCTCCGCCGAAAGCGTATCGGCTTCGCCCGCGCGCGCCTCCTCGGAATGGCCCACGCCCTGCGCGATGTCCGGCGACTGCTCGCGGATGGTCTGAATGATGGCGCAGTTCTCGTAATCGATGCCGCTCGGCGCGTCCGTGTAGCCGATCTGCTGAATCGTCCGACGCACGATGGCGTTGATGTCCACATCCGCGGACGTGGAGAGTTCCCCCATGACGAACACGATGCCCGTCGACGCCATCACCTCGATGGCGCTGTGCGCCGTCGGATCCTGGCGCAATATTTCGTCTAAAATGGCATCCGCAATCTGATCGCAGACCTTGTCCGGATGTCCCTCCGTGACCGATTCCGCCGTGCGCAACCGCCCCTTGACTCGCTTCAGTTCACTCATGGTCTCGTCCTCCAAAACATATCTTCACGCCGTAACGTCCTCGTTCGGCATCACCAGCACCGTAGCCATCGCCGCCATGCCCTCTTCCCGACCGACGAAACCCAAGTGCTCCGTCGTCGTGGCCTTGATGGACACCTGATCCACGTCGATGCCCAGCGCGCGTGCCACATTTTGTCTCATCGTCGGAACAAAGGGCGCCATCTTCGGGCGCTGCGCCATCAAGACGCTGTCGACGTTGCTGATTTCATACCCTTCATTTCGCACGAGACGCGCCACCGTCTGCGCCATTTCGAGGGAATCGGCGCCTTCGTACTGCGGGTCCGTGTCGGGGAAATGCTGACCGATGTCCCCCAGCGCCACCGCGCCCAGCAGGGCGTCGTTGATGGCGTGCACCAGAACATCGGCATCGGAATGGCCCAAAAGGCCCTTCTCAAACGGCACCCGGACCCCGCCCACGATGAGCGCACGGCCTTCCACTAATTCGTGTACGTCATAGCCGATGCCAGTCCGAAACGTCCGTCTCATGGTCCTCTCCCATCGTCTCATCGCGCTCCATCAAGATGCGCTCGCCGAAGAGCAGATCGCTCGGCGTGGTGATCTTGATGTTGCCTTCATCGCCCGCAACGGTGGCCACCCGGCCGCCGAAGATCTCTACCATCTGCGCGTCATCTGTGATGGGGATTTCCTCCCAAATGGCCCGCTCGTACGCCTGCAAAATGGTCTCCTTGCGAAACACCTGCGGCGTCTGGGCCGCAAAGAGCTGGCTGCGGTTGGGGGTGTTACGGATGACGCCGTCGTCGTAACACATCTTCACGGTATCCTTCATGGGCACCGCGGCGATGGCCCCATCGACATCGCCCTGCAAGACGCGATGCACCGTGCGGCGCACCACCGCCGTGGTCACAAAGGGCCGCGCGCCGTCGTGGACCGCCACGAGGTCCGTCTCCTCCGGCAGGTGCAAGAGGCCCTGCTTCACCGAATCTTGCCGCGTGACACCGCCCAGGCAGACCGCAACACGCGAAAAATTCTCCCCAAAAACTTGCGGGAGAATGTCCGTTTTGACCGTTTCCAAAATGTCTTCCTTGACGACGACGACAAAAAAATCGAACACATCGGACCGGTAAAGCGCCATCAGCGTGCGCTGCAACACGCGGCCCCCGTCAATTTCGATGAGCATTTTGTTCTTTTTTCCGCCCATGCGCGTGCCCAGCCCCGCGCCCGTCACAATCGCCGTAATAAAAGGTTTCTCCATGGCGTACCTCCGCCTGTAACGTGTTTATCTTACCACAAGAATTTGGGCGAAAAAAGGCGACGCGCGGCGGCGTCCTCTGTGAGGGCCTTCGGTCGTCATCTGTGAGGGCCATCAATCGTCACTTTTCGGGCCTTCGGTCGTCATCTGTGATGGCCATCACTCGTCACTTTTCGGGCCTTCAGTCGTCAACGGTGACGCCCTTTATTCGTCATCTGTGAGGGCCTTCAACCGTCATTGTTGAGTTCCTTCAAATGACCGAAGTGCGTCTCGTCTCGGGCGCAGCGATGACAAAAGTGCGTCTCGTCTCGGGCGCATCGATGACATAGTTGTCCCAAGAAAGGGCGCGAATTCATGGGATATTTCAAAAAAGCGATTTTCAACTGACGTATTCATCGTTATACAGGACGAATTCGTAGTGGCTCTTCCGCAAATCGACATCGCAACCACACCGTCCGTCCGTATCATGTGGTTGCAAAGGCGATTTTGAAAACAGCGACACAAATTCCTTCTAGAAATGTCAGTGGAAAACAGCGATTGTTCATTTTCCACTGAAGCCCAAATTGGAGCTTCAAAAAATGATCCAGAAAATCGAATATATATTTACTCCGATTAATTTATATCCACTCCTGCCCACTTTTACATGAACACGGTCCATTTTGCGGCGCGCCATCGCGACGTCGTAGCGAGATGGTCTGCTACCGCTCCGGCGTTCGCAAGAATTTCACAAAGCGCCACAAAAGCACCGCCATGGCCACGTAGCCCAGGAGCGTCGCCACGTACACCGCGATGCGCGAAGCGGCCGCCGTCGGCGAAACGACGGTGCCTTCCAAAATGGCGTTCAAATCGACGCTGTGCGCTGTGGATGGCGGCGCAGCATCCGCCCGGTCCAGGCTCACCTCGGCCTCGAGCTCCGCGCCACCTGCTGCCTGGCCCTCAGTTGAACCACCATCAGCGGACAAACCATCGGCTGCATTCGCCTCACCGCCGCCGAAAGAACCCGCACCATCCGCGCCACTCGCCTCACCGACGCCAACAGCACTCACACCATCGGCCGCGTTCGCCTCACCGCCGCCGGAAGAACTCACCCCATCCGCGCCGCCCGCGCTCGCCCTCACGGCGTTCACGATCAACCGATGCGCCGGGTGCCTCACGATCTCCTTGCACGTGAGCAGCGTCAGCACATCCTCGCCCGGCCGCACCTGAAGGCTGTCCCAATCGCTCTCGTGAATGACCTGCTTGTCCGTCACCGTGTACGTGAGCACTTCCACCCCGCGATCCACGTAGACGACGTCGCCCGCCTCCAGCTCATCCGCGTGCAGCAACAGCGCATCCTTGTACCACCCGCGATGCCCCGCGATGACCGACCGCGTGCTCACGCCGCCCAAAGGAAGATCCGTGCCCTCCAAGTGCGCCAGCCCCTTCGCCAGATGCTCGCGGCTCGCCCCCAGGTACACCGGCTTGATGAGGTCGATCTTCGGAATGACCACATACGCCACGATGTCGTCCGTCCCAATCGTCTCGATGTCGTACTTCGCCCGGTAATCCCGCTGCGCAAACGGATCCACCGCCGCCCTCGCCTTCTCCTCGTGCAGCCGCGCATTGTACGCCGCAAGGGCCGCCTCCCGCCGGTGGAGCAATGCGTCGTCCGCCGCCTCCACATTCTCGCGATAGTCCAGATACTGCGACCGCGCGAAAAACGCATTGAGCGAGAGGTGCGTCAGCGCATAAAGCGGCAGCGCCAGCCCCACGATCAGAAACAGAAAACCGATGAACTTGCGATGCCGTCTCTTCATGTCTCTCCTTCAATCCACGCCGTGCCACACCATCTCTACAGGACTGCCGACTCGCATCGTCAGTCTCATCCACCCCGTCGGCACTCATCATCTCACACCATCCCGTCAGAACCGACAGACTTCGACTCACATCGCCTCATCGTCACTGTCGACCCACTCCGCGTCACGCCGGCGCACCAGCGCCCGCACATCGCGATACTGGACGAGGGCCACCACCACCAAGACGATCACGGCGATCAGCACAAACGGCAGATACGCCGCGTAGTCGAGGCCCTCCGGCGCCCGCAACGCCTGCTCCTCAATGGGATCCACGTACTCTACCCGATGCCCGCGCACCAAGAGGCGGTGAGAATTGACCATATAGGGCGTGCACGTCAAGAGCGTCATCAAGTCCTCGCCCTCCTGCACCAACACAGGATCAAAGTCCGACGGCTCCACCGTCAAAATCTGATCCACCTCGTACGCCAACGTCCCCGCGATGTTGTGAAAATAGAAGACATCCCCCACTACGAGCTGGCCCAGATCCCGGAACATCCGCGCCTTCGCCAGGCCACGATGCGCCGTGATGACGGCGTGCGTGGACGCGCCGCCGATGGGAAGCGACGTGCCCTCCAAGTGGCCCGCCCCCTGATCCAGCACCGCCACGCTCGTACCCGCATGGACCGGCAGATCGACGGCAATCTTCGGAATCTCCACATACCCGATCATCTCATGCAGTTCCAACATACGCGCGTACTCAGCCACGCCCCGTTTCTCCAGAGCCGTGTACGGATCCGCCATCCGCGACGGATCGAGCGTCGCATTGTAGGCCTCAGCCAGCGCCATGCGCCGCTCCACTTCCTCCGGCGACAACGCCGTACGCTCTGACTCAAACTGCATCGCCTCCTGCTGCTGCACCTGCCGATAGTAATAATTGCTGATTACCGGATAGATGGCCACCAGGAAGCCCACGGCGAAGAGGATCACGAAAAACAGCCGCTGAGGGCGCACCTTGCGTTTCGCGCGCCCGCTCATGCGTCACCGTCCTCGCAACCGCCGCGTTCGACGCGTTCTGGGCCTCCAGCATCATCAACAGGACCATCCGGCAATGTCCCCGTCACGGCATCGCCGCTCTTTAGCGCCGCCATCTCACGCTCCACCCGACGCTTCTTCTTGCGCAAATGGCGGATGATCAAGAGGAGCAGCACGATCACGATGAGCGACGCGTAGAACAGGTACTTGTACTGGAACGCCGCGATGTTGTCCGCAATGAGCTTTTCTTCCACCGCCGCCACATACGGCACCCGATGGCCCCGCACCAACAGGCGATGCGTGTTGATCATGATGGGCGTGCAGGTGAGAAGCGTGGCGTAGTCGTGCCCCGGCACCACGAGAAGATCCGAAAAATTCGACGGCTCCACGGTCAAAATCTGATCCACCTGATACGCCAGCACCCCCTCGATGTTGTGAATGTAGAACTTGTCGCCCACTTTGAGCTGGTTTAGATCCGTAAAGAGACGCGCCGTGGGGAGTCCCGAATGCGCCGTCAAAACCGTGTGCGACGAATTGCCCCCGATGGGAAGCGACGTGCCCTCCAAGTGACCCACGCCCTTCTGCAACACTTCCTCCGACGTACCCGCGTAGATCGGGATGTCCACGTCGATCTTGGGAATCTGCACATGCCCGATCTTCTCATGCACTTCCAACATCCGCGCGTATTCCTGCTGCCCCGCCGACTTCTGCTCGTCCGTATACGGATCACCGGCAATCTCGTTGACGAGAGACGCGTTGAAGGCCCGCGCCAGCCCCATCCGCCGGCTCACTTCCTCCGGATCCAAAGCGCTCTTCGCCGTATCGAAATCCGTCACCTCGCTCGTGGCGTCGATGCGGTAGTAGAGCCGCGAAATCAAAGGGTACATCAGCACCAAAAAGCCAAACAAAAAAATGAGAAGAAAGGGCAGATTGGACCGTTTCTTTTGCGATGGCCGATGAGATGTCTGAGATTTCGCCTGTTTCATACCATTCCTTTAATCGAAAAACGCCCCGCAAGGAAAGTGAGCTTTCACAACGAAAGCTCACCCCTCACGTGGCCAGTTCCAGAGATTCTGACACAGAATCCCGCGCTACGCGCGTTCTTTCGGTTTCTCATCGCGCACCAAGATGGCCCCGATGAGCATCATCATACCGCCCGCCAGGCAGAGCATGAGAAAGAGCACATCGCCCGTGTTGGGCAAATGCGGCGGACGGCTCGGCGGGGTCGTGGGAGGCTTACTCGGCGGCGTACTCGGAGGCGGCGGCGGCGTCGAAGTTTCCGGCGGGTTCACCGGGGGATTCTCCGGTGGCACCTCCGTATCTTCAATCATGAGGAGCTTCTCCGCCGTTCCGTCCCCCACCGTGAACACAATAGGATCGGACAACTTCTCATACCCGTCAGGCGACTTCACCTCCCAGAGCGCATACGTGCCATAGGGCAGGTGCTCCACCGCAAAGCGCCCGTCCGCGCCCGACGTCAGTACGACGTCCGCGCCGTCGACGCGCACGCGCACGTCCTGATCGCCCTCGCGTCGCGTCAGTAAGAACTGCGCGCCCGCCAGCGGATTGTGATCGCCCGCCGACACCTTGATGAACCGAAAACCACCTTCGCCCTTCGCGTTCACCACGCGCAGCGTCGTCGTCTCCCCCGCACGGATGGTGATCTGATTGTCCTTCTCCACCAGACCGTAGCCCGGAAGCGGCTTCGTCTCCCGGAAGACGTAGTTTCCCGGCGGCAGATTCGTGACGACGATGTGGCCCAACGCATCTGTGACAAGCGACAGGGCTTTGCCGCTCGCTTGATACGATGTCGAGGAAACGCCCGCCGCTATGCCGGCGGCACTGGATCCCGCCGTTTCCACGAGCGGTGCCAGCTTCAGCTCACCCGTCTCGTTCAAGGGGTGATCCACATCGAAGTAGAGTTCAAAGCCGACGCCCGCCAGGGGCTCGCCGGCCTCGTCCACTTTCTCCAAGATCCCCGTTCCCGGCATTTCATCCACCACCAGTTTTGACTGCAACGGCTCACCGGTCTGCGATGGCACCGTGAAGAGCATGAGAGCGCGATACGCCTTCCCCGCCGTCACTTCATCGAGCGCAAGGTACGTGCCGCGTGCTAGGCGTGCCGATAGCGCAAAGTCATCCGCAGCATTTCCCGAAAGCACCACGGGCTTTCGCCCTAAAATCTCAGAAATTTCCGAAGCGGATTTGTTCTCAAAGTGTGCGAGAAAGACCCGAAGGTCCGCATTCGCGTTGCTCGCGCCCGTCCCATCCGTTTCGCCACCGAGGACCATGTCACTCGGAAGCACCGTCCAAAGTGTCATCGTCCGCGCCGAAACGCCTTGCACCTGCTTCGGTGGTGCAAAAGTGACGGGGAACGTCGCCTCCGCGGCCCGCCCCTCTCGCCCAACATTCATGAAGACGAGAGCCAAGACGAAGAGAGTCAAGAGGAGAACCTGATGACGAAGCCGATATTCACTTTTCTTCATGTTTCCTCCTCGCTTTCTTCCCGCGTGGTCCTCATCCCTTCGCTGCTTTTTCTGATCCCATTTCAGCCAAATGGCGGCCACCGCCATGGCCACGAGACCCGTCAAAGTGATGAACAGCGCCCCTTGCCGCCCGTCTGCAGGAACAAGAGCGTCTTGTTGTTGATGCGGATCGCGTCCGGGTTCTCCGCTGTACCGCTCACCGCCTCGAAGCCGTCGTAGTTTACGCCGCTGCGAAAGAACTCCACGGGGCGTGAGCGAAACAGAGAGGGTCGAGGGGGAAACCGCTCCGAACCGGTCGACCGGTCCGTTTCGCCTTCTCCCCTCCTTTCAAACGTTCAGAAAATTAGAGCGCTTCTTCCTTCTGATTGCGCTTCATGAGCACAATCGCGCCGGCCATGATCGCCAGACCCACGACAGTGAAGAGAATCGTGCCCATACCACCGGTCATCGGAATAGTGATCGTCTTGTTATCGATGCGCTGCGCATCCGAACCTTTCTCGCCATTAAAGACGGGACGGTCGTCATAGTACCACACGCCGCCGTACACAGTGTCGTAGCTGCCTTGACCAACCTCAAAGGTGAACGGATCATTCGCTTTGGCATATCCCTTCGGCGCTTTCGTTTCAATCAGCTTGTACGAACCGGTTGCCAGGCCCGTGACTTCGAAGCGACCGTACTGATCGGCGACAAACGTGTAAGCCTCCTCCGCATTATCGACGAGCTCCCACTCCGAATTGAGCGCTTCGGCTGCATTAAAGTAAGCGGTCTTCAGAGCGTCAATGGCCTTTTGTGCCTCTGTCTTGTCTGTGTACTCTGCTTCACCGATCGTCACCTTAAAATCGCCCGTCTTGGCGGCAGCTTCGTTATACGCGTTCACCGCGTTGATGTAGGCGTCTTTTGCGTTGTCGAGAGCCGTTTCATCTTGCGACCCCTTCAACTTGAGGTACTTCGTGACGGTGGTCGACGTATCACCCTCTTCCGTCGTCGTCACATCCTGTGCCACGATGAACTCCGCGCCCGCCAGACGTACGCCCGAGGTTGCATCAGCCTTGACGAACTTCTTGCCATGTGTCACGACGTCCGGATGCGTCGGCTCCAGCGGGGTCGGGTAGGTGTTCTTCGCGTTGGTGACGGTGATGGCACCATTCTCAGCCGACGTGTATTCCGGCGTATAGCCCTGTACGACTTCCTTCACGTAGTAGGTCTTCGCATCGTCCAAATCAGTGAATTTCGCGCCGAAACGTGTGTTCGCTTTCTGCGTCGCGACGACCTTATCGTCCTCAGGGTTTGCTCCCCTTTCATAGAGGTAGTAGGTGACGTCGAGGCTCGTCGGCGGTTCGGTTCCCTCGGCCCACGTCTTCGTGACCGTGATCTCTTTTTTGGAAGGCGTCGTCGAGTTCTCTCTGGGCTCATTGAAATCCTGCGGCGCGTTGCCGTAGTTGAAGACCACGCGGTTCTCGTCCGGGACATCCACGACAGCCGACTCATTGATCGTAGCGGAATATGTGAGGAGGAACTCCGCAGCGTCGTTCGCCACCGCCGCCTTCAATGCCGCAAGACCTACGTCATTTAAGGTCAGCGTGAAGCCCGAAGCGTTCTGTACGAGATCGTAGTTGGCAGCATCAAATGTTTCACCGTTCAACTTAATGACGAGATTCTTATCAAACGTCAAGCCGTGGGTCATGGTATCTTCCCAGCGTACCGTCTTGTAGTCCGACTTCGCGGGGATTTCCGTCTTCACTTCGTACGGAACGCTCGTGCCGATGAGCGCCGTGGCCGTGGCTTTATCTGCGGTGTAGTTTTTGTAGTCGGCGCCGAGATTGTGATTCTTTCCCTCATCCGCATCAATCTGCAGACCGTGATCCTTCTGGAAGTTCTTGTCGATCTTCGGCGCACTTTCCGTGTTCTTGGGATAGATGTGGAGCTTATGATCGTAAATATCAAACTTATTACCCGCGTTGTCGTAATCCATCGGAAGCGTGATCTTGGTCGGAATGGCCTTCGAGTCGGTCAGTGCCGCGCCATCGGCGCCCACATAAGTCGAATTGGCCTTGTTTTCAACGATGATGTACGTGCCTTCGCCCAACGGCTCCGTGTCGACGCTGATCGTGTTGTCGTCGTTTGCTGCTGTGATGTACGAGTTTTCGTTGACCTTTTGATAGTCTTTGCCTGGGATTCCCAAGCCCCCCAGAATGGGATCGTCGTATCTCTTCAGGTCAGTCGTCTCAGGATCACCGGGAGTCTCATCGACCTCCATGTATACATCAAAGGCCACGCCGGCAATTTCTTGTGCGCTTTGACCGAAATAATCGGTGATGCTATCAATCTTCGAACCGGTGTACTTCGGATCCTGATTCGCGTCCGTATGAGCTGCCATCTGTTCCGGGTCCATCAAGATCTTGTGAATGGTGATGATCGTCCCCTCATATCCAGCTTCTTGAGCAGAAACAGGAGCCACCGCGCCGATGACCAGCACCAAGGCCAGCAAGAGCGATAAGTATTTCTTGAATCGTTTCATGTCAGTCTCCCTTTTTCTTTTGTGTCATTCTGCCGTTTTTCCGAAACGCCGTGCTGTCGCCGCGTTTCGGAGACCTGCCCGTTTGCCGAAAAATCCGAGCACCGGGCCTTGCCATCCTTATGATTTCGATTGATTCGACCTGTGCTCCACCTACGGTGGATTCTCAGGGCCATGTCGCCCGAAGGAGGTAAAAGAACGTCTCATCCTTCTCTCACCCCCTTTCGCCGTAGTTCGAGGTAGGCCAAGGCCATGAGGGCGAGGCCGCCGAATGTAAAGAAGAATCCGCCGAGCCCTCCAGTCATTGGATAGAAGACCGGCTCGTTCAAGATGTCTGTCGTGTGGTTCTGGATGTTCACGATGTTGCCTTGGTCGTCCACCGTAAAGCTTGACACCCATGAATCCGCTGGGTGCTTATAACCCAACGGCGCCTGGGACTCCATCACATGGTATTCGCCGGGCGGCAGTTTCTCCCAGCCAAAGACGCCATTTTCGTCCGCCTTCTGCTGATAGCCATTTTCTCCCGTCCCCAGTTCGGTATATAAAGCGTAATAGAACCGCCCATCGTTGTCCGTGGATACCTTGTACAATTCAAACAAACCGCCTTGGAGCTTCTTGCGTTCGTTTGAAAGATGTCCTTCCGCATCCAGCGTCGGGGCGGCGAGCTTCGTAAACGTAATCTTGTTCACGACATTGCGGAATTCCGGCACCGCGCCCGACGACGTGAAACTCGCGTAGGGGTTGTAGAACTTGTTTTCCGTATCCCACGAGGCCACTTGGATGCGCTCTCCCTCTTCCACCGCAGCGTCGATGGCCGAGTAGTAGAGGTTGGTCGTCGTCTTAAAGGGCTGGTAGGTATCGAGAGCGCGCCCCTTGAGACGCACGACGTAGGACAGGTTATCAACCTGCTCGAGCGGAATCATCCACGTATTCGGCTCCTTGGGCACGGCATACGGGTTGACGTTCGTCAGCCGCTGAAGCTTCAAGTCGCTTCCCGCCGCATCGGTTCCGGTTTCGAAGCTGATGCCAAAGGATATCGGCAGCGTCTCGATCGTGGCGTACACTTCAATGCTCTGCGGGTCGATGGTCATGGCCTGCGGCGAGCGGAAGAGCAGGGAGCGCAAGTAGAGCGATTCGTGATTCGCGTTCACGTAGATCACCGTCTCAAAGTTTCCCGTTGCCGTATCAAAGCGTGTCATCAAGGACTCCACCGTGTTGCCACCATAGGGTGTGAAATATACGTTCTTCGTAAAGTGGTAGTCGTTCTTAGGCTGATCATCGGCAATCTCCTGCCGCTCGCCGATGTTGACCTCGAGCTTAGCGCCTTGCACGTCGTTCGTAAACGCGCTGCGGTCGATCCCCATGGGCAGATTCAGCGTGAATTCGTTCACTGCATAGTTGTCCACGAGCATTGTAAACGTGTAGGTGATGGTCTTGAGATCGTCGCTGATATTGGCGACGGCGAGACGCCCCTGCTCATTGTAGAGGTCAAAGGCTTCGTTCGGCCCCGGCGAAAGCACCCGGAGGTCGAGGTTGTCCGAGATGTTAACCGTAAAGGTGTCCCCCGACCGCAGCGTCACGCCGGCCGCCGCCATCTCCTCCGTCTTGAACACGTAGTCGATCTTCGTCATGAGGACTTGGCCACTGTTCGGATAGTATTCGCCCTTCTGCGTCTCATCGATCACAATGTCCTTGATGGGCACGACCGTCGCGGTCGTGGTGACATCGACGGTGGAATCGCCGGACGGATCCGGAGACGTCTCCCTGGACTTCATCAAGAGATAGTCCGACAGATCGATCCCCGTGGTGGCCGGAGCATCCCACTTTTCGCCGATCAGCACCGGACGCGGTGTGGAATCCAACACATAGCCGTCTTGTGTAGCAATCTCACGCAAGAAATACTTGCCAAAGGGCAGGTTCGAGAACGTGATGTAGCCATTTTCATCCGTCGTGAGTTCCACGCCTTCGGAACTTGTCTCCGGATCATCGCCATTCCAGCGTTCAATCCAACCTTGGCTGTTGCGCAGACGGAACGTGACGCCGGCCATGGGGTTGCCCTCAATATCCACTTTGCGAAGCGTAAAGCTACCGAGGGGGTTGCGCTTGTTGACGAGTTGGTCGTTGCGCTCTTGGCCATCCCCGCCCGCCGTGAGCGATTCGTAAGTCCCTGCGGCGTTCAACACTTCCACCGTCTCGCCCGTCACCTTGAAGGCCTTCTCCGCCTTCTGCGCCGCGTCGTACCCTTGCGGCACCTGGGTCTCCACGAGCTTGTACTCGCCGTCCGAAAGACCCTTCAGGACGATTTTCCCCTCCCCATCGGACTTAAACAGGGAACCCGTGTCCACGTATTCGCCGGCTTCGTTCTTCTTATAGAGCGCAAAACTCGCGCCCGCCAGGGGCAGCGTCCCGGTCACGTTGCCATTCTCGTCTACGATTTCGCCCACCTTGTAGAAGGTCAGCGGCGCGGGGACGTTCTTCGCCGTCACTTCCACGGTGTTGGGATCGCCCGTGGCTTCGCCGGCGTTGGAATACATTTGAACCGAGTCCCACCGCTTCGACCAATATTGCTCATCGTAGACGGATTCCGCTCGATGCTGGAAGAGAAGGCTCGTCCGGAGATTCTGCGTTTCCAACACATCTTGACCCGTGTGGAAATGACCATCCACCACGACAATCGCTCCGTAGCCGTAGTAGTAATAACCATCGGAGTCATATCGATTGAAGTAGTTTCCAAAATTCAGTCGGATGGAGGTGTCATCCGTTGCATCTCCTCGACCATTGGTGTCCGGCATCGACGATGTATAGTTCGTCATCAAACCGAGCTGCGCGAGCTCGGCATCCGTCCAACCATACGAAGGATAGAAGAGATCGGTGTTGTTATAGTACTCCCTCACCGGATAGACACGAATGTTCTGCATATCCTGTGTGGTAAAGTACGCCGAGGAATCGCCCAACTCCTGTTCATAGGGTCGAATCCATAACTCCATCGTCCGCAAGAAATCAAACTCCGGATTGAGATAGATCACCTCACGGAAGGTGCCTTCTTCTTCATTCAGAGCGGTGATGGCAGAGCCGATCGACGGTCGCTCTTCAGTATAGGCGGGTGCGTAGTCGACGTAGAATTTGATCGCTTCCTCATCGACCAGCTGACCCGACGCATCGGTCGCTTGGCCAATACTTTCAGCGAACCAGTCATAGGCGTTGTACTTCACCGCGTACTTATTGATAAATGCCGTCATTCTCGCCTTCGCCTCGCGCACATCGTACAGGTCCACGTACTGCGTAAACGTGTACTTGACGCGATTCTGCTCCAGCTCGTAGACACCGGTGGCCACGACGCCGGCCGGACCGATGAGGTCGAATCCGCCGACCGTGTGTTTCGAAAGTCCGCGCAGATCCCAGTTGTCGTCGATGTCCAAATAGAAGTAATCGCCGCCCTTGATGCCCTGCGGGAAAGTGTAACGGTTCTCCACGTAGATGGAACCGGCTTGATTCGGATAGAGGGTGTTCACACTGGCGCCCTCATTCGTGCCGTAGCCCAAGAGTTCCAGCCCCACATCCTCAGAGAGGTCGCGCGGCGTGGCATTCTCCGGGATGTCGAACACCTGCCCCACGGAGACGGGAATGTCCTGCTGCAACAGCTCATAACCGGGCTGTGTTGCCGTCTCGTGTAAGAGATAGTTGCCTGCGGGCACGTCGGTGATGGTGATATCGCCGTTTGCATCGGTCGTGTACGTCTGTTCGGCCGCGGCCGTACCATCCGGGTTCGTGAAAGTCACGGGGGTTCCATCCCAGTTGAGGAGCTGGAACGTGACGCCGGCAAGCGGCTCGTTCTTCTCGTTCACCTTGTTGAGATGAACCTTGCCCCTGTACTCCGTGACTTCCTTCTTTGTATTGAGGACGACCAGCGGATTCTCTTCGGTGGGACTTTGGGGGTCAGCGGAGATGCTCGCTCCGCCTTGTTGAACGACCTGGACGCTCACCACGCCCTGAGCACCCACCGTGACCGTCCAAGTGTCACTGGAAGCGTCGTACCCCGACGGAGCCTTCGTTTCCTGTAAGGTATACGTGCCCTGCTCGAGGTTCAGGAAGGCTGCGCGCCCGTTGCGATCGCTCACTGCGACCACGCCATTCGTCCCTCCCTGCGGCGTCAAAGTGAATTCCGCGCCCGCCAGGGGAGATAACGTCTCTCCTTCGAGGGCTTCCACCTTCTTCAACACGAGGCGTCCGAGGTTCTGCGCGGCGTTTGTCACCGTTAAGAGCGGATCCTTCGGATTGACCGTCACGGTCTGCCAGACGTCCTCCCGGAGCGGCTGCACGTCAAAGGTATGCGTCTGATAGAGCTGCTCTGCAGTTTGAACATCTTTCGAATCGATGCCCGTGAACCAGTCATAGGAGATGGACGACGGCGCATCGACGTTCTGCACTTCCGCCTTCACCTTGACGAGGTAGGACAAGTCGACCGATGGATAGCCAAAGCGCTCTTTCGGCATGCCCACTTGATACGGAACGATCTTCTCCGCGTTCACATCCAGAGTCCCGCCCGAAATGGCGAAGTCCGAAACATTCTGACGGAAGGTAAAGGGATAGTTTTGGATCATCTCCGTCTGTGAAGTGATCTCTCCTGTGTTCCACTCATCCGCGCGGAACGCAATGACCAAATTGCGCGCGGTCTCTTTCGAATTTCCATCCACATCGTAGAGCGCCACATCCTGAATCGTGAGGTTTTCGCCATAGATGTTCAAACGCGTATCGCGATCGGTCTGCCCCACGAATGAGCCATTTGCTAAGTCGTTCCGGTCCGGTTTGAGCATAAGGTAGAACTCCACCATGTGGCTCGACGGATCCGGCACTTCAACGTAGGAGAACGCATTCATATAGTAGGGGTAAGCATCGCTCGCGTACGTGTAACTGCCCTTGGCCGCAATGGGGGCCACGTACTCTTTCGTCGTCACCGTGCTCGTCCCATTTGAAAACTCCGTATTCACGAGATCCCCCGACCAAGCGATGCCGCCCGTCTCGTCCACGACGATCGTGGCCGTCTTGCCGGTCGAAGCGTAGCCGTCCGGCGCTTCGACTTCGCGGAGAGTGTATGTTCCCGCCGACAGACCCTCAAAGGCCGCCACGCCGAGGCTGTCTGTCGTCACGGTTATGACATCAGCATCAGATCCACCTTCTGGCGTCAGCGTAAAGACCGCGCCGGCGAGCTTCTTGGCGGCATCGCCCTCGTCCACTTTCTGGAGGCGGAATCCCGCATTGCGCTCGTTCACAAAGGTCAGCGCAACGTCATCGGCTGGTGCCTCGGGAGAGCTCTGCGGATTGAGGTCGCCCGGAAGCGCGATCATGGCGAGCATCATAGATGCAAGATCCTCGAGAGAATCCTGGGGTGCATCTTCAGGGCCGACCGCTGTGCCATCGGCGCTGGAGGCGTCACTTCCGGTCGCGTCGGAATTCGGCTGAGACGTTCTGTCTAAATCTGTATCGGACTCCGAGCCGCTTGTATCGGACGCGCTCGTATCAGATGCGCTCTCGGAAGTGCCACTCGTGGTTTCGTCCGTGTTGGAAAGGGAGAGCGCAGCGGTCGCCTGATCGCGCAGGACGGTCGTGGACACGGGAGAGACGGTACCGGACGTGTGCTGTAGCGAGAGCGTGGTGGACAAGTCTGCCGTGGTCGCAGCGGCGTCGGCATCGGCCGTCAAAGTCAGCGTGTAGGTATATCCGGCTTGCAGTTCGTCCGTGAGGACGAAAGGCTGTGTCGTCAGATCTTCGGAATAGGGCGCCGGGGCGTCGGGGGCGGCTTGGGCCTTGGCGAGCGCGATGAGATCTTCACTCGTGCGGCCGTCGGAGCGCGTGAAGGTTTGGACGTGGAGGTTGGTCTGTCCCCATGCCTCAAACGCGAGTTCCGCCTGTTCCACGTCTTGGAGGCTGTCGATGGTGAAGGTCACCGTCCACGTGAGGCGCGGCGCGGTCGTCTCGGGTGCGGCAAAAAGAGCGCTTCTGATGCGCGAGAAAAACGAGGTGGGCGCGGTCGCCGCCGCGTCCACGACGCCCGTCGTCGTCAGGGCTAACGGGTTGGCCTCCACGGCCTCCCGGCTTTCGAGAGTCGGGTAGACGGTCAGCGGAAGGACGATCGCCGGGTCGCTCAAATAGGTCAATGTGATATAGGTTGGGACGGGTTCGATGTCGTCTGCGACGAGCGCCGCCTTTGCGGCAATCGCGGGATCGATGATCGGCTCTGTGCCGGCTTCTCGGGCCGCGCGCTCGGCAGCGGCCACGGTAGTTTTCGCCGCGTTGATTTCGTCGATTTCGCGCTGGAGACGCTGGTGGACGGCGTTGAGGGCCGTCGTGTCGATCGCGATGTCGCCCGCCGGCACATCGCGGCCGGTGAAAAGGCCGGTCAGCGGTGCGGTCGCGTCGGGCTCTTCGCCCAACACCTCTCGTTCCACTG
Organism: Peptoniphilaceae bacterium; assembly: GCA_028726605.1. Taxonomy (GTDB): domain Bacteria; phylum Bacillota; class Clostridia; order Tissierellales; family Peptoniphilaceae; genus Murdochiella. Next base: position 20,567 of record JAQYPV010000014.1, on the reverse strand, counting down.
CGGCTTGTTGCGCCGCAACGTCGCGGCGATAGAAGGTCAGATCATCGATGACAAAGGCCTCGTCGGGCAGGAGGCGCAGCACGTGGGTGCTCGTCTCGGAAAGACGGGCGGTGACATCCAGTGTGCGCGTGGCGCGCAAAAGCTGGGTGGTTCGCTCCGGCATGGCCTGGATCTGGGCGCGTTCGAGCGCGGACAGTCCTTCTTCGTCGCCGGGCTGGACGAGCGCGGAGAGAACCTCGGCGAGGCGCACAGCGGTATCGTCGGCGTCGGTCGCTTCAGCGGGAGCCGGTTTTTCTTGTATGCTCGGCGTTTCGGGCGTTACGTCGCCGTCACTTGGGCTTGAGGGCTCAGCCCCCTCGTCGCCCGCCGGCACGACAATTTCACCGTCATCGCCGAGGGTGGCGTCGTCCGGGGGCGCCAAGCCGTCTCCGGTGTCGATGAGGGTCTCGCTCTCATTTAACGTGTCCGGTGTGACAACGGGGTCACTTATCGTCAGTTCGTCTGCCCGAGCGGGCCGGGCGGGCTGAATCGACTCGATGAGCAAAAAGGCGCTCAGAAAGGCGCACGTGATTCGTCTTTTGCGATCCGCTTTCACCATTGACCTCCAACGACTGTTGCTGATTCGCGTCACTGTTCCATTCTTCTCATTTTTCACCGCGCGCGTGTAAAATTTCATATTTACGCCGCGCATACACCGTGCTGGACTGGCCGTACACGCGCTTAGCAGTACGTATTGTTTTTTGCCGAACACGATCGGCGGTCATGCCCTTTGATCAACGCAAAAACGTGCAGAATGCAGGCGTCACGATAGAGATGGCGTTTCGGCTCGTGTTCACGTCCTATCTCCTTGCTCTTCAAGTCTGGTCACTTTTTATCACGAAGGGCACAAGTCCTCTTAGTATCGTCATTGGTATAGATACTTATATTATGCACTACCCCCCCCCTTGAAATCAAGGTCATTCCGTAGAATTTAACCGTTTTCAGAGTAAAAAGGTGGTTTTTTATAATAAATTTTTACAATTTTATCATCAGATTGACATGTGTCTATCCATCCTGAAAACGCACCGCCTTTTGAAACTCGCCGTGTCGGCGTCCGGTTGGCGCGGCCGGGCAGGTGGATTGACCCGCAGCATCGCCACGGCGACGGCCGTGTGATCGACCCGCGACATCGCCACGGCGACGGCCGTGTGATCGACTCGCGTCGTCGCCGCAAATGCGTATAATAGGTGAAAGAAGGGAAGGGTTTTATGCGTTTTGATACGGATTACATTGAGGGCTGCCATCCGCGGATTCTGGAGCGGTTGGCGGAGACGAATTTTGAGCAGGAGCCGGGGTATGGTCGCGATGCGTACTGTGCGCGGGCGGCGGAGTGCATTCGCGCGGCGCTCGGGCGGCCGGCGGTGGCGGTGCATTTTGTGCCGGGTGGCACGCAGGCCAATGTGACGGTGATTTCGCACGCGTTGCGGCCGTATGAGGGGGTGCTTTCGCCGACGACGGGGCACATCAACGGGCACGAGACGGGGGCCACGGAGGCGCGCGGTCACAAGGTGTTGCCGTTGCCGTCGGTGGAGGCGAAGATTACGGCGGAGCAGGTGGCGGCGTATCTTTCGCATTATCGCGCCATGCCGGACCCGGAGCACGAGATTGCGCCGAAGATGGTCTACCTCTCGCAGCCGACGGAGCAGGGCACGCTCTACTCGAAGGCGGAGCTTTCGGCGTTTCGGGAGATCTGCGACCGCTACGGCCTCTATCTGTTCGTCGACGGCGCGCGTCTCGGGTATGCCCTCGCGACGGATGCCAATGACGTGTCGCTTTCGGATCTGGCGGATCTGTGCGATGCGTTCACCATCGGCGGCACGAAGGTCGGCGCGATGTTCGGCGAGGCCATCGTCATCGAGAATCCGGAGATCAACCGCGATTTTCGCTATGCGATCAAGCAAAATGAGGGGATGCTGGCGAAGGGGCGCTATCTGGGCCTGCAGTTTGAGGCGCTGTTCACGGACGACCTCTATTTCGAAAACGGCCGCCACGGCATTGAAATGGCGTCGTATCTTCGCGATGCCTTGACCGCGATGGGATACCCCTTCTTGTCGCAGTCGCCGACAAATCAGATCTTCCCCATTTTGCCGCGTCACGAGGTGGAAGCGCTGGAACAGCTCCACGCCTTTGAGCGCTGGGAAGACGTCGATGCCGACCTCGTCGCCGTGCGCTTCGTGACCAGTTGGGCCACGCGGAAAGAGGATTTGGACGTGCTGATTGCGGATTTGAAGCGGATCCACGGGTGAGTAAAAGGGATTGATGCGCCTGGCGCTTTGCCGACAGGGAGACAGACGGCGGCAGCGGCCTTATGTCGTTTCGCCGGTAGGAAGACAGACGGCGCGCTCCGCGTACTGGCGTCGCTCCTTAACCTTGCAACGCCGATCTTCCAACAGGCGTCTCTCGCTCACCATGAGAAGGGGCTGACCCAAAAGCCCCTAAAAGGAAGCAGAAGGGGCTGACCCAAAAGTCCCTAAAAGGAAACAGAATGGCTGCCAAGAGCTGAGCTCTCGGCAGCCATTCTTTCTTTAGAAAACGTTGAAAAATCAACGATTTAAGCAATAAAAAAACCTTTTTGGTATAAGAGTTGTGAGCAAACAACAATGAACCAAGGGGGCTTTCATGAAAAATGACGTCACCGTTACATTCCTAAGGTATAACATGAACCAATTATTTCTTCCATCCGATCTACAGACTGGCTCCCCGAGAATCACATCGCTCGATTACTCAATCAAGTCGTGGAACAAATTGACGATGAGATTTTGAACGAAGCATATCCAGGCGGTGGTCGCAGTGCTTATCACCCGAAGATGATGCTCAAGGTCATCCATTATGCCTATACACAAGATGTACAAAAGCTAAAGGATCGCGTCACCTTTACATAAACACTAAATTCGAAACTTACAAGGGAAAAGTGCGCCAAAAACTATGGTTCAACCAAGCACGATGGCGCTATATGCGAAACGCAAAATAGAGCCAGAAAGTGTGTTTGGAGATTTAAAACAAAATTTAGGCTTTGCCACTTTGTTCTGCGAGGGAAAGATAAGGTGAATGTTGAATTTGGACTTCAAGCGATAGCCCATAATATAATTAAATGGTCAAAAACAAGAAGTGATGTGCAGAAGGCCTAATACTCAAAGCAATAAGAATGATACTCAAAGTAAAAAGCAGAATGGTTGCCGAGAGTCCAGCTCTTGGCTGCCATTCTGCTTCCTTTTTAGGGGCTTTTGGGTCAGCCCCTTTTGCGGGGTACACCACCATCGTGCCATCTGGGATTCGAACCCAGGGCCTCCACTTCCGGAGAGTGGCGCGCTTCCTCTGCGCTAATGGCACATATCGTCTCTATATAATAATGGATTTTCGCCTTAAATGCAACGTCGCCGCGGGCGCCGGCCGTCCACTGAAGGGTGAAATACTGGAAGGGGGAAATGCTGAAGGGGGAAAGCCGATTTCTCAGATTTCAACCACCGGATGGCGCACGAAAATCATGTGAGATCGCCGATTTGCGATTTTCAACTGACGCTCCGCGCCGTAATTCACCTTTATACAGGCCCTTTTGTGGTGGCTTTTCTCGATTTTGACATTTCAACCACCCCAGTGAGCGGAACGTTTGGTTGAAATATAGATGATTGAAAATAGCGACACATTTTTCTGCTCAAAACGTCAGTGGAAAACGGCGTTTTCTCATTTTCCCCTGAAGCGCGGACTTGGAACTGATCGAACTCGGCCAAAAGGTCGATAATTAATACATTTATTATGATTTTTATTCAGATCTGAGGTCATATGTGTTCCGATCTGAGGCCAAGCCCGCCACGCCTCACCTCACACGCGCAAAAACTCCACCTCGGGCGGCGCGCCGTCTTCCAGCGTAAGGATGGCGCACTGGGCGTGCCCGTCGCGGGGCAGGGACGCGGAGCCGGGATTGACGGTCCACACACCCAGCACCTGCTCGAACGCCGCGCGATGCGTGTGGCCGTAAAGCGCGATGTCGCAGCCTTGGTCCCGCGCGGCCTGAGCCAGGAACTGCGGGCTGGCCTGCACGTGCTGGCGATGCCCGTGCACGATGTAGAGCCGGTGGCCGTCGATTTCCAGCACCAGCTCTTTCGGCGCGCTCGACCCCCAGTCGTTGTTGCCGCGTACCGTCATCACCACGCGACCCAGACGCTCCTGCATCTCATCGCCATCCCACGACATATCGCCCAAGTGGATGATGCGGTCCATTTCCGACTGGCGACGAAAACAGGCGATGGCGTCGTCCACACGCCCATGCGTGTCCGAGACCAGAAAAACGCGGCTCATCGGCGCTCCGTTTCCGAAGCGTCGGCCCGCGCACGACTCGCATCCGAAGCCTCAACGCACACGTCCGAAGCGATGGCCCCATCGACTTCCGCCCGCAACTTCCCCAGCAAATTCCGATACGCGCGGCCGCGGTGCGAGACGCCATTCTTCTCCGCCTCGTCCATTTCCGCCAACGTCTTGCCCTCTTCTGGGATGTAGAACAGCGGATCGTAGCCAAAACCGTTGGCCCCCCGCGGCGCCTCCAAAATGCGCCCGTCGACGAAGCCCTCCACCGTCTCCGTCACGCCCCCGCGGCAAAGCGCGATCACCGTGCGAAACCGCGCCCCGCGATTCTCCCACGACACGCCCTGCATCTCGCCCACGAGCTTCGCGACGTTGTCCGCATACGTCGCCCCGGGACCCGCATAGCGCGCCGCGTAAATCCCCGGCCGCCCGTCCAGCGCGTCCACGAAAAGCCCCGTGTCATCCGCCAGAATCCAGACCGCATCCGGATCCTCGCCCCGTTCAAGCATCGCCCGGTAGAGTCCCACGACCTTGAGGCGCGCATTCTCCTCCAACGTCGCGCCCGTCTCCTCCACCTCGACATCAGCATAGCCCGCCTCGTCCTTCGTGATGACGGAAAAACTCGCCTCGCCCCACGCGCCATTTTGCGCGATGCCGGCCGCACCCGCGTCACTCCGAGCGCCGCCAACAGCGCCCTCGTCCTTCGTCACGACCTCGGCCGCCCCCAACAAATCCCGCAACTCCCGCGCCTTGTCCGGATTGCCCGTCGATAAAATGATCCGCTGTGTCATTGCACTTCCTCCGCATCGCCCGCCGGCAAACCCAGCGCCCGCAACAACTGGATGAGCGCCTCGCCCTCAATGATGCTGACGCCCAACGCCTCCGCCTTTTCCCGCTTGGACCCCGGCGCCTCGCCCGAAAGCACCAGATCCGTCTTGCGCGACACCGAGCCCTGCGCCCGCGCGCCCGCAACCTCCAACGCCTGTTCGATGTCGCGGCGGGTCACGCCCGGCACCGACCCCGTCACTACGATTTTCGCCCCCGGTTCGAACGGCAACGCCGCGATGGCGTCAGTGTCGTCCGCGCCCGCAGCGCCACTCTCCTCGGCGTTTCGCACCGGATACAGAATCTCAATCCCCTGCTCCAGCAGCGCGTCGATGGCCGCAACAATCGGCGGATCGTGAAAGAACTCCACCATGTTCGCCGCCGTCACCGGGCCGATGTCCGGAATAGCTTGGAGCGTCTCGGCATCGGCCGCGCGCAGGGCCTCAAAGTCCGAAAACGCCCGGGCCAAATCCTGCGCCGTGCGCTTCCCCACCTCGGGAATGCCCAGCGCGTACAGAAACGCCGCAAACGACGGCGTCTTCGACCGCTCGATGGCGGAGAGCAGGTTGTCCGCCTTTTTCTCTCCAAAGCGCTCCAGCGCCAGGAGATCCTCTCGCGTCAACCGATAGAGGTCCGCCATCTCCGAAAGACCCGCGTCCATGAGCTGGATGAGCGTCTTCTCCGAAAGCCCCTCCACGTTCATGGCATCGCGCTCCACGAAGTGCACCAGACGGCTCACCAGCTGCGGCCGACACGAGAGCGAATTCGGGCAGTAGATGTGCACCGTGTCGTACAAGAGCTCCGTGCCACACGACGGGCAGTGCGTGGGCTTCTCGATGGGCGTGGTCTCCACATCCGGGTCCTCCACGCGCCCCAAGACCTCCGGAATGACCTCGTTCGCCCGACGCACCAGCACCCGCGCCCCGACGGCGAGCCGCTTGCGCTGGATGTCGTCGAAATTGTTGAGCGTCGCCCGAGAGACCGTCGCCCCCGCGATGTCGACCGGCGACAGCACCCCCGTGGGTGTGAGTTTGCCCGTCCGCCCCACATTCCACTCGACCGCCTCCAGCGTCGTGGTCACTTCCTCCGGCTCAAACTTGAACGCCATGGCCCACCGCGGAAACTTCGCCGTAAAGCCCAAGACCTCGCGACTGCGCAAATCGTCCAGCTTGATGACCACGCCGTCCGTCAACACGTCGATGTCGTGGCGCAGCGCATCCACTGCGTCGATGGCGTCCAAGATCTCCTGCGGCGTCCGTGCCACGCGCAGAAACGGATGCACCTTGAAGTGGTTGTCGCGCAAAAACGCGAACATCTCCTGCTCCGTCGCAAACGGCCGCTCTCCCTCGACGTAGCCCACCTGGTAGAAGAACGCATCCAGGTGACGCGCCGCCGCAATGGACGGATCCAGCGCGCGCAGCGCCCCCGCCGCGGCGTTGCGTTCGTTTTTGAGCGGCTCGGCCGCCGCCGCGTTGTACGCCGAAAGCGCCGAGCGCGGCATCACGCCCTCGCCCTGCACCTCGATTCTCCCCTCGTAGGGAATTTTGAGCGGCACCGAGGCGATGGTGCGCACTTGCGGAAGGATTTCCTCGCCGATCGTGCCGTTGCCGCGCGTGGCCGCCATTTGCAGCACCCCACCCTCGTATGTGAGGTTCACGGTGAGGCCGTCGAACTTGAGTTCCACCAGGTAACGCGGCTCGGGCAGCGGATCCTCCAGATGCGCGGCGTTGTACGCGTCGATGGCTTTTTCCACGCGCCCCACCCACGCCGTGATGTCGGCCGCCGAGCGGCTCTTCGCGAGGGAGTAGAGCGGCGCGAGGTGTTCGTGTTTTTGGAAGGACGCCAGCACCGGCCCGCCGACCCGCTGGGTGGGCGAATCCGGAAGTACCGTGCCGCTGGCCTGTTCCCGCGCCAAAAGTTCGTCGTAGAGGCGGTCGTACTCACCATCCGACACGAGCGGCTCATCCAACGTGTAGTAGTGATAATTCAGGCGATTCAGTTCATCGACCAGCGCCTGCATGGATTTGGGCTCGTCCATCCTTCCTCCTTTCATTGCACCGCGTAGGGGAAACGGGGTTCCAGCCCTCGCCTCCGTAGCCCTCAGGCGGCCGTCCCTGCGGGACCGCTTTGCCCTTTAGAGTTTCTGAATCGGCGCGAGCGCCGCGTTCAGCCGCTTTAAGCCCTTGCCGTCAAAGGCCACCGTGAGTTCATCCCCCTTGTCGTTGGGAACGACCGAGACCACCGTCCCCGTGCCGAACTTCTTGTGCTTGATCTTGTCCCCAACGCGAAGCGAGAGGGCTTTGGTCGCCTCGGCCGGCGTGCGCTCCTTCACGCTCCTCAGAAACTGCTCGCGCTGCTGATCGTACTCCGCGCGCAGGCGCGGATCCGCCGACGCGCTGCGCTGGGCGTAGTTGCGATCGTAGACATTCTCCCGCACCAAGACGGAAGACGTTTCATCTTCTTTCACCATATCTGCGATTTCCTCCAAAAATCGACTCGGCATCGCTGCCTGTAACTGACCGAACACGTGCCGGCTGTCGGCATGGGACAAGTAGAGCCGCTTTTCCGCTCGCGTCATCGCCACGTAAAAGAGACGCCGCTCCTCTTCGACGTTTCCCTCTTCCACCGTGCGGCTGCTCGGAAAGAGCCCTTCTTCCAGACCCACCACGAAGACCACGGGGAATTCCAAGCCCTTCGCCGAGTGGATCGTCAAGAGGTTCACGCCGCCCTTTTCGTCGGTCTTGTCCCGATCGGACAAAAGCGCCAAATTCTGCAAGTAGTCGGTGATGGACGCCTCCGGCTCCTCCTGCTCGTAGCTCGCCACGGCGTCCAGAAACGCACCGATGTTCTCCATGCGCGTCTTGTCCTCCACAGAGGAACTCTCCTGGAGCATCCGTTCGATGCCACTCTCCTGATAGACGGACTCTGCAAAGTCCAGAATCGAGCCGTCGGTCTTCCAAGAGATGTTCTGCATGATGCGGCGAAATGGCCAGAGGCGGCTCCACTGATGCTTCGTCATCCGATCGACCGTGTCGTCGTCCATGAGCGCCTTTAAGAGCGACTGCCCCTTTTCGGCCGCCACGCGGGCGAGTGCGTCCACCGTGGCGTCGCCGATGCCGCGTTTGGGCTGGTTCACCACCCGCCGAAACGCCACGTCGTCCAGCGGGTTCACAGCCAGATTCATGTAGGCGATGAGGTCCTTGATCTCCGCGCGGTCGTAGAACTTGAGCCCGCCGATGACGCGGTACGGGATCCCCTCGCGCAAGAACACTTCCTCAAACGGCCGGGACTGGGCGTTCGTCCGGTACAAGATGGCGATGTCGTCCGGCTTCACACCCCGCTCCATCTCCTCTTTGACTTTGGCGCACACCACAATGGCTTCTTCGTGCTCGCTCTGCGTCCGCCGCACGACGACCTCGTCGCCCGCGCCGTTGTCCGTCCACAAATTCTTCTTCTTGCGCTCGGCGTTGTGCGCGATGAGCGTGTTGGCCGCATCCAAGATGTGCTGCGTGGAGCGGTAGTTCTGCTCCAGCAGAATGGTGCGTGCCCCCGGAAAGTCCTGCTCAAAGCGCAAGATGTTCTGTATATCCGCGCCGCGCCAGCCGTAAATGGACTGGTCGGCATCTCCCACTACGCAAACCGACGCGCGCGTTCCCGCGATGCGCCGCACCATCTCGTATTGGGCGGAGTTCGTATCTTGGTATTCGTCCACGAACACGTGCGCGAACTGCCTCTGATACCGCTCGCGCACGGCATCATCCCGCAGGACCTCCAGCGTCTTCAAGATCAAATCGTCGAAGTCCAACGCGTTGTTCTGCTTTTTGGCCTTCTCATAGCGCGCATAGACCTTCGCGTAGACGCGATCCGCGCTCCCCGCGCTCTCCTCGGCCGCTTCCGGCGACACGTCGTGGTTCTTCCAATCCGAAATCTGCGCGAGCGCCTGCTGCGGCCGCAGGTCGTTGGAGACGCCGAGGTCCTTCAAGATCCCCTTCACGAGCGTCCTCTGGTCGCCCGTGTCGTAGATGGTGAAGTCCCGCCTCCAGCCCAGCGGCTCAATCTCGCGCCGGAGAATCCGCGCGCCCAACGAGTGGAACGTCCCGATCCACATGCCATCGGCCTCTTGACCCAAGAGGCCCTCCACGCGCGACTTCATCTCCGCTGCGGCCTTGTTCGTAAACGTAAACGCGATGACTTCCCACGGCGCGACGCCCCGGTCGGAGATCAAGTAGGCGATGCGCGTGGTTAAGACCCGGGTCTTGCCCGAGCCCGCGCCCGCCAGCACCAAGAGCGCCCGGTCCTCTGCCGTCACGGCATCGCGCTGCGGTCCATTCAAGTGGTCTAACTGCATGCGTCCTCCTAAAGCGCCCGCCCGAGCAGTTCTTCCAGGCGGCCCCACGAGAAGTTCACAACGTTCTCCGTCGGATAGTCCAGTTCGGAGAGCACCTCATAGGCGCGGTCGAACACGCCCACGTGCACCGACATGTGCGCATCCGAGTCGATGATGACGGGCACGTCGTACTCCCGGCACAATTCCAGATACGCTTTCTGGTTCTCCCGTGCGTTTTTTCGGTAGGCCCCTGGCATGAGCGACGAGCAGTTCATCTCCACCGCGACGTGGTGCTCTTTGCACGCCTTCACAAACCGCTCGTAGTCCAGGGGAATGTGGCCGTCATCCGGATGGCCGATGATGGTAATCTGCGGATAGCGCTCCAGCGCGTGGACGTAGACGTCCGTGTAGTCCGAGATCGCGTTGGGGTCGTCCTTAAACGTATTCAAGTGCAGCGACGCGATGACGTAGTCCACTTTGTCGAGCAGTTCTTCCTCGTAGAGCGTGCCCTCCATGTCGTACAAGTTCATCTCGATGCCCTTCAGGATCCGCACCCCTTCGAGGTACGGCGGGATGACCTTGATGTTGTGCCAGTACTCCGGAAGCGTCGTATGCGGCATGCCATAGCCGTGGTCCGAAACGCCCAATATCTCCAGCCCGTTCTTCTTGGCTTCCCGCGCGTTTTCCGTGAGCGTCGAATAGGCGTGAACGCTCGCCACCGTATGCGTATGTAAATCCATTAATGCCTGCATGTTGCCTCCTCTATTCGTTGAGCAAGTCGACGAGGACTTCGGTTGGAATGTCCTGATCTCCGGGATCGGGAGCGCCTAAGGCCAGGTCCGGCTCGGCCGCAAAGTCGAGTTCCGACGTCCCGCGCGTCATGTACTGGTAGTAGCCTGCGCAGCCGATCATCGCGGCGTTGTCCGTGCACAAGATCGCCGGCGGCACGTAAAACGCAAGACCCCGCTTTTCGCACAGCGCCTTCAAGGCGTTCTGGAGCGCGGCGTTGGCGGCTACTCCGCCCGAAAGCGCAAAGCGCGACAGGCCCGGATACTGGTCCATCAGGCGCTTCGCCTTCGTCACCAGCGTGTCGATGACGGCCGCTTGGAACGACGCGGCGATGTCGGACGTGGGGACGCCCTCGCCCTTCTGCTCCAACGTGTGCACGGTGTTGATGACCGCCGTCTTGAGGCCGCTGAAGCTCACATTGAGGCCGTCGTCCTTGCCCATCATGGCCCGCGGGAAGTCGAACGCCTCGGGATCACCCGCTTCGGCCGCGCGCTGAATGGCGGGGCCACCGGGATAGCCCAACCCCAACACCCGAGCGACTTTGTCGAAGCTCTCGCCCGCGGCGTCGTCCACGGTCTCGCCCAGGATCTTCACGTGGGCGTAATCCTCGACCACGCAGAAGTAAGTGTGTCCTCCGGAGACCACGAGCGACAGGAACGGCGGCTTCAGGTCGGGATGCGCCAGGTAGTTGGCGGAGACGTGTCCCACCATGTGGTTCACGCCCACGATGGGGATGTCCAGCATGAAGCTCAAGGCCTTAGCGGCGGAGATGCCCACGAGGAGCGCCCCCAAAAGTCCTGGCCCCCGCGTGACGGCGACCAGGTGGATGTCGTCAAACGTGAGCTTCGCCTCGGCGAGCGCTGCTTCCAACAGGTGGTTGATCACTTCCAGGTGTTTGCGCGACGCAATCTCAGGCACCACGCCGCCGAAGACGCGGTGGATGTCGATCTGCGACGAGATGAGGTTGCAGAGCACGTGCCGCCCGTCTTGGACAATGGCGGCGCTGGTCTCGTCGCACGAACTCTCAATGGCCAATATGTTCATGTCCATCGCCTTTCTCGCTCGCCTCCCGTCTCATGATGAGGCCGTCCTCGCCCTCGTAATAGCGCGCGCGACGCCCCACCGTCACGAAACCGGCCTGCTCGTACAGCCGAAGGGCCGGCGTATTGCTCTCTCGCACTTCGAGCACTACGTCGTTGTCTTGCGCGTGGTCGAGGAAACGCTCCAAGAGCGCTCTTCCCACGCCGCGATGCCGTGCGGCCGGGGCCACGGCGATGCGGTTCAGACTGCTCTCGCCGGCCACGTGGGAGCCGATGAGAAAGCCGATCACGCGCCCCTCGGCCTCGGCGACCAGGGTGTCTGTCGTCTCCAGCGCCACTTCGGCCGCGAGCGCCTCCATGGACCACGGCTTTTTGAAGCTCTCGGTCTCCAGGCGGGCGAGCGCATACCGGTCGTCCGCCTCAGCCGAGCGCACGTGGAGCGTGCGATCCTGCGGCGCGCCGGAGGGCTTGGCATCGCGTTCGGCCTGCGAGCGACGCAGGTAGCGCGGCGCCAGATTCAAAGCGTCATCGGCATCGCCCTGCTCGTAGCGCGTGGCGGCGAGGGCCAAAATGGCCTTGATGGGTGACTGAGCCGCGCGGCCCTTCAGAAACTTCTGGGGAATGGCCCCGATGGAATCGGTCAGCAATTGATGCTCTTGGATGCCCGCACCGCACCAGAAGATGTATGTGGGGATCAGTTTTTCTAGCTTCTCCCGCAGCACGTCCTCGGTGTAAAGGTCTTCTGGCAGCGGGCGCGCCCAACCGCTGGACTCGTACAGAAAGCCGCTGGCGTACAGGCGGTCGCCGCGGGCGTCTACCACGGGCACGTAAAGCGCGCCGTCCACGGGCTTGCCGGCCAAAATGCCCTCGGTGGCGAGCGCTTCCAGCGTGGAAATGCCGAAGATGGGCTTGCCGCTCACCTGTGCCAGTGTTTTGGCCATGGTCACGCCGATGCGCAGGCCCGTAAAGGAGCCGGGTCCCACGGACACGGCGTACGCGTCGATCTCGTTGCGGTCGTAGCCCAATTTGTTCAGCAGCCGGCCGCACTGCGAGATCAGTTCTTCGGCGCGCAGGCGTTCTTCGTTGTAGATGCGCGCCCCTTCCATGTGGTTGGTTTCGGTGTTAAAAATGCCCACGGCGGTCGCCGTCGTCGCCGTATCCAGGCCCATTATTCGCGCCACGTTTCCACCTCCCTTGCCTCTCCGGGCATTGCCGTAATATCCACGTGGATCAGGCCGGCGGGCAAGTACCCCGCGGCGCGATCCGCCCATTCGATCAACGTCACCGCCTGTTGTGGATAAAAAAACGTCTCAAAGTCGATATCTTCAATTTCTTCCGGTGTGTTCAGCCGGTACAGATCCAAATGGTAAACGTCAAAGGCCGGCGCCGGATAGTGACGCACAATGGAAAACGTCGGCGAGACGGCCGGCAGTTGTGCGTCTAATGCGGCAGCAATCCACTGCACGATCTGGGTCTTCCCTGCGCCCAAGTCGCCGGAGAGGGCCACCACATCCCCCGCGCGCAGGGTGCGGGCAAAGGCCTCACTCCACGCGCGCGTCTCTTCTTTCGTCTGAAACTTCATCTCCACCCTACTTCATCATAAAAAAAGGCGCCCTGCAGGGGCCACCTTCTGAGGTCAACATCATTGTACCATTTTTACCGGGTTGCGTTCAAAGCGTTGCGCTCAATTCCATCCTTTGAGGATGGGCGAGATCCGCTTGTACAGGAGCCACGTGACGAGTCCTTCCATGGCCGACTTCACGAGGTTGAACGGGAAGACCGAGAAGAGCATGAGCGTCATGTAGTTGCTCACGAGGCCGTTCGCCGCGCCCACCTGCGTCGCCATGGCGTTTAAGTCCAGCTGGATGGCGGCGGCGTAGGCCGGGAAGATGAAGAAGGTGTTGGACAGCACGGCCAAAACGCTCATGGCGAAACCGCCGACGACGAGCGAAATGACGGCGCCGCGCTTGTTGTGGTCGCGCTTGTAGATCAGCGCCGCGGTCACGACAAAGGTGGACCCCACGATGAAATTGGACAGTTCCCCAATACCTACGGTTTGCGTCGTGAAGAGTTTGAGCACGTTTTTGACCAGCTGGACGAGGAGGCCCGCTACGGGGCCCATGGCAAACCCGCCGATGAGGGCCGGCACGTCGCCGAAGTCGACGCTCATGAAGGCCGGCGCGAACGGCAGGGGGATGTGGAACAACTCCATGAGGACGAAGCCCAAAGCCCCCAATACCGCGATTTTCACGATGTTGCGCACGTGCGCGGCGTCTTTAAGCTGTTGGCCGATGCTGCGCGTCTGTGTCGCATTTTTCCAATTCTCTGCTGTCTTATCTGTCATGTGCATTCCTTTCTAACATAGTGGGACTATGTAATGATCCGTGTCCCGAAAAGAACGTCAATGCCTTAACAAGACTTGCCTATTTTACACGATTTGGGCATCCTGCGCAACTGGCGCCGCACGACGAGTGTCGTCGGTCAGCAGGAATTCTGTGGCAGAGAAACCGCGCCTTTCTTGCGCGCTGGGACGCGTTTTGCTCCGTGGGGAACCGTCGATCTCGAAGCGCCGTTCGGACGATCGCCATCGCAACGATTCCGCCATTTCTCCGTCTACCATGGCCTTCTCTTTTGGCGTTTTCCCGGCGTCGGCGGCGCGGAATTATGTTAAACTGAATTGCATTTGGATTGGAGGGGACTATGGAGCGTGCCACTTTTGTATTGATGCTGATCACCATCTTTTCGAAATTCACCGGCGCCATTCGCGAGGTGATTTTCGGCTCGCTGTTCGGGACGGGCGCCATCAAGGACATCTACGTCATCTCGCAGAGTGTGGCGGCGCTGTCGTTCAGTTTTCTCTTCATGTCCATTCAGTCCACGTTCATCCCCATGTACAACAACGTGCGCCGTCGCGATGGGCGGGCGGCGGCGGATCGCTTCACGTCCAATCTGACCAACACGTTTGTCTTGATCGCCTGCATCGCGAGCGGCATTTTCTTCATCTTCATGCCACAGATCATCCACATCATGGCCGCGGGCTTTACGGGCGAAAAATTCGAGCAGGCGGTGCTCTTCACGCGCATCGTCATCTTTCAGATCATCTTCTCGGGCATGAATGGCACGATGATCGCCTACTTGAACAATGCGCAGGACTTCGTGACGCCGGCCACAACCGGCATCATCATGAATGTCGTCATCGTCTTCTTCTCTTATCTCACGGCGATGACGGGCAACATGTACGTCCTGGCGGTGGGCAGTGTCGCCTCCATGGGCATTCAGTACATCTTTTTCCCACGGGCGCTGCGGAGGCTCGGCTATCAGCATCGGCCGATCTTAAAGCCGTTCGCGCCGGACATCAAGAGTTCGCTGGGCATTGCGTTGCCGGCCATGGCGTCCATCCTCGTGAACGACCTGTCGATCATCGTGGACAAGGCCATCTCCACGACGGTGATGCCTAACGGCGGCCCTTCGGCCTTGGACTACGCCACGAAGCTGTACATGCTGGTGCAGGGCATCGTCATCGTCTCCATCACGACGACGAGCTTTACGGCGCTGGCGGCTGAGGGGGAGCATCCGCGGAGCAAGAAGTTCAAGGACATCGTGGTGCGCTCGCTCGTCACGGGGCTCGTGCTCGTCATTCCGGCCACGGTGGGGATGATGCTCTTCAGCGAGCCGCTCGTGCGCCTCTTCTATGAACGCAACGCCTTTACGCCGGAATCCACTCTGGTCACGGCGAGCGCCCTGTTCTGGTATGCGCCCGGTCTCATCGGCATGATGTTCTCGTCCATCTTCGTGCGCTCGTTCTACGCCGTCGGCGATACGCGCACGCCGTTTATCATTTCGAGCGTGCACGTGGCCGTGGACGTCATTTTGAACTTCGTCCTCTCGGCGTTCATGGGTCTCAACGGTTTGGCCGCTTCCACCATGATTGGCGATCTCTTCAGCGCGACGGCGTTCGGCATCGTGCTCCACAAGAAGTACGGCAGTTTCCACTACAAGGAACTCTTGGGCTCCACGGGCAAAATCGCCCTCGCGAGCGCCGTGATGGGGGCGCTGGCGCTTGCCGTTTTCCACGGCCTGCCTTTCGGCTCTGAGACGCCGCGCCTTCTCGTCACCATTCTGGTGGCGGCCCTCGTCTACGGCGTCATCATCCTCTTCGCCGGCATTCCCGAGGTGAAGCGCATCGTCAACCAGGTCTACCACAAGCTGCACAGGGGGAAGGGCCGTCGCTAGGGTCGCGCTGGAGAACGGGTAGATAGGGAGTTGTGAGGATGCGGGCGGCGTCGCGGCTGGGATTGATTCGCAGTGGCGTGGGAGCGACCGGCATCGCAAGGGATCAACGGATGCCCGCTCAGCATCGCAACGTCGCCGCGGTCACTTCGCTGACATCGCCACGCAGTGAAGGGTGTCCGGTCGGCATCGCAAGACGTGCTGACTCTTAGTCAAGACGTGCTAACTATTAGTAAAAGGAGGAAATATGAGATCTTTTAGATCGATAGCGTTGGCGCTTTTCCTGTCGGCGGCGCTGGTGGCCTGCGACGCGGCGCCGAAGCAAACGCTGACGGCGCCGGTGGATGCCACGGTGGCGGCGGAAAGCGTGGAAACGCAGCAGGACGAGACGTCAGCGGAGACGTCTCAGGCCGAAACGACGGAGGCGGCGAGTGCGGCGCAGGAGGCGGCGGAGGAGGCGGGGCTTCAGGCCCTCGCTCAGAAGTTGGCCGAAACGCCTGTGGGCACGGCCGGATCCAGTTTGGCCATCGTGACGGTGGCGAATGAGGCCTTGCCGTTGGGCGAGGCACTGCGGGATGAACCCGACGTCTTTGTTGAGGCCTTCATAGCGGAAACCGAGGACGAAGACCCTGCCCTTCGAGAGGAACTGCTCGCGGAGCTCATGTATACGGTGGACGGCCTCGTCAGAGGTGACGAAGCGACGCTGAGACGCGCTGATGACGCCGGCGTCACGGTGAACGAATCCGCGCTCAGCGCCGACGAGTGGGCGACGGTGAGCGAAGGATTAACCGCGGAGTTGGCGAAATAAGCGTCGGGGCAGCGAGCCGCAGCGATCGCTATTTTCGATGGACATCTTTTTCTATGGGTATCGTCATAGATATCCTTGTGCCGCGCGGAGCATTTGAGCGCTCTTTCAAAAATCGAAAAAAGAAAAGACATTTTGGGCATGCCCCTTGATTGCTCTTTTCATTTCTGCGGTTACAACACACCGAAATCGTGAAAAAAAAGGTTGCTGAAATAACAATGGAATGAGCAATCAAAAATCGAGGATTACGATCGTGGCTCTTTTCAATATCGCGAAGAGCACCACATTGAATTCCGGATTCTGTCGGTTGTAAAATCGATATTGAAAAGAGCAATCCACCGATTCCCAAAAAAGTCGTGGCTAAATCCGATATAGGAAATAGCCACGACACGTGGAGCGGTTCTTTTGAAAAATGTCGTGGCCACAGCCGTTTGAGACAATGGCCACGACAGAACGAAGGCCAAATCCCGGCGAAGTCGTCCTCTTCGAATCGGGATTTGGCCTTTTTTCGATGCTCTAATGAGAGGGCACCGACCCTTTCAATTTTTTTCTTGTCCAGCTTCAGAAAGGCTCCGGCGGAGGCGACGAGGCCGACCAGTGCCGAAATGAGCGAAGCATCCCCGGTGGGGCGCGATGTGGGTCGTCGACGGCGCCAGCTCTCCGTCGTCGGTCTGCGGTTTTCCCGCCGCATTCGGATCCTTATGATCCTTCGATGTGGGCACCTCCCCACTCTGCGGCGACGGCGTGGCGTTTCCATTCGGCGCGTCCGATCCCACTTCGAAAATAGAAAACGAACGCGAGCCAAAGAGAACGTCTTTGCCCTCGGGCAAGCCATCGGGCAGGTTCTCTTTGAACACCTCTTTGACGTCCATCTCTTGGGAGGCATTAAGTGCATCCACACCGGGATCCTCATTCACGTCCGGGATGTTCACGATGTCGAGCTTTCCCGTCTTCCCATTGACGACCCACGCATTGCTGTTCTTTTCGTCAAATGAGACGATCTCCGCAACGCCCCCATCCGCATTCGATGCGCCGTCACGTATTCTGCCTCTTTGGTGATGTTCAGCTCTTGCTCCGTGATGTTGTCCACGCCCGTCGTCGGCGCAAACCGCGTCCTCAAAAGGCACTCGACAAAAAGCCGCAAAAAAAGGCCCCGCTTGGGGGCCTTGACTTCGAGAATAGTGATGAAAAACTTAGCGCTTCGAGAACTGCGGGCTCTTGCGGGCCTTCTTGAAGCCGTATTTGTAGCGTTCCTTGGCACGAGCATCGCGCGTGAGGAAACCGGCCTTCTTCAGCGTCGGGCGCAGATTCGGGTCGAATTCAAGCAAGGCGCGCGCCACACCCATGCGGATGGCGCCGGCCTGGCCGGTAAAACCGCCACCCTTGACGTTGACGGCGACGTTGAAGCCATTGCGCTGTCCCACGAGCACCAGCGGAGCGACGACGATGTCACGCAGCGTCTGGTAGTCGAAGTATTCTTCGAGCGAGTATCCGTTCACCAGCACCTGACCATTGCCGGGCAGAAGGCGAACACGAGCGACGGCCGATTTACGGCGTCCGGTTCCACGATATTGATTATCCATCGATTCCTCCTACCTTAAAAAGTCAATTCTTCCGGCATCTGTGCCGCATGCTTGTGCTCCGGTCCCACATAGACCTTGAGTTTGCGGAACATCTGACGACCGAGCGTGTTGTGCGGCAACATGCCCTTGATGGCGCGCTCCAAAATGCGCTCCGGATGCTTTTCCATCATGTCCTGGTAAGAGATGTCACGACGGCCACCGACATAGCCGGTGTGGTGTTTGTACATCTTTTTGTGCTCTTTGTCATTCGTCAAAACGACTTTTTCCGCATTGATGACGATGACATAGTCACCCGTATCGACGTTCGGGGTGAACGTCGGCTTGTGTTTTCCGCGAAGGACGGCAGCGATATTGGCTGCGAGACGGCCCACAATCTGGCCTTCCGCATCCACGACATACCACTTGCGCTCCACCTCCAGCGGCTTCGCCAAAGTTGTCTTCATTCGTTTCTCCCTTTCATCTTAGCCCCGGCCATTTGGACGCCGCCGCACGGGGAAGCGGTTTTGAACATTCGACAATTTCTGTTTCGCACATCGACGCTGCGAATATTCTCGAAGAATCCGGGGCACGAATGCCCAAACAGATACCTGAATATTGTATCGAAATCCGGCCCTCTGGTCAAATCATTCTGGCGTAAAACTCCGTCAGCGCGCCGCGTGATGGTCTTCGTATTGCCCAATCTTCGCCACGCGCGTGGCGTGACGGCCGCCTTCGAACGTCGCGTCGAGATAGGCATCCACCAGAGTCAGCGCCAGTTCATCGCCAATGGTGCGGCCGCCCAGCGCAATGAGGTTCGCGTTGTTGTGCTCGCGCGCCTTCGCCGCCGAGTAGGCATCCGCCACGTTGGCGCAACGCGCGCCCTTCACCTTGTTGGCGGCAATGGAGATGCCGATGCCAGTGCCACACATGAGGATGCCGCAATCGTAATCGCCCGCCACAACCCGCTCTGCCACCAGCGTCGCCACATCGGGATAGTCCGTGCGCGACCCGTCCAAACTCCCAAAGGTGTCCACGTCGAACCCGCGTTCCTTCAAATGCGCGACGACCGGCTCCAAAAGCGTGTAGCCGCCGTGATCACAACCCACCGCAATTTTCATTTGCTTCTCCTTTATTATTCCGTTACAACGGCCCACCGGACGCGGACCGATACAATTTGATTCTGCTGTCTTCCCTATCATCGCACCATCGCCGCCGCGCTGCAAGCCTGGGCGATGTCGACCGCCAAAAGTTCCCGCACAGGATCGACACCGGGCGACGCCGCGACGAGGCGGCTTCTGCGTTATCGACTGCCCAAGACTTCCGCACAGGGTCGAAAACAGGCGACGCTATGAAGACGTCGTTTCTGCGCCCCCCATACAAAAATCGCGGGATCCGAAGATCCCGCATCATTTCGTTCACGAAAAGCAAATCCGTAAGCCGTGTTCTGTTTCTGATAATCATCTGTCTCGGCCGATCGTCACCAATCAGCTCCAGCGATCTCGCGAGCCGCAGCGAGCAACTGCTTTTGTGGCTCTGATCTTGCACCGGATGGGGTTTACAGGGCCAACTTGTCTCCAAGTTGCCGGTGAGCTCTTACCTCGCCTTTCCACCCTTACCATTGCTGGCGGTTTATTTCTGTTGCACTAGCCTTAGAGTTACCTCCACCGGACGTTATCCGGCATCCTGCTCTGTGGTGCACGGACTTTCCTCGAAAATATCGCGATTATCCGACTTGCTCCTCATAGGACGGTATTCTAACGCAAAAGTACCTCGCCGTGCAAGAAAAATGTTAAATCGATGTGAAGCGGCGTATAGAAATACAATTGATGTGAGACCGAGAAGAAAAAAAAGAGAGAAATCCGATACAGTGAAAGCATCAACCAAACAAAGAAAGGATTCTCTCTATGACAACCAGTATAGCAAAAACACAACGGTATTTGCCACACACTTTGGAAACAAGATTTCATGCAGTCAAAACCTATCGCGCGGGGTTTCCCTCGCCTTCGTTTTACGACGCTACAAGATCTCCAAAGCGTCTCTAATGCGCTGGAATCGGCGTTTTGACGGCACAAAAGATTCTTTACGAGACCGCTCTCATGGACCGAACACTCCTCATCCCAATGCACATACGCCGCAAGAAGAAACTTGGATTCGAAACTTACTTCGACGCAATCCAACCATCTCACTCATTGAACTTTATGCAAAACTAAAGTTTCAACGTGGCTACCGATGACATCCATGTTCCTTGTTCCGCTTCCTCCGCAAACAAGGTTTTTATAAGGAACAGCCGGTGAAGAAAAAACCCTATGTGCCCAAGCCCTACGATACCCCGAAAAAAAATTGGGCGTAAAATGGCAACTCGATGTCAAATACGTTCCGTCATCGTGTTACGTCGGGAAAATGCCCGACAAGTTCTATCCGTATACGGTCATTGATGAGGCAAGCCGCAAACGATTCCTTTATGCATTTCGTGAGCAATCCTCTTATTCCACGGTAGAATTTATTAAAAGGGCCATCCGGTATTTTGGTTATCAACCCAAAATCATACAAACGGACAACGGCTTTGAATTTACCCATTTCCGTGAAACAAAGCGAATTCATCCGTTTGACCGATACTGCCACGAAAAAGGCATCACACACAAACTCATTCG